>JANNQX010000180.1:0-21193 GCA_031400975.1 Gemmatimonadota bacterium
GGCCCGGCCGGAGATCTGGACCTACGGCCATCGGAACCCCCAAGGCCTCGTGATCGACCCCAACAGCGGGGAGATCTGGGCCACCGAACACGGGCCCCAAGGCGGCGACGAGCTCAACAACATCCGAAAAGGCCTCAACTACGGCTGGCCGGTCGTCGGTTTCGGAGTGAACTACGGCTCGGGCAAGGCGATCCACGCCGCCACCCTGCAGACTGGGATGGAACAGCCGGTGAACGTTTGGGTGCCGTCGATTGGAATCTCCGGGGCCATGATCTATTCCGGCACCAAGTTTCCCGGCTGGAATGGCAGCCTGTTCGTCGGCGGGCTCTCCGGAGTCCGATTGGACCGGCTGACCCTCGACGGCAAGACGGCCGAGCTGGCCGAGATTCTCTTTCGTCGCCAGGGTCGGATCCGGCACATCAGTCAGGGCCTGGACGGGTTTATCTACCTGGCGATCGATGGCGAGAACAAGCCGTCGGGCATCGTTCGGCTCGAGCCGGGCCCGCGCTAACACTCCCAACGCCCCTGCTGCGGCGGTCCCGATCCACGGGCTGAGCGGAGCAGGGGCGATCAAGCCGGTCAAGTCAGGGGCACTCCGTTCTCGCCCCACCACCGAGGCGGCCTATGACGAGGCAAAGGCAAACCTCGCAAAGCCGCCGGCGCCGTCGACCTGAATCCGGAGATCCTCATGCGACCTTTGGCCTTGGTGTACCTTGGACTCACGGCCCAGATCGGCGTGGCGCAGACAACCCAGCCGACCAGCGGCCGCGAGGCGTTGGACTCCCTGTCAGCGATCCTCGCCCGAGCCGATCGGGACCGGTCGTTCCACGGCGTCGTGCTCGTCGCCGACGGTGGAAAGACCGTTCGGCACTCCGCTCATGGTCTCGCCCACCGGGGCTACCAGGTCGCGAATCGGCCCGACACCAAGTTCAACCTCGCCTCGGTGGGCAAGACATTCACCGCGGTGGCAATAGGGCAACTCGTTGCCCAAGGCAAACTCCGCTTCACCGATACTCTGGCGCGGGTGCTCCCCGACTATCCCAACCGTGACGTTGCCGCCCGGGTGACGATTGCGGATTTGTTGTCACACCGCTCCGGGCTCGGCCTCTACTGGGATGAGCTCTTCAAGGGCAACTGGACGGCCGTGCGGACCACGGCTGACTTGACGCCGTACTTCGTGAAGGAACCGCTGGCCTTTGACCCCGGAGGCAAATGGTCCTATAGCAACACCGGGTTTGCCGTGCTGGCGCTGGTGATCGAGAAGGCCTCGGGCCAGGATTACTTCACCTATCTCCAGCAACACGTTTTCACGCCGGCCGGCCTCCGCGACACCGACTTCTACGAGCTCGACCGCGACGTGCCCAATCTCGCGATCGGGTACTACAAAGACGACAACGGTGTTGAACGCAACAACCTCTTTACCCATACGGTTCGGGGCGGCGGCGCGGGGGGCGGATGGTCCACTGCGCCCGATCTCCTGAAATGGGCCGAAGCCCTTCGCAACGGCACCATCCTTGGGAAGCCGATCCTCGACCAAATGATGACCTCGAAGACCGAAACCGACATGGGGAATAACGCCGGCTATGGGTACGGGTTCATTGTGATCCCGGTGAACGGCCGGGTCCTGGTGGGCCACACCGGAGGATTTCCGGGAATCACGGTTCGGTTTTTCTTTGATCGGGAACGCGACCGGGTCGGTGTCGTGATGTCGAACGATCCGGGGCCCGTTGAAGGCCAAGTGTGGCGCCGGGTGGCGGCGTACCTCGGCGCAACCGACTAGGGCCGCCCGCCGGGCCGATAATTCCGGCCATCATCCAGGAAACTCAACTCAGAAGGCGAAGCGGCGGGAATCCGGCAGCCCGCTCAGAGCGTTTAACTTGGAACTCACCGACTTCAGGGAACCTTGCTGGCTGCGCTCAAACTGTGGGTCTTGCTGGACCTCCTTGGCATCGGCCTGATCGCCTCAGGAACTGGGCTGCCCCCCGGTTGGAAGGCTCGTTCGGTGCGGGGGGTCGACCGGCCCGCTATCGAGATCGCGAAGGATGGCGCCGATCCGGTGGTTCGGATCCATGGAACGGGCCAAGCGGCCTGGTTCTATCGGCCGATCAAAGAACCGCTGTCGAAGGACCACCGACTCCACTGGTCGTGGCGGGTGCTGGAGGCTCCGAAGGGTGCGGCCCTCGATGACCGAGCCCGCGACGACTCGCCGATCCGGGTCTACGTCGCGTTCGGAAAACTCGGCGGGCTGTTCGGCGGGTCCGGGCGAGTCATTTTCTACAGTTTTGCCGGGACCGACTCCGCCGATCATTCGGCCGCCAGTCATGTCAACGCCCGGATTCATATCATTGGTCTCGATGGGCCGGCCGCGATCGGACGCTGGCAGGACCACGAGGTGGACCCCATCGCAGACTATCGTCGAATCTGGGGACGGGAGCCGGAACCGATCACGGCGATCGGTTTGATGCAGGACACCGATCAGACGAAAGAACCAGCGGTGGCGCTGGTGCGGCGCCTCGAGTGGGCGGCGCCGGCGATTCCCCGGTAGACTTGGGTCATGTCGGTCCTTCGCCTCGTTTTCGCCCTGCTTCTCACCCTCCCGGCCGGCCTCGCCCCCGAACCGGAAACTCCGCTCGAAATCCGGTTTCTGGACGTCGGCCAGGGCGACGGCATCCTGATCCAACTCGGCAGGCAAGCCGTCCTGGTCGACGCCGGCCGCGGCGACGACATCATTTTGGTCCTGCATGAACGCGGTGTCGACTCGCTCGTCGCCGCCATCGCGAGCCACAACCACGACGACCACATCGGGGGCATGGACGCGGTGCTGTCCGCCTTTCCCGTTGGTCGCTACTTCGCGAACGGCCGGCCGCCAGAAAACGAGAACGCTCGATCGGTTGAGAAATGGCTCACCGACCGAGGGGTCGTTCGCTCCCCTCCGCCTTGGGCTCCGATCCTGCTAGACGACGTTCGGATCACGGTCTTCCCATCCCTGCTCGATCCCGCCGCCGCTTCGGAAAACAACAGCAGCCTGGGTGTCTTGATCGAGCGAGGGAATTTCCGGGCACTGCTGACCGGCGATAGCGAGGCGGATGAGTTGAACGCGTGGCTCAAGGCCGCTCGGATACCCGACGTCAATATCCTGAAAGCGGCCCACCATGGATCCCGCAATGGCGTCACTCCAGGCTGGCTCGATCGAACCAAGCCTGAGGTGGTGGTCATCAGCGTCGGCGCCACCAACGGATACGGGCACCCAGCACCCTGGGCCATGCGTTACTACCAACTCCACGATCGACGGATCTTCCGGACCGACGAAGACGGCACCATCGTCGTGACCGTCGATCGCGACGGACGTTATCAAGTCACGACGACGGGCCCGGTGGCGCGGGAACCTTAGTTCGGAACCAGCGCCAAGACTCGGAGCGGACTTCCCGAGCCGTTCACGATCTTGAGCGGCGGCGCAATCACCACCGCTCCGGTCGCCGGCAGCTGATCGAGATTCATCAGGCTGGCGAGGCCGAACCGATTCGAGCCGTGCATCAGGGTATGACACGGATACATCGGATCGAACGTGAAGGCCTGCCCGGCGTCGGTCCCCACGGTCTCGACCCCAACGCCCAGAATGTCCCGTTCCTTGGCCAGCAGGGTCACGCAGGCCGGGTGGAGACCAGGGGTGTGCGAACCGTCCTCCTTGATATTGAGAAACTCCCGGGCGTCAGTACGCCGAGACCAGTCCGTTCGGATCAATACCCAGGCGTGAGCGGGAATCCGCCCATGCTCCTGTTCCCACGCCACGACCAGTTCGCTGGTCAAGAGGAAATCCGGATTGGTGCGGACATGGGCCGAGACGTCGATGACGCAGGCCGGGCCGATGAATCGGTCGACCGGAATACTGTGGGTCGCGTTGTTGGGATAGTCTTTCCCGGTGACCCAGTGCACCGGGGCGTCAAAATGGGTCCCGGTGTGTTCGCCGCAGGCAATATTGTTCCAGTACCATCCCGGACCGCGCTCGTCGTACCGGGAGATCTCCTCGAGGGAAAACCCCTTGGAGGCGCCAAACTGCGGCGGGAGCTGAATCACCGGGGTCGCGCTTTCGAGTGGAACCGTGAGGTCGACGACCCGAATGGTCCCGCTGACAATTCCCGCTGCGAGGGCGCTTAAGGTCTCAGACCGCTTCGTAGTCACCGGGATACTCCTGTTGACGGGTGAGGCTCACTCCGGATCCGGCACGACGGCCGTTGCTTCAATCTCGACTTTGGCCTGGGCCTCGATCAGCGCCACGACCTGGACCACAGCCATGACCGGAAAGTTCTTGCCCATGACCGACCGATAGGCGGTTCCAATATCCGCCAACTGATCACGATACTCGTCGCGGCTGGTGATATACCAGGTCAGCCGAACCACGTGTTCAGGTCCAGCTCCGGCCGTCGCCAGCACCGCCACAATGTTCTCGAGGGTCTGCCGGACCTGGTCGCTCATCCGGCCGCTGTGGAATTGGCCGGCCCCGTCCCAGCCAATTTGGCCCGCCACGAAGATCTGGCGGCCTCGCGCGACGATCCCATTGCTGTAGCCCTTGGGCCGAGCCCACTCGGGCGGCTGCAACACCTGCCGGCTTGGTTGGGGTGAATTCACGTTGGTTCCGCCTCCGCCAGGAGTTCACGGCCGATGATCAGTTGCTGGACTTCAGTCGCGCCTTCGTAGATCCGGAGGGCCCGAATATCCCGGTAGAGACGTTCGACGACTTCGCCATGGACCACGCCCCGGCCGCCGAACATCTGGAGAGCGCGATCGATCACCCGCTGGGCCGATTCCGTCGCGGTCATTTTGGCCATCGCGGCCTCTTTGGTGACCCGCTTGCCGGAGTCGCGCATCCAGGCCGCCCGATAGGTGAGCAAGCGGGCCGCGTCGAGCTCGGTCGCCATCTGTGCGAGCGCCACCTGGGTCAGTTGGAACTCCGCCAAGGTCCGCCCGAACATCCGACGGGCTTTCGCATGAGCAATGGCCTCGTCGAGCGCGCGCTGGGCAAAGCCGAGCGCCGCGGCGGCCACTGAGGTCCGAAACACGTCCAGCGTCCGCATCGCGATCTTGAACCCGTCACCCTCGGCACCTAACCGCGCGGTAGCCGGCACTCGGCATCCCTGAAAGCCGAGGGTCGCTAATGGATGCGGCGCGATGAGATCGATTCGTTCGGTGACCGCGAGCCCCGGGGTGCTCGCATCGACCACAAACGCACTGATGCCCTTCGCAATCGTGGTACCGTCGGGGCGGTGCTCGGCCGGACTCGTGCGAGCAAAGACGCAGTAGAAGTCGGCGATCCCCCCGTTCGAAATCCAGGTCTTGGACCCATCGAGCACGTATTCCCCGCCCTCCCGGGTCGCTCGGCATTGCATCGCCGCGACATCGGACCCCGCCTCGGCCTCCGAGAGAGCGAAGGCCGCGACGGCCGCACCGCGAGCCACTTTCGGAAGGTAGCTGCGCTTCTGTTCCGCTGAACCCGCCAGCGAAATGGCCCCGCTTCCCAGCCCCTGCATCGCAAAAGCGAAGTCCGCCAGGCCGTCGTGTTGGGCCAACGCTTCACGGATCAGGGCAATGGCCCTGACGTCGAACTCTGGCAGGACGCCACCGTCTTCGGCCCGAACGCAGTAACCGGTCAATCCCGCGGCGCCGAGCGCCCGAACCAAACGGACCGACTCGGCGTCAACCTCTGACCGGTGTTCCGGATGGGCCTTGTGGCCGAGATTGGCGCGCGACCATTCCGCGACCCGCGCCGCCAGTTCGCGATGCGGAGCTTCGAAGAACGGCCAATCGAGATAAGGCGGGACTGCCATAACGCTCCTAGTTGTCATCCGACCCCCGCCAGCTCGCGGTCGAGGGCAACGCCGTCCTCATCCTTGAGTGCGGCCTCGCGCCATCGGCGGAGGTCCGCGGCAGCGCTCGATCGGGTCGCGCTTGACCGGGCCGCGGCGATCACCCGCTCGTAACTCCGCCAACCACGGGCATGGGTCTCGCCATAGCCTTTGACCAGCTGTTGGCACTCCGCGATCTCCACCGCCAGGTCGTAATTCTCCACCTGGACCGCGGCCATGTCCCCGAGCCAGCCCTCAAGCCGGGTCTGTTCTTCCGTGTAGCGCAGGGTGCCCCGGCGCCACCGGCCGAGGCCGGCGACGAACCGCAACAGCAGAAAGCCCGACAAGGTCGTGGTCGAAATCTGGCGATCTTTGGTCAATCGATCCAGCACCCGCCTGATTCGGGGCGACCGCCACGCCCATCGCCCCAGGCCGACCGGGAGCGTGCCGCAGATTTCTTCGACGCCCGGTTTCAAGAACTCGGTAACTTGGACCAGTTCGGTCGGCCCGGCCCGCACTTCGTCCCGAATTCGCTGGACCCGCTCACCTCGGGTCTTGAGATCCGAAACCCGCATCGTGTCTTCGAAACTCATCCACAGGGCCAGACCGCGAGCGACCGCGTCGCCAAGCCGGTAGCCACGTGCGGCGCTGTCGTGAGGGCCGAACCGGCTCAGACGGTCAAGATACAAGGTGGCATAGTCGATGTCTTGATAATCGATCACCCGCCGGAGACCGGCCACGAGAACGCCGGTCAGCGCCGGTGGGAACTCCCGCTCGACCCGATCGAGGAGCCGCTGGACCTCGGGATGGGTAGCCCGAGGCTTGGCCATCATCGGCGGGCTCACCCCGGGTCGGGATTCCGCCGAGCCGATGTCAGGCCCGGCTTGGGCCGCCTCCACGCTGGCCTCGAACGCCGCCAGGTTCTGGGCAACGGCAATACCCGCGTGGTGGATTGCCGCCCGGTAGGAATCGAGGCCGAAGGGCAATGCCCCCGAGCCCGCGAGTCCACCGAGAATAACCGCGCTGATGACCGAGCCGTGGATCTCCGCAATGGCGGCCATGTCGTAACCAATGAACTGCTTGGCACTGGCCCGGGCGTTGGACAGGAGGACGGCGTCATCGACTCGGCCATCGCCCAGTCCGGACTTTTCGGTGATGGTATAGGCCCGATGGGTCGAGGCAATCAAGGTCGTGCGATCGGGAGTGACCAGACCGCGGAGAATCATCCGCCCCGCCTCGACCAACTCGGAGGCGATCACGACGTCGACATCGCCGGGGGCGGGCATCAACGCGAACACCGGCTCCCGTCCGTGGGCTGGAATCCGGCTCTTGGGAAAGAACTCGAGATAGTAGATGGTCGCCCCGGTTCGCTGAGCCACCCCAGGCACCGAGGTGGACTGCATGGCGAACCCCTCCCGCCGGGCGACCTCGATCAGCCAGTCGGCCACGACCCCGCCGCCCTGCCCCCCTAACGCCGCAATCGTGAGACGAATCGGCCGGACGATCGGCGTCATTCGATCGCCAATCGAAGCCGGCGCCTGGCCCCGCGACGCTGGGACCACCCAATCACCGCGGCTCGAAAGCGGCTCGTCACCCGATCCCACCAACTCGGATTGATGATCACATCGGCCCGATAGAACGAGGGACAAAGCTTCGCCGCGTGCGCCACTTCGCCGCACACACCACACCCAACACAGCTGTTGTCGACCGTGGCGACCGCATCGCGCCGAAGGCCGTCGTCGCGCGACTTGATCGTCAGCGATGGACAGCCCGACAATCGGATGCAGGAATGGTCGCCGGTGCAGAGGTCCTCATCGATCCCGAACCGTTGCCGGACGACTCGCTTCCCCGCTCCGGCCGCCCGGCGCTGCTCCGGCGCAATTCGGCGCTGCCGAGTGAGCTGGCACTCCCCTTCGGCGACAATGACCTTTGGGCCGGCAAAGGTGGTGGTGAGGGCCTCCCGCAGGGCCGCTGTCGTGGCCGGCATGTCGTAGGTCCGAACCGTGCGAACCCAATCGACTCCAACTCCGCGGACGGCCGCTTCGATCGGATGGCGGCCGTCGCGACTCGGGATGTCGGCCCGAGAGGAAGGGATGTTCTGGCCGCCGGTCGCGGCCGAGTAGCCGTTGTCGACGATGACGGTGACCCCGTCGTGCTTGTTGAAGACGGCGTTGGCGATTCCGCTGGTAAGCCCGTTGTGCCAAAAGCCGCCGTCGCCCATCATCGCCACCGGCCGCCGATCGTGACCGACATTGAACGCCGCTGAGCTGGCAGCACCGAGGCCATACCCCATGATCGTGCTGCCGAGGTCGAACGGCGGGAGGGTGGAGAACGAATGACAGCCGATATCCGCGCTGATATTGAAAGGACCGAGCTCACGTTGGAGGAGTTTGATCGAGGAGAACAGCGGTCGCTCCGGGCACCCGACGCACAGACCCGACGGCCGCATCGGGACGGCCTGGCGGAGCTCCGGGGCGATCGGCAACGGAGCCCGGGCCGGCCGCTTCACAGAAGCCGGCAACCACTCCCGGAGAAATGCCTCGATCCCGGTCCTCACCACCGCGCTGGTGTACTCGCCAGCCATGGGAAGGGGTCCCTTGCCGACCACCCGGGTGCCGATGTTGGCCTGGCGAAGGAACTGATTGACCGTTTGCTCGATGAACTCAGGCTGGCCTTCTTCGACCACGAGGATTGCCTTCTTGCCGGCCGCGAACCGGGCGAGCTCCTCAGGCATGAGCGGATAGGTGACGTTCAGAACATAGAGCGGGATCTGGCTCGCTCCGAATGCATCGGCCAGCCCCAGATTCTCAAGCGACCGGATCACGCCATTGTAGAGCCCGCCCTGGAGCACGATGCCGACGCTATCTTGGGCGCCGTCAAAGCACTCGTTGACGCGATGACGAGTGAGGTATTCGACCGCCGCGGGCCACCGGATCGTCACCTTGTGTTGTTCCTGCGCATACGTCGACGGGGGCAGGATAATTCGGTCGTAATGTCGTTCCGGCTTGTTGAGGGCGTCCTGCACGGTAAAGGCCTGCTTGACGTTGTCCTGGGCGGTGAATCGACCGTGGACGTGACAAGCCCGGATCCTCAACATCAGCATGACCGGGGTGTGACTGGCTTCGGAAAGCTCGAAGCCGGTTTTGACCATGGCGACAATCGACGGCAGATTGGGGCGGGGATCGAGGAGCCACATCTGCGACTTCATCGCAAACGCATGGGTCCGCTCCTGCATGATGCTGGCACCTTCACCGTAGTCTTCGCCCACCACGATCAGCGCCCCGCCGGTAACACCGGCCGAGGCCAGGTTGGCGAGCGCGTCCGACGCCACATTGGTGCCGACCGTCGATTTCCAGGTAACCGCGCCGCGGAGGGGGTAGTTGACCGAGGCGCTCAACATGGCCGCCGCGGTGGCCTCGCTGGCGCTGGCTTCGAAATGGACTCCGAGTTCGCGGAGAATGGGCTCGGCATCCGCGAGGACATCCATCAGGTGCGAAATCGGAGCCCCTTGGTACCCGCCGACGTACGAGACGCCTGACTCGAGCAGCGCCTTCGTAACGGCGAGAATTCCCTCGCCTTCAAATACCTGCCCAGCTCCGATCCGGAGAAGCTGGACCTCCTTAGCAAAGGAACGTTCCGCCATCGGTTACATCTTGGCCAGGTCGCCGACCGCCGAAGCCAGCATGTGGGCTTTCGGTTCCGCCATGGCGCCGCGAGCGTCGCCATGGAGTTGGGTCGCCAACCCGGCCAGGGCGGCGCGACGCGCATCGCCGGACAATTTCTCGGCCCGGGACAGCTCAGTGCGTGCCGCCGTGATCTTCTCAGGAGCGAGGCCGTGGTCCCGCTCCAGCTGGTCGAGGTAGGCTCGCGGTAAGGCAAACGATGCCGGCCACACCAGTTTCGGCTGCCCCTGGGTGTTCAAATACTCGAACCGCACCGTTTTCGCCGCGTCGATTTCATTCTGTGACAGGAGACCACTCGGGGTCAACTCGAACACGTCGAGTCCTCGGGCAATTTCGGAGCTGACCATATAGCCGTTGTACCAATACACCGACCAAGAACCGCCGCTCACCAGTTTGGTGGAATCGACCGGGCCTCGGTCGTAGTAGGCGATTTCAGTCGGCTTCGAGGGGTTCGTCCAGTCGAAGATCGAAATCCCGCCCTGATACCATCCTTGGACCATGACATCGCGGCCCGGAATCGGAATCAACGACCCGTTGTGAGCCACGCAATTCTCGAGCGAGGTCTGGGCCGCCGGCATCTTGTAGTAGCTCTTGAACTGCATCTGCCGATTCGTGATGGTAAACAATGCGTTGGCCCCCCACTCGTACTTATCGGTGCTGCGGCACCGCGGCGCCGACCCGCCGCCCCACTCGTCGGTGAAGAGCACCTTCGAGCCGTCATTGCTGAAGGTGGCCGAATGCCAGAATGAGAAGTTGGAGTCCGCCACCGCCCCGATCCGGACCGGGTGCGCAACGTCACTGATGTCGAGCAAGAGCCCGTACCCGCCGCAGGCGCCGCCCGCCAAACCGAGTGCCGGATAGACCGTGATATCATGACACTGGGTCGGGCCCCGGCCGGCGCCGGGCCGGGCGGGGCGCGGCGGCCGGCTCGCGGCCCGGGCAGCCTCGGCGGAATCAAGGGGCTCAGCATGACGAGGCGCCACGGCGAGGTCCTGGAAGATCCGCGGCGAACTCACGATCCTGGACTGCTCCGGCGCCGCGAGCGGAACCTTGATGACCTCGATCCGGAACAACGCCGAATTCGGATCCTCCTCCGGCATTGCCCCGGAACAGCCCGGCAGTTCCTCGTTAGGCCGGACGCCCGACGAGCCGGAAACATAGATATAGACGTTGTCCTTGTCCTTGGGATCGACCACCACCGTGTGGGTGTGGGAGCCGCGGCAAGTCTGCACGTTGGCGAGGTACTTCGGATTCGCGATATCGGTGGCATCAAAAATCCGGATCCCACGGAGCCGGTCATGACTCACGGCCTCTGGGACACCTTGGGGGCCGCAATCGAGCCGGCCGGTCAGGCCTTCGCCCGAAACGAAGAGCAAGTTCCCATACACCGAGACATCGCTCTGCGACGCGGGACAGAGGTAGGGCTTCGTCACGGTCGGTCGGCTCGGATTGGCGATATCCCAGACCACAAAGCCGTTGTAGTTGCCCTGGAACACATAATTGCCCCGGAAGGCAAGATCGGAATTGCTGGCCGATTCGAATCCGGCCGGAGTCGGTGAATTCGACACCAGCCGGAGGTTCCAAGCCGCCACCCCCGCGGTGGTCTTCCCGGCCTTGAGACCGACCCGGGGGTCTGGGCTGGGCGGCGTGGTCGACAGATTGGTGGTCGGGGCCGGGATGGCTCCTGAACCGGCCATTGACGCTGAAGAACAGGCCGTGAGCGCTAGCGCTCCGACCACCAACAATGATGGAAAGGAATCGCGATTCATCAGGAGGGCTCCGTCACTTGGGGATTTGGGCCAGCATCTTCTGCATTCGTTCGATTTCGATACTCTGATCGGCATGGACGTCGGATCCAAACCGAAAGACGACCTCGTCTTGGCCGGCGCCATCGGCAGCGAATAACTGGTCGACCATGGTGATCGCGCCTTCGTGGTGCCGAATCATGGAGGTGAGAAAGAGGCGGTCGTACTCCGAGCCGCGCGCCCGGTCGAGTTGGGCGAGTTCCTCGTCCGTCATCATTCCGGGCATCAACATCTCGTGCACCGCTCCATCCATCACCGTCCGGTGATGCGTTGCGTCGGCGGCCGGCACCGGCTGACCCCGGTCCCGGAGCCAATTCTGCATCAGGGCAATCTCGTCGAGCTGGGCCACGACGATTCTTTGGGCGAGGATTTGTAGGTCCGGGCGAGCCCCATGGCTCGGCGCCCACCCGGCGATCTTGACCGCCTGGGCGTGGTGGGGAATCATCCCGGACATGAACTGCACGTCGGCCGGCGAAACGGCCCGGCGAGCCGCTGGCACCGGGATGGCCGCGTGACGCACGCCGCTCCCGCATCCGAGCAAAATCAACGATGCCAATGCAGCTACGGGTAGCTTCATATAGGTTTGAGACGATAATACGTCGATTTCCCCTCGCCCGTAAGGCGAGAACCCCGGCTACACCAACCCACTTTGACAGGGAAGTGCCCGTGACAATCGATCGCCGTCGTTTTCTGCAGACCGCCGCGCTCGGCGCGGGTACCATCGCGGCGGGATGCGCCCAATCGGGCACCCCGGCCCCGACGACTAGCGGCACCGGAGCGGGCCAGGATGGCCTGCCGGAAGTCATCCGCGCCCTCAAGCCGATGACCGCCGGCATCGTACCGATCAGCGACGATGAGCGCCGCCAACGGATCGACAAAGCCCAGCGACTGATGGCCGCGCAACGACTGGACGCGATTTTCATGGAAGGCGCCACCAGCTGTTTTTACTACACCGGGATGCGATGGGGACAGAGCGAGCGGACCTTCGGGGTCGTCATCCCAGCCAAGGGAGCGCTGGCCTACGTTTGCCCCGGTTTCGAGGAAGATCGAGCCCGGGAGCTCCTCAAGCCGGCCTTCGGCGATGAGGTCCGGGTGTGGCAGGAAGAGGAGAGCCCCTTTGCCGTGATCGCCGGCATCGTCCGAGACCGTGGCGTTAGCCATCGCCGGATCGGGATCGAGGAACGGGTCCGGTTCTTCGTGGCTGATGGGATTCGGCGAGCGGCACCGGGCTTTGAGGTGACCGACGCCACCCCGATTACCGCCGGCTGCCGGATGTATAAGTCGCCCGCGGAAATTGCCCTGATGCAGCGGGCCAATGACGCCACCATTGCGGGCTACCAGGCCGGATTGGCCACGATGCGGGAGGGCATGCCGCAGGACGAGCTCGAGCGAAACTTCGCCGCGGCGTTCCAAGCACTCGGGTTTCCAGGGTACGCCAGCGTCCAATTCGGCAAGTGGACGGCCCTGCCGCACGGGAGTGCCACCCCACAAAAACTCAAAGAAGGCGACGTCGTGATGATCGATGGCGGGGCCGAGTGCGAGGACTATGGCGCCGACATCACCCGCACCGTGGTGTTTGGCAAAGCCACGGCAAGGCAAACGGAGGTCTGGAACAAAGAGCTCGAAGCCCAAACGGCGGCCTTCAACGCCGTCAAGATCGGCGCGACCTGCGAAAGCGTCGATGCCGCGGCCCGAGCGGTCATCGAACAGGCCGGATTTGGACCCGGCTACAAGGTACCCGGCTTACCCCATCGGACCGGCCACGGCATGGGGCTCGACGGTCACGAGTGGACCAACTTCGTCAAGGGAAACAAGACGCCGATCGCCCCTGGGATGTGCTTCAGCGACGAACCAATGATTTCGATTCCCGGCGAGTTCGGAATCCGGCTCGAAGACGACGTCTATATCGGGGAGGACGGCCCCCACCTCTTCACCAAACAAAGCCTAGCGATCGATCAGCCTTTCGGCTGATGCAGCATCTTGCATCCCCGGGTGTGTGGTGGGTCCAGGTCCCGGTTCGTCTCCGGGTTGAGTAACAGCACGCCTCAATCTGATTGGAGACCTATGCCAAAGTCGATCACTTCGGCCGCGGTGGTAGCGGTCGCGATGCTTGGATCAGCCTGTTCCGATTCGAGCGGCCCCGCGCCCGGCACCCAGCGGGTGGGCCTGATGGTCACCACGCTGCCCAACGGCGTTACCGGCGCCCCGGCGCTCGCGGGCCCGGACACCGTCAAAGTCGGCGGCCATACCCTGGTCCTCACCAAAGTGGAGCTGATTCTCCGCGAAATTGAGCTCAAACGAATCAAAGGCAGCGCCGACTGCAACTTCGACAAGCCGGCCGGCAGCAGCGGGTCGGATGGCGAGCACCGGGGCGATAAGGAACACCGCCAAAGCCATGACTGTTCGGAACTGGAAATCGGTCCCTTTCTCCTCGATCTGCCGCTTGGGGCCGGCCCAATCCGCAAACTTCAAGTCCAAGTCGACACCGGCACCTTTCGTGAAGTCGAATTCAAGATCCACAAGGTCGGCAACGACTCGGCCGATCGGAAGTTCTTGGTCGACCACCCGGGCGTTGCCGGGATCAGCATTCGGGCCGTTGGCACTTTCGACGGCAAGGCCTTTACCTACACCAGCGACGTCTCAGCCAAGCAGGAATCTGAGCTCGATCCCACCCTGGTCGTAAAGGACGCCACTATCACCGACCTGACCCTCGTGGTTGAAGTGGGGAGTTGGTTCCTGGCCGGCGGAGTTGGCGTGATCGATCCTGCCACCGCAACGGCTGGGAGCCCAACCGAAGCCCAAGTTCGCCAGAACATTCGCCGCTCTTTCCGGATCTTCGAGGATCGAGACCACGACGGGCGAAAGGACCGCTAGCCAGGGGCCCGGTGACGAGGAGACGGTTCTCGGGGTACTAGCTGGCGAGTCGAATCCCAGGAGCTGATGGTGCCCCGCAACCGTTTCTTGCCTCTGTTTACAATCGTCGGGCTCGCCGGCTGCGCCGCTGGCCCGACGACCGTGGCCTTCCCAGCCGCATTTGCCCGGGCATGGTGCGCCCCAACCGACGGGCCCGCCGTGGCGGTCGAACTGTCGGAGTCGGCCAAATCGTCACCCCTTACCCCGCCGCTGGTCCGGGTCTACGTCTACCAGTCCCGGAGCTCGGCAGCCGGAAAGACCTGGTCACTCGCCACACCGTACACCGAGGGCAATGCAAGCCATTGTAGTTCTGAAACCGCCTGCGAAACCGCCACCAGAGGCACTGTGCGGTTCGACCCGACCTCGAGCGCCGACATCCTGAGTGGCACTCTCGACGTGATTTTCCCCACCAAAGGCGCGGTCCAGGGCCCTTTTCGGGCAACCTGGCAGACCACGCAAACCCTGTGCGGCTGAACCGCCGAGTAGTGGCCGCGGTGTGGCTCACCGGCGCCTGCACGACCGGCGCATCGCGGATCCCCGGCGATCCGCTCGACCTCGGCACCTACGGGGGAGACGGGGCCGGCGTCATCGCGACCGATTCCGTGACCCACGTTCACATCGGCTGCACGTTCGGTGACATTCCGGGGCGGGTACCGATCGACGCGAAAGGCCGGTTCGCCGTTGCGGGAAGTTTCATCCTCAAGGCCTTCCCGGTAACCATCGGGCCCCGCCTGCCGGCCCAATTCTCAGGACGGCTGATCGGGCGAAGCCTCTCAGTCTCCGTGGCGGTCAACGATACCACCACCGGCAAGGTCGTTTCGTTAGGTCCGGTTACCGTGGTACTGGGCCAGCAGCCCCAACTCGGGCCCTGCCCGATTTGTCGGGCCCCCAAGATGCCGGCCGCTTTGAGCGACAAGCAGGTACCCGACCGCTAGGGCAACCGTCGGGGGGGTATCCCGCTCATTGGTACCCGACGCTATCTTCTCCGGACTGTGGGCCACCTCACCCAAACCTCACGCCGGCTCTTCGCCTTGGGCGCGATCCTAGGCTGCGCGGACCCCACCGACTCGGGGGTGCCGGCTGAGTTGCATCTGGCGACGATCTCAATTGCCGGCGGCGATAAGCAGACCGCGGTGATCCGCAATCAGCTTCCAATCCCTCTTGGCATCACTGTGACCTTGCCCTCCGCAAGCCCCCTGTCTGGGGTGCGGATCCAGTTCACGATCGGCGCCGGCGGCGGGACCCTCGAACCGAGAGAGGCCATCACGGACAGCGCCGGGGGCGCCGCGACAACGCTTACGCTCGGTTCCGGCGCTGGACCAGTCACCGTCATCGCAACCATACCCGGCACCACCCAGAGCGCGACGCTGCATGCGACGGCGCTGGCGGTGGACCCCGATTCGACCTCTGCGGCCGCGGTCTATAACCCGGATTGGACCGCAACGTCCCATGGGAAAGCCCCGCCCGACTACCCGATCGTCTTTCCGCAATCCAGCGTCCCAACGCTCGATATCGTGATTACCCCGGCCCAATGGACCTCAGTTCGACAGAATATGCGGACGCTCTACGGTTACGATTTCGGGGGCGATCCTCGGCCGTCCGTGACGATCGACGAAGACCCCGATTACATCGCCGTGCTGGTACGGTTCGGCGGCAAAGCGTGGAAGAAGGTCGGCTTCCGGCTTAAGGGCCAGGCCAGCCTGTCGTATTCCTGGGGCTCGGGGGTGTGGAAGCTCCCGTTCAAGCTCAAGATGAGCGAGTTCGAAAACGTCTACCCTGCCATCAAGGGTCAACGACTCTTCGGCTTCAAGGAACTGTCCTTTGCACCCGGCTTCGTCGACAATTCGCTGATTCGCGATAAGGTCACGGCCGATCTGTTCCGGGTTGCGGGCGTTCCGGCTGCCCGGACCGCGTTTTACCGAGTATCGATCGACTTTGGGACCGGTCTCAAATATTGCGGCGTGTACACGATCATCGAGACCATCGACGACACCATGGCCAAGGATCAGTTCGGCGAAGATTCAGGCAACATCTACAAACCCGAATCCCCGTTCCGATTCTTTCGGACCAATCAGTTCGAGAAGAAGAACAACAAAGCCGCGGCCGATTACTCCGATGTTCAGGCGGTGATTGCGGCCCTCAATGCCCCGTCCCGGACCCGCAACCCGGCCGAATGGCGGACCGGCCTCGAGGCACACTTCGACGTCGACCATTTTCTTCGCTGGCTCGCCGTAAGCAACACGATCGTCAACTGGGATAGCTACGGTACTCTCGCCCACAACTACTACCTCTACCATCCCTCGAAGGGGGGGATCAAGTGGATTCCCTGGGACCACAACCAGGCGTTGATCGGAAGCCCCGGCGTGTCGGGCCAGCCGCTGGCCGGAGCGGCCGCGCGGGCGGGCCTCACCCTCACGATGAACGAGGTCGACAAGGACTGGCCGCTGATCCGGTTCCTGGTGGACGATTCAGTCTATGTTGCTCGGTATCGCGCCCACCTCAAAGAGTTTGTGACGTCCGGATTCGGACCGGAGCAAACGACCCCGATGCTCGAGACTGCCCATGCCCTGATTGCACCCTATGTGGTTGGCCCGGCTGGAGAGCGACCGGGATACAGTCAGTTGTCGAGTCCCGGTGCCTTCACCGCAAGTCTTCAGGCGCTCAAGGCCCATGTCGACCGGCGGCGAGCGCTGGTCACCAGCTTCGTTCCGTGAGACACTAGCAGAGGAAGAGCAACGTGGCGACGCTGGAGCAATGGAAAACCCGGATCGGCGAGGAATTCGTCGGGGCGCCACGCCACTCAACTAGAAGGATTAAGCGTCATGCCACCGCAACCGAGCTACTACGCCGTGATCTTCTCCTCTCGACGTACCCCCGGCGACCATGGCTACGGGGCCATGGCCGAGCGAATGGCCAGCCTCGCCGCGAAACAACCGGGGTATCTCGGGATCGAAAGTGCCCGGGGCGCGGATGGATTCGGCATTACGGTCTCTTACTGGGAAAGCCCTCAGGCGATTCAAGCCTGGAAAGAGCAAGCCGAGCATCTCGGCGCGCAAGGCGCCGGAATCGACCGTTGGTACGAACACTACGACGTCCGGGTGGCGAAAGTGGAGCGGGCCTACACGGGGCCGAGCCGACAGCTCCATGCCACCGCGTGGACGGCTTCATGAGATTCGCCCGACGGGTGTTCATCTTTGGATCGTGGAACGAGTGGGGCCTCGCCGGGCCGACTGGGCTCGGTACGTCGCGGCCCGGGTTCGGTCCGACAGTGCGATTCGGGCCGGCGGTGCGGTCGACGATCCTCGGTGGATTCACACCGACGGTTGGGACCGAGCCCAGTCACTTTACCTCGACGTTTGTCAATCGGTGTTAGGCAACGAGCTGGGTACCGGCGGCTGGGACATCATCAACCGAGCCCATTTTGCCAACATCGCCTCGGCGTTGGACCGGGTTGCCGGCCAAGGGAAGCGGGTCCTGATTACCTATGGCAACGGCCACAAAGTGTGGTTCTTGAAGGCGCTTCGGAAACGAGTCGACGTCGAATCGATCGACCCGCTGCCCTAGCTTCAGTGAGACCGATCGTCTTGCCCGGGGGACCGCCATTAGGTTAAGTCCCGTCACTCACTCGGAGCTGCTTCCGTGATCGATCCCTCTGGACTGAAGGTGCTGTTCGTCGCCGGCTTCGGCCCCGTCGTCCGCGACCCCGACGCGAGCAAACGATTTTACGTCGACACGTTGGGATTGCCGCTTGAGCCGATGGCCGACAACCCAACGTACTTCCATGGCGGAAATCTGCCCGGGGTCAAACACTTTGCCCTCTGGCCGCTTCCGCAGGCCGCGCGTTCGTGCTTTGGAACCGATCAGTGGCCCGCGACCCTGCCGGAACCTCACTCTTGGCTTGAGTTCGACGTCGAAGACGTTGGTGCGGCATCGCTGGTGTTGAAGGCACAGGGTTACCAGCTCTTGGTTGAAGCGCGAGAGGAGCCCTGGGGGCAAACGGTGACCCGGTTGCTGAGCCCCGAAGGCCTCCTGATCGGCCTCACGCTGACTCCCTGGCTTCGCTGACGTCGGTCGAAGAAAGGGTCGGAATCATGGCTCGAAACATCCTATTGGTCGCCGCGTTGTTCTCGGTGCCGGCAATCGAGGTCGCCGCCCAAGACCGCACCGCCGACCTGATCGTGACCAACGCCCGGATCTGGACCGGCGATTCGGCTCACCCCTGGGCCGACGCGCTGGCCGTCCGAGGAGAACGGCTGGTGGCGGTGGGCTCGCGCGCCGCAACTCTCCGTCATCGAGGTCCCTCGACGAAAACGATCGACGCTGGTGGCCGGCTCCTCACGCCCGGCTTCATCGACAACCACACCCATTTCAATCAGGCCGGCGCTCTCCTCCTCGGCGCGAATCTTCTCGACGTCTCCACCAGGGATTCGCTGGTGGCCCGGATTCGAAGCGCTCAGTCCCGGCTCCCCCAAGGCGCCTGGATAACCGGCGGCGATTGGGGGGCCTACGAAGACTGGGCGGCCGGTAGTACCGGCAAGAGTGCCGCCGACACTTCCCGGCGATTTTCGCCCGACCGCTCGTCAATCGATCCATTCACCTCCTCAACCGGGGTCCTGATCCAACGCTGGGACCGGACCGCGTTCCTCGCCAACGGCGTCGCGCTCACGGCCGCCGGCCTGTCCTGCGCCCCGGCGGTCGAGGGGCTCGAATGCCGCGACGGCCAGGCCACCGGCCGGGTGAGCGGTGAGGCGCTCCGCCGGGTCCAAGCCGCGGTACCCGCCAAGACCTTCGAGCAACGGCTCCGTGAAGGGAGAGCGGCGCTGGCCCAACTGGCCGAACTCGGGGTGACGGGAATCGACGACATCACCCCGAAGGAGCAGCTCGCCGTCTACCACGAACTCAAACGTCGCGGCGAGCTGACCGTTAGGGTCTTTGCCCGTCCCACCCTCGACAAATGGGACGAACTCGCCGCCGTGGGTATCCCCCAGGGGTTCGGCGACGACTGGCTCCGGATCGGTGGCCTCAAGGGCTTCGTCGACGGGATCCAGGGGAACTCGACCGCCCGCTTTTACGAACCGCAACTTCATTCCGGCAAGCGGGGCGATTGGCGCGACTCCACCAACACCGCCGCCACCAGCGGCCCGGGCTCCGGGATGGAGCCGGCCGGCAACATGGACCGGAACCTGATCGGCGCCGACAAGGCCGGGTACTCGCCGATGGTCCACGCGATCGGCGACGAGGCGATCGACTCCCTGCTGTCGCTGTTCGAGAAGGTAGTCCGGGAGAACCCGCCCCGAGAGCGGCGGTTTCGGATCATCCATTCCCAGGTGCTCCGGGGTGCTGCGGTAGCGAAGCGTTTTGCCGCCCTCGGCGTCATCGCCGAAGTGCAACCGTTCCATGCCATCGACGACATGCGATGGATGGAGCCCCGAATCGGCACTCGGGCCCGATGGGCCTACGCCTTCAAGACGCTCCATGACGCCGGGGTGATGCTGACCTTCGGATCGGACTGGCCCGGCACCAACGCCTCCTGGTACACCGCCGACCCAATGAAGATCATCTATGCGGCCGTGACGCGACGGACGCTCGACGGCCAACCGGAAGGCGGATGGTTCCCTGAGGAGCGGCTCGATCTGGAGACCGCACTTCGATCCTATACCGCCAACAACGCTTACGCCGAGGCGAGCGAGGCCGACAAGGGAAAGCTCAAGACCGGAATGCTGGCGGATTTCGTGGTGCTGAGCCGAGACTTGTTCACCATCAAGCCGGAGCGGATCAAGGACGTGACCGCCCTCCTGACCGTGGTGGGAGGACGCATCACCCACGCCGCGGCTCCGTTCACTACCAGCGAGACGCCCGTGGCCCGGGGGGCGCGCGTCCAGGGTCGACGCCGCTGATCGACGGCCACAACCCGGTTTGGCTCGACGATGTCGGGCGTTTCCGGCGGTGCTGGTCGAGTTGGCCCGCCCCTGGAACGACGACTCGCGGAAATGTGCTAGCTTCCAGCGATGCGACCCATCGCCCTGATCCTGGGTGCTGCCCTAGCGGCAGCGCCGGCCGGAGCCCAAAGCCCGACCTTGTCCCGACCGAACGTCGTCCTCATCATTACCGACGATGTCGGCTACGGTGACATCGGCAGCTACGGCGCCCCCGACATCAAGACACCTAACATCGACCGTTTGGCAAAAGAAGGCGTCCGTCTTACCGATTTCTACGCCAACGCGCCGCTCTGTAGCCCGACCCGCGCCGGGCTGATCTCCGGGCGCTATCAACAGCGGGCGGCCATCGAGGAACCATTCGGAGGCCCAACCACTCGGTTCGGCGAGCTGGGGCTGCCGGCCACCGGCCGGTCCCTGCCCCAACTTCTCAAGAACAACGGCTACGCCACCGGCCTGCTCGGCAAGTGGCACCTGGGCTAAAAGCCGGAGTTCAGCCCGAACGCCCATGGGTTCGGCTATTTCTTCGGGTTCAAGAGCGGTTACATCGATTACTACGTCCACACCGATGGCGCCGGCCGGCCGGATCTGTTTGAGAATGCCACTCCCGTCGCGGTCGCCGGCTACATGACCGACCTGATCACCGAACACTCGGTGTCGTTCATCACCCAACACCAGGCCGATCCGTTTTTCCTGGAGGTGGCCTTCAACGCGGGCCATTGGCCCTACCAGCCGCCCGATCATCCGTCGGTGGCCCGCGACAACGCCCGCCACCTGATGCCGTTTGACGACTCGACCAGCACCCGGGCGGACTATGTCGCGATGATCGAACGGGCCGATCGCGGGATCGGGGAAATTCTCGCGACCTTGAGTACCCTTGGGCTCGAGAAGAACACCCTGGTGATCTTCACCAACGACAACGGCGGTGAGTGGCTGTCCCGGAACGCGCCGCTGTTCAATCGCAAGTTCACGCTGTGGGAGGGTGGGATCCGGGTCCCCACCATCATCCGATGGCC
>JANNQX010000181.1:0-55825 GCA_031400975.1 Gemmatimonadota bacterium
GCAGATCGAGCTGACGCAATACCTGGCCCCCGAGGGACGGCCGATCCCGGCCGATTCGCGGAGCAACGATCATTGGTTCCAGCATATCGCGATCGTGGTCCGCGACATGGATGAGGCGTACCGGCTGCTCCGGCGCCACAAGATCCGGCACGCGTCAACCGGACCGCAGCTCCTGCCCGACACCAACCCCAACGCCGGCGGGATCAGGGCGTTTTACTTTAAGGATCCCGACGGCCACAACCTCGAGGTCATCTGGTTTCCGAAGGGCAAGGGCGACCCCCGGTGGCAGCGGCCCACCGGGCGGCTCTTTCTCGGCATCGACCACACCGCCATCGTCGTTCGGGACACCGAGGCGAGCCTTCGGTTTTATCGGGACCTCCTGGGCTTTCAAGTCGGCGGCAACAGCCGCAACTACGGCACCGAGCAAGCGCACCTCAACAACGTCGAGGACGCGAGCCTCCTGATCACCGGTCTCAGGGCGCGCTCAGGGCCCGGAGTCGAGTTCCTCCAGTACTTGACCCCGAACGACGGCCGCCCGTACCCCGCCGATGCGAAGCCTAACGACATCATCCACTGGCAGACCATCGTCCGGGTTGCGGCGGGAGAGTCAGTGAACCTGCTGGCATCCTCGGGTATTCCCACCGTGTCGCATGGCGCGGTGGTGCTTCCGGACCGTTCGTTTGGATACCAACGCGGCGTGATGGTGCGCGACCCCGATGGTCACGCCGTGCTGATCACCGAACCCTAAAAGCGATCCGCTATCGCCACGATGGTCCCGTTCTTTCTGTCCCCCGACGCCGATCGGCTCGACGAGTTCCCGACCGCGGGTCTTGCGATCCCGTTGGTTAAGTTGGGAACCCATTCGCGGGGCTCGGCGTTCTTCGGCGGAGAATGGGTCCTCACTCCGGAACTCGAGGCGGCCATCGACGAGGGTGACCCGGGGCTCCGAGGGGTTTGGGTTTGGGTGCGGGCGCTACGACCTCAAGACGCCGACCGCCGAGGCGCTCCGTCAGGGCCGGGACTTCAAGGTGCTGGAGCTGAACGGGGCAACGGCCGACGCCACCAGGATCTACGATCCGAACAACCGGCTCCGCGACGTCGGTCCCCCGGAGCCCATGTGAATTCCTAACCGAAAGGCGGCTGCTTCGTGAAAACCACCGTTCTGAGCAAGAGCACCCTGAGGCTGAGTTGGGTTTGCCAAGTCATCGCCGCGATCATCCTCGGCCAGACCCTGTTTTTCAAATTCACCGGCGCCCCGGAATCCGTCTATATCTTTACCACCCTCGGGGCCGAACCCTGGGGCCGGATCGGTTCAGGCGTCTTGGAACTGGTTGCCGCGGCGCTGCTCTTGATTCCGCGGACGCCAGCGCTCGGGGCCGGGCTCGCGATCGGCCTGATGGCCGGGGCCATTGGGGCCCACCTGACCACACTCGGTATCGAGGTTCAGGGTGACGGCGGCACCTTGTTCGGCCTGGCGGTCACGACCTTGGGGTGCGCGGTGGTGGTCCTCCTGATCCGGCGCCGGGAGCTCCCCGTCGTTGGACATCGCCTCTAGCGTTCCCACAGGTCGAGATACGGGGCGTCCGAGGGGCGAAACGGGACGGAACGGAGGTCCGCCGGCGCCACCGGGGAGCGGGAACCAAATCAGGCGGCCCGGCATTCACCAGGCATGCGAATCCTCTCCCTGATGGTAATCACCGGTGGCCTCCTCATCGCGGGGTCTGCCGTCCGGGCCCAAGGCCCCAAAGTCGTGGTCAACGCCAAGAGCGGCCTGGCGCTCGAAGGCTACGACCCGGTCAGCTACTTCACCGAGGCCGCCCCGGTCAAAGGCAGTGAAGCGTTCGCCGCCACGCATTTGAGGGCAACCTACTACTTCACTTCGGCGGAACACCGGGACCGGTTTGCGAAAGACCCGGCCAAGTACGCCCCGCAGTTCGGGGGTTACTGCGGGTACGGTGCGTCGCGGGGATACCTCGCCTCGGTCGACCCCAAAGCGTATACCATCATGAACGGCCGGCTCATCCTCCAGAACAGCAGGAAGGTCCTGGAACTCTGGAAGAAGGAACCGGACGCCCGGCTCAAGCTGGCCGATACGAACTGGCCCGCGATCGTGGCCCGCGAGGGCAAGCCGATCCGGTAGGCTCGAAAGGCAGCACCCCGGTCCACCAAGGACCCAGGCCCACTGGCGCACGCGAGTGGAGCGGCTGCTCAAACGTTCAGGTCCTCAGGCCAGCCAGCGAAACCTCGAATTGATCCCGCCGAGTCCGTCGGGCGATCGCCACGGGTTGGTCGGGTCGGTGAGCCAGAGGCGATCATCGATCTTGAGCTTGTACTGATACTCGCCGGGCCGGAGTGGAATCGGCGCGGCGCTCCAGAGCCCAGGCTCATGAAGGTGGCAGGGCGTGGCCTGTTGCCAGTCATCCCACGAGCCGAACACCGCGACTTGCCCGGCGGCGTCATCGTGAACCCGGAACACCGCTCCGGCCGCAGTGACCAGCGGCGTGATCGGACTCGGACCATCCCAGCCATGCCGTTCCAGCACCGCAAGGGCGACCGCGCGCCCCGCGTCCAGCGCCCCGGCGCCCTGCCGCTCGGGCGGCGCGCCCGGAACCGGGTGAGCCGACCGGATCAACAGTTCACGGACGAGGCGCGGCGTGAGGTGTGGGTTCGCTTCCAGCATCGCCGCAACGGTGGCGGCGGCGATCGGCGCCGCGAAGCTGGTCCCGTCAACGTGCTGGTAGTCCGGTGTCACCAGCTTCAGTTCGCTGATCCGGGCTTCCTGATCCGGCGCGCCACGCAGAGCAAACAACGTCGTCGCTTCACGGGCGACGGCTGACCCGGGAAGCACCGGCGCCACCACCCAGAGGCTGGGGGCCACCAGTTCGGGTTTCGGTGTCCCGGTAGCGGAATCGCCGAAGTTGCTGTGCCAGAGTTGCCAGGATTGGTGGTCGAGGGTGTTGCGATCGTCGAGTCCACCCACCGTGATCACTGATGGCGCCGTCGCCGGCGGGACCAGGTGACGCTCACCATCGTTCCCCGCCGCCGCGAGCACCGTGATGCCGGACGCGACCAGCCGCTCTACCGCCCGCTCGATCGGACCGAGCATCGCATCAGCCGGCTCGTCACCCGCCACCGACAGGCTCACCACCCGGATGCCGTAGCGCTCCGCCTGCTCCTCGATCCAGGTGAGCGCCCGGAGGATGCTCTGATCAGTGATCCGCCCATCGGGATCGGTGAGATGCAACAGCACCAGTTCGGCGTCCGGCGCGAGGCTGCGATACAGACCGTGGCTCGAAAAGCCATTCCCCGCAACGACCACACTGGTCATCGTGCCATGCCACTGATGATCGTTGGCCGCCGTCGAGCCGGGCCACACCGGGCTTTCGTCCGGTCCGAAGCGCCGCGCCGTGGTCGGGGTTCGGCTCGCATCGACCCAGACCCGTACCCGGTTCGTCGGACGGATCAGATCAGGGTGCGCCGCAAAGCCGGAATCGGCGATGGCGATGGTGACGCCGCGTCCGGTGAAGCGGGGATCGGCGTGCAGTCGGAGCGGTGTCGGGAGGGCGCCAAAGGCGGCTTCGGCATCCAGCGGCCAGGCCCGCTGCACTGCGTCATGAAAAAGCTCTTCGCCGCGCTCGAGCAGAGTCGTGAGCAGGGTCGCCTGGACACAGGCGGGGCAGGCTCCGTCCGGCCTGGTCCAGAAGGCGTACCGGGTTGCCTCGGCAAGCAGAACCGGGTCGGTGGGTCGGCCGCAGAGGCCGCATGATGGTGAAGGAGCCATGCGATGGAGAACGCCCGATGGTCCCACCCAGTTCCCCCACCGGTCGCGGTCGGTGTCGCGAAGGCGGGTCGGCTCGCTGGGGGCCTAACACTATTGGCCGTCTTGGCATCGAGTGGCTCTCCAAGAGGTTGACTCCCGCGCGGTCACTGGCAACGGCCGCTGTCGCGGCGATGTGAGCGTTTGAGGGCATTGAGAACCGGGTCATGCGGAGACCTTTCTGGGGGCTGCCCCCCCTCAGCGCCTCACGCACATAACGCCGCATCGTGCCAGCGTGCCCGGGCCCGGCCGGCTTCGCCGAACGCGAGCTGCCGCCGGCCCGGGTGGCGGAACCCGTGCGTGGGCCTCGTTCGAAGTTCCCGCTTGTGCCGCCCTTCGAGTGGGTCCCCATATTGGCGATTCGGCGCAGGCCGCCACGGATGTTCTTCGTCACCTGCCCGCCGCAGGGCCCACGTTCTGAAGGTCCGCGGCGAGCACGAGTTTGGCTCTAAAATTGTTGACTGAGGGGTCGAGTTCAAAGCCGATCGTCCGGCTAGCGGTAGCGCCGCCGGCCAGGAGCGGCGCCGTGAACGACTCGTAGCGGTAGCAGTTACTCGTCCCGAGCACGCATCCTCCACCAGTCACCCAATGGTAAGGCGGGCCGTCGAAGTCGGCGCCGGGGACCACCTGGCCGGTGTTGAGCAGTTCGACAACGATATCGGTACCATTCGGGTTGACGCCGATGGTGACGGTCGGCCGAATCGAGTACGGGAAAAGGAAGATGCCAGGTCCCGGCGGGACCGGGAAGGTCGGCGTAATGAGATTGGCACCAGTGAGAAGGTTGGTGATCCGGATGTCGAACTTCACGAGCACCTTTCCGGGCGGTGCGCCCCCAAGCCCAACGCCGGTTACCACAAACGTGCCGGGAATCACGCTGACAGACACGACATCGCCGGCGAGGACCGATCGCTGGAGTCCGGGATTGAATCCAGGCGCCCCGGAGCCCCCCGGCGGAGTCACAGTCACGGCTTGCGTCGCCGGCACAACATCGAAACGCCAACCAGACTGGGAGAAGGCAGTGTTGACCGCACCGCCACCACCAAACGGTACGGCCCCGACTCGGCCACTGAACTGGGAGCCGGGGAACATGACGCGGTCCCCCGCTGGGCTGGTCCCAAATCCAAACAGCCACGCGAAGGGCGATCCGGGAGTTCGCCGGTCATCATTTGATGGAATCGAGCTTTGCGGGTACCAACGAAGTGGCGGGTCCTGCCAGGGACGGTGCCGGTGGAAGCTCAGTGCCGCGCCCCTTGGTTCCCGGCGGCCGATTGGCTTGGACGACAAACGCCGGCTTGCCCCTCGACACTGGAGTCGTAGCCGCTGCCCGCGCGTCGGTCTTTGGAGACAGCGCCGACCCGGCAACAACAGCTGACTTGGCAGCGCTCATTTCGAGGGCCGCGACCAGTTTCGTCAAGGAGTCGAACCCAATTCGGAGTTCGGCTACCTCTTCGCCCAGTTTCGGATCAGGCCGCGGGTCGTCGGCCGCCAGCGCGACAATCAACGCCACCAGGGCCAACCCACCAGCCCCGAGGGCGAAACGGCCCCCGGGCCACCGGCCGAACCCGGCCAGGGGGCTCCAGCTTTCTTCCATAATCGCGCCGAGCATCGGGCGGCGGTTGCGATGGATGCCCGCAGCGTTGGGCCCCATCCACCCGTCCTCGACTGGCGGTGCCTCGAGTTTCTCGATCCGACGCTTCAACTGTTTTAACGCGCCGCCTATCCGGGCCAATGCGAAGATCAGGACGGCCACGGCGGCCGCCATCACCATTGGAACCAGTCTCGTCAACATTGTTGGCCTTTCCACCGGGTGGACCTGCATCGGTAAAGATGCCATCGGTTCGTCAACGAGTTGTGACAGCTGCGTATCAGGGAGATTGAGAAGTGACGAAGGGCCCGTCGCGAACGTCCGAATTCGTTTCGTGGCAAATGCGCGAAGGACTAGGGATGTCGCCACCCACGGTACGTCACGGTGACCTGCCCGTGACCGACTGATCGGATCTTTAGGGAATGAAACCCACGATTTCGATCGCGATCCTGGTCGGCGCGGCGGCCTGTCTCGCCCCTGCCAGTCCGGACCTGTGCGATACGCCGGATGCAACAGCCGACATTGCGGGGCTCGCGCTTGACCGCCGGCCCGCTGGCCGGCGGGAGTCCGAGTCAGCCGGGATCACGGCTTGGTTTGAGCGGGTGGCGTCCCCAGCGGGCCCTGCCGGCAGTTCGGCCAACGTTGTTTCCGGTCGAGCTACGTACCCGGTCGACGACGCGGCGACCACCTTCGCGGCCGTCGCGGGGGCGCTGGTATCAGACATCCAATGTCGAGGGGCTGACCAGTCGACCGTTTCCCTTCCGGACACGACAACTGGTGCGGACGGCGGGTTCGTCCTCACCTGCCCCGATACGCACCCGGCGGCGACCGGCACCGTCAGCCTAACGGGCGAGTTCGCCAGCGTCGCGATGGGCGCCGGACCGGTGGTGAACCAGTCATTCGACCTGGCCGGCAACGTGGTCTTTCCGCGAGGGCCGGGGCGGACCTTCGCAACGATGGCGTACATCGGTCCGATCGCCCGTCAGCGATTCGGAGTCTCTCGGCCCGCCATCCGGATCGCCCTCGACGTGGCGGACGTCGCAGGCGTGGGCGGCCGCTATCGTGCCAGCGACGACCGGATCGACTTCGGGCCCGCGAGGCTCGGCGGATCGGAGGCCGAACAAGAGTTCTTCCTGATCGCCCATGAGTACGGTCACGCCTTCCACTACGTCGCCATTGAACCGTGGGCCTCGTACCGTTGCGAGGGCGGTATCCACGCATTCCGGGTCGCCAACACGCTGTCCTGCGCATTTGTCGAGGGGTTCGCCCACTTCTTTGCAGCCTGGATTGGGGGTGGACGACTCGACTTCGACGAAGCCGACGTCAACTTCGCCTCGGACCGGGTCATCGAAGAGAATCTGTACCGGTCCTTCAACGCCGACGGCGCCCGGACGCCCGGCATGGTAGCCGCGTTCCTCTACGATGTCGCCGATGACGCTGGGTCGCCGGACGGGCCCGGCAACGTGGCTGACGGTGACGAGTTGTTTGACCCGGTTTCAGTACCCGGCACCGAGATCGCTAGGCTGATCCGCCAGTGCCAGCTGACGTCGTCCCAGGCACGCTGTCCCGTGGCCACGGCCTTGGACGGCATCGACCAGTTCATCTACTGCGCCGAAGCAGCGGCCGGGCCCGGCCTCGGCAGGCGGTGGAGGTCATACCAGGCGATCGACAATGGAGGACGGCCGGACCTCTGGAACCCCGCGGCGTTCCGTTTGCTTTGGGGGCGTGATCTCTTCCCGGCGGGCTGAATTTCGATGAGTCGTGACCGGTCTGATACCGTAACGGCGGCCTCGTCGTGACCACACGACCCGAGGTTTGATGGCTGGGAGTCACGCGACCCGTGAAAGCGGTTCCGTTCGGTCGCGCCAAGGCCCGGAGCACCTGAGGTATCGTCGGACACTCGCACTCGGGCGCCACGCCGTACGCTTCTGTTGTGCGGATCATACAACTAGGCCACCAGATGGTCCATGCCGGCCGCGAACTGACCGACTTCGAAAGCCGCTACGCTCCCTACTACGCCGAACAGGGTGTTAGGCTGGATGGCTCGCAAGCCTGCTCGACTGGACGATCCTCGACCCGGGCAGCCGGTTTCGCCGAATGACCGACTGATACGATGTGGTCCTGACTTGCTCCGATCTCCTCATCCAACGCATTTGTCGATCCCTTCCCATCGTACTTCGGCAAGAAGGCATGACCGATCCTCGGAACGGCCTCTATCGCACCGTTCGGGCGCTGGACCGCTTAGTCCGTTGCGGGCTCGGTCGGTTATGAAGTGGCCAGTGGCCGAAGAGCGCCTACGCTCGCCCGGACCCTCTGCCTGCTCGCCATCCTCATCGGCACCGCTGGCCTCCGATTCCTAACGTCGGCTCGTTAGGCCATCGCCGCCAGGCGGAAAACAGGTCGCTGCGCCTAACGGGGTGACCGAACCGGTACGGGCGTCGCCGAACCGACGCCGGCCTGTCACCGGGGCGTGACAGGCCAGCCCCAGCTTACTGGTATCTACCTCGGAAGATCCCCATGCTCGCCTCGCCGATCGGTGTCGACCGGGTTGTGATGGTAGTCCTCGACGGGCTCCGAGCCGACACCCCAGTCGGGCTCGACTTGCCACACCTCACGGGTCTGGCGGCGGGCGGGGCTTGGACGTACGAAGGGCAGACGGTTCTGCCCAGCGTGACGGCGGCCGCCATGACATCGGTCTTCACGGGGGTAGCCCCGGCAGTGCACGGGATCCGGAACGACCGGTTCAGCCTGCCTCGCCCGAACATCCCGCCGCTCACAGCGATCCTTCGCGAGCATGGGCTTGAGACCCATGGATACTTGGCCCGCGTTCCGCTGATGGCGAGGTTTCTGGCCGGCCGGTTGGCCCAACGGCTGGGCGCAATGACGACATTCCGCGGGACCGGCGCAATGGAGATTCTCGACGCCGCCCGTCCTGTTCTTGCCGAGCGCGGCCCGGGCCTCGTGGTGCTCCACTGGCCGGACGTCGACATCGCTGGGCATGGTTCGGGCTGGCATTCGGCCGAGTACGGAGCCGCCGCGCGGCGCCTCGACGCCGCCTTGGGAGCCCTGATCGATGTCGCTGGCATTCCGGCTGACCCGAGGACGTTGTTAGTGGCCTTCGCCGACCATGGCGGGGGCGGTGTGGTGCTCGATGACCACGACAGCGATCATCCCGACGATACCACCATTCCGGTGATCCTGGCGGGGAGGGGCGTGGCTGTCGGTCCGATCAGGGGGCCGGTATCACTGCTCGACATTCCGGCCACTGTGCTCTGGGCGCTCGGTATCGCTACGCCTTGGCACTTTGGAGGAAGACCCCTCGCTCAGGCCTTCGAAACGTCGGCCCGATCCGACGTGATCGAGGCGGCATGACGGGGCCCCGCCCATCGGCGGGAGTGGTCTGAGCTGGCCGCGCCCGGGCCGGATGTCTACCGGCCTCGGCTGGCCAGCACCGGCGGCGCCAGCGGGACCGTCAACGCTACTGGCCTTGGCGAGGGAATCGTCGCCGCGAACCCGTTCCCCAGTTGGCCACCCGAGTTGTTGCCCCAGCAATATTCCCGCGATGTCGTCGACGCGATGGCGCACGTGTGCTCGGTTCCCGCATCTACAGCGGTGAACGTGAAGCCGCCGGCCACAAGGACCGGACTCATCCCGGGCGTACCAAGGTTCCCGTCCCCCAACTGGCCGGTATCGTTGCTGCCCCAGCATCGGAGTTCGCCGGCCGCGGTTCGGCCGCAGGCGTGGAAACTTCCCAGGGCAAGTTGGACGAACGAGAACCCGCCGCCTACCAGAACGGGAGCGGCCTGTTGGTCAAACGTTCCGTCGCCCAACTGGCCGGAGCCGTTATCGCCCCAGCACCAGGCTTGGCCGGCCGCCGTCCGGGCGCAGGTATGCCCATACCCTGGTGCCACGGACCCGAACGTTTGGCCCCCGATCACCAGCGTCGGGGTGTTCCGGTTCGAGGTGGTTCCGTCGCCTAACGCGCTTTCGAGATTGCGACCCCAACAATAGGTTTCCCCGGCCGTGGTGATGCCGCAGGTGTGGTCGCCTCCGCCAACCCCGATCGAGGCGAACGTATGCCCGCCGGTGACCAACGTCGGCGTGGTCCGCACGGTCGTCGTCCCGTCTCCCAACTGGCCGTAGATTTGAAGCCCCAGCAGTACATCGCTCGCGCCGCGATCAGCCCACAGGTATGGGAGGAGCCGGTCTGTTGCTGGACGAAGTTCAATCCGCCGGCGACCGCCGTGGGAGTGACTCGCTGGATAGTCGTACCGTCACCAACCTGGCCGAAGCCATTGGCGCCCCAGCAGTAGCCCGCGTTCCCGAAATCGATGGCGCAAGTGTGCGAGCCGCCCGCAGACGTGAGTTGGAGGCTGGCGGACGTCGAGACCATCGTGGGCACCAACTTGGTCGCGGTGGTGCCGTCGCCGACTTGGCCGCTACCGTTTTGTCCCCAGCAGTACACCCCGGCCGCGCTCCGGGCGCAGCCGTGATCCGCGCCCGCCTGGATCTGCGTCACCACCAACCCGCCGCTGACGGGAAACGGAGTCGTTTCGTAGGAGAAACGGCCGGTACCGAGCTGGCCCGACGCCGCCTGGCCCCAACAGTATGCCTGGTCGGCGCCGCTTAGGGCGCAGGTGTGGTTCACGCCGGCCACCACTCGAGTCCAGGCCCCGCCTGGGCCAGCCGGGGCAAACTGCGGGGTGGTTTGCGAGACAGTCCCGTTCCCGATTTGGCCGTCAAAGTTCCGACCCCAACACCGCAGTTGGCTGGTGACCGTGACACCGCAAGCGTGCCTAGTCCCCGCACCGAGAGTAAGGAAGCTGTTGCCGGAGGCGGCAACCACCGGCGTATTGGTCGGCGTGGTGTTGCCGGTACCGAGCTGGCCGTCGTTGTTGGCCCCCCAGCAATGGGCAGTGCCGGCCGAGACCCCGCAGGTGAAGAGGTCCCCGGCGGCGAGTTCCGAGAAGGTAAGGCCGACCGCGGCCGGAATCGGGGTCAGCGCGTTCGTGTTGGCCCCGGTGCCAAGTTGGCCGTCCCCGCCGATGCCCCAGCAGTACGCCTGGCCAGCCAGCGTTAGGCCGCACGTGTGCCCGCCTGCCGCAACGAGCTGGCCCAACGGCGGGGTCGCGCCGGACGGGACCGGGACTCGACTGTGGATCGTGGTGCCATCGCCCAATTGACCGAAGCCATTCGCCCCCCAACAGTACACCTGGCCGCTGGGGCGGACCGCGCAGGTGTGGGTGTTGCCGACGGCGATGCGCACGAAGCTGTATTCGCCTTGCACCAGGGTTGGGCTGGTCCGCTGGGTCACGGTGCCGTCGCCCAATTGGCCGTCCCCAACAGTACGCCGCGCCGCTGGTGGTCAGACCGCACGAGTGGAAGTAGCCCGCCGCAATCTGGCCAAACGCGAGGCCGCCCGACACCGCGACCGGCGTCGCGCTACCCGACGCCGAGCCGTTGCCGAGTTGACCGTTCGACCCAGGGCCCCAGCAGTACGCGTCGTCATCGTCGGAGAGCACACAGGTGTGAGCGCCTTCCAGTGCAATCCGGGGCGCGGCCGGCGGGCAAGCAATGGGCAACTGAGCGTTGGCCGTGTCCCCGGGCGGGACCGCCACAGTTACGGGGGCCGCGACGCAACCGACTGTGATGCCGGATTGGACAATCACCATCATCGGTCCGGCGGGAACCGAGAGACTGAAGGACCCTCCGACCCCAGTCATGGCGGGGCGGCCGCGAAGGCTACGAGACCCTGCTCAACACCGATCTCCGCCGCGAGCTCGAGCAGGCCCGACGGTTCCTGTCGTTGGTGGTCGAGTACAAACACAAGATCGGCTTCAAGGGCCCGATCCTCATCGAGCCCAAGCCCCGAGAGCCAACCAAGCACCAGTACGACTACGACGTCGCCACCGTAGCCGCCACGATCGATGCCCTAGGACTCGAGGGCGAGGTCAAGATCAACATCGAGCAGAACCACGCCCTCTTGGCGGGCCACACCTTCGAACACGAGATTGCGCTGGCCGCGGCGTTGGTGTCTTCGGCTCGATCGACATCAACCGGGGGGACTATCAATCCGGCTGAGACACCGATCAGTTTGCGATGAACGTCCCCGAAATGGCGCTGGCGCAGTACCAGATCCTCAAAGCCAGCGGCTTCACCACCGGCGGGATGAACTTCGACGCCAAGATCCGGCGCCAGTCGATCGATCCTGACGACCTGCTCCACGCCAACGTCGGCTCGATGGATGCCTGCGCCCTGGGGTCTCCTGATAGCGGCCCGGATGATTGAGGACGGCCGGTTGGCCGGTGCGGTCGAGGCCCGTTACCCGGCATGGGTCCAACCCGAGAACCAGGCGATGCTCGTGGGCAAGGAAAGCCTCGACGCCATCGCCCTGCGGGTGCACCGGTCGGGACTCGAGCCTCTACCGCGGTCGGGGCGGCAGGAGTATCTCGAGAGTCTGCTCAACACCTATTTCTAGGAGATCGTCCGTGGCAACCAACATCAAGGGACCCGCCGTCTTCTTGGCCCAATTCGCCGGCGATTCGGCCCCCTTCAATTCGTGGGATGCGATCACCCAATGGGCCGCGTCGCTGGGGTATCAGGGGGTCCAGATCCCGACGTGGGACGGGCGGCTCTTCGATCTCGAGAAGGCAGCGACCTCGAAGACCTATTGCGACGAGCTGGCGGGAGCGGCCCGAGCCAACGGAGTCGAGATTGCCGAGTTGTCGACCCACCTGCGGGGGCAACTCGTCGCGGTCAACCCGGCCTACGATGCGGCCTTCGATGCCTTCGCGCCCGCCGCCGTGCACGGGAAGCCGAAGGACCGCCAGGCCTGGGCGGTCCGCCAGATGTTGCTCGCCGCCAAGGCCTCCCGGAACCTGGGTCTCAACGCGAGCGTCAGCTTCACCGGCGCCTTGGCCTGGCCCTATGTCTATCCGTGGCCGCAGCGTCCCGCGGGGCTGATCGAAACCGCGTTCGCGGAACTGGCCCGGCGGTGGCGGCCAATCCTCGATGCCTATGACGAAGCCGGTGTGGACGTCGGGTACGAGATCCATCCCAGCGAGGACGTGTTCGACGGCGCCACGTTCGAGATGTTCCTCGAGGCCCTCGGCGGCCACCCCCGCTGCCGGATCAACTACGATCCCTCCCACTTCGTGCTGATGCACCTCGACTATCTCGACTTCATCGACATCTATCACGAACGGATCTGCGCCTTCCACGTCAAGGACGCCGAGTTGAACCCGACCGGCCGCCAGGGGGTGTACTCGGGGTATCAACCGTGGATCAACCGGGCCGGGCGGTTCCGTTCCCTCGGCGATGGGCAGGTGGATTTCGCCGCCGTCTTCTCAAAGCTGGCGGCCCACAACTACTCGTCCTGGGCGGTGCTGGAGTGGGAGTGCTGCCTCAAGCATCCCGAGCAGGGCGCTGCGGAAGGCGCGCCGTTCATCGCCAATCACATCATTCGGGTCACCGAGAAGGCGTTCGACGATTTTGCCGGCGGGAAGACCGATCAGGCCCAGATCAACCGCCTCCTCGGCCTGTGACGGAGAACCTCATGGCGAATCACGGACGAATCCGGTTAGGCATGGTGGGCGGGGGACAGGGCGCTTTCATTGGCGCCGCCCACCGGATCGCGGCGCGGATGGACGATCACTATCAGTTCGTGGCGGGGGCGTTGTCGTCGGACCCCAAGCGGGTCCCGGCCTCGGTCCGGGAGTTGGGGCTTACGCCCGACCGGATCTACACCGACTTCCGGGAAATGGCCACAGCGGAGGCCCGCCGGCCGGATGGGATCGAGGCGGTGGCGATTGTCACCCCGAATCATCTCCACTTTCCGGCCGCCAAGGCCTTCATCGATGCCGGCATCCACGTGATCTGCGACAAGCCGATGACCCTCGACTTGAAGGAGGCCCGGGCACTCGCCACTCTGTTAGGCAAACGCAAGGACGTGATCTTCGCGCTGACCCATAACTACTCGGGCTATCCGATGGTCCGCCAGGCCCGCGCCATGGTCCAAGCCGGTGAGTTGGGCACCATCCGGTTGGTCGAGGGCGAGTATCCCCAGGACTGGCTGACCACGCCACTCGAGCGGAGCGGCCAGAAACAGGCCGCCTGGCGGACCGACCCGGCAAAGACCGGCGCGGGCGGCTGCGTCGGCGACATCGGGACCCACACCTATCAGTTGGCCTGCTACATCTCGGGTCTCAGGCTCGAGGAACTGGCGGCCGACCTCACCAGCTTCGTGCCGGGCCGCCGAGTCGACGACAATGTCCATGCCATGCTGCGCTTCAAGGGCGGGGCCCGTGGGATGATCTGGGCGAGTCAGGTCGCGCCCGGCAACGAGAACGGCCTAACGATTCGGGTCTACGGCACCAAAGGCGGGCTTGAGTGGGCCCAAGAGGATCCCAACTACCTGGGGTATCTCGAAGGGTTTGCCAACCTCTATACGGAGGTGGCCCGGGTCATCCAGGCCAAGCGAGCGGGGCGGAAGCCGGATCTGGGGGTCGAGTTCCCGGGCATCACCGACGGAGTCGCGGGCATGGCGTTCATCGACGCTTGCGTCAAGTCGGTGGCGAGAAATGCCCGGTGGACCAAGGTGTAATCCTCAGCGGACGGCGCAGGCATCCAGAACGAGACCGCGCAGCCAACGGTGGCCCGGATCGGCATCGAGCCGCGGATGCCAGAGCAACGAAACCGTGATCTCCGGCGTTGAGACCGGAAGCTTGAAACTATGCATTCCGGCGCGGAGGTTTCCGGTGTGCCGTTCCGGAACACTCGCGATCAGCTCTGAGGCCCGAGCCAGTCCCAGCGCGGTCGAAAAGCCACCGACGATGGTGACGACTTTCCGTTCCAATCCGAGTTGCTTGAGGGCTTCGTCAATCGGGCCGCTATCCAGACCCTGCCGCGAGACGTAGATGTGCCGGCCGGCCGCGTACCGGGTAGGCGTGACCTTGCCTCGGCTCAGGGGGTGCCCACGTCGCACGACACCGACGTACCGGTCTCGGAACAATGCCTGGACGCGCAGTTCCGGGGCCGTCGTCTTCTCCACCACACCGGTTTCTAGGTCGACGATTCCTTCGCGCAGCGGCCTGCTGTCCTTGTCGGGTTTCTGGACAAAGTACAGCCGGACGCCGGGTGCTTCCTCTCCGATCCGGGCTATCAGGTTCGGGCCGAAGGTCTCCACGAACCCTTCGCTACTGCGGAGCGTGAAGGTTCGAACGAGCTGCTTGAGGTTGAGCTGCTCGGCAGGCCGGAGGATCACTCTTGCATCCTGAACGAGCTGACTGACCCGCTCGCGGAGTTCGAGCGCTCGCGGCGTGGGAACGAGACCTCGTCCGGCTCGGACCAAGAGTGGGTCGCCCATTGTGCCTCGCAACCGCGCGAGCGCCCGGCTCAGCGCTGACGGACTGAGCCGTAGCCGGCGAGCGGCGCGAGCAACGCTGCCCTCCGTCAGCAGTACATCGAGGGTGACAAGGAGATTGAAATCTGGGGTCGACATCCATGCAACATAGCCCACTTTTTCATTTGGTAGGGCGCCGGATGCACGAATACAGTGCAAATGGTGCTCCTTCCGCAATGTTCGGCGGTCGGCAATAGTTCTGACGATTCCGATTCCGGAGTCCCAGAAAAATGGATTCCCTGTGAACACCATGATCGCGGAGCGAGGCGAGGCAGTGGCTGGAAGCACTCGAGGTTCTGGGTCGGTGCGCTGGGCGCTGGCCAGCCTCTCCCTGTCGATGTTGATGCCCTCGCTTGATACCAGCATCGCCAACGCCGGTTTGCCGACCTTGGCAGCGGCGTTCACCGCCTCCTTCCAGGCGGTCCAGTGGATCGTCCTGGCCTATCTCCTCGCCCTCACAACCCTGATCGTCAGCGTCGGTCGGCTCGGTGACATCATCGGCCGGCGCCGGCTCCTGGTGGCTGGCATCAGTCTCTTCACGGTGGCTTCCCTCCTCTGCGGCCTCGCGCCGACGCTTCGGCTACTGATTGCCGCCCGGGCGGCGCAAGGCTTGGGAGCGGCCATCATGATGGCCCTCACCGTTGCCCTGGTGGGTGAGACGGTTCCGAAGGCCAAGACCGGTAGCGCCATGGGGCTGCTGGGGACGATGTCGGCGATCGGAACCACTCTTGGTCCATCGGTCGGGGGCGTTCTGATTGCCGGATTCGGTTGGCGGGCAATTTTCTTGATCAACCTGCCCTTGGGCATCCTGAATGTTGTCCTCGCCCATCGCTACCTGCCCCCTGATCGTCGGGCGCCCAAGGCCAATCGGGCCGGATTCGACTATCTGGGCACGCTCTTGCTTGGGCTCACGCTCGCGGCCTATGCACTCGCCATGACGATTGGGCGCGGGAGCTTCGGCCTCGTCAACCTGGCCTTGCTGTTCGCGGCCGGCTTGGGCGTCGGCCTCTTCGCCTTCGCCGAGGCGAAGGCTGTGGATCCGCTGATCCGATGGGCGATGCTTCGGAATCCGGTCCAGAGCGCCGGCTTCGCGATGAGCGCCTTAGTGTCGACCGTGGTGATGGCGACCTTGGTGGTTGGCCCGTTCTATCTCTCTCGCGCGCTCGGGCTTCCAGCGGCCCTGGTGGGCCTCGTCTTGTCGGTCGGTCCGCTGGTCGCCGCGTTGACGGGGGTGCCCGGCGGCCGCGTTGTGGATCGTCTCGGTGCCCATCGGATGACCATCGCCGGGCTGATCGGCATAGCGGCCGGTTGCTCCATGCTATCCTTGGTATCGGTGACATTCGGCATCGTTGGATACCTCACCCCCATCGTCTGCATCACTGCCAGCTATGCCCTGTTCCAAGCGGCCAACAACACCGCCATCATGACGGATATCCGTTCGGACCAGAGGGGCGTCATTTCCGGCATGCTCAGCCTCTCACGTAGTCTCGGGCTTATAACCGGCGCATCCGCAATGGGCGCTGTGTTCGCCCTCGGGTCTTCGACGACCGGCATCACCACAGCGGGTCCTGAGGCCGTTGCGGGTGGGATGCGGCTCACGTTCGCCGTGGCCGCGGTCCTGATCGTCGTTGCCATTGGGATCGCCTTGGGAGGCCCGGCTCTTTCGCGCCGCGCCCGTTCTTCCAGGTTGAACGAAGGGATGGCGAGCCCGGGAGCATAGACCATCGGGGCCGGAACTCGCCGGGCCACCACCCGCAAGGCTGGCGGAGCCGGGCGCGATTCATTTGACAGCCAGTCCGACCTGCGCCACGTTGTCTGAATCGTGATCCCAGACCAACCTGAGTCCCGGCTCGCCGCCGCCCTGCAGGACCGCTACCGACTCGAGGAAGCAATTGGCCGAGGCGGCATGGCGACCGTCTTTCGGGCTTGGGATCTGCGACACGAACGATTCGTGGCGATCAAGGTTCTCCACCAGATCCTGGCGGAGACCCTTGGCACGGATCGGTTCATCCGCGAAATCAAGACTGCCGCACGACTTCACCACCCAAATATCCTGCCGGTCTTCGACTCCGGCGAGCACGATGGGGTGTTCTGGTATGCGATGCCGCTGGTGTCCGGCGAGTCGCTCCGCGCCCATCTCGACCGCACCCATCGCCTCCCGCTCCAGGCGGCCATCGCGATCGTCACCGAGGTGGCCAGCGCCCTCGACTACGCCCATCGCCAAGGCATCGTCCACCGGGACATCAAGCCGGAGAACATCCTGCTTGCCGACGGGCATGCCCTGGTGGCCGACTTCGGCCTCGCCAGACCCATGGATCAAGCCGAGGATCGGTTGACCCACTCGGGTGTCGCCGTCGGCACGGCTGCCTATATGAGCCCCGAGCAACGGGCCGGCGACCCCGCGGTCGATGGGCGAACCGACCAATTTGCGGTCGCGGTACTCACGGTGGAACTGCTGACCGGTGCCACTCCCCGAGCCGGTACCAAAGCCGGCGATCTCGGGGCGACCGGACTTGGCGCCGAGGAACGGACCGCACTAGCGCGGGCACTCTCACTGGACGCCGAGCGGCGACATCCGACGACCGGGGACTTGGCGAGGTCGTTGGTGGCGCCCCGGCGGGTCAACCGTCCCCTGCTCCTGGCCGCTGCAGCTGGGCTCGTCATTGGAGCCCTCGCGCTCTGGTCGCGACAACAGTCAGCGAACCCGCCATCGCCCGCCATGCCGCTCCGGCTTGTGGTGTTCCCATTCTCGGCTGCGGAAGGTGACACCGCCACCCTGCTTGCCGAGGGCATCGCCGATGAGATTCGCGGCCGCCTGGCGCGGATCCCGGGGTTCGAAGTCGTCGGCTCCGGAAGTTCCAACGCCCACCCCGGTCCGGACCCGCCTTGGGCAACGATCGTCAAGACGCTCGGCGTGGCCTACGGAGTCACCGGACGGCTGACGCTCGAGCGATCGGCGGACCGAAACCGGATTCGGGTCGTCCCAGTTCTCTATGACCTGACCAGGCCGGCCGCACCAAAGGTTCGGTGGAGCGCCCCAATCGAAGTCGCGCTCAATGACCTCGGTCCGCTCTTCGCCACCCTGGGACAACAGATCGCCGATTCGCTCGATGTCAATCTCGCACCGGCAGTTCGGGCGATGCTCGGCTCTCACCCGACTCGAGTGCCCGAGGCCTATCAGGCTTTTCTCCGGGGAGCCAAGCATCTCCCGATCGACGACCCTGGAAAGTCCGCGGTTGGGGCCCGCGAAGCTGCCTTCGAGTTCGAACGGGCCGTCGCCCTCGATTCCACCTTTGCGCCAGCCTGGGCAGCCCTCGGCAATGCGCTGGCGATCCGCTATTCGTACACCCCCTCCTCAACCGACGAGATCCGATCACGAGCGGCGGCCGAACGGGCCGTCCGGATCGACTCGACCTTACCCGAGGCCCACATTGCCCTCGGTCGTTTCCATCTGTTCGTCTCCCATCAGCCCGACTCGGCCCGGCAGAGTTTTCAGCGAGGGCTGACCTTCGCCCCGAACGCAGTCGGCCTTCTGAGCGGGCTGGCCGAGATCCAGGTGTCTCTCGCCAGTTTCAGTGAGGCCGAGACCCTGCTCCGCCGGTTGGCGAGGATCAATCCTAACCACAACGTCACCCTGCGACTCCTCTCCTGGGCCTTGATTTGTCAACGGCGGTTCGCCGAGGCGCAACCGATTGCCGAAGCGGCCATTACCCTCGATCCCGGCGATCTCGAGGCCGTGATGAACGAAATCATCACCTGGGTCGGCCGCGGCGATTTGGGATCGGCTCGACGGAGCCTCGAGCGGCGGTCGCCGACGTTCGAGCCCAACAGCTACCTCGCGAAGTTAGCCCATGCCTGGGATCTCTACTGGGTCCTCGACGACGCGCGAGGGGCCCGGTTGCTGCTGACGAGACCCAGTGATTTCGAAGGCGACCGCCTGAGCTGGGCCATGGCAATGGCTCAAGCCTGGGATCTTCTGGGGGATGGGCCGAAGACACGAGTATACGCTGACTCGGCCCGGATCGCCGCGATCCAACAGCTTGGCGAGGCGCCGAACGATGCCCAACGCCTGGTGCTCCTCGGGTTGAGCCAGGCCTACCTAAACCGTCGAGACTCCGCGCTGGCGAACATCAATTTCGGGATCAGAGAAGCCGTCCGATCCAACGATCTCATCGGTCTCCCGTACTACCGGCAGCTCCGGGCCCGCGCCCGGTTGTTGACCGGCGACTACGCCGGCGCAACCGCCGACCTCGACTCGGTGTTTCGGGAGCCTCATTTTCTCTCCAGGGCCTGGGTCAAGATCGATCCGAGTTTTCGCCGCCTCTGGGGGTACCCTCCGTTCGAGCGTCTGGTCGCGGACTCGACGATCCGACGGCCCTAGGGCTCTCGGTCCCCGGCGGCCGCCTCGGCCGCTGAAAGCATCCGGTCGAGTTCGGCCCGGTCGAGCCATCGACCGCGGAGGATGACGGCTTGAATCGTCCCGATGTTGCGGATGTCGGCCAGCGGGTCGGCGTCGAGCAACACGGCGCTGGCTCGTTTTCCCACTTCGATCGTTCCGGATTCGGCCAACTTCCCCGCTGCTTCCGCCGCGTTCCTCGTCGCCGCCTGGAGCGCGGCCTTGGGATCGAGGCCCATCGTCACCAACAACTCGAGCTCCCGGTGGATGCTGAAGCCCGGTACCAGCGGAAATACCGGGACATCCGACCCGGTCACGAATTTTGCTCGGGCCACCACTAGAGGTTTGAACATCGTCATCACGTTGGCAAACAGCCGCCGGCTCGCTTCAATTTCTGCCGGGCTGGAGGCACCGGAGCTCTGTGGTCCGTCGCGAAACGACCGGGCGATCAGCGGGATGTACTTGATCTCGGGCCGATTCCGGATGACGGGGTCGTTTGCCAGGATTTCCGCCTCGTCCGCAACCAGGGTGGGATCGAACCAGAACGGAGCCTCGGCTGCCAACCGGGCGAACCGGCCCGCGACCTGCTGGTCGGCCGACGCCCGAGCGGAGTCGTCTCCGGCAATCCGGAGGGAGAACAAGGCGTTGTAGTCGGTCTGCCGGCCGGTTCGATCGAGCTGGCGCTGCATGGCTCGGAGCATCCATTCCTCGCCTCGGCCACGATTCCGTAATAGGCCGAGCGGGGTGTCATGCTGTGAACTTTGATCTGATCGACCCCGGCCGCGAACAGGCTGTCGACGTTGGCCGCCCCATTGGCGGAGTCGGTCACCGCTCGGCGGCCCGAGCCCATCGGGGTGGTCCGAAAAGCCTCAACGGCACCCCCCATTTCCCGGATCGAGGTGACGCCGTTGGCCAAGAACAACGGAAAGGCCCGTTCGTGGTACCCGTAGAGATGGACGTGCATGTCCCAGAGGCCGGGTACCAGATATTTTCCGCGACCGTCGTCGACCACCGCGCTCGGCGTCACCTTTAACTCGGGGGCGGGCCCGACCGCCACGATCCGGTCGCCCTTGACGGCCACCGACCGGTGGTTGACCGGCGGGCCATCGGTTCCGTCGATGACGGTCACATCGACGATGACCAAATCCGCATCGATCGGCGGGAGGCGCCGACATCCCGTCACGGCGGTGAGGACGAGGCATCCGGCAACCCCGTCCGACCTGAGTCGGCGAACCCGACGGGAAATCAGTCTCAACAACGAACGGATCACTCGGATCCACCTCTCAGTCGCACCACGGTTGTCCTCAGGGCTACAGCGGCATAGTACCGCCGGAGCACCGCCCGCCGGAACCCCTCCGTCAGCCGGGCGTGCAAAGGCCAGGGCCAGGACCACGGCGACGCCGCGGGCCTCGCGACCGCCGACGTCATCGACTCCTGAAACCGCCCTTATCTGGTAGGCTGCCGAACCGGTTCAAGGTCACGGCCATGTAGCTTCCCGCCTGCATCCGTCTCACCATGACGAAGTGGCCGCCGTCCGGCGTCACGTCGAACACCGCGTGGGTCCCGTCCGAGACGTAGTTGCCATCCGAGAAGAGGGGCGTACGCCGCACTATTTCGAAGCTGGTTCCGGCGCGGATCTCGGCGCCTAGCAACAGCGGCCCGCTGCGGTAGAACAATTCGCCGCCACGAGGCGACCACACCGGCTCCGCACCTCCGTCGCGTGACACCTGGTAGCGCCGCTCCATATCCGGGAACGATCGAACGTAGACCTCGTCGTGCCCCGATTCGTCGGACACATACGCCAGCCACCGGCCGTCAGGCGAAATCGCAGGTGCCACTTCATTGGCAGGCGTCGTGAGAAGGGGGGGGATAGAGCCAATCCACCGGGCCGAGTCCCAAGTTCGCGCCGCTACTGCGGGTGTTGAACTTGGGTCGAGTCCGCCGAGGTAATTCGGGTCGCCGCCGCGGCCCGGGTCCGGGGAAGACAGAAGCCCACGAGCCGGTGGGCCGAGCGAACGACGCCGGCGATCCGTCCCTGCACTGGGAACGGTTCGCCGGCCTGGATCAGGGCATCGACCCGCGCCTTTCGGTCCTGGCGGACGTTGGTGTAGCCGGCGGTGCCATCGAGTCTCGCGGCGTCGCCGGTCGTCAAGTCGAGGACAACCAGCGCGAATTGGTCATCCGCCCGGAGATTCCCGGTGCTGACGAACATCCCATCGCCGAGGTACTCGGTCCATTCGATTACGCCCGTGGCCGGGTCAAAGTGAAGAAACCCGGGTTGGCCGCCCCGATGGGAGACGTCGGCGCCGCCGTCGGGCGTGGTGGTGACCAGGAACGCGGTCTCTCCGCCGGACACGACCTCCTGAATCCACCGATCATCCAGTCCGACGGCGATGGCCTCCCGGGGTCCGACGTGGCGGGGCCCGCCGGCGGTTCGAGTCGGGGTCATGTACTTCCGACAATTGGTGAACGCGAGCCGGCACTGGAGTTCGAGGTGGTCGCCGGCGTCGGCCAGGATCCCGGAGACCCGGGACCGGCGGGCCTCGGCCGGGTTGATGACAATCCCGCCGCACCGGCGGCCGGCCGGCAACTGGCGCCCGAGGTCCGCTGGGAGGTCGAGGATGATCTCCTCACCAGCCTCGTGAGCGTCCACCAGCGGCGGCGGGCCCGACACCGCCCCGATCCGGATGGTGGCGCCGTCCGGACTCGCCAGCACGATCAGATCGGCGATCGAGGCGAACCGGACCACCGGGCCGACCCAGGTGCTCAACTTGTCGGCGCACTCGATGGAGTTCGCCTCCCGCTGGACCTCGCGCTGCCCTTGGTGGTACTGGAACGGCCGCATAACGGCTAAGAATATCGTTCTCCGTGCCCGGCGCAACAGGTCGTTCGATCCGAACTCGATAGCCTCGGATTCAAGGCGGGAACGGAGGCCCTCGGCCATGCCCTGCCGGTGGTTCAGATCGGCTCGCGGGACTCCCTCGCGTTGACCCAGAGCGCCATTGTGGGCGAGGGCCTCTGGCTTGCCGCCCAAGCGCGACTGGTGCTGGGCGACACCACAGCGGCCCGGAAAGATTTGGCGAGGGAGCGAGGCCCATTGGCGGCGGGCCTTGGCGCGTCACACCCGGTGACCCGAGCCGTCGCGCTGCTCGCCGAGCGATTGGGCCCGGCGTGATCGGGAATCTCGGGTTGGGCTATGGTGTGGCCCGTCACGCCGCGGGCTAGAAATCGACCCGAAGTTCTCCGACCTTGGAGAGCCGCTCGCCCGGTTCGACCAATTCAAAGCGGAGAGAGGTTGCCCCTGCGGCGCGAACCAGACCCTCGATCGGGGTGAGGTCGACCCTGATCGTCTGGCTCACCGCCGCCTCGCACTGGTCGTGGTCGCGGTCATGGGCCATCCGGAGGACCGTGTGCGGCGGTAACGACTTGCCGAGTCCCCGCCCGGCCACGATCGCAAAGCGGTGTTCCCGACATCCGCCGGCGTACCGCAGGTCAAGCTCAAGGGTGGTCCCCGTGACCCGAGCCCCCGAGATCGTCAGGGGATCATCCGGCAATTTGGGAATCGACGCCAGGACCTGAAGGGTGAGGTGGTCGGCGTCGAGGGCCAGGGGATCGCTGCAGGCGGCCTGACTGCCAACGAGAGCGAGGAGCAACACCAGTCGCATTCGGAGCCCGCACGATAGAGTCGGATTCCAATTGTGCAACTTCGATGCCCCCCCCAGCCCCTTGGTTCCGCCCGGGTTACGCTCGCAGACCGACTCGGCGTGGAGTCCATCCGACACGGCCGGACCGGCGCCCGTGTCAGGACGACACAGGGACCCCCCGGTCAACGAATTGCAGGGAGCGACGGCCGGCGGGCGTCCGGTAGCCTGGCGATGCCGCGGACCGGGCCAGGTCCTCGCCGTCCTTTTTCAGCAACCCGCTAGAACTGGAAGTAGAGGAAGGGCGATTCGCGGGACCCGGCAATGACGGCAAGCGCTGCGCCCAGGGCGGCCGCGATGGCAAGGCGAGATGCGACGCGCGGCCGGTGTTGCAGGTCGAACGCGTTTTTCCCGAGCATCGCCCAACCGATCGCGGCCAGGCAGGCGACCGCCGGCAACCCGAAGCCGCCGATCGACAGGCCGCTGGTGGGGAGAAACATGGTGCGGAGAAGGTCGGCTGCCATCTCAAAGGAGGTCGCCCGGAAAAACACCCAGCCAACAACGACGGCGAGGAACATGGCGACCTGTTGCAGGCCGCGCGGCAGGCGATCCCACGATGGCTGGATCGCCCGGTACCCGACCAGCAGAGCGCCGTGGTAGGCTCCCCAAAAGACGAAGGTCCAAGCGGCGCCGTGCCACAGTCCTCCGAAGAGCATGGTGAGCATCAGGTTCCTAGAGGTAGCCGACGGGCCGCCGCGGTTGCCTCCCAGCGGGATGTAGAGATAGTCTCGCAGACACGTGGAGAGCGAGATATGCCAGCGCTGCCAGAAGTCCGAGGGGTTAAGGGCCTGATAGGGCGAGTTGAAGTTCTGCGGAATTCGAATTCCAAAGAGAAAGCCAAGGCCGACCGCCATAGTGCTGTACCCGGAGAAATCGAAATAGAGTTGTCCGGTATAGCCCAGGACGGCGAGCCAGGCCGTCCCCGTAGAGAGGGTCTGATACTGGGCCAGGAGGGGGTCCACGAACGAGGCCAGGGTGTCGGCGACCAGCACCTTCTCCACCAGGCCGATCGCGAAGAACGAAATGCCCCGCTCGAGCCAACGCCATCGGTCGGCGTGGCCGAGATTGGCGAGATCTTCTTCCACCTGCCGGAAACGCACGATCGGCCCAGCGACCAATTGACTAAACAGGGAGACGTAGCAGGTGAACTCGAAGAAATTCTTGGTCGGGGTGACGACGCCACGATAACAATCAATGATGTAACTGATGGTGTGAAACGTGTAGAATGAGATACCAATGGGCAGTATTATGTTATAGTGGGGGATGGTGACGTCAGTCCCGAACCATTGCAGCGTGGTTCGTACCGATTCCAGCCCGAAGTTTGCATACTTGAAGAACCCGAGCAGCGCGAGGTCGAACGCGATTGGGGCGACCAACGCGAACTTGCGTCGTCGGGGATCGGACCAGACCAAGAACAGCCGCCCGGCTCCGTAACTGACCAGCGTGGAGAGCAGCATCAGGAAGCAAAAACGCCAATCCCACCACCCGTAGAAGATGTAGCCAGTGACCGTAAGCCAGACGTACCGCGTGTTAGCCGTTCGGAGCCACCAGAACACCAGGTAGGTCACTGGAAGGAAGGCGAAGAGAAAGATGAAACTGTTGAAGAGCATGTCCCGGCCCCAAAAGAGGTGGTGCTTGAACGGCCTATGAAAAGACTAACGATGCTGTTCGGCTTCGGGTTGGTGGCCGCCCTCGTCTTCGAAGCGACGATTCGCGTCGAGGACTGGGTCCGTTTCGGGATGCCCCTCTGGTCACCAGTCCGCAATCTGTCGGATTTGGTGGTTCGTGACAGCGAGGGAGTGCACGGCAGAGCCAACGCCCAGTGGCGCAAGTGGCGGATGAACAATGTAGGGACACGAGGTCGCGACGTCGACCCCCAGCGGCCAGCCGAGACGACCCGCATCGTCGTGCTCGGAGCGTCAGAGACCTTCGGCCTTTACGAATCACCCGAGCAAGAGTATCCCCGACAGCTCGAGGATTCGCTCCGCGTGGGGCTGTCGTCGTCCTGCGTGGCACCGGTCCAGCGGGTTGAGGTGCTCAACGCCGCCGCCCCTGGCATGTCCCTACCGACATTCACCCGGTATCTCCGGCGTCACCTAGGGCAACTCCGACCGGACCTCGTGGTCGTCTATCCGACGCCTGGACAGTACCTCGACGTTTCGGCTCCTCGGGACGGCCCCCCGAACCCTAACGCGAAAGACCTCATGAAGCCGATCTGGGGCGCATACCCGCGGGGAATCGAGCAATTGCGAAACGGTGTCAAGTCCATGCTACCTGGCCCCATCGCAACCTGGCTCCGAAACCGGGATATCGAGCTGGCCCGGAGCCGGCGGACCGATGTTGCCCGCTTCGATACGCTACCTGGGGAGCGACTGGCCAGTTTCGACGCCGATCTCCGGAAGCTGGTCGGAACCATCCGAGCCATTGGCGCCGCGCCGGTTTTGATGACCCACGGCAATCGGTTCCCGGAAGGCAAGCCGGTCGACCAAGGTGAGCTAACAGCGTGGCGGCGCTTTTATCCATTCGCTTCCGGATCGGTCATCCTTGCGTTCGATTCAGCGGGCGCTGCGGCGACGGCTCGAATCGCCGCCGACTCGTCCGCGATTCTCGTCGACCTTCGAGAGACCTTGCCGGCAGAACGGGACTTGCTCTTTGCCGACTTCGTGCACTTCACCGACCGGGGCGCCGGCTTCGTCGCCCACCACCTCGCGACCCAGCTCAGGCAACGAATACCTTGCCGTCTCGGCGGATAGCGCCGACGCACCTGCCGAAATCGCCCGCATCGGTCAACAGCAAGCGGAGCTTTTTTCGGAGACCCTTGCCCGACCCATAGCTCCACCGGGCCTTCAAGCTGAGGTCTCCTCGCAACGGTCGGATCAAGGAGGGTTTTGAGGGATACCGAGCACCCAGCCGTTAGGAATTCTGGTAAGTGTTACCAAGCAACGACTTACGTGGGAATCGGCGGTGCAGGCAACGCGCCACAGTCAGGCAACCAAACTGGGGTTGGCACGCTGCCTCTGGCGAGCATCTTGCAGGTCCGACGGCAAAGTAGGAGATTCCGAGTTTTGGCACCGGGCCGATCACCCCCAAAGTCCGGCCCGGTGAGCCATGCCCAACCGAATCCGCCACCCAGGATCGAGGTCCCGTGCGAGACTCTTCCCGCATCATCATGCTCGAGTTCAACGAACTGAGCCCCACGCTGATCCAGGAGTTCATTGGGGCGGGCAAGCTCCCGAATTTTCGGCGGCTTTTCAATGAATCCCTGGCGTACGTCACTGACGCCGAAGAGCGGCAGGAAAACCTCGAGCCTTGGATCCAGTGGGTCACGATGCACACCGGGCTCTCCTACGAGCAGCACGGGGTGTTCCTTCTGGGCGAGGGTCACAAGTGCACCAAGAAGCGGACCTGGGATCTGGTTTCGGAACAGGGCGGACGGGTCTTCGTGTGCGGTAGTATGAACCTCCGATACGACCGACCGATCAACGGTTACGTCATTCCGGACCCTTGGACGCAGGGTGTCGAACCAACGCCGGCCCATGAGTTCGACCAATACCTGAACTTCGTCACGACCAACGTACGGGAACACACCAACGAAAAGGTGCCGCTCAGCGCGGCTGACTACGCCAAGTTCTTGGGTTTCATGGCGAAACACGGGCTGTCGGCGTCGACGTTAGGGTTCATCGTGAAGCAGCAGATCGGGGAGCGGTTCGTCCCCCAACATCGGTGGCGGAAGGCGATCATTCTGGACCGGTTCCAGTTCGACCTGTTCCGGCACTACTACGGGAAACTCGACCCGCACTTCGCCACGTTCTTCATCAACAGTACCGCGCATTTTCAGCACCTTTTTTGGCGCAACATGGATCCGTCGAAGTTCAAGGTGCAACCCACGACGACTGAACAGGCCGATCAGTCGGATGCCGTGCTGTACGGGTACCAGCAGATGGATTGGATTGTCGGCCAGGTCTTGGACATGGCGGGCCAGGATCGGACGATCGTCTTTTCCTCCGCGCTCGGACAGCAGCCGTGCCTTAAGTACGAGGACCAAGGCGGCAAGGTTTTCTATCGCCCGAAGGATTTCGACGATTTCCTCCGGTACGCCGGCATGACGATTCCCCATCGGGTCGAGCCGGTGATGTCGGAGGAATTCAACCTCTTGTTCCAAACGGAGTCCGACGCGATCGCCGCCGAGCAGGTCTTGGGACGGGTCGAAGTGAATGGCCGGCCCGGTCTTCGGACTCGCCGTAACGGGAAGGACCTAATCACCGGCTGCGGGATTCTCGAGCAGATCAAGCCGACGTCGACGATCACGTCGCAAGCGAACCCAACGCCGCGACCGTTTTTCGATCTGTTGTACCAAGCAGAGGGGATGAAGAGCGGGATGCACCATCCCGACGGGATCTTTTGGGTCCGGCGGCCGGACCGGAAGCACGTGGTATTCCCAAACAAGGTCCCGCTGCGGGCCTGCGCGCCGACGTTGCTCAAACTCATGGACGTTGCGGCGCCCGCATACATGGAAGTCGACGCCTTACCCGAGACCTCCGAGAGTCTCGCAAAGCCCCAACTGACCGCCTGACCTGGGGCTTGGGCCCCCCGCAAGCCGACCGGTCGATTTCGGGGGACCAACCCTTCCGATCAAGGTGTGGCCTGGCCAACCGCCTCGGTCAGATCGCTGACCCGGTAAAGCCGCCCGCTCCGAATCACGGTTTCCACCTTGGCCAAATCGGCCACCCGCTCGGCCGGCTTGCCGTCGACCACGATCAGGTCGGCCACCTTGCCGACGGCGACGCTGCCATAGTCCCGGTCGTCTTTCATGAACCGGGCGGCGTCGATCGTGGCGATCTGGAGGACCCGTGGGGTCGGAATGCCGGCCCGCTCATACATCTCGAGTTCCCGATCCATGCGTCAGCTTCGCGACGAGCCCGCGTGGTCCCGACGATCGCCGAGTCTCCAACCACCTCGAGTCGTTCGGTCGGGTCGCCGGGCGACCCATCGGCTCGAATCGGGCGGGACTGGCCGCAGAGCCGGCGGCCGTCAGGTCCGAGCCGGTAGCGGTTCTCGATTCGGCTGCCACGGTTGCGGTCGGTCTAGACGAACCGGGTGGCCACGGAATCCCCGCCGTGGACCACGACGAGATCACCCGCGGGGCGGCCGTGATTGGTGACGATCCAGCGGGTGGTGTCGGCGGCCGGCGCAGTCGAGGACAGCGCCACGAGGGTCATCAGGGAAGGGATCATGGAACCAATATGGCTTTGCGGCATCGGAGCCGCACCTCTACTACCCCGCCCGGGTCCGGACCGCCTCCCACTGGTCGCCGAGTCCTAACGCACCAACCCAGCGGGCGAGATAGGGGTGATCGATGGTCGGCCGATTGACTCGAAGCAACGCGGCAACATCATCTAACTGTCGCGCCGATCCGCCCAACTTGGCCCACTCGAGTTTGGTAATCATGACATCCTCGACCGTCGCCACTGCCAGCGGAATGCCGTCGAACTCGATCGGTAGCCGGCGCTCGAACTCAACCTGGCTGAACGGCCGCGACTTTCGGACAATGAGATCGACCTTCCAACCGGTCACGAGGTCGATCACGTTGAACATCGACTCGATGGTCCGGGCCTCGAGAGCCGCATCGAGGGACACATAGTACTGAGTCGGTGGCAGGCTTGCGACCAAGGACCGAATCTGCGATGCCGTCGGATCGACGACCAGATCGACGTCCATCGTGGCCCGCCCGGCCCCGTGAAACGCCGCCGCGAACGACCCCGTTAACATGGAGGGAATCTGAGCCGCCTCCAGCGCGGCGACCATGGACGCAAGGACGGCTGTCGCGCTCATTGGCTAAGGGGCCCGTCGCTTTGCTGCAGAAGCGATGCCAGCTGCAGGTCGGAATGGTCTGGGTGGGTTTGACGGAGGCGAGCGATGGCCACCCGGCGCATCGCATCACTCAGGTCGAGCGCTTGGCGAAGCCGATCGATGGGGGCCACCCGCCGCACGGCAGCGATCCGAACCGATTCAGCCTCGGGAGTTGTGTCACCCATGGCGACAATATAGTGGTCCGATTCTTCACTCGCTCCGAAGGGCAACCAGCGGATGGACCCGGGAGGCCCGCAGCGCCGGCAGGTACCCGGCCGCGAACGGGTGCACCAAGGTGCAACTCCTCCCACGACTTCCCACTTCTCCACCGCCCCACTTCAGCCGGCCGGCCACCGCCCGCGCGGCCGCCAGCGGCGAGACGGTTGGAACCGGCTCGCGGCTAGGGTCAGCTTGGCGTACACTTATCCGACGCTGCACCATCGTGAGAGGCGAACGGGCGTCATGACACTATCTCGGAGAGGTCCTCGAAGCATTCTCAACACGTTCTACTTGCTGGTGACACTCGGCATCATGGTCGGCGGATCGCTCTGGCTCGACCATCGGAGCAGTACCGTCCTGGCCACCGTCAGCGGGAAGACCGAAGAGATCCACTCTCGACGGCCGCGCCGGCTCCGCGACGATCGGGGCGCCGCGGGAGTGGTTCGACTCGCTCCACCAGGGCGATACCCTGTCGATCCGGTACCTCGCCGCCTTCCCCCTCTTCGCCCGCTCGGCCGACCGCTCGACTGGCTCGGTGATTCGGGAGCTGGTCGCCCGGATTCTGGGGGACCCGGTCCTGATGCCGCTGCTGCTCTGGATCGGCGGCGGGTTCGTCGCGTTGCGGCTGGCGGCCCGGGTGGGGACGTCGCGGTGTTCGCGGCGGGCGCGCTGTGGACCGCCGCTGGCTTTCCGATGCTCCTGCCTGCAGCGGAGCCGGTGATCCTTCCGGCGGCCGAGACAGAGGGGAGAGTCACCGGCGTCTCCCTGGTGGAGCGGGCGCCCGGGGGAGGCGGTCCGAAACGGCCTAACGAGCGGGCCCTGGGTGGTGGGGTCGGCTTCCGACCGAGCGGTCTATTGGAATCAACCCTGATGGTGGCGGGGCGGCAACGGTCTCGAACGCGGGACGCCAACCGGCGTCCCCGGCGGACTACCAGATCAAGGTGTGGGTGTACTTGACCAAGACCGTGCGCCCGGAAGACAACGGCAGCCGAGGTTGGGCGGTCACGTCTCTGATCGTATTCAACCCCTCGTTGTAGACGACCCAGAGGTCCGTCCCTTCCCGGACGTTGTACCGGAAGCGGGCGTTGAAGGTCGCGAAGTTGGCCACGTTGCTGTACTGGGCAAAGGTGTTGAACGAGATCCGGGTGTCGAGGGCCACCTGGATCTTGAGCCGAACCACGTGGGCGGTGGTGGCCTGGTGCCGGGCCGAGAAGGCGATCCGATTGAACTCGTAGCCGCCGACCAGCTCCAAGTACTTCGATGGATTCCACGACGGGCCCAGGGAGAGACTGACCCGGGTCCCATCGTAAAACCCGCCGATCGTTCCGTTGAACTCGCCCCGGAGCCGATCGCTCCGAGGCAACATCAGCCGCACCTGGCCCTCGTGAAACCAATAGTCCCCGGCCCGCACCGTGGCGCCCGCCACCGGAAAGTCCGCCCTGACGCTCTCGAACGCCGACCGGCCACGGAACGACAGCTCGTGTCCCCCCTTGAACTCGAGGCTGATCGAGGGATCGATGGAGCGCGACTCGGCGGTGCCATCGGTGGTTCGGAGGTAGTGTCCGGTGGCCAGGTTGAAGGACAGTGATCGAAGCGGCGAGGCCGCCTTCTGGAATCGCTTGTGCTGCACCCCGCCACCCAGGAAGCGATAGTTCCTTCGCGATTGAAACCCGAGGCCGGGCTGATAATCGCCGCCGACTCGTCCGAATTGGGCCGAATAGGCGAGCCCGGCATCGCGGATCCGCTCCCATCGCGCCAACACGGAGGCGGCTTCCCAGACGGAACGTTCGCGAATCCCCTGATCGAAGGTCTGCGCCCACTTAGCGGTGATCCATTCGTTCCCAAAGGGGCGAATGACGGCATCGAGGCCGTAACCGACGTTGTTGGTGCCGCCGCTGCCCAGCCGGGAGGTGACCATCCCTCCGACGGTGGAGTAGGGATTGAAGATCCGTTGGTTGAGCCGGAGGACCGCGACATTCTCGGAGCCGCGGGTTCCCCGAGGGCCGGTTTGCATCGACAGCACGCCGTAGTCCATCCCGCCGATTCGTCCGACAGCGCGCGCCCCGCCGTAGATCCGGACCAACTCTCCCTCGTCCAGCCCGATTCGCCGGCTGTGGAACAGGCGGTCATTCGAACCGTGACCGCTGAACTGAAAGGTCGAAGCCCGCTCTTGGAAGAACTGGCGCTTCTCGGGAAAGAAGAGCGGAAACCGGGTCAGGTTGATCTGCTGATCATCGGCCTCCACTTGGGCGAAATCGGTGTTCGCCGTCAAGTCGAGGGCCAAGTTGGAGGTCGGGGCGTAGCGGACATCGAGGCCGACTTCGCCGGTGCCGGCCGAGTGGGTGGCCCACGCGGGCAGGGCACCGGGGCGGAGCTCCGGGGTTTGCCGGAGGCCACCCAGGCCGTACGGGGTGAGATAGACCGGTTTTGAGGGCCGTACGCCACTCAACGAAACCCGCTGCGACTGCGACGGCTTGGCGAAGGCGAGCCCGCCCCACTTGGGGTCGACGGCGGGATAGGTCTGGCGCTCGTTCTTGCGGGCAATGAAGCGATACGCGATCAGCCCCATGACGACCTGGTGGTCGACCACTTGGAAACGCAGCGTCGAGAACGGAATCCGGAACTCCGCGTACCACCCCTTGTCGTCCCGGGAGGTGACCACGTCCCAATGCGCATTCCAATCCGGATTCATGGGGATGGTCACCCCGCTGACGGCGTCGTTCGCCATGGTCCGATCGGTGCGGGCGCCCGCCGGGTTGGTCACGAACCAGACCGCGGTCTGGTAGTCGTTGTAGCTATCGATCACCACGGCGAGGAGATCGTCGCCGCTGTAGACGTCGCGGTAGAGGGTGTTGGTGCGGATCCCGGCCGGGTCGGAGTCGTAGAGCCGCCCGGAGACGTACAGGAACCCATCGTCGTACCCGATCCGGACCTCGGTCTTCTCCGTCAGCGGGCCGAGGAAGCTGGGGGTGAACATCGCCATCGGGAGCGGATCGATGGCGTCCCAGGCCGGTTCGTTCACCCGGCCATCCAGGACGATGGGGCCGGTGAGTCGGTGGAGTGCGATCGGGTGGCGCCGAGCGTCAGCGGCGGACCGGGTTGCATCGGAGACCTGGGCGTTGGCCGGGAGCGAACCTCCCATGGTCAGGGCCGCCAGGACGCCGCCTACTCGGCCCCAGGTTGCCGCCAACGCGGGGGATCGGCGGCCGGTCATACGGGTCGTATCCCTGGCTCGCGCCACCGCGCGGCGTCGAAGGCTCGGTTCGTCAAGGAGCTGGCGGGGTCGACACGATGTCGGTGCCGGGCACTCCCATGGACTTCGTCTTCAACAGCCGCGACAAGATGGCGGCGGCGATCATCGCGTTCCTCGGCTCGGCGACGGCAGCGATCCGAACCGATTCAGCGTCGGGAGTTGTGTCACCCATGGCGACAATATAGTGGTCCGATTCTTCACTCGCTCCGAAGGGCAACCATCGGATGGACCCGGGAGGCCCGGAGCGCCGGCAAGTACCCGGCCGCGAAGGCGACGAGGCCTAACACCAGCGCGGCGGCGGCGATGGCGAGCGGGTCATGACCCTCGAGCCCATACAGCAACGACTTGGCCGCCTGCCCGACGCCGACGGCCGCCGCCACCCCAATGACCCCGCCGACCACCGCCATCCGGCCGACCTGGCGCAACACCATGCCGCGAACCCGTGACCCGTCGGCACCGAGCGCCATCCGAACCCCGATCTCGCGCGTCCGTTGCGTCACGAGGTACGCCAAGACGCCGTACAGTCCCACCGCCGCGAGCAGGGTCGCCAAGAGGGCAAAGGACGCCGAGAAGACGCTGATCATCCGGTCGAGAGACAGGGTCTCCCGCACCTGCTCCGGCACCGTCTTGAGACCCGACACCGGCAGACTGCCGTCGAGCTTGGCCACCACCGCGGGAATCGCCCGGACCACCGGGGTCGACGCCTCCCCGGTACGGACGTAGAAGTTCATCGACCCGAGCGTCGTGTCCTGCCGGTACGGGAGAAAGATCTGCGCCGGAATGTCGCGCTTCACATTGCTGTATTTGGCGTCCTTGACGAGACCGACAATTTCAATGTCGAGGTTGGCGGCCCGGCTGCTCATTGCCATCCGCTTCCCGACGACGTCCCGGCCAAGCTTGAATTTCTTGGCGAAGGCCTCGTTGACCATGACGACCTTCGGACCGCCGGCGTCGTCCGCCGCGGTGAACTCGCGGCCGGCCAGAACCGGAAGCCCGACGGTCTCAAAGTACCCGACGCCGACGAAGTTGAGACTCGAGTTGTTGTCGGTGTTGTCGCGGGGGAATCCCTCGACCGCCACGTCGTTGTTCCAGTTGTCGCCGGCCAGGATCGGCACCATGGCCGCGGTCACGCTGGTCACGCCGGGGATGGCCGCCAGTTCTTCCTCGACCCGGCGGAACAGGGCGCGGGTCCGACCCGACTGATAGCCGTTCAGTTCCGGCGCAATCGAAAACGTGACCAAGTGATCGATCGTCACGCCAAGCTCCACCCGGCTCACGTTGAGGAGGCTCCGCAGAAACAGCGCCGCCGAGGAGAGCAGGGCCATCGACAAGGCGATTTGGGCCGTGACCATCCCGGTCCGAAACCGGGTTCCGCCGCGGGTCCCGCCGGCCCGGACGCCGTCGGCCTTGATGACCGAAATGAGCTCCGGCCTGGTGCTCTGGAGCGCCGGCGCCAACCCGAACAGCACGCCGGTGACGAGGGAGAGCGAGGCCGCGAACGCGAGGGCCGACCCGTTCAGCGAGAAGCCCAGCGTCAAGGCCACTTCCGCCGGCAAGAACGACACGATGCCCCGGAGGGTTGCCTGGGCCACGAACAAACTGAGCCCGCCGGCCACCAGCGCCAGGAGCACTGATTCGGTCAGAAGCTGCGCCATCAGTTGCCCGCGGCCCGCGCCGAGCGACAACCGGACCGCCATTTCTCGGGCCCGCCCCGCGGCCCGGGCCAGGAGCAGGTTCGCGACGTTGATCCCCGCAATCAAGAGCACGATCCCGGTCACCACAAAGAGCAAGATCATCGGCGTCGCGGCTTCCGACCCCACGTTGCTCTGGCCCCGCCGCCCGGGAGTCACTTCGAGCGTCTTGGCCCGGAACCGGGTGAGCATCTCGGCGGGCATCCCCTCCTGCAGCGGCGCCTCGACGTCGGTGATGACCGGACGATAGATGCCGTTCAGACCGGCTTCCGCCACCTCGAGGGTGACCCCGGGCCGGAGCCGGCCAAACGCGTAGAGCCAGTAACTCCTCCGGTTTTCGAAGCCCTGGAATCCGGGGGACACCTCTGCGCGCATCGAGAGCGGGACAAACACGTCCGGGCGGGCCCCGATGGTGGTCCCGTTGAATCCGCGCGGCGCCACGCCGACGATGGTGAAGGCCTGGCCATTGATGGTCATGGTCTGATTCAGAACGGCCGGGTCCGACCCCAGCCGGCTGGACCAGTAGTCGTAACTCAGGACCAACGCGAAGTGTCCGCCCAAAGATTCGTCATCCGCCGGGCCAAAGAGCCGTCCGAGCGCGGGCTTGAGTTCGAGCACCGGGAAGTACGAGCCCGAAACCAGCAGGCCGGCCGTGGATTGGGCCGCCTGGCCGCCGATGGCGATGTTGGCCCCGAAGTTCCGGTGTCCGGCGAGCCCGGTGAGGACCTGTTGCCCCCGCTCCAGATCGCGGAACATCGGATAGCTCAGGACGACCTCGCAACTGCCGGCGTTGCCGCACGATTGCGATCCAGACTTGGGACCCGGGGCCGCCAGGTTGACCAGCCGATCGGGCTCCGGTACGGGGAGGGGCTGGAGCAGCACCCGCTGAAACATCGAGAAGATCGCGGTGTTGGCCCCGATGCCGAGGGCCAGCGAGCTGGCGGCGACGGCGGTGACGAAGGGAGCCTTGACGAGCGTTCGAATGGCGAGCGAGAGATTGGGCATTCTCGTCTTACGACCGATGGCTGGGGACAGGTTTCAGACGTCTCGACCGGCCAAAGGGTTGCCCAATCTCTCCCGGGGGCCCATTCGGCTACGCCGGCGTTCGCCGCCGCCTTGGCCGATCTCGTGGCGCGGGCGCTTACCGGCGCCCCTCCCGACCCGCTCCCTCGCCTGCGTGGCGCGGCCGGAGGTCCGATCTGGACCGATGCTTTCGTGCCGGCCGGCGCCGAGAACAGCTCCACGATCGACTTCGAAGGAGGCGAGAGCCCGAACCTGCTCAGATTTCCGCGGGCAAACCAGCCGCCAACCTGGAGTGCTCACTCTACGACCGAGCGAACAGCGAACGGCCATCTTCCCCGGTCTCACCGAGGAGGGCGATCAGCGGGTCTGGTCGGAAGTCGACGAGCGCCCCCGCACCCGGTGGGCGAGGATCCGGGCGATGACCCCGGGCGCGGTGATGACCGCGACCAAAACGGAGCGGAAGCCGGCGATCGGGGCGCCAGGTTTGGTGCCAAGCCCCGAAACCCGAGGTAAACTTGATGCGGGAATGGCTCCCCCGGCCGAACCTTGAAGGAGTAACCGATGATCAATCACGCGGGGCCCCAGCTCAGCGGAACCCAGGCGAAACCGGAATTCGCGATTCCCGAGGCGGACTCGACGTTTTCATTCAGGACCGGTAGGTCGGGTCCGAAACCCCACACCCTTGTCCCACCAAAGCACCCGGGTGACCGATGCTGATATCTAGGGCGCCTTGCCTCGTCGCTTTGCTGTGGACTCTAGCCACACCCGCCGATGGGCATGGTCAGCGGGCCGGCGCCGATAGCGCCGCTCGCGCAGCCAGACTCGCGGACAGCCTGGAACGCCTGGACACCGCTGCGGACCGCCAACGGGCTCGGGATCTCCGGTCGGCTGTGGTCCAGATCTACCGCGCCGTCGGTGATCGGAGTCGACAAGCGGAGGCGATGATCGCCCTCGGGACCGTCCTGCGCGACCTGAGCGAACTAGACTCGGCATTGACGGTCTTCAACGGTGCGCTGGACCTGGCCACAAGCCGGGGGGATCGCGCCCTCCAGGGCACGGCGCTCTACCTCTCCGGAACAACCCTTCGTTACCTCGGTCGCACCGACTCGGCGTTCGGACGCCAACGCCGGGCCCTCGCGCTTCGCCAGCAGATGGGCGACTCCGCGGGGCAGCACTATTCGCTGGTCGAGATTGCCACGGCGTTCTTCGGTCGGGGTCAGTTGGACTCGGCCCTCCGATACAGCACCGAGAGCTTTCGCGTCAGCCGCGGAGTGCCGCCAAGCGAAATCGCCCCGTCGCTCGCGATGCACGGCCTGATCCACCACCAGCTCGGCCGCCTCGACTCGGCCCGGGTCCACTACCGGCGGGCCCTCGGGCTGGCCCGGGCGTCGGGTAATACCTGGGCCGAGAGCCGGACCCTGAACAACCTGGCCGGGACCTTCGGGGACGTCGGCGAGGTCGATTCTTCGTTGCATTACTTCCGGGCGGCGCTCGCGATCCGGGAGCGGATCGGCGACCGGCACGGGGCGGCCACGACCCTCGACAACATCGGGCTCGGACTCGCCACCGTGGGGCTGATCGACTCCGCGCTGGTCTACCACCGGCAAGCGCTGGCCCTGGCGCGGCAGGTCGGCGACCCGCGGGTCGAGGGCTACATCCTCCCCAGCCTGGCGAACGCATTCGCGTCCCTCGGACAACACGATTCCGCGATCGCGTACAACCTGGCCGCGATCGGGATGATGCGGTCGAGCGGCAACCGCCTCTATGAGGCCAGTGCCCTCAACAACGTGGGGAACCTGTTCCTCCGCCAGGGGGACATGACCACCGCCGCTGCTTACCAGGATTCGGCGCTGACGCTAGCCCGTCTGGTCCGAAGTCCGCAATGGGAGGCGCGGGCCCTCGACGACCTCGGGGCGATCCAGCTGGCCCTTGGTCGGACCGATTCGGCCCTGAGTCTATACCGCGCCGCGCTGGCCGGGTCGCGGGGGATCCGGGACCGGCTTCTCGAGTCGCGGATCCTCACCAACATCGCGACAACGCTGCATCGGCGCCGACCGGGCCATCTGAGCCAGGGGCTCCGATACTATGACTCGGCTGCGGCCGTCCGGTCGGTTGTCGTCCGGCGGGCCGGCCCAGATCAGAATCGGGTCGGCCTGCTGGAGCGCTACGCCGGTCTCTTCGCTCAGTGGACCCTGGCATGGCTGGCCCGCGAGCGGGAGATCGGGAACGAGGCGGTGCTCGGCGGCCTCGGCGCATCCGAGCGGGGCCGGTCGCAAGGGCTCCTCAACTTGATGCGCCGGGCGGCCCCGAGCGACTCCATTGGCGACCTCGCTGCCGAAGGCCGCCGGCTCGTCGCCGGGCTTCGGGGCACCCCGGCGCTGATCTACCAGGCCACCGGCGACACCCTCCTTATCTGGTCGGTCGGGACCGATGGCTCCGTCGTCCTGGCCCGCGAGCCGATCGGGCACGAGGCGCTCGCCAGCCTGGTGTCAGAGGTTCGCGCGGGCCTCGGGGCTGGCGGATCGTCACGGCTTGGGGCCCGGAGTTTGGCGGCGGGTGATCCGCCGACACGGCCCGCCGCTCGAACCCCGCGCTGGGCCGCCGCCACCACGGAGTTGGCGGGCTTGGTGTTCCCGGCACAGGTCCGGAACCGGATCGCGGGCGCGAAGGACCTCGTGGTCGTCCCGCACGGCAGCCTCACCATGATCCCGTTCAGCGCCCTGCCGGCCGCGCCGGGGCAGCCGATCGGAATCCGCACCTCGATCCGGTACGCACCGTCGTTGACCGCGCTATTGGCTGCCGAGGGGCGACCCGCATCAGGGGAGCGTCGCGACCGGAACGCCCTGGTGGTCGGCAATCCGACCATGCCGACGGTGACCGCAGCCTCCGGCACCCGGGAATCACTGTCGAGACTTCCGGGAGCGGAGGCCGAGGCCCGGTCAATTGCCGGCTACCTGGGTGCGGTCCTTCTCAACGGCGAGGCGGCATCGGAGGGTCGAGTTCGGCGTGGCTTGAACGACGCTCGGGTGGTTCATCTGGCCACGCACGGATTCGCGTATCAGGGAGAGGCCGGTGCCCGCCGCTCGTTCGTGGCCCTCGCCCCCGACGCCGGCCAGGACGGTCTGTTCACCGTTGGCGAGCTTCTGGACGACCCCGCGATCAACCTGAACGCCGACTTGGTGGTCCTGAGCGCCTGTCAGACGGGGCTTGGCGACCTCAAGCTGGCGGAAGGCACTCTCGGCCTGCAGCGCGCCTTCTTGGCGAAGGGAGCCCGGAGCGTCCTGGTGAGCCTCTGGAACGTGTCCGACGAGGCCACGCGCGCCTTGATGGAGGCTTTCTACCGGCATTGGCTGGACGATCCCGACCATCCCGGAAAGGGGGAAGCGCTCCGGCGCGCCCAGGCGGATGTCCGCGGAAAGGCCGGATGGGAGCACCCAAGGTACTGGGCGGGCTTCCAACTCGTCGGGGCGGACTGAAGCGTTGCCGAGTGCGTGGCGCTCCCTATCTCTGGCGACGTAGATAATGCCCCCGCCGGCTCGACTCCGCGATCCGGGCCATTTTGTCGATCTTGGCAATCGAGTCCACCCGCGGTCGCGCGGCGACCTGGACTGCCTTGGCAGCCAGTCGTTGCTCGGTCGAGCCGGGGAGCGGAATGGAGTCCGGCACCGCGCGCCGACCGGAGCGCGAAGCAATGGTATACTTGAAGCATCCCTTTCGGGGACGTTCAAAATGTCGCGAGCTGCCCGCGCAATCGCCGGTCTCGCTTGGTGCACCCTGACTGGCGAGTTGACGGCGCAAGCAACCCGGCTAGATCCGCGTCCTGTCAGCCTCATGGAGACCGCCGCCGACCTGGCCCGGGATGGCGTTGCCCGCGGTGACGCCCGCGCGGTGCTCGCGGCTGCTCGGATCCACGAGGTGGTCGAGCTTGGGTCTCTTGCCGTCCGACCAGAACGGGTTGCGGAGGGACCAGCCGGGCCCTGGAGCGGGCCGCTCACTCGGGCCGCGCTGCTCGAACTCGCTTCGAGAGTCGCGACCGACTCCGCGGATTGGGCCTTGGCCGATCTGGTGGCGCGGGCGCTTTCCGGCGCCCCTCCCGACCCGCTCCCTCGCCTGCGTGGCGCGGCCGGAGGTCCGATCTGGGCCGATGCGTTCGTGCCGGCCGGCGCCGAGAACAGCTACACGATCGACTTCGAAGGAGGCGAGAGCCCGAACCTGCTTCAGATTTCCGCGGGCAAACCGGCCGCCAACCTGGAGTGCTCACTCTACGACCGAGCGAACAGCGAACGCCCGGCGGTTCGGGTCCGGAGCCTCTCCGGAGCGTGCGTGCTCCAATGGAAGCAGGCAACGCAGGGCCGGGTGACGCTTCGCATCCGGAATCTTGGAACCGACGCCTACTACGTCCTTTCCAGCAACTGACCGGTGGCCATCTTCCCCGGTCTCACCGAGGAGGGCGATCAGCGGGTCTGGTCGGAAGTCGCCGCCGCGTTGGGTCCGAAGTACCAGCTACTGAGCGCCCTGGGTCACGGTGGCATGGGGGCTGTCCTGCTCGCCCGGGAACTGGCGCTCGAGCGGAACGTCGCCGTGAAAGTCCTGGCGCCTCCGCTTGCGAGTGACGAGTACTTTCGGGACCGGTTCGCGATCGAGGGTCGAGCCGCCGCGGCGATCTCGCACCCGAATGTCGTGCAGGTGTACACTGTCGGTGAAACCGCCGGGACCCCCCCACTGCCGTTCATGATCCTCCAGTACGTCGAGGGGCAGTCGCTCGACGACCGGCTCCGCGGAAACGAGCCGGTTTCCGCGACTCAAGCCCGACGGCTGCTCCGGGAAATCGCCGCTGGGCTCGCCGCAGCCCACGAGCGCCATCTCGTCCATCTCGATGTGAAACCGGGGAACGTCTTGATCGAGCACTCGAGCGGCCGCGCGATGCTGGTCGACTTCGGGCTGGCCGCCGCGCTGACGAGCCAACTCCCCGACGGAACCCGGCGGACGGCCCGCGACCCCAATCCTGGGTTTGGCACGCCGTTGTACATGAGTCCGGAGCAGCTCCTGGGCGAGCAGGTTGGCCCTGCCAGCGACGTCTACAGCTTCGGTTTGCTGGCGCGCGAGTTGCTCACCGGTCCGCGTCCCCTCGGATCCAACTCGCCTGCGGCGATGTTGAGCGAGCGACTGGCCCGCCCGGAACCGCTCGGCGACCGGGCGGACCTGCCTTCGGACCTGGGCCGTTTGGTCGACCAGTGCACCGACCCCGACGCCGACCGCCGCCCGACGGCGGCCAGCCTGATCCGTGGACTCGATCCAATGGCCGATGAGGGAGTGACCTGGCCGCCGCCCGGGTTGGGTCGGCTGCCCGCGTTGGGTCGCCAGTTGCGACTCTGGTCGCTCGCCGCCTCGATCGGCATCGCGGTTCTGGCCGCCGCGATCGCGGCCCCGGTCCCAGGCGCCCACACGGCGCATGGATGGTGGCGAGAATGGGGCGACGGCACCCGCGTCATCAGCGCGACGAGCGGACCGTCGGATGCCGTTGTCGGGTTCTGGCGGTTGATCGTCGGGTTGAGCCTCGCGCTGATCGCCGTCGGCCTCTTGCGGACCGCGTCACGGATCGGCGCAATGGCGCCCGATTTGGTGACCGCCCGCAGGCGGGGGTGGCGCTGGGCAACCTTGCTTGATGCGTTGGCCGATCCGGATGGTCGGACTGGCCAGGTGCTCTCGGCCGCCGGCGATTTTGCCACGCTCCCCGAGGCGGCCAGGCACCGGGTTCGCGATTGTCGGCGTCGTTCATTGGGCGCTTGCCTCCTGGCCCTGGCCTGGCTGGTCGGCATCACCGTTTGGTGGACGGTGAATCTCCTCATGGGAAGGGCACCGGGACCTCATGGCGGCCCGCTGATTGGCGGATGGTCGGTGGCGATCGTCCTCGGGCCGGCACTCGCCGTCACTGCTTTCTGGGTCGCGACCCAGGTTCGGGAACGGCGCGCGGTGGGCTCGATTCCCTGGCGCCGCCTCCGGACACCCTCGTTACCTGCCACGACCGATACCCACCCCTCGGTGGTCGCGGGTTGGTACCTCGACCTCGGCGGGGCCGAGCATCCGGCGGCAATGACTCCCGGACCGCATGGTCTGGCGGCACCAGCGGCCGCGGTCCTTGCGTTCGGGGTGGCGCTCGTGGTGATCCTCGGCACGAGCTGGACCGCAACCGCAACGCTGGTCGTCGCCCGAGTGGCCAGCCGGGTGGGCCCGGCAACCGCGCGGGTTGTTCCTCCAGTGGAAGCAGTGGGCAAAACAGCGGTGACAATGCGCGGGCCAGGCTCGATTGACAACGCCCACCCGGCCGCCGATCACCACCCTCGGCTTCAGGCTCGTTTCAACGGCCTCCCCACCTACCCAATCGACCCGCGGCGAACTCTGGGCAGCAGCGATCCCGGGATCGTGCGGAAGGGGTTGATTGCCGACGCGATTCGCCGAGCTCAAACCCTGACTGCGGATTCCGTCCGCCTGCTGGCAGCGCTCGCGAACCACCCCCGGACCCAAGCCCTCCGGCAGCTCGCCCACGATTCGGCAGCCATCCCCCAGGTGGATGAATCGAGCTTGGCCTCCCTGCGGCAGAGCATCGAGGCCAACGCCGTCGGCGCTGTTTGGCATCTCGCCATGGGCCGCCCGGACTCCGCCCGGCAACGACTCATCGAGAACGCGACGGCCGCTTCGTGGATGCTCGGCGCTCGGGGCCGAATCATCGCGGAAACCGGCCTGCTCACGCTCGAGACGGCGGCCCTGTTGCCACTGGCCGAGCTCGAACGGTCGGTGGGCGACGAAGCGAGCGCCGCCGAGGTCGCGGCGCGCGCTCGGGAGGTCGCCAACCTGTCTGCTCGGTTTGGGCCTGGTTGGTCGATGGGAGTACTGGGTTTGGCCTCCGATCCGAGATCGGTAGCCGAGTTCGAGGCCGTCTTGGCCGACACCGCGATCCCGGCCGGCTACCGACTCGGCGTGATCGAGTCGTTTCGGGACGCCCTCTGCCTGCGACCGCGGTACCTCCTGATCGGGGAGGCCCGGCTGCCGTCTTCGGTCGCCAGAGACCGGGTCAGCGGGAGCGACGGCCAAGACCCGGCGTTGCGGCGAGCCAGATACTGTTTTGGGATCGGCCGGTAGGGTACAACCGTCGTGATCGAGCCACTCACTCAGATTGGCCGAGAAGTGGCCGAGGCACCCGTGACCCGCCGTTATCGGGCGCCGCTCAGGACGAAAGGCGCCCAGTAGTAGGGATGCGCCCATTCGGGCCGGGCCCGAATCGCCCGTTTCGCGTCCCGGAGTGCTCCGGCGTAGTCGACCGCCCGCCCGGCTCGCTCCGCGTCGGCGATCCGCTGGAAGAAGCTGCCCATCATCTCGGCCGTCGACCGGTCCTCCACCGCCCATTGGCTGGCCACCACTCGGCGGGCTCCAGCCGCCAAGAACCCCCGCGAGAGCGCGAAGACGCCTTCGGTCTCGATCGCCACCCCGGCGTTGGTCTCGCAAGCCGACAGGACGGCCAGTTCCGCCTCTGGCAACCGGAGCTGGTAGATCTCGTGCAGCTGAAGGAACCCGTCATCGTCGGCGGAGGCCGTTGCGGGCGGGGTGAGCGCCAGGGCGGCGAAGAGCGCCCCCCGACTCTCGTCAACCAGGCCGTGGGTGGCCAGGTGGACGAACCGCTTCCCGGCCAACGCCGGCCGGAGTCTCGTCTCCGTGGCTTCGGCGCCCCGCAAGGCTAGGACGCCGCCCGATGCCGAGCCGGCAGCGAAGGCCCGCTCGATCGCCACCGTCTCGGCCGCGGTCCCAGGGAGGGGCGTCAGCGCGCCGCCACCCGACTCGAAGCTCCCCCGCGTCACCGGCTCGAGATCTCCGGGCAGCTTGGCCGGTCCGGCCGCTCCCGCCCGGGTAGCGGAATCCGGGTCGCCGGACCGCTGCCCAATCGCCGCGGCGTCGAACAGCGGATTGGACAGGCTGAGAACCGCGGCATCGTTCCCGGCCGGCACCAGGCGAACGCCCGCGCGCCGCTCCAGGTTATAGAGCGTGGTAGCCGATGCCGCGTAGCGAATGGCCGGTCCTTCGTCGAGCCAGTAGCGAGTGGAGGCCGGACCGGCACCGAGGGTCACCACGAGGGCCTCGAACGGAAGGGTGTGAAGGCCGCGACCGGGCACGAGGACAACCTGATCCGACCCTCGGAGACGGGTCCAGGCCGAGGTCGGAACCAGCACCCGCCAGAGGGCGTGGAGCCGTTCCCGAGGAATTCGCCCGACGCCCGCCCGGCCCCGTGCCGACTCGCTCAACTCGGAGGAGAGGCCCGGCCGCGCCGACGTGGTGCCTCGCTGGAGGATCCGATCGAGGGTCGACGCGGTGAGGGGTCCCGCCCGGACCCCGAGCACAGCCGCATCGCCCGGCCCGATGGTCAGGGGCACGACAACCAGGGGGCCGACCCTGGAAGCGAGGAACAGGAACGATCGTTCGTCGCCGATCTGGTAGAGCGCGAACAGCCCCCGGGGTGGGATGAGGGTCCGGCGGATGTCGGCAAGCCCGACTGGCCGGCCTCCGGACGTGATCAGGTCCCGCCAGAGGGGGCTCGCGTTCCGGATCTCCTCGTAGACCACCCGAAAGGCTTGGTCCGCCAGACGAAGGGAGTCGCTCAGCTCGGCGGACAGCCGGTTCAGGACGCTGTCCGGAAGATCCCGTCGGGTGGCCAAGCCGGTGATTCTGGCTTGGTACTCCGCGACCCTGGCCCGAGCCCTCGTGTCGCGCTCCTCCAGCGGGGTCCTCAGGTCGGTCGGGATGCTCTGGCGAAGATCGACCTTGCCGGCGGCGAGCTGGTCCAAGAGAACGCGGGCGCGTCCTCGTTCGGCGTACTCGAGGGCTGCCTCCGCCCGGCCCTCGTCGAGCTGCCACTTGACCATGGCTTCGAAGAGATCGGTATAGCGGCTGAGGAACATCGCCCGAGTCTGCTCGTCGCCGCCAATCTGGGGGCGCATCTCCTCGAGCGAGCGAATGGCCTCCTCGAGGTCGGCCACCGCGCCGGCCCGATCGCCGCCGGCCCTCCGGACCCGGGCGCGCAGCCAGTACGCGCGGATTCTGGTTATGGGGTTCGCGTTCCCCGGCCCGACGCTGTCGAACACCTCGATGGCGCGCCCCACCAGCGCTTCGGCTTCGCGGCGCTCTCCCAGGGCCCAGAGGTTGGTGGCGAGGTCCAGGCGCGTCCCGCCAACATGGACGGGGCTGCGGTCGAGCCGAGCGACTTGCCACTCCAAGAGATGTCGGAGGATGGCGACGGCTTCGCGATAGCGGCCTCGGGCAAACGCCAGATCTGCCAGGGAAGCCGATTCGCGCAGGCCGCCCTGAGGAAACTTCTCCGCGATGGCAACCGCCCGACGGAAGAGGGTATCCGCCCGTTCGAACCGACCCTGCGCCTGGTGGATCGTCCCGAGGGTGGTCAGAACCGCTACGAGACTGGGGTGGTCCTGCCCGAGAGATTTTGACAGCATCCCGAGCGCTCGCGTCACCATCAGCTCGGCCTCCGGGCGGCGGAGCTGACGGAGGAGGAGTAACCCATGGCTGGTGAGCGCCCCCGCGAGGGCGGGGTGCTCGGGCCCGAAAGATGCCTCCTCTATCCTGATCGCGCGGCGATGGAGCGGGTCGGCCTCGGCGTAGCGACCTTGCTGAGAGTAGACCAGGGCGAGGTTGTTCAGGCTCGTCGCGACGGTCGGGTGGTTGGAACCGAGCACCGACAGGCGGATCGCGAGGCTTCGCCGATTGAGCGGCTCGGCCTCCGCGTACCGGCCCTGGCGGTAGTACAGGACCGCGAGGTCGCTCAGGCTCGCCGCCACCTCGGTATGCTCGCCGCCGAGCTGTTTCTCCTTCAAGCTCAGCGCCCGGCGATGGAGTACCTCGGCTTCAGCGTAGCGGCCTTGGTCCGTGAGCAGGACGGCGAGATTCTGGAGCGGGGCCCCGAGTGACAGATGGTCCGGCCCGAGCAGGCCCTCCCAAACGGCAATCGACCTTCGGGTGACCGACTCGGCCTCGGCGAACTTGCCCTGGCGGTAGAGGTTCCAGCCCAATTGACCAAGACCGTAGGCCACGTCGGGATGTCGGGACCCCAAGGCTTTCTCCCGGATCGCGAGGGCCCGACGGAAGACGGGATCGGCCTCGCTGTAGCGCCCCTTGGCCTGGTAGAGATCGGCCAGGTTACCGAGGCTCCGCCCGACTTCGGGATGTTCGGTCCCCTGGAGCCGCTCGCGGATCTCGATCGCGCGGCGGATCTCCCGCTCGCTGTCGTCGTACTTTCCCACCTGAAGATGGAGAAAGGCGAGATTGTTGAGCACGGCGGCCACCTTGATGTGGTCGCCGCCGTAGAGTGACTCCGTGGTTCGAAGGGCCTGGCGATAGAACGAGTCGGCTTCGGCATGCCGTCCCAGCCGAACCGCCGCCACACCCAAGTGGAGGAGAACGTCGGCCTCGGCGCGGCTCTCCGAGCCTCGGGCTCGTTCCAGGATCCGATAGGCCTGGCGAAAGAGCGAGTCCGCGCGCGCCGGCTGTCCCTGGCCGAAGGCCACGACACCAAGGTGGTCGATCACCTCCCCGACATCCGGGTGGTCTACCCCCAGGTCGCGTTCCCGGATGGCCCGCGCTCGGCGGAACAGCGAGTCCGCCCGACGCAGTCGGGACAGTTGGTAACTCACGAGGCCGGCTTGGGCCAGGCTCGATGTGACCGCAAGGTGGTCGGGGCCGTGGATTGCCTCGCGGATCGCGAGGGCCCGGCGCGATAGCGAGTCCGCTTCACTGTAACGGCCCAGGGAGCCCACCACCCCGGCCAGGTCGAACAGCGCCTGGGCCACCTCGGTACCGCCCTCGGAGCTGGGGACGCCGGACCGGCGCCCGAGGACCAGTCGTCCGACGCGCTCCGCGTCAGCGGACCGGCCGTCGAGATCAAGCCGGCGGGTTAACTGGGACAGGCTGTCGAGGGCGGCGGCCTGGCGGTCAGCCTCCGAGGCCGCGCGGCGGGTGGCCCACCGGATCCGATAGAGCCCTTGGGTTGCCGGCGCGTACGATCCCACCGCCACGACCCAGTCCCCGTCTTGGTCGGCCACCCACCGGATGGCCTCGGTACCCGCGGTGCCCCGAATCCGGTCGACGTTTTGGCGGAGTTGCTGCCCCGGGGTCCGGACCCGAACGACGGCATCCAGCCCGCGCTGCTCCACCGAGACCTCGACGTAGTCTCCCCGTCGGAGGATCAGGCGCCACTGATGGGGTTGTCCAGTCCATTCGGCATCCGCCGCCTGTCGCAGTCCAAGGCGAGGTATCGGCTCGGGTCGGGCCTGGGCCTCCAAAGAGCTCGCCCATAGGAGAGCCACCGTGCCAGCGACGCAAACGCCGGAGAACGGACTTGGAAGCAACGGGTGGAACCCCCGGCGCGCACACCTTCGCATTGAGACAATGTCGTGATCGAGGGAAGAAACCGCCAGAGCCAGCCGCCACCCATCGGGCGAGCCCTGGGACGAACCCAGCAGCGCTCACGCAGAGCGTGACCAGCGATCCACTTGGTATCCCCTTCGCGATGGAGGGACAGGCGGTGTGTTCCTTTTTGTCTCCATTGGGGGTCTATGAGCGGGTGAACGCCCAGCTCACGCTCATCGTCCCGCTTACCTTGTTTTCCGCGTCGACGCCGGGGTGTGGACCGTTGCGCGCCCCCCGCAACGCATCAGGGGGGATGGGCGTCGATCGGGGAAGCAGTTGCTGGTAACTTTCCTCGAAGTATGAGCTTCCCAACTCGGCCGGTTGCGAGAGGCGTGCCGGGGCGTCGGCTGTCGCGGGAAAGTGCGGCGACGGACACGCACCAGTGATACGGTAGACGTCACGCCCTGCCGAGTCCTTTTCGAACTCGATGGCGATGAGTCCATCGCCCAGGATCGCTCCAACCCTCGCGGTGCGAAAGCCCATGTTGTCGATGATGACATCGGTTTCGCTCCCACCGCACGTCGCCTTTCCGTTCAGGACGGTGACAGTGACGGATTGCCGGTTCTGCCCGTACTGGCCGTTGATGTCACTTTGCCAACTGAACGAACCGGAGAACAGGTGGAGCTATAGTTAGAAAGTGTGGAAATACGCAGAAGGCGGTGACACCTTCTCGGGTGAGTCCAATCACCCCCGGAAGAATTCCCGGCTACGAAAAGGAGCTACCACCCGATGACGAAGCGATTCGGCTCAAGGATCCGACCCGGCCGCTGCCAAGCGGCACGCTCCGGGAGGAACTCGAATCGATCCGGGTCGGGGTCGGGTCTATGATCATGGCCTGCGCCCCCACCCGGGCCGGGCTCGGCCTGGGCGGGTTCGCGGCGTATGTCCTCGACCGTTACTACGGCGCGAACTCGTCTCTTGATGCCGCCGCCATGCTTGGTCTGACCGGCCTCGGAGTGGTTTGGAACATCCGGGCTTGGATCCGGAGGAGTCGGGCCACTTCGGTCATCGGCGATCCCGGCGAAGAGGTGCTCGACGCCGCGGTCACCGATCTCAAGCGAGCGTTTCGGCTGGTCCTGGGGACACCGACCCTGGTCTACGTGTTCGTGGGCGGGGCCTTGATTTCGTTCGGGATGAACGGGATCGTGGCCTGGTCGCCGACCTTCATTACCAGGGCGTTAGGGATGACCAACACCGAGGCCAGCCGGTTGCTTGGGGTGGCGGGCCTGATTGCCGGGACGATTGGGACACTCGCCGGCGGGTGGCTGGCCGACGTCCTTCGGAAGCCGTATCCGAGTGCCCGCGTCTTGGTGACCGGGGTGAGTTTCGTCCTCGGCGCCCCGCTCGCCATCCTCCTGTTGTCGCTCCGCGATCCGGCGATTTTCATTCCGGTGTTCTACTTGGCGTTCATCCTGCTCACGATGTACAACGGCCCGTTGACCGCGACGATTTTCGACGTGGTGCCGGCTCGGATCGGGACGACGGTCGTGGGGGCCTACCTCCTGTTCATTCACATTGCGGGCGACTCGATCGCGTTTCCGTTGGTCGGGATGCTCTCGGATCGCTTTGGTCTTGACCGGGCTATTTACGTGCTCCCGGTGGCGGCGTCGGTCGGCGGGATCGTGGTGCTCGGCGCGAGCCGTTGGCTGGTGAGCGACGTCCGTCGGGCGGCGGAAGCCGCCACGGGAGGCCATTCGGCGGGCTGAAGGTTTCGCGATTGGGCTTCGCGGAACGGCCGAGTGACCGGGTCTCCAAGGAGTCGTCACCGTCCCCGCTGCCTGGGCCGAAAAATAGCCCCGTTGATGGCGGCGGCGGCGCCAAAGGTCCCGCCCGCCACGTTCAGCAATCCCGTTTCGAGGCTGGGATTGCTACTTTAGACCATGTCCGAAAAACGATTCAGTTCGATCGAGTTGTTCACTGGAGCCGGGGGATTGGCGCTGGGCGTAGCAGCGGCTGGCTTTCAGCACCGTTTGCTCCTCGAGTACAACAAGGACGCTTGCCAGACCCTCCGGGCCAATCATTTGGCCTTTGGCGGAACCAGTTGTTTTATCCACGAAGGCGATGTCAAAACCTTCGATTTCGGCCGGTTTGAAGGCGTGGACCTGCTGGCCGCCGGCGCCCCGTGCCAGCCTTTTTCGATCGGCGGAAAACACCGCGCGTTCGAAGACGGTAGGAACCTGTTCCCGCAAGTCTTTCGAGCTATCCGCGAGGTCAGGCCGCGTGCCGTGCTGGTTGAGAACGTCAAAGGCCTGCTCCGTGCCAATCTCGCCGACTTCGTCGAGTTCATCGAACTGCAACTGGCGCACCCCCTAGTGCTGCCCGGCGATCCGCTGGATCCGAACGGCTGGCGGGAGCACCTCCCGGCGCTCCGACGGGCGAAATCTGAGCAAAGGCGATCGGCGCTCGAGTATCGGGTAAGCAAGGCACTGCTGAATGCGGCCGACTTCGGCGTGCCTCAGCGCCGAGAACGTGTCTTCTTTGTCGCGATCCGTCGTGACCTCGGTGACGCTTGGCTGCCCCCCATCGCGACCCACAGCGACGCGGCGCTTCGCCTGGCACAAGAAGTCACCGGGTGTTACTGGAGGACCCACGGCATGGAGCGGCCAGGCCGAGCCCTTCACCACCTCGCGGGACGGTGGCAACGAGAAGGCGGAAGGACGAACCCATGGCCGACCGTCAGAGACGCCCTGGTCGGCCTGCCCAGGCCGATTCCGCGACGGGATACCGACGGTTGGAGGAACCATGTTGGCCAGCCGGGCGCTCGGATGTATCCCGGACATACCGGATCACCGCTCGACGCTCCCGCGAAGACGCTTAAGGCCGGTGTCCACGGCGTCCCGGGTGGTGAGAACATGCTTCGGAACCCGAACGGGACCGTTCGGTATTTCACCGTTCGGGAAGCTGCGAGACTGCAGGCATTTCCAGACTACTACGAATTCAAGGGTGCATGGGGCGAGGCAATGCGGCAAATTGGCAATGCCGTTCCGGTGAAGCTCGCGGAGGCCGTGGCGACATCGATTCGGGTCCTCCTGGAAGAGGCAACTAACGTTTCCGTTGGGCCGCGACCGCTTCGACGCAGAGTTGCCGAGTACGCTCAAGCAGAGCTTCCCGGTTTGCTGGCCGGCGCCTCGCTCCCGTAAGGCCGGCCGCGAACGACCGGCCGGTGTGGAGGACGTCCCATTCGGACCTAGCCTGCCCCGTCCGACCCCCTCCGGGGGCGTGAATCCCAAACCCCTGCAGATGGCTGTTCCACAGGGGGCGGTAGGTCCTAATGACCACGGCTTCGGCCAGCGGGATCCAGACCGACATCACGACCAGCACCCGAACGGTGAAGTCCTCAACCTTCAAATTCGAAGCGTGCGAAATGCTGCGCTGGTGCTCGCGAACCCGGCTCCAAAGCAGTGGCTGGTCGATCGCGAGCAGCGGGCTGACGCCGCGCCGAGCGCCGGAGTCCTTGGCCCGCCCAACATAGTGCGGAATGGGTCGGCGGCGTTTGCGGTTGTGCTCGCCAAGACTGGTGTAGGGGTCGGCCCGACCGGTGTAGTAAAGGGCGTAGATCCCCGACCCGTCAAATTTCTCCAACTGATCGATCCGAACCGCTGGATCGGCTTCGAGCCGGCGGAGCAACGACTCTCCCAAGGCCTCCAGGTCGAGCGGGTTGTAGGGATCGATCTGCATTCGGTTCCTTAGCCTCGGTTCGGTACCCCTCCGACCCGACGGTCGGCGGGTGTAAGTAGGCGTCGCAGCCGTTGAACCCACCCGTCGTTCGCGATTTCATGCTCCCAGACCGTGACCACCTTGAACCCAACCCGACGTAACCGTCTGGTCGTCCGGTCGTCCCGGAGGCGGTTCTCGGTCAACTTGCGCCGCCAGAAACCGGCGTTGCCCTTGGGTGCGCGGTAGCACTTCGAGCAGCCGTGCCAAAAGCAGCCATGAACGAAGACAGCCACCCTCGGCTGCGGGAAACAGAAGTCAGGACGACCCGGTAATCCTCCGACCTGGCGACGCCAGCCGGACAAGCCCTCCTGCCGGAGCCGTTTCACGACGGCGACTTCGGTGCTTCGATTCCCACGGGACCTGACCAAACTCATCTGTTTGGAGCGCTCGCGGGGTGTCAGGGAATCCAGACTCCCCTCGGCTTTCAACTATGGAAGCGTGTCCGTCAAGGAAGGTAGTCGGCCAGCAACCCATGCCGGGAGGCCGGCTCGGGCCGCTGGTCAAGCGGGGAAGGCGGCGCTCTGCTCATTGTAGGAGTAAGTCTACCAGGATGTTGAGTAGGGCAGAACTGACCTTTTTGGGGGGGCTACCGGCCCAGGCCGACCAGAACCCACCGAAGCAACCCAACCCCCCGCTGCGCCGCCGAGCACCCGCACCATTCCAACCAACCCACCAAGCAGCCCGGCCCCCCGCAACGGAGCCGCGGTCCACCTTGGCCCAACCCTTGGCGGCCGCCATGGCCCAGATACACTCCACCGGCGTCCCCCTCAATACCGCCTATGGACAGGTGGACGGGGTAGACGGGCGGTGGGGCTCGCGGTAGGTTCTCGTCCACCAGAACTGGGTCGGTTCTCAAGATGACTTCGGCTCAAATACGCGCGTGTTTGGTTCTCGCCGGCGCCCTGCTCGTTCCGGCGGGGCTCAGCGGCCAGGGCCGCTACGACCTCGTGCTCCGCGGCGGCACCGTGGTTGACGGCACCGGCGCTCCGCGCTTCATCGCCGACGTGGCGATTCGGGGCGATCGGATCGTCCGGGTGGCCGAGCGACTCGGCCCCGGGGCCGTCGAACTCGACGCCACGGGGTTGGTGGTGGCGCCCGGGTTCATCGATAACCACGCTCACGTCGCGCCGACCATGGCCCGATTCCCGCTTCAGGAGAATTTCATTCGGCAGGGGATCACCACGATCCTCGCCTCCCTCCACAGCACCGACCAGCCGTGGCCCTTGGCGCCCTACCTGGCGACGCTCCGAATGGCGCCTAACGTTGGTTTCTTCGCGGGCCACACCTGGATCCGGAAGCAGGTGATGGGCCTCGCCGATCGAGCCCCCACCGCGGCCGAGCTCGCTCGGATGAAGGCGATGGTCGATCGCTCGATGGCCGAGGGCGCCCTGGGCCTCGCGACCGGGCTCGAATACGTCCCCGCCACCTTCGCGACCACCGAAGAAATCGTCGCCTTGGCCCGAGTGGCGGCCCGCCGGGGCGGGATCTACGTCACCCACATGCGCAACGAGAGTAACGCCCTCCTCCAATCGGTCGAGGAGGTGATCCGGATCGCGCGCGAGGCGACGATCCCGGCCCAGATCAATCACCACAAGGCCTACGGCGCGGCCCAATTCGGGAAGACCAAAGAGACCCTCGCTCTGGTCGAGCGGGCCCGCGCGGAGGGACTCGACGTGAAGGTAGATCTCTATCCTTACACGGCGGCGAGCACCTACTCCGGAGTGCTCTTCCCGGCTTGGGCCCTCGCCGGGGGCCAGGCCGAGCTCGCCAAACGGATCGCCGATCCAGCCCAGCGCCGCCGGATCGAAACGGAGATGATGGCCCTCTTCCCCGATCAGGCCGGGCCCGGCCCAGCTAGCGTCCAGTTCCGGACCCTGCCAAGCGACCACCGCTACGACGGGCGGACGCTGGCAGAGCTGCTGACCGATCGGGGCCTGCCTAACACGATTGAATCGGCCATCCCGGTCTTGATCGAGCTCGAGCTGGCCGGCGGGTTCGACGCCATCTACCACGGCATGGACGAGCCGGACGTGATCCGGGTGCTTCAGTATCCCGGTTCGATGATCGAGACCGACGGCGATCCGATCGGGTTTGGGCAGGGATTCCCCCACCCCCGCAGCTACGGGGCCTTTCCCCGAGTGCTGGCCCGATACGTCCGGGAGCTCAAGGTCCTGACGCTTGAGGACGCGGTGCGCAAGATGACGTCCGCCGCCGCCGACCAGATCAACCAGCCGATGCGAGGTCGGATCCGCGAGGGGATGCTCGCCGATCTGGTCGTGTTCGATCCCAACACCATCCAAGACCTCGCCACCTACTCGGACCCCCATCGCTTCCCGGTCGGCATCGTTCATGTGGTAGTGAACGGCCGGCCGGTGATCAGGGGCGGGGCGATCACCGGCGAGATGCCGGGTCGGGTCATCCGTGGCCCGGCGCGACCGATTCAACCGCGACCCATTCGCCCAGGAACGTGACCGATGCGACGTTGCCTTTTGATAGCGCTGCTCCCAACGGCGCTTGCCGGCCAGACGAAGGTTGTGAAGGCGGCCCACCTGCTCGACGTCCGGAGCGGCCGGTGGATCAGCGACGCGGCCGTCCTGATTCGGGAGGATCGGATCGAACGAGTGGGATCGGCGCGAGAGATCGGAGTTCCTCCGGGCGCCCAGGTGATCGACCTGGGATCGCGGTACCTGCTCCCCGGGCTGATCGACGCGCACATCCACGTCAACGACGAGCCCCGGCTCCGGGGCGCCGATTACCATACCGCGTCAACCGGACGGTTGACGATCATTGGCGTCAAGAGCGCCAAGATCACCCTCGAGGCCGGGTTCACCAGCGCCCGTTCGCTCGGGAGCGCCCACTTCAGCGATGTGGCTGTTCGGGATGGCATCAACCTGGGCGAGATCCCCGGTCCCCGGCTCCAGGTGTCCGGTCCGATGGTGGGCGGCACCGGCACCCACTGCGACTACACCTTCCTCGCCCCCGAGTTTCGCTACAACGACGAGGGGATGGCTGATGGCGTGCCGGGCATTCTCGGCAAAGTGCGCGAGGGGTTCAAGTACGGTGGGGAACTGGTGAAGTTCTGCGCCAGCGGCGGGGTGTCGGGTCGCGGCAATCCGCCGGACGACGTGCACCTCTCACAAGAGGAGATGAACGCGATCGTGGCGGAGGCCCATCGCAGGAAACGGAGAGCCACGGCGCACGCGCACGGCAGCGATGCGATCAAGATGGCCGTTCGGGCCGGGGTCGAGTCGATCGAGCACGGTAGCCTTCTCGACGACGAGGCGATCGGGTTGATGAAAGAACGGGGCACGGCCCTGGTAGCGACGATCTCCGGCACCGACTGGATCGAGGCCCATGGCGCGGCGAACAACTTCACGCCGGGGAGCATCGCGCGGGCCAAGTTTCTCGAGCCGCTGGCCAAGGCGAGCTTTCGTAAGGCGGTGGCCGCCGGCGTCAGAATCGTTTTCGGAAGTGATGCCGGCACCATCCCCCATGGGATTCAGGGCGGACAGTTCGCCCAGATGGTGGCCGGGGGGATGACGCCGCTCGACGCAATCCGGTCGGCCACCCTATGGGCGGCGGAGCTAATGGGGTGGTCCGACCGGGTCGGGGCGGTCGAGGGGGGCAAGTACGCCGACCTGATCGCGGTGGAGGGCGACCCCCTGACCCGCATCGACACCCTGGCCAAGGTGATGTTCGTGATGAAGGGGGGCGAGGTGGTCAGGTCGCCGACGAAGTAGCCTTGCAGGCGATCGACGCCCCCGGAACGTGAAGGGGATGGATCGGCATGATCGTGATGACGACCGGCGTGGGGGAATCTCAATCACGGCCGGCTTCGTCCCCTTGTGCCCGGTGGCCGGGCGATTATAGTTGACAACTATGGCACAGAAACTAGCAATCCTGTCAATTATTGACACCGTGCCGATCAGCTACTTCGTCTACTCGTCGTTGAGTTGCTTCGGCCGGCGGCGGGGCGGGGAGCTGCCCGGTATGTGGTTCGTCCGTGCGCTGGCCGAGGCCGGCCGCGACCTGGCGGCGGTCCGGCAAACGCTCTATCGGATGGAGGCCGAGGGCGAACTGCTGACCCGCCGGGCCGGCCGGGTGAAGTTCTATCGGGCCACCGGCGTGGCCGATGGAGAGATCGAAACCGGTCTCGCGAAGATCTTCCAGCCGGCGGCGCCCGATTGGGACGGCCAGTGGACGATGGTGCACCTCAACCTTCGCGGCCCGGCCAACCGAGTGGCCCGCGAGCGGGTGGTGTCGTTGCTGGCCGTTCAAGGTTTCGCCCTGATGGGCGATGAGGTGTACCTCCACCCGCGGGATGTCGGCCGGGAACTCGCCGGCGCGATTGGAGCCGCGGCCCGCGCCTACGTGATCATCGTCCGCGGTCCCCTGACCAACGTGGCCGCGACGCCCACGATCCTGGCCCACTGGCGGGTGCCGGCCCTCAACCAGCGGTACCGCCGAGTCCGAATCCGATTGGAGGAGCTGGCCCGAGGCCTCGACCGCCGGGTCTCGGACCGGGATGCGTTCCTGCTTCGATTTGCGCTGGTGTTCGATTTCTTGGGCGTGGCGTGGGACGATCCCGATCTCCCGCCGGCCGTCCTGCCGGCCGACTGGCAGGGCCACGCCGCCCGGGAGCTTGCCGCCAGTCTCTACCGCCGCCTCGTCGAACCGGCCACCCGATTTTCTGATCGGCTGCTCGACGGCACCGCGTCCTCCGCCGGGAGTTCCCGATGATCTGGTTTGCTTCCGTTGCGGCTGCCGTCGCCGTCCTTTCGCCGCGGGTCACCCGCCCGGCGCCATGTACCGGCCCGGGGCCGATCGTATTCGTCCGCGCGACGCTTCTGACCATGGTCGGTGCCGGCCGGTGCGTGCCGGATCGACCTCGCCGGCCGGGTGCTCCTGCCCGGGCTCGCCGACATGCATGTCCACACCGCGGAGGCGGAGTTGCCGCTCTTCTTGGCCAACGGGGTCACGTTGATCTGGGAGATGAACGGCACGCCGACCCACCTCCGGCTTCGCGATCGGATTGGCAGTGGAGAGGTAATCGGGCCCCGGATGCTGGTGGCGTCGCCCCTGATGGTGGGCTCGCCGCTCCAGTACCGGCATCGGCTGATTGCCTCGCCGGCTGAGGCGGTGGCCGCGGCGCGGGAGGTCAAGGCCGCCGGTTACGACTATCTCAAGATTTACGAGGGCCTCTCCTGGGAGAGCTACGAGGCCTTCCTGGAAACCGCGGCGGCGATTGGGCTGGCCCTCGACGGGCACCTCCCGGCGGTCGGTCTTCCGCGGGTGCTGGAGACCGGGCAAGCCCTCCAGCACATCGAGAAGATCGGGATGGCCATCGGCGGCCATCAGGGCGACACGACGCAACTTGGCCGGGCAGCCGCGTTGTTCGCCGGGCGCCGGACCTGGGTGACCCCAACCCTCGCGGTCCTCCGGGTGCTCGATGGCACCCGCACCACCGAGTACACGGCCCAGTTGGAGGCGCCCGAGATGGCGTGGGTCGACTCGGCGTCGCTCAGTTGGTGGCGCTCGCTCGCCGGCACCAACCCGCCTCGGAGCCCCGCGCCAGTGACGGGTCAACGCGGTGTCGGGTCGACCGGAGAGGCGTCCCGCTGCTTGGTGAGCAAGCGCTCGGCAAAGTCCAAGCGTTCTTCCAATTCCTCGACTCTGGCTTGCATGCCGGCCACGGCCTCCTCTGAGT
>JANNQX010000182.1:0-7457 GCA_031400975.1 Gemmatimonadota bacterium
CATCCACGTTCTCGAGCAAAGCCCGCATCTCGGCCAGGGTGTCGCCGGCGCCGTTCTCGGAATAGTCCGGGAGGGCTCCGTCGTAGTCGTGGATTCCGATGAACGTCGCGTTGACCGGCCGGCGCCGATAGTACCGATCGAAGAATCGGTCGAGCCACGATGCCGTCACGACGCCATCCAATGCTGGCGATGGAAAGATCCCCCGCGACTGGTGGCCGAGGCGAGCCCCCCGCCGCAGTCGAACGGCCAATGGTGATGGTGCGACATCCCTATGATCGTCGAGTAGTCGGAGTCGAGGGCCCGGGTGCCCGGGCCGCTCCAAACAGCGAGATCAGGAGCCCGAGCATGGCGAGGCCGAAGCCGATCAGCCCGGCCGCAACGGTGCGCCGGTGGAGGACCGCCTGGGGCCTTGGGGCCGGATCCCGGCCCAGGGCCGGCGCGGGCTCGCTGGTGGCGGACGCCTGGAGTTGAGCAAGGATCCGGCCCGGCGCGGCGGTGCGGACAACGCGTTGGCCGCCAACCTGCGCGACGTATGCTCCGTCCCAGACTCCGGTCGGCGTCCCGTCTTCGTGCTTGCTGGTCCAGAATCCGTAGTCGAGGTAACCCTCGGCGGGGACCCGAACGCTGAGTGAGAACTCCTCACCGCTCCGCCGCATCGGCGAGTTCATCGTGCCATTTTGGATCGTGGTGTTCGGGGGCCGGAGCCCCTCGGCCACGGGGGCCCACCCCGAGACGCCCCAAATCAGGCTGACCTCGCCGGCCTGGTTGGCTCGGTATCGAATCTCGATCGTTTCAATCGCCCCGTTTGCCGACCCTGCCGGCCGTGCGGGTTCAGCGGAACCGGCGGCCTGCCCACCCTGGAGCTGCCCGATCCCGTCTCCCTCCAGGCGGAGGCGGTCAAGTCCTGCGACCAACTCGGCCTGGGTCAGATTGGGGGCGAGGAACGACTGGCTCCGGCGGGCGAGCGCGGTGGTCGGGACTCCGGCGAGAAGGCCTTGGTCGACGGCGCTCATTCCGTCGATATACCAAGCTCCCCACTTGACGCCTTCGGCCACGTTGAAAGGCAGCAGCAACACCGTGAGGCCGAAAAAGGCATACGGTCCGGCCACCCGAAGCCTCCCCGGTGCGTAGAGGGCCCACAAGGCGTAGGCGGCAATCACCCCCGGCAGAGTAACGATCAAGAATGGCGGGAGGCCGCCACCGCCCTCGGACCGTGCAACCGAGATGGCCCCGAGGCCGATAGCCATCCCCGACGCTGCGACCGAAAGGAGGACGACCATGACGCCGATGACCGGCTCTAGATGCAGCTTGTCGCGTCGGACCACAAAGGCGCCCAGTAGACAACAGGCAAGGAGCAGGCTGCCGGCGGCAAAACTGGCGGCGGGCCAGGACAGACCGACGGCGGGTCCGAGGCCGAGGGCGCCCGCATCCAGTCCCGATCCGAGCGAATAGGAGGCCTCGGCTAATCTGGTTCGACCGACCCAGCTAGCTCGGAGGCTCGTCGCGGAACTGAGAATCGCTACGACGGAGGCCCCAACGAGGACCTTGCCGGCCCAGGGTTCTTCGTTCGGTCGGAGGGCTCGGCGGCTGACCCACGACCAGGTCAAGCACCACCCTGCCAACGACGCGGCGATGATCGGGCCGCTGGTCCCTGACACCGAAAGCAATACCATCGCGGCGGCGGCCTGGACCGTGCCGCGGGCTCCCAACAAATTCGAGTTGGCCACCAACGATAGGATCAGAGCCACCGCCACGGTCGCGGCCACCACCTGGCTGATCTGGGACGCCCACACGAACGATTCCGCGTGGCCGAGATGGAGCAGCGTAAGAGGAAGGAACGCGTCGGCGTAGCTGGTATGGCCTCGGCGAGATCGGATCACCTTAATGGCGGCAAAGGCAACCGCAGCCAGGGCGAAGACGTTGAACACCGCTAAGAGGCGGAGCCGGTCGCCCGACACCCCCAGGATGACCGTCGCGATGAGTCGGGGGAGGGGGCTCTGCCAGCCAAGCGGCCAGGCCCACCGGCTGGCGTCGATCGCGCCGCCTGGTTGAATCAACCGCCAATCGTCGGCCAGTGGGATCTTCTGCGCGGTCAGGCCTAGAAACGCGAACGCCGTCGCGATCGAGACCAGCCAGCAGGCCCAAACGAACCAGCGGGCGGCACGATCGACAGGTTGCTTGGTGCCCACTGACGGGTGGGCAAAGATCAGCCGGTTTGCTAAATCGGGTGCGGTCATGACATCCGACCGGCTCGGCTGGCCCGGCTCCAAATGCCATGGATGGTCGCGGCGCGGTTCATCAGGCTGCCTATCACGTGAGCCGCGGCCATTGCGGCTGTCTTGAGGGAGTTAAGCGCGGCCCATGGGTAGTAGAGAGGAATGCCTAAGAGAGAACGAAACTGGTCAAACTGACCCCCGACGCCCATTCCATATCCCTCCCAATACCGCCGACGCCATAGGTATCGAACCGACAGCCGTTCCCCCGGCTCAACGGCGTGCCGGAGAACTGCCGCCGGCACATAGCCGATCGGGACGTTCTGGGCCCGAAGCCGATCGAAGAAATCGGTGTCCTCGCCGCCGAGCAGTTGGGTCCCCCGATGGCCGAGCCGCTCATCGACGACCCCGAACTTCCGGAAGACTTCCGCGCGGAAGGCCATGCTGCACCCGACTGCGACCGGCCTCCCGAGTATCGTCGACACTGGCGTTGTCGATCACCAGAATCTCCGAAGCTGGATGAACGGTCTCGGCCGTGCGGAGTGATTCAAGGCTCTGGCGGAGCATTGCCGACCGGTTGCGTGTGCAGACGACGACGGAGATCATTTCGATCATGGGCCCCTGGAACGAGAACACAACTGGCGCGATTTCGGCCATCTCTGCCACTAGGTTAGCCCAGATCGGCGGGTAGAACCAGTCTCGGGGCTTCGTCTGGCGGTAGGCTCAATCGCGGGCTAACTTGGCCAGTGGTGACATCGCGTTACCAGCCGGCGGTTGGGCCGTGGCCACGCCATTGGTTCAACTGCTGATCTTCCCCCTGGTCTTTCGGCGGGTCCTCCCAGTTCAAGTTGAGAACTACGCTTCCTTGGTGTTTTGCGGGGTCCTGGCTTCGGACAGGCCACCACCGCATCGAGCGGCCGCCCTATCAGCGTGAGGCCGGCGGTCATCCGGAGCACGTCGCTCAGCGCCGAATGCTCCCGCCGATTGCGGTCCGAATGGCGACTACTCTCGGCCTTTTCTCGGCCCATAGAGCACCATCCCGGGTTTGGCGCCGGTGTGTTTCCCCTGCTCGGCCACCACCTGCCCGTTCACCAACACGTAGTCGATCCCGCTCGGATACTTGACCGGCTCGGCCCAGGTCGACTCGTCCTGGATCTTCTCGTAGTCGAACACCACGAGATCGGCCCAGTTGCCCTCTTGGAGTGAGCCGCGATTGGCGAGCTTCATCCGGGTCGCCGGCCAAGAGGTCATCTTCCGAATCGCCTCCGGCAACGTCAGCAGGCCGTCACGGCGAACGTACTCGGCGATGATTCGTGGATGGGTCCCATAGGCCCGCGGATGGGGCAGCCCGGTTTCATCGATCGCGCCTGGGGTCAGTGAGGCACCGGCGTCGCTGCCGATACTGACCCACGGAAACTTGAGGGCCATCTTGACGTCGTCCTCGCTCATCATGTGGTAGATCGCGGTGACCCGCCCCTGCCCGGCAAGGACCAAGTCCCAGGCGGCATCGCGAGGGTCTTTCTTCAACTCCTTGGCGATCTGGGCCACCGATTTTCCGACGTACTTGGCGTTCTCGGGGTTCCGGGCGTTGCCTAACACGATCCCGTCCCACCCGCCGGCCGCCTCGATGATGTTCCACCACCCCGGCGATCCGGTCTTGGTCTCCCGTTTGAGCCGGTCCCGAATCGCCGGGTCGTTGAGCCGGGCCCGGAGGGAATCTTGGCCGCCCTCGAATGCCCAGGAGGGGATCGTGGCCTCGAGTCCGGTCCCGCCGGCGGTGTAGGGGTACTGATCGGCCGCCACGTCGACGCCCCGGGCCCGGGCGGCCTCGATCAACTCGCCCGCTGCCCGCATCAGCTTACCCCAGCCCGGTTTGTGGGCCGCCTTGAGATGAAAGATCTCGACTTGGACCTTGGCTTCTTCGCCGATCCGGATCGCCTCGGCGATCGATTCAACCAGTTCCTTGCCCTCGCCCCGGATGTGGCTGGCATAGGTTCCACCGTAGGGCGCGATGGCTTTGGCGACCTCGATCAGCTCCTCGGTCGTCGCATAACTCGACGGCGGATAGATCAGGCCGTCGTCATCCCCATGGCGCCGGCCCGCATCGCGGAATCGACGATCGCCCGCATCCGCCCCAGTTCCTCCTCGGTTGGTTTCCGCGCCACCGGCCCGAGCACGACGTTGCGGGCTTGGGTCTCGCTGAAATAGGACCCGAAATTCATGCTGATGCCCTGGCGCTCGAGGGTCTGGAAATACTCCGGAATCCGGCCCGCCGGCACCGGGAAGCCGCCTTCGCCGCCGATCGAAGTCGTCACCCCTTGGAGGATTTTGTTCTGGGCCAGGCCATTGCGGATCAGCACCCCGCCCGATTGATCCATCATGTCGATCCACCCGGGCGTCACATACTTGCCGGTGGCGTCGATGTCGCGGGTGCCCGCCTCGGGAATCCGGCCGATCTTCGCGATCTTCCCGGCCCGGATCCCGACGTCGGCCACGATCCAGGGATTGCCCATCCCGTCGAGGACCCGGCCGTTGCGGACGACGATGTCGTAATTCGGGGTCTGGATGACGGCCGTGAGCATCAGCCATCGAAGTGTGAGGATCATGGAGTTCATCCTAGCGGGGGATTGGTTTGTCGAGTGAGTCCCAGCCGTACGCCGCCGCCACCCGGTTTTCGATTTCCCGAATGACGGCGTTGCCGCCGTCCCCATTCGTCATCACGACCACGCCGTAGCCGTTGCGGACATGGGCCACGAGATCACAACGGAACCCCCAGTTGCCCCCGCTGTGCATGAAATACCAGCCCTCGCCCCGCTTCTCGATCATGAACCCGACCGCGAACGGCCCGAGTCCGGTCGGCGCGATCATCTCGCGCACGCTCGCTTGCGAAAGGACCTTGCCGGCGGGGCCCTGAATCGCTCGCTGGGCCTCGATGGCGAACCGGGCCAAGTCACTCGGCGTGGTCCAGAGCCCCGCGGCGGCCTGCTCCGGGTAGACATGCCACTTGGCACCCATCGACAGGCCGGCGCCATCATGGGCCCGCGCCGTGCGTTCCGCGATGGCGCCGGTCGGAGGCTGTTCGTAGGAACTGCCCGTCATTTCCAATGGCGCGAGCACCGTCCGGCGCATCAACTCGGCGAACGGCTGACCGGTGAGGTCGGTCAGCGCCAGTTGCACGATCTCGGTTCCGCCGCCCGAGTACTTCTGTCCGGTAAACGGCGGCCTGACGAAACGGACCGGGCCGATGGTCGACGGCCCTTCTCCGTTGAGAACCTGGACCACCGTGGGTCGAGGGGCCGATGGATCGAAACCGGGGAAACCGAATCCGTCATCCGAGCCCGACGTGTGACTCAGGAGCGACCGGGCCGTGACCGGTTGGGTCCGATTGAGGTCGCTCTCCGGGACCTGCCACGACGTGAGCAGGGTGTTGATATCCTGGTCGAGCGACAGCCGGCCCTCTTGGGCCAGCCGTACGGCGGCCATCGCCATCACCGGCTTACTGATCGACGCGGCTTGGAATGCGGTGGTGGTTTCGACCGGCCGATTGGTCACCACGTCGGCCACGCCGTAGCCTTTGGCCCAATGAATCTTGAAATCCTTGATCACCGCCACGCTGACGCCGGGGACGTGGAAGCGTTCCATGACCTGCTGGAGGGTCAGCGGGTCGAGGCCTTGCCGGTTTGGGTACTGGGGGCCTTCGATGACTGCGATGAGCTTCGCCGGATCGTCTGGCGACTGGGCCTCTGCCGGGACGGACGCCAGAAGCGACAGGGTCGAAATGAAACCGCCGATCGAGCGGATCGGTCGAGCGAAGCTCATGTGAATCGGCCTTCCGAGAGGGGACGGGGGTCGGACGAAACCCCCGACGAAGATACGGTCGATCGGCCTGGTCGGCGAGCCACCGCCAGGACACGAGGGGTCGGTCGGCCAATTTCACTTGGGGGAACGGTGGGTCGGTTCCCGGGCTCTACGCCTAGGACGAGACTAGGTAGGCTAGATTACGGAACCACGGAATTCCGCCGTCTTCGGCGAGAAGGGCCGTCGCAACGTGAGAAATAGTCTTGCCCTGGTCTGGTGCTCAAGCGCGGTGTTGGGGGCCGGGTCGATCAATCCGAGCCGTGACCCGCAGAGTCCCGATCTCGACATCCTTCATTACCGGTACGAACTGGGCCTGTCGGATAGTTCGGACCGGATCGCGATGAACGCCACGGTCGAGTTTCGGTTCCTTGCCGCCGGCCGCCGTCAGCTTCGGCTCGATCTCGTCGGGCGGAACGACGCCGGTCGTGGAATGGTCGTCGACGGCGTGACCGACCGGGCGGGGCCCCTGACCTTCAGCCATCGGGATAACCACCTCGAGATTACCCTTCGGAACCCTGGCGCGGCGCTGGGCCGGAGCGCGGTTTCGATCCGATACCACGGCATCCCGGCGGCCGCGCTCATTATCGGACCCAACAAATCCGGCGCCCGAACCTTCTCGAGCGACAACTGGCCCGACCTGGCCCGCCACTGGCTGGTGGGCTTCGACCATCCCTCCGACAAGGCGACCTCGGAGTTCGTCGTCACCGCGCCCTCCCGCTATCAAGTCGTGGCGAATGGCCTTCTGGTGGAGGAGACCGACCTTGGGAACGGCTTCCGGCGGAGCCACTGGAAGCAGTCGGTCCCGATCTCCACCTGGCTTCAAACCCTCGGTGTTGCCCGATATGCGGTCGAGCACTCCGGGACCGTTGATGGGATCCCGATTCAGGCCTGGGCCTATCCCGAGGATCGCGACCGTGCGTTCGCCGATTTTGGCGGTCCCACTAAGGCGGCGCTTCGGTTCTTCAGTGACCGGGTCGGGCCCTATGCCTACGAAAAACTCGCCAACGTCGAGTCGGTCGCGACTGGGGGCGGGATGGAGGCGGCGTCGGCGATTGGGTACAGTGAACGGCTGATCGGCACCGCCCGGGCCGGCGAGGTGGTCGTCCATGAAATCGCCCACCAGTGGTTCGGAAACGCCGTCACCGAACACGACTGGAACGACGTCTGGCTGAGCGAGGGCTTCGCGACTTACTTCACCTTGCTCTTTACCGAGTATGACCAAGGACGCGACGCGTTCGTCGACGGCCTCAAGAAAAGCCGAGCGACCGTGCTCGACTACGACGCCAAGCACCCAGGCTACCGGGTGGTGCATGAGAACTTGACCGACATGAAGCAGGTCACCAGTAGTCAGACCTACCAGAAGGGCGCCTGGACCCTCCACATGCT
>JANNQX010000183.1:0-3929 GCA_031400975.1 Gemmatimonadota bacterium
ATCGCCCTCGATCAGCCGCTCGAACGTGTCGGCGTTGGTGTGGTGACTCCGGAGGACGTACTCGAGCGGATCCTGGAGATAGGTGAACCCGGGAACCCCGACGTCGTCGAAGTCTTGGTGCTCGTTCCCGCCCACGTTGCCCTGCTTGATGACCATGACCCCCAAGTCGCGCACCGGGGCAAATATCTGTTGGAAGATCGGGGCGATGAACGGATTCGATTGGTCCCAGAGACCCCGGAGCCGGCCCGCCCCATTGTCGACGTTGAAGTAGGCCGAAATCTTGGGCCACTGATCCCGGTGCTTGGCCACCCAGCCGGCAACGCCGAGATGGCGGCCTTCCTCCGAGGTCCAGACGCCGAGGCGGATGGTCCGGCGGGGTTTGAGGCCGGCGGCCTTGAGGATCCGGATCGCCTCCATCCCGATGGCCACCCCGGCCGCGTTGTCGGTTGCCCCGGTCCCCGCGTGCCAGCTGTCGAGATGACCGCCGAACATCACCGACTCGGCCGCCAGATCGGTGCCCGGCAGCTCGGCAAGGGTGTTGTAGCCCAGCGAATCGTCGGTCACGAACCGGTTCTCGATCGCCGCTTCGAGCTCGACGGGGATGCCCCGCTTGATGTTGCGGTACATTTGACCGAACTGTTCAAACGAGGCCACCATGGCGGCGATCGGGGCGCCCTCTTTGGCTTGGCGGACGTCCTGCCAGCCGGGCACGGCCATGACCCGAATGATATTGTAGGGCAGCGGCGAGCAGAGAATCAGGGCGGCGATATCTTCACCCTTGAGCTGCCGGAACACGTCGGCGTAGCGATCGCCCGCTTTCCGGCGTTCCAACCGGGTCGCGAGCGGCGACCAGGCGAAGTCGGGCTTGAGATTGGGGTTGTCGAGGTCTTCCTGCGAAAGCCGGCGGCGGCGCGGCGGGTCCTCCATCGCGAGAAAGGGCCACGGCTCAATGTAGAAATTCTGCTGGAGCTTGGGTGGTTCGCCAAAGAGCACGAACTTACCCTTCAGGGTGCCGCGGTATTTCTGGAAGGACGCCGAATCGGTGGCGTCGAGGAGGACGACCGGTGCCTTGATGGTGCCCTTGGTGCTACCGCTCCAGCCCATCGGTTGCGCCACCAGCGGCTGGGGGTAAGGCTTGGTGATGTTGGCGGCGTAGCGGACCCGCTCCCAGCCCCGGCCCCAGGTGCCCCAGGGCTCCACAACGACGTGGGCGAGGCCCCAGGCCCGGAGCCGGTCGGCGGTCCAGTGGTTGGCCTGTTTGACGGCGGCCGATCCCTGGGGCCTGGGCCCGATGACATCGGCGAGGTATCCGGCCGTGGCCATGACCTCGGACCGGTTCATCGCTTCGTCCCTGATCCGCCGGAGCGCGTCGAGGTCGAGGCGCTCCTGGACGACCTGAGCTGAGAGCGACAGCGGAAGCAGGGCGAGCAAGGCAAGAAGACGAAGCCGGGCCATCGGGACCTCCAGGTCGGTCGCGGAATACGAAGGGTCTGCCGTTTGGTACTAAAGCCCGTCTGGTACGTTCAAGATCGAAAGAGGAACTCATGAACAAACTGATCATCACGGTAGCACCCATCGGCTCGTTCTCGTTCAAGTCGGACACCCCACACCTTCCGGTGACCCCGAGCGAACTGATCGAAGACGGGATCAAGTGCTGGGAGGCCGGCGCCAGCATCCTGCACTACCACGCCCGCGACAAAGACCAGAAGCCGTGCCTCGACTACAACTTCTTCGCCACGGTCCTGGAGGGGCTCCGGAAGCATACCAAGCTGATCGTTCAGATCTCGACCGGGTTTCGGTTTCCGACCCACCGGGACGACCGGATTCGGGCCGTTGACCTCCGCCCCGATATGATGAGCCTCAACGTCGGGTCGGTCAACCTGGCCCGGGGACCATACATCAACGACCCCGTCGATGTCGAGTACTACGCCGGGAAGATGATCGAATACGGCGTCAAACCCGAAATCGAGTGCTTCGACGTGAGCCATATCCACGCCGGCATGACCCTGATGAAGAAGGGGCTGATCAAAGATCCGCCGTACTTCGACTTCGTGATGGGCGTCCAGAACGCGCTGCCCTACGCCCCCCAACACCTGATTCACATGATCGGCACCCTGCCCCCCGGGGCCCTCTGGAGCGTCATCGGCGTGGCCAAGGCCCAACTGCCCGCCTCCGCCCTCGGCATCATCTTGGGCGGCAACTCGCGCGTTGGCCTCGAGGACAACATCTTCTACTCGTATAAAGTGCTGGCCACCAACGAGCAGTTGGTCCAGCGCACCGTGCGGCTGGCCAAAGAACTCCAGCGCGAGATTGCCACTCCCGACGAAGCCCGAGCCATGCTCAAGATCACCAACTCATGACCGCGGCCACGCTCGACGCCGACACCCTGACCGAGCTCCTCCAAACGATCCGCCGGTTCGTCACCGAGCGACTGATTCCCGCCGAGGAAAAGGTCGACCGGGAAGACCAGATGCCGGCCGACATCCTGGAGGAGATGAAGGCGATGGGCCTTTATGGGATCACGATCCCGGCCGAGTACGGCGGGCTGGGGCTCAATGCCGAGGAATCGGTCCAGGTCTTCTTCGAGCTTTGCCGAGCGGCACCGGCCTTCCGTTCGGTCACCGGGATCAACAACGGGCTCGGGTCGTCGAGCATCCTCTACGACGGCAACGACGAGCAGCGGAACCGGTACGTCCGGCGCCTCGCCAGCGGCGAGTTGATCGCGGCCTTCTGCCTGACCGAGCCGGATTCCGGCTCTGACGCCGGGGCCCTCACCACCACGGCACGCCGCGACGGCGACCACTACGTTTTGAACGGCACCAAGCGGTACATCACCAACGCCCCGCAGGCCGGGATCTTCATCGTCATGGCCCGCACCGATCCCACGAAAGCCGGGGCCGCCGGGGTGTCCGCCTTTATTGTCGAACGGGACACTCCAGGACTTTCGGTGGCCAAGCCTGACCGGAAAATGGGCCAGAAAGGCGCCCACCTGGCCGACGTGATCTTCGAGGACTGCCGGATTCCAGCTTCGGCGCTGATCGACCTGGAGGGCCAGGGCTTCAAGGTGGCGATGCGGGCGCTCGACCGAGGACGGGTTCACATCGCGGCCATGTGCGTCGGGATTTCCGAGCGACTGATCGATGAAGGCCTGACCTATGCAATGGAACGGCCCCAATTCGGAAAGCCGATCGCGGAGTATCAGTTGATCCAGGCCATGCTGGCCGACAGCAAGGCGGAGGCCTACGCGGCCCGCTGCATGGTCCTCGATACGGCCCGCCGGCTCGACCGGGGGGAGCGGGTCTCAGTCGAAGCGTCCTGCAGCAAGATGTTCGCGTCGGAAATGTGCTGCCGGGTGGCCGACCGGGTGCTCCAAATCCATGGCGGAGCCGGCTACATCTCCGAGTGCGCCGCGGAACGGCTGTACCGAGATGTCCGGGTGTTCCGCCTCTATGAAGGCACCACGCAGATTCAGCAACTGATCATCGCCAAGGCCATGATCAAGGAGCGCCAGTCATGAAGCGCCGCGACTTCGTGGTCTCGTCTGCCTCGGCCTTGCCGCTGGCTCGGCGGTTCCGCCCGCTGGCCCGCCGGTCCTGGCCCGGCTATGCCAAGGCCACCGTCATCGACTGCCTGGCCAGTCCCGGTCCGTTCAATAGTCCTGACAGTGGGACGGGACCGTTGACCGATGAGATGGTGGCCAACGCCCGCGCGTCAGGGCTGACCGCGATCAACCTGACCCTGAGCGGCGGCGGCCGGGGTCACGCCAGTTTTGATGACACGTTCGCCGAGATCGGCTATTGGGAACGGGAGTTGGCGGCGCATCCCGACGTGTTCTGCCGGGTCCGGACCATCGCCGAGCTGACCGACGCCAAGCGGACCGGTCGAGTGGGGCTGATCTACGGCTTTCAGGACGCCGTCATGCTCGAAGG
>JANNQX010000184.1:0-3296 GCA_031400975.1 Gemmatimonadota bacterium
GAGGAGTTTTCCGCGACCGCTTTCGTCAATTGGGACGCCGGTCACCTCTACTTGGCGGTCCAGGTCCAAAAGCCGGAGGTCGTGGTGTCGCCCGAGGGGACGGCGCCGCTCCGGCTCGACAACGAGCCCGACGACATTCACCCCGACGGCATTCAGGTCTATTACCAAGTCGGCGACGAGGGCGACCCGCGGGCCTTCTTGATTCGGCCCGACGAAGCCGGCGGGATTCTGGTCCGGGCCCTCGACCCAGAGGATGCCGACCTTGCCGCCCAGATCGTTGGGGGCTCCGCGTGGCTCGAGCTTGGCTACTCGCTCACCGTCGCGCTGCCGTGCCCCGAGCTCGACCGGGCGTCGGGGCAGGAGCCCGTTTTGTTCGACGTGGCCGTGAACGAAGCCCGACCGGGGCGGGTTCGCCGGGCGGGCCAACTGGTCTGGGGCGGCGGGAACGGATGGATCTATCTCCGCGGTGATCGCCGGGATCCCCGCCGGTGGGGTGCACTCAAGCTGACATGACGGTTCCCGGCTTCACGTCCACCGGCAGCAAGCGGCCGGACGCCCTGTTCGGCCCCGGCGACTTCGAGGGTCTTCCAGTCCGGATGGCGCGGAGCGCCGGGTGCCGGCTCTGGGATGTCGAAGGCCGGGAGTACCTCGACCATGTGATGGCGTTAGGCGCTGTCACCCTGGGCTATGGTCACGCCGAGGTGGCGGACGCCGCTCGCGAGGCGATCGGCCGTGGTGGAATCGGGTCGCTCGCCCCAGCGGAGGAAGAGCGTTTGGCGGCTCGGCTGGCGGGGCTGCTACCCTGGGTGGAGCAGGTCCGGTTTCTCAAGACCGGGGCTGAGGCGGTGGCGGCCGCGGTCCGGATCGGCCGGGCCGCCACCGGACGGGACCGGGTGTTAGGCTGCGGCTATCATGGCTGGCTCGACCTGGCCAGCCGGGACCTTGGGGTACCAGTCGCCGTCTCGACGTTGTTCGGTACGGTGCCGTTCAATGACTGTGACGGAACCATGCGGGCAATTCGGGAGGTGGGCGATGGGTTGGCTCTCGTCATCATCGAGCCGGTCGTGGACGGGCCTCCGTCGCTCGAGTGGCTTCGACTCCTTCGGGCCGAAACGGAGCGGGTGGGCGCCGCTTTGGTCTTTGATGAAGTTAAAACCGGATTCCGCCTCGCGGTGGGAGGGGCGGTCGAGCGCTACGGGGTCCGGCCCGACCTGGTCGTCTATGCAAAAGCGCTCGGTAACGGCTTCCCGCTCGCCGCGGTGGGAGGCACCCGGCGGTTCATGGACCAGGTCAACCGAACTTGGATCTCTTCGACCCTCGCCACTGAGTTCGTGGCATTGGCGGCAGCTCACGCCGCGGTCGACGCGACCGTCCGGCTTCGGGTTCCCGAGCATCTCGCGCGGGTGGGGGGGGCGTTCTATGCTGGGCTTGGGGCGATCGCGGCGCGGCATCCTCGGCTGGTGACCGGGGTGGCCGGGGTTCCGGAAATGTGTCACCTCCGGTTTCGCGATGACGCCACCGGTGCGGCGGTGGCCCGGGGCGCGGCGCGTCGAGGCGTGCTATTTAAACGAACCGGGTACAATTTCGTGTCGCTCGCCCACGAACCGGCCGACAATGTCCGGTGCTTGGATGTCGTGTCGGACGTGCTCCAGGAGCTCGAGGCCTGATGCTGATCGACGCCCATGCCCATTTCTATCATCCCGGCAGCAGCCGGCCCGATTGGGCTGAGCGGAATGCCAGCCGTCTCGAGGCGGGCGACCGGATCGGGGTCCGATGGCACATCGCGTCGATCTTGGGTTCGTGGGGGCGGACCTCACCGACCTATTTCCCGTCGCCGGCCGACTTGACGGTGGCCAATGATGCTCTCCTCGAATTGATGCAGGTGCATCCCGACCGGATCAAGGGGTATGTCGCCGTCAATCCGAACTTTACGGTGCACGCGTTAGGCGAAATTGATCGCTGTTTGCGTCTTGGGATGATCGGAGTCAAGCTCGCGGCCAGCCGGCGGTGTACCGATCCGTTGCTCGATCCGGTGGTCGAACGGGCTCGGCACGCGGGGGTTCCGGTGTTGCATCACATCTGGCAGAATCGCCGGCGCGAGTGGCCTGGTCAGGAAGCGTCCGATGCGGCGGAGCTTTGTGTCCTGGCTCGGCGCCATCCGGAGGTTCCGTTTCTGCTGGCTCACATCGGCGGGGGTGGTGATTGGTTGCCGTCATTGCACGTGGCGCGGGGTGTGCCAAACGTGATGGTCGAACTCTCCGGCAGTGGGGTCGACGGCGGGATGCTCGAAGCGTGTGTGGATCTGATCGGGGTCGACCGGTTGATTTGGGGTGCCGATCTCACGCTGTGCACCGGTTGGGCCAAGCTCCGGTATCTCGAGCATCTCCTCTCTGCCGGTGCGGTCGAGAAGATCGCCTGGCGGAACGCGGCCGGGATCTTTCCCCGTGGAGCCTTCGGAGCGAACTGATGCGGATCGATGTCAACGCCTTCTTGGGCCACTATCCGTTTCGGAAGGTCGACGGTGGGTCACCTGCTATGCTGCTCGAAGCGATGAAGCGAACCGGCATCGATCAGGCCTGGGTCTCCAATCTCTCGAGCATCTACTGGCGCGATCCGACCGAGGGCAATGCGATGCTGTACCGAGTCGCCGAGCAGCATCCGGCGCTCCGGCCGGTGCCGGCGGTTCATCCGGCGTTGGCCAATTGGGGGGCTGGGTTGGAGGAAGCGGCGACCCGGGCTCCGGCCATTCGGGTGGACTCGGCCGTTCTTGGGATCAACCCACTCGGCGCTGAGATGGGCGCCGTTGTCTCCCGCGCCGCCGGCCTCGGGGTGCCGATCATGATGGCGGTGAAATTGGAGGATGGACGCCAGCGGCATCCGCATGACTCGATTCCGGATTTGTCACCGGCCGCGGTGCGGGGCTTACTGCGGGCCGATGCCAAGGTCCGGCTGATTGTGACCCACGCCGATCGCGACTTCATCGAACAGGTCCATTTTGGCTCGACACCGTCTGAATCGGCTCGGGTGCTGTGGGACATCTGCTGGCTCTGGGGTCCGCCGATGGACGACATCGATCACTTGGTGTCGACGATCGGGGCCAACCAATTCTGCTTCGGTACCGGGATGCCTCTTCGGATTCCTGAGAGCAGCGTGGCGAAGTTCGATTTGCTTCGATGTTCAAATGAGGAGCGGTTGGCGATTGGGTCCGCCAACGCTGAACGGTTCGCCGCCGCTAGGAGCTAAGCGCCCGTAGCCCGGCTGAGCCAGGCCGATGATTTAGGCGGGTCATCGGTGGC
>JANNQX010000185.1:0-2771 GCA_031400975.1 Gemmatimonadota bacterium
GAGCATCCATTCGCCGTTAGGGTGGAGCAGGCCTTGGTCGGTGGCGGCCGGAACCGTGGTGCCGTGGCGGAGCGCGGTGAGGACCTCGTGGACCAGCCGGGTTCCTGGGTCGATGTAGCGGGGGTTCTGGGTGGCGAACCAGGGAATACCGCGGTGCTTCGACAGCATGATCAAGGCGCCGGCCAGGGCTTCCTCGCGGCGTCCCGCGTAGTGGAGCCCGACTTCGATGGCGACCCGATCCTGAAAGGCCGAGCGATAGCGGGCGAGGAGGGCGTCGGCATCGGCGGGGCGCCGGTCGAGAATCGCGGTGGCGAGCGAACCCGACGCCGGCCCGGTAAGGAGATGGAGCCCTTCGCTCCGCTGGGCAATGTCGTCCCAGGTCAGGTGCGGGCGGCCTCGGGTGGAGGTCCGCTTGGTCCACCGGCGGAGGTTGCCGACCCGGGAATGGGTGATCAGCGCCGCCAGGTTTTGAAGCCCGATGGCGGAGCGGACCAACAGGGCTAGTGGACGCCCGTCCACTTCCAGCTCCGCTCCGACGATTGGCCGGATCCCTTGCTCCCGGCAGGTGACGCCGAACCGGACGATGCCACCCAAATCGGCGGAGTCGGTGAGGCCGATGGCATGGTAGCCTAACGCTTTGGCATGACGCGCCAGGGCTTCGGGCGAGACGCCGCCGTCGCCGAAGGAAAAGGCCGAGTGGGCGCGCAATTCGACGAACATCGTCAGTCCCACCACCCGGCCAGGTGCCAGCGATCGGAGGCCTGGTCGTGGTAGAGCAGGACCATGACACCATCGTCCCGGACTCCCTGGAAGTAGTCGCGCTCAAACCGGGTGTCATCGAATCCGCCGGAGACCCGATCGGGTCCCAGGCTCACGCTCAGGGTGTAGGTGCGGGTGCCGTCGAAGTAGCGGTCGGGCACCGGGGTCCCTCGGCGCGCGATGGCCCAGACGTCGATGACCCGAGGAACGGGGAGGACTTGGAGGGTTAGCTCCGGGGTCAGACTCAGTGCCGATCCACCGGGCAACGGTCGCTCGGCCACTTGGCCGGTGGGATCGAACCGCCAGATCAACCGCCGTTCGGGCAAAGGGTGTTCGATCCGGCGGGCGATGCCGATGGCATCGGCCTGCTTGTCGAGTAAGTGAGCCAGGGCGGTTTCGGCGGCGCGGGCGGTGGCGAAACCGAAATCGAAGAAATCGCCTTGACGGTCGGCCAAAGGCGCGGCGGCGTCGACTCGGAGGGCGATTCGCATGACGGTGGCCTCGAAGGTGACGGCTTCGAGGGCGGCACGGATCACGCGGAGCCAGGTTTTCCGGTCGGCGGTGGGGGTCGAGCACCGGACCGGCAGTGCCACCTTGGCTCGATTCGAGAGCGAGAATTCGAGGACCACCGCATGCGCTCCCTCCCTCCGTGCGGCCAGCGAGTCGGTGATGGTGCCGAGCAGTGAATTGACGATGAAGACGACCTGCTCCTGGTTGGAGAGCTCGTAGTCGACCCACTCGAGTTCGGCGCTCGGGAATTCTCGGGGCCGGGCGGTGAAGATCGGACGGGTGTCGTCGGCCCGGGCCAACTTCCAGAGCCGGGTTCCTTCAGATCCGAACCGCACTTCGACCGATTGCGGGTCGAGCCGCGCGAGGTCGCCACAATTCTCGATGCCGATGGCTGCGAACAAGGGATAGAAAGAGGCGGGCGGCGGCGGGTGGAGGACGCCGACGTCGAGCGGGGCCAGAAAGGCGCGATCGGTGTCCGGCGGAACCACGGTGACCGGTTCGTCGCTGGTCCGTGCCGCCACTTCAGCGGCAATCGGGGTAGCGGCGACGCCGGCGTGGACCTCAGTGAGATCCAGAAACTCGAGCCGCTCGAGCAGTTGATCGGCAATGACCACCCCGTTGAGCCCCCGGGCATCGGCCCAGATGACGCCTCGACTGCATTCGAGCCGGATCCGCGGGGCACACTCGAGGGCGGCCGCGCCGATCTCAGTCGAGCGCGCCGCGTCGGTCGGCCAAGCCGGGCTCGAGAGACAGACGAAGGTCATGGGCTTTAGCGGGGAGAGAAAACGTTGTGCGTTCGGACCATCCGGACGCTTTGACTGTGATTTCGACACTAACGGCATCGACCGCTGCGACGGTGCCGAAAGGGCCAATCGACCAGCGAAACTGGTCGACTACAAATCGGGAGGTGAGCCGAATGCTGGCAGTCAGTCCACGCTCGGTGAGCGCGATGAAAGCGCCTTGGCCCTCGTGAACCATTCGGGAGAGCCGAAGCATGCCGGTTTGATCGGGCTCGATTCCGGTGAGAACGACCAATGCAAAGCCACCGGATCGGAGGAGGATTTCCGTGGCCCGGAGCGCAAGATCAGGATGATCAGGACGGACGACGAGGGGACCCTCGATCCAACTCGGGCCGATCGTTTTGGCCCCGTCAACCCAGGCAACCCGTTCACCTCGGTGGACGACCCCAAGGCAGGCGGTCCGGAGTATGGCCGTGGCCCCGCCGGTTTTCGATTGCCAAACCACCATCCGCCCTCGGGGGAGACCGCCGTTGGGGAGGATCCGATCAAGCGGGGCAAACCCCGTCGCCAGCGGGGGTGCCGACCGATCGGGAAGAAGCACCGCATTGGGGAAGCGCTCGACCAGGAGGCTTCGAAGGGCGGTGGTTCGGGTAGGGGCCAGCGCGGCGGTCATCCGACTGCTTGATCAATGGGGAGGGAATGTAACCCGAATAAACACCGAAGTCAAGCTCGGCACTCGGCACTCGGCACTCGGCGCTCGGC
>JANNQX010000186.1:0-13304 GCA_031400975.1 Gemmatimonadota bacterium
ACTCGGCGGCCGCTATCGGCGTCAGCGATCGTGAAGTTCCGGCCCCGCCGGAGCACCAGTCCAAAGGCCGCCACGAATCCGGTGTCGATATCGGCTCGATCCACCGTATGGAACTTCTCTCCCGGCGGAGGGGGCACCTCGGCCACCACGACCCCGACATCGGATTGGTTGAGTGGATTGAGATGAATGTTGTCCCCCATCCCGACGGCCCGAACGCCGGGGATCTCAAGCAACCGCTGGCGAACCAACCGGAAGGTTTGCTCGGCCGCTGCCGCGGGCATCATTCCGGGCACGGCAGTCGAGAGGACCGCGGCCGGCCCGTGACCGAACCCGGGATCCAGATTCTGGGCAGCACTCAGGCTCCGAACGAACAGGCCGGCCACCAGGAGGAGCACAACGGCCACCGCAACCTGGCCCGAGACTAGGGCACCTCGAAGGGCGGTCTTGTCCCGACCGCCCCCAGTGCTCTCATCTCGGATCACGGAGGCCAGCTCGAGTCGGGTTGCCTGCAGCGCCGGAGCGAGTCCGGCCATGACACCGGCCAGAATCGAGATGCCTAACGAAAACGCCAGGACCCGCCCGTCGAGCGGCAGGTCGAGGGTCACCGCCACCGGCAACGCCAGGTCGGCCGCCAGGACCGCCTGCAAGGCCAACTTGCCGAGCCCGACGCCGACCAGCCCGCCCAACCCGGCCAACAGAATCGTCTCGACCAGGAATTGGCTGACCAGGCGTCCTCGAGTGGCGCCGAGGCTCAACCGAATCGCGATCTCCTTCCGGCGGTCGAGGGCTCGGGCCAGCAGAAAGCCGGCCAAGTTGGCACACGCGATGATCAACACCAGTCCCACCACCACGCCCAACATCCCGGCCATCGGCGCTAAGATCTGATCGACCGGAGGATAGACAATCACCTGGGACGTCGGGATCAACCGGAACGCGACGGGGCCTTCCCAATCGCCCACCGCTCGGGACCGGAGGTCGGCCGCCACCCGCCCAACCGTCGCGGTGGCCTGGGCGAGAGACACGCCGGGGTTGAGCCGGATCCGCGCGAATGTCGAATGGCTGCCCCAACTGGTAAGTTGATCCTCGGAACTGGCCGCCAGCTGATTGAGCCGATTGAGCGGGACGTAGATATCGGTTGCAATACCCCGGAACGCACCCTCGAAGTCCGCCCTCATGACGCCGACGATGGTGTAGTCGCCACCGGGGAGCTTGAGCGTCTGGCCGAGGACGGCCGGGTTTCCTCCGAAGGTCCGTCGCCAGTACCGATCGCTCAGCACGACGACCGACCCGGTGCCGGGAGCCGGCGAGTCGGCGGGCTCGATTAGCCGCCCCTGGCCGGCCGTCAACCCCAAGGCCTGGAAATAGTTGCTGGTTACCAGTTGGATCGTGAGGCGTTCCGGCCGTTCCTGATCCCGGAGCGAGGCCATGAAGAATCGAGTCCCAACCACTGCGGCGAACGCCTCGGTTTGGCGCCCTAACTCGTCGAGCTCGGGGTGAGAGAGCGGGCCAAAGGACAGATCGGGGTGAGTACGGTAGACTTCAAGCAACTCCGCCGGCCGCTGGTACGGCAGTTTGCGGAACACCACCTCGTTGACCACGGTGAACAACGCCGTATTCGCCCCGATACCTAACGCTAACGACAACACCGCCGTGGCGGTGAAACCGGGCCGGGCCAGGAGCCGGCGGGCCGCGTAGCGGACGTCTTGACCGACCCGTCCAATGAGTCCCTCGCTGGAACCGGATCCGCCCCTGGCCTCGGTCGTGGTCACCCGTTTCGCGTTTTGAATCCCGGCGGCGGCCCGGCGAGTGTCCCCGAAGGCCGCCAGCAACTCTTCGGGGCTTTTGCCGGCGCCTAGGCCGCTCAAGAAATGGTCGACCAGCTCGCGAAACACTTCGCCGCGCCGATCCTCGGGAAGATCAGCGGCCACCACGACGTCGGCCACCCGGGCGGCGAGGATCGGGGGGAGCCCCTCCACGCCGGCCAACCGCTGGACTCCGATCCGGTCCAGTTTTCCGACCAGTCGCTCTGGTTCGTCGCGCATCGTCATTCCGCCTTCAGCGCCGTGATCGGGTCGATCCGGCCGGCTCGGCGGGCCGGCAAATAGGCCGCCAGCGCGGCCACGCCCAGCAGCAGCGCCGGCACCATCACCAAGGTCAGCGGATCATAGGCGCGGATCCCAAAAAGCAAGCCTTCGAGCAATTTGCCGGCAATCAGCGCCAACACGATCCCGACCGCGGCCCCACCGGCCACGAGTCGGAGGCCGCCGACCAACAGCAGTCGGATGACCGAGCCGCGACCGGCGCCGAGCGACAACCGAATCCCAACCTCTCGGCTTCGTTGCGAAACGGCGTAGCTGACGGCGCCATACAGCCCAACGCACGCCATCACCAAGGCAACCAGCGCGAAGGCAAGCAGCGCCGAGGCGCCCATCCGAAGGGGATACGACATCGTGGCGATGTGGGCGGCGAGGCTGCCGCTCTGCAACACGAAGGTCTCGGGTGAGATCCGCGTCACCGTCCGAACAATCGCGGCCGCCAGCGGCTCGGCATTGCCGGAGGTCCGGGCCAGCAGGAACAGAGGTCCGTCCGAGGCGGCAATCGGGGCGTAGATGAACGGCCTCGGCTGTTCGCCCAGGCTCCGGATTTTGGCCGTGCTGACGACGCCGACGATTTCGATTTCCCGAGCACCGGACCGAAACCGTTGCCCGAGGGGATCGCGCCCGGGGAAGAACTTCGCGCCGAAGGCTTCGTTGACAAGCGCCGTCCGCGAAGCCGGATCGGAATCGGCGAGCGTTAAGTTCCGTCCGGCCGTCAGGCGGAGGCTCATCGCGGCAATGAACCCGGTGTCGACCGCCGCCCGGTCGACCTCGTGGGTGGTCCGGCCGGCGGGCGGTTCGATACCCGGGACGGTGATCTCGTCGGTCTGGGTGCCTAACGTGTTGAGGTGGATGTTCGAGCTGAGGCCCACCGCCTCCACCCCGGGGATCGCGGCAACCTCCCGAATCACCCGGTCCCGGACCGCCACCGCCGCACTAGGTCCCGCCTTCCCGGCGATTCCCATCCACACCATCGCCGCCGGCCGGGCCCCGAACCCGGCATCGATCTTCCGAGCAACATCGAGGCTTCGGGCAAAGAGCCCGGCGATGACCAACAGCACCATCGAAACCGCCACCTGCCCGCCCACCAGCAGGTTCCTGAGGGCCAACTTCCTCCGGCCCCCGCCGGTGTTCTCGGCCCGGATGACCGACGCCAAGTCGAGCCGGGTAGCCTGCAACGCGGGCATCAGGCCGAAGAACACGCCCGCCACCACCGACACCAAAATCGAAAAGCCCAAGACTCGCCAATCGACCGTCAGGGCCAAGTCGATGGAGATCGGGAGCGGAATGTCGGTGGCCAGCACCAACCGGAGCGCCGCCCGCCCCAACATGGTGCCGGCCAACCCTCCCACCAGCGCCAGGAGAATCGTTTCGACCAGCAACTGGCTGACCAGCTGGCCCCGGGTGGCACCAAGCGCAAGCCGAACCGCGATTTCCTTCCGGCGATCCACTGCCCGGGCCAAGAGGAACCCGGCCAGGTTGGCACAGGCAATGACCAGCACCAACCCGACCACCGCCATCAGCATGGCGGCCACCGGTACGAGGATTTGGTCGATCGGCGGGTAGATGATCGCGTCGGCCTTCGGCTGCACCGTCATGACGGCATCCTCTTGCCACCCCTTGAGGCGCTGGCCCTTGAGCGCCGCGGCCACCCGGTCCAACTCAACCCGAGCCTGTTCCAACGTGACCCCAGGCTTGAGCCGGGCCGTCACGAAGGTGCCGCTGGTGCCCCGATCGGCCAGCTGACTTTCTGCCGCCGGCTCGATCTGGTCGATCATCATCACCGGGACGTAGAGGTCGGTCCGCACCGCGCGCAACCGACCGGGATAGTCGGCCGGAAGGACGCCGGTCACGACATAGCTCGACCCGTTGAGTCGTAGGGACTTTCCGATAATGGCTGGGTCCGCCGCAGCGGACCGCCGCCAGAATCGCTCGCTCACGACCACCACTGCGCCCTGGCCCGGGGCCGGCGCATCGGTCTGGTCGAAGAGCCGCCCTCGAAGCGGCGCAAGACCTAGGACCGCGAAGTAATCGGACGACACCAACTCGGTCGTCAACTTCTCGATCCGGCCGCCGACTTCAAACGGCACCATCGACATTTTGGCGCTGGCAATACCGCTAAACGCCGTGGTGTTCCGCCGCAAATCGGCGACGTCGGGCTCGGAAAACACGTTGAAGGCAAACGACGAACTCGATCGATAGAGGTCGATCAAATTCTCGGGGTGGGACAGAACCGCTTTGCGGAGAATGAGGTCGTTCACCAACGTAAACATCGCGCTGTTGGCGCCGATCCCGAGCGCCAGCGAGAAGATCGCCGTCGCGGTGAAAGCCGGCCGCGCCGCCAGCCGGCGGACCCCGTACCGGGCATCTCGGCCAAGCCGCTCGAGCCACCCCATGCGGGCCTCTGAACCACCTAACGACTCGGGAGTAACGACCCGCTTCGCCTCCCGGATCAGCGCCGCCGCCGCCGGCCCATCCCCAAACGAAACCAAGAGCTGCTCGGCGGTCTTCCCGGCCGCAAGCCCGTCCTGGAAGTGCGACACCAACTCGCCAAAGACCTCTTCCCGCCGGTCCGCGGGAAGGCCCGCGCTCACCACCACCTGCGCCACCCGTTCCGCCAACACCGCAGGCAACCCCGCCGCCCGCGCCAACCGCTCCACCTCGAGCCGATCCATCCGCCCCCGAAACACCCGAGTGCCGAGTCCCGAGCGCCGAGCGCCGAGCTTGCCAAGCCTCATGCGCCCTCCGTGGAAATCGGCGTCACCAGCCCAAGTCCCATCATCGCTCGGAACAGCTCCTGCCACTGGGCGCGCTGGGTTTCGAGCATGGCCAGGCCGGGATCGGTGATCCGGTAGTACCGCCGCTTCCGCCCCGACGGCAACTCAACCCACCGGCTTTCGACCATGCCTTTGGATTCGAGGCCATACAGCAGCGGATAAAGGGTGGATTGGCCGAGGGCGAGGACGCCGTCCGACCGCTGGCTGAGGGATTCAGCCAGCTCGTAACCGTACATCTCGCGGCGTTTGAGGAGTTGGAGGACGGCGACCGGGCCGGCCCCGCGGATCAGCTCACGTTTGACAACCATGTTGGCGGGTCTCCGTTTGTACCCCGGCCAACATAGTACAGCCAGATCAGCGAAACGTCAATATTTGGAACGTCAGGCCCCGCCGTTGGACAGGTAAAGACGGGCCGCGCTGAGGATGGTGGCCTGCACCGCCCCCATTGGCCCCTCCAGCGACAAACCAGCGGCCTTGACGTGCCCGCCGCCGCCGAAGGGCTTCGCAAATCGGGCGACATCGACATTCCCCACCGAGCGGAGGGAGATCTTGACCCGCCCCTGAGCAATCTCGCGAAACAACAAAGCCATCTTGATCCCTGCGATCGATCGGGCGTGCTCCACCACGCCATCGAGATCGTCGCTGGTCACACTATGCCGTTCGACGGCGCCGGGCGGAACCGTGATCCAGGCCAAGCCAACGTCCGGCTCGACGACCAGGGTCTGCAACGCCTCGGCCAGCAGTCGGACCCGGCCTTCGGGCGCCCCCGCGTAGACGTCGAGATAGATCGCCTCCGGGTCGATGCCCCGCTCCAGCAGCTCGGCGGCGATGCGGAGGGTCCTCGGATGGGTGTTGGAGAACCTGAAGCCACCGGTATCGGTCAGGATCCCGACATACAACGCCCGTGCGGCGGACGCCGTCAACGGCCAGTCGTTGGCCAAGGCAATCTCGACGATCAATTCCGCCGTGGCGGCGGCCGACTGATCGACATAGGACGGTCCGGCCGGAAGGGTTCCCGAGCTGACGTGGTGGTCGATGCAGCCCACCGGCACGCCGCGGCTTCGAACCGTTTCCGCCAGCATGCCGAGCCGGCTCAGGTCGCTGATGTCGAGCACCACGATGGCGTCGGCGCGGCGGAGTTCCTTGACGGCTTCAGGGGTTTTGTCGACCCCCGGCAAGTCTTCGAACAGGAACTGAAACCGGGGTGGCGTCGGAGTCGGATTGGTAATGGTGGCGGTCACGCCAAGGGCCCGCAGCAGGTGGACCAAGCCGACTTCGCTTCCGAGTCCATCGCCGTCGGGATTGACGTGGGTCGTCAGGCAGACGCGGCTTCCCGGTTTGAACAGCTGGGTCAGGTCATTGGCCGAGGCGAGCTTTTCGGCACTCAGGGGAATAGTCATGGCTCTTCAAAATAACCCGGGCGCCTCTTCCCCTGGGCCGAACTGAAGTCCATCTTTGGCCATGCGCCGACTCAACCTGACCCATTGGATTCTGATTGGCACCCTGGTGGGTGCCATCGTAGGGTACCTCGACCACAACGTCTGGCTCACCGTCGACGTCGCCGAGGGACTCAAGCCGTTCTCCACGATCTTCATCCGGATGATCAAGTCGATCGTGGCCCCGCTGATCTTCAGTAGCCTGGTCGTCGGCATCGCCGGCCACGGCGATGACCTGAAACAGGTGGGGCGGCTCGCCTTCCGCTCGATTGTGTACTTCGAGGTCATCACCACGGTTGCGCTCTTTATCGGATTGGCCGCCGTCCACATCGGGAAGCCCGGGGTCGGGGTCGCCCTCGCGGCCGCGTCGGTCGATGAGGGGAAACAGTTCGCCAGCACCCAGACAACGTTGGCGGGCGTCTTGGAGCACACGGTCCCGGCCAGCATCGTCGACGCCATGGCCAAGAACGAGACGCTGCAAATCGTCTTCTTCTCGGCCCTGTTCGCGATGGCGCTGACCCAAGTGAAGGGGCGGCCGAAAGAAGTCATGCTCGAGGTCTGCGAGAGCCTCTCGCAAGTGATGTTCAAGTTCACGGGCCTGGTGATGAAGTATGCGCCGATCGGGATCGCCGCGGCGCTCGGGGTGACCATCGGCAAAAACGGCCTCGGGGTCCTCTTCAACCTCGGCAAGCTGGTCTTGACCCTCTACCTGGCCCTGATCGTGTTCGTCTTGGTGGCGCTGGTGCCGGTCGCGATGATCGCCAAGATCAACCTCCGGAAGTTCTGGCATTGGACCAAGGAGCCGTGGCTGTTGGCGTTTACCACCGCGTCCTCCGAAGCGGCATTGCCGCTGGCGCTCGAGAACATGGAGAAGTTCGGGGTGCCAAAGCGGATCGTGTCGTTCGTGCTCCCGACCGGTTACTCATTCAACCTCGATGGCTCGACGCTCTATCTGGCGGTCGCGTCGATCTTCGTGGCTCAGGCGGCCGGCATTGACCTGCCCGTGACGACCCAGTTGCTGATGATGCTGACCCTGATGCTCACCAGCAAAGGGGTGGCGGCCGTGCCCCGTGCCTCATTGGTCATTCTGTCCGGCACCCTTACCCAATTCGGTCTGCCGCTCGAAGGGATTGCCGTCATCCTCGGGGTTGACGCCTTCATGGATATGGCCCGCACATCCGTCAACCTGCTGGGCAATTGCCTCGCCTCGGCCGTCATGGCTCGGTGGGAAGGCGAACTCAAGGAAGCCGCCTAGCGTGACCGAGCTCGCCCCGCCGGCCGCTCCGCCGGTGCTCGACGACGCCACCCGCCAGCGGCAACTCGACCGGATGAAGTTCCGGGCCTCGGGGCTCTTGGTTGCCGCGGCCATTGTGTTTCTGGCGGCCAGCTATTTCCACGATCTGGGTCCCTGGGTCGGTTACGTCCGCGCCACCGCCGAAGCCGCGGTCATCGGCGGCCTCGCCGATTGGTTCGCCGTCACGGCGTTGTTTCGCCACCCACTCGGGATCCCGATTCCCCACACCGCCATCGTCCCGATGCGGAAAGACCGCCTCGGTCGGACGCTGGGCAATTTCGTCCAGAATCATTTCCTCGCACGGGAGGTGCTGGCCGAACGGCTGAAATCGTGGAACGTCGGATCAGGCCTGGCCAATTGGTTGTCCGAGCCGTCGAACGCTCGGCAGATCGCCAAACAGGTCGCGGCGGGATTCGCGAAGACGGTCGACGCCCTGCCCGAGGAACAGCTCAAGGGGCTGGTCCACGCCGGGATCGTCGCGCGGATCCGGACCACTCAGGTCGCCCCGGTCCTCGGCCAAGCGCTCAAGCTCGTCCGGGCCGGCAACAAACACCAAGAATTGCTCAGTGAGGCCGTCAAGATCGCAGCCACTGCCGTCGACCAGAACCGCGACACCATCCGCGACCGGGTCAAGACCCAGAGTCCGTGGTGGATACCCGGGATGGTGGACGACAAGATTTATCGGAAGATTCTCACGACGATCGAAGAGATGCTCCGAGCCGTCGGCTCCGATCTGGCCCATCCCCTCCGGGCCCGATTCGACCAAGCCTTCGAGAAATTCGTGGACCGGCTCCAAAACTCACCGGAAGCCATTGCTAAGGCCGAGGCCCTTAAAGAGCAGTGGATGGCCGACCCGGTGATGGAGGAATTCACGACCTCGATCTACGAGTACCTCCGCCACGAGGCGCTTCGCGCCGCCTCCAAGCTCAACCAGGACGAACCGACCGCCGGCACCGACCCGGGCGCCATCGAGCAGGGCATCACGGCGTTCGGCCGCTCACTCGCCGGCAACCCGGAGCTCCTCGCCAAAGTCGACGATTTCATCCTGGAGCAATCCCTAGTCGTCGTGGAGCAGTATCGTGGCGCCGTCGCCGACCTGATCGCCACCACCGTTGCCAAGTGGGACCCGATGGTCACCTCCCGCCGGATCGAACTCGCGATCGGCAAGGACCTCCAGTTCATCCGGATCAACGGCACCCTGGTCGGCGGCCTCCTCGGCCTGGTGATCCACACCGTCACCCAGCTCCTTCGCTAACCCCGACCGCCGAGTGCCGAGCGCCGAGTGCCGAGCGCCGAGCTCCGAGCGCCGAGTGCCGAGAACTACTTGCTATAGTTCGGCGCTTCCCGAGTAATCGTCACGTCGTGCGGATGTGACTCGCGGAGGCCCGCGGCCGTGATCTGCACCATCTCGGTATCGCACTGGAGGCTCAGAATGTCCGCCGCCCCGCAATAGCCCATCCCGCTTCGGAGCCCCCCGACCATTTGGAACAGAACATCCCCAACGGGCCCCCGGTACGGCACTCGCCCTTCGATGCCTTCCGGGACCATCTTCGAAGCCGCCAACTCGCCGTCCTGGAAATACCGATCGGCCGACCCGTCCTGCATGGCCGATAAGCTGCCCATCCCCCGGATCATCTTGAACCGGCGCCCCTCGGCCAGGACCGACTCGCCCGGGCTCTCTTCGGTGCCGGCCAACATCGAGCCCATCATTACCGACGACGCCCCCGATGCGATCGCCTTGACGATGTCGCCGGAGTACTTGATGCCGCCGTCGGCGATGATCGGGACCCCGGCGGCGCCCCTGACCGCATCGACGATCGCGGTAATTTGCGGCACGCCGACGCCGGTAACGACCCGGGTCGTGCAGATGCTACCAGGCCCAATCCCGACTTTGATGGCATCGACCCCGCGGCGGGCCAGTTCCCGGGCGCCGCCTTCAGTGGCCACGTTGCCGCCGACCAATTGGGCCTCTGGAAACTTGTTCCGGAGCCGATCGATCATGTCGAGGACGCCGGCACTATGGCCGTGGGCCGAATCGATGACCAAGACGTCGGCGCCGGCATCGATCAAGGCGGTGGCCCGGATCAGGGTGTCGGGACTCGCGCCTAACGCGGCGGCGACCCGGAGCCGGCCGTGCTGGTCTTTGTTGGCATCAGGGTGACGGCGCCGTTTGAAGATGTCTTTGACGGTGATCAGGCCCCGGAGAACCCCTTGGTCATCGACCACCGGGAGTTTCTCGATTCGGTGCCGGGCCAGGGTCCGTTGCGCCTCGTCGAGGGTGGTCCCAACGGGAGCGGTGACCAGTCCCTCTTTGGTCATGGCCGCCGAGATCGGTTGATCGAGGTCGCCCTCGAACTGGAGGTCCCGGTTGGTGATGATCCCAATGAGCTTGCCGTGGTCGTCGACGATCGGGACCCCGGAAATCCGGAATCGCTTCATCAGAGTCGCCGCTTCGCGAATCGGCCGTTCGGGCCCGAGCGTGATCGGGTTCAAGATCATCCCGCTTTCGCTCCGCTTGACTTTATCCACTTCCGAGGCTTGCCGATCGATCGTCATGTTCTTGTGGATGACGCCGATTCCGCCGGAGCGGGCCATCGCGATGGCCATTTCGGACTCGGTGACGGTGTCCATGGCTGCGGCGACCAGCGGGATATTGAGAGGGATGGCGCGAGTGAAAATACTTCGGGTCGAGACCTCGCTCGGATGAACGGAGCTGTGCCGGGGCACCAGCAGGACGTCATCGAACGTAAGGGCTACCCCGGGGCGGAGGGTGCTCATGGGAACGGGCTCTTGGAGAGGGGACAACGGACCGGGAGGGAACCACTTACCTGAACCATGGGCAAACCTAGAAGAGTGCCCCCGTCCAAGCAAGCCAACGCACTGGCCCGACTAGGGGCTCGATTTCGGAGGCAAGGTCGGATTGCTCGGGGGCGCACCCGGCCGGGTTTCGACCGCCGAAATGGCTTCGTCAACAACGGCCTGCGCGGCGGCGGCGACACCCTTCATCACTTTACTGGCGCTGTCCATCATCCCCATGGTGCCCGAGATGGCCTTGACCGGAATCTTCCCCGCCCGCATCACGTCCTCAACGGTTTCCGTCATCCGGGCGAACAGGTTGGTGGGAACCGCTCGCTCGGCGTACTTGCTCTCGAGGAACTCAACGTAGTCGAGAATCTGATAGCCCCGCTCATCCGTCAGGGACTCGAGTCGGCGGAGAATCCGTTGCGCCAGCGCGTCGTTCATCGGGGCACCACTTTCACTAGTTCGAGCACCGGGGTCGGCAGGTATTTGGTCCGGCCGGCCCGAATGACGGCCTCGATCGCGACCTCGTCGAGGGGCGCGAGTTGCCGGAATTCGGCGGCTTGCGGGCCGGTCACGATCACATAAGTAAAGCCACTCTCCGGGAGGGGACCCCGGGCCAACACGTACGACATCCCCTTGGGAATTTCCGGGCGGAGGGCGTCGGCCTCCTGCACGGCGAGGTACTGGACCCGCCACGTCACGGTCTGTCCGACGTATTTCTGCGGTTGGTCGCGAAGCATCATCGCGGTGATTTTCGGGCCGGACGTCACTTCGGCGGCGATATCGGCATTCCGGACCCAACCTTCGAATCGGACCCGAGTCCAATCGCGGGTTCGTTCGATGACCTCAACATCACCCGCCTGGGCAAGGGTCGCGGTCGGCCGGCCATCGGGCGTGGCGGAAAGCACCGCGCCGGGCCGCAGGGTGGCCGCCCCTGAGACGGTGGAGCCACCTGGCGCATCTCCCCGAGTGCCGGCGACCGCTTCGGTCGGCACCGACGTCGCAGCCGGCTTGGTCGAGTCCGGTCGAGGAACGGACGTCACCTGGGCGGCCACCGGAGCCGGCACGGAGACTGGCGGTGGCGCCGGCGGCGCAACGGTCGCGGCCGGCTTCGGTTTGGGGGCCGTCTGCTGGGCAACCACGGTTGGTTCGGTCTGGAGCGAGGCGCGGGCCACCCAGCCGGCCCGACGGACCCGAACCCACGACCCTCGGGTCGAGACCTTGGACAGCAGGGTGCCTTCTTGGACCCTGCCAATGACAGAGCCCCCCGGCGCGGCCCGGACGACTTCGCCGGCGCCGGCGGTGACAGCCAGGTCGAACCCATCGCGGGCGGAGGGTTGAGTCGACCCGACCGGAAGCCAACCCTCAACGGTCACTTCGACGTGGTTGCCGTTGGTACGTCCAATCGAATAGCTCACCCCGGCCACTAAGGAGCCGAGTCGAATGCCACCGGGTTCTTTGAGGATGGGGGCCGCGCTGGACGCCCGCTGTTTGCTCTGGGCCATCGCCGGAACGGCGAACACCGCCACGGCGAGGGCAAGGCAGGCTGGTAGGCGAACCAGGCCAGGACTAGATTGCGGCAGCTTCAACACGATTTCGCATAGTAGACGGCGCCAGAGAGCATGTCAAACCGAACGCCCCCCGTCGCGCTGATCGTCCTCGACGGGTGGGGCTACCGTCCTGAATCCGCGCATAACGCGATTGAGCTGGGCCGCACCCCCGTGTGGCACCGGTTGTGGGAGTCATTTCCCCGGACCTTGCTTGACGCCAGCGGCCTGGCCGTCGGGCTGCCAGCGGGGCAAATGGGCAATAGCGAAGTCGGCCACCTCAACCTCGGGGCCGGCCGGGTGGTGCCCCAGGACTTGGTGCGGATTTCGGAGTCGATTCGCACCGGCGAGTTCTTTCGGCTCCCGGAAATGCTCGAACTCGGTCGTCACCTCACCCGAACCGGCGGCACCCTGCATTTGGTCGGCCTCCTCGGCAATGGCGGAGTGCATGCCATCGACAGCCACTTGCTGGCGTGCCTCGAGCTCGGAATGAAACTCGACCTGCCGCGGATTGCCGTGCATGGCTTCCTCGACGGCCGCGATACCCTGCCGCAATCGGCCCAGTCGTTCGTGGCCACCTTGGTCGCCGACATTGCCCGGATCACCGGATCGCGTGGCGCAGTGGCCAGCTTGGTGGGGCGCTATTTCGCCATGGATCGCGACAACCGTTGGGAGCGAATCCGCCTGGCCTACGACCTGATGGTCCACGGCGTCGGCGCCCGGGCGACCGACCCGGTGGCGGCCATCGCGGATGCCTACCATCGGGGCGAAACCGACGAATTCGTCAAGCCAATCGTCTTGGAGCGCAACGCGGCTCCGGTCGCCCTGCTCCGTGATGGCGACGCGGTGATGTGCTTTAACTACCGGAGCGACCGGATGCGGCAGATCGTCCGGGCGCTGTTCATCGACGGGTTCGACGGCTTCGACGTCGCCGACCGCCCCAAGCTCCACGGCGTCACCATGACGCAGTACGACCGGACCTTTCCGCTGCCCCAAGCGTTTCCGCCGTTCAATCTGGCGCGGATCCTCGCCGAGGTCTTGGCCGACGCGTCGATGTCCCAGTTTCGGACCGCCGAAACCGAGAAGTACCCCCACGTGACGTACTTCTTCAACGCCGGTGTCGAACCGCCTTATCCGGGTGAAGAACGGCAGCTGATCCCGTCGCAGAAAGTGGCGACGTATGATTTGAGGCCTGAAATGAGCGCGGCCGGCATCGCCGACGCCCTCTGCACCGCGTTCGACCGCCAGCATCACGATTTCTTTCTCTGCAATTTTGCCAACGCGGACATGGTTGGCCATACCGGAGTTCCCGGCGCCATAATTACCGCCGTCGAAACGGTCGACCAATGTCT
>JANNQX010000187.1:0-5303 GCA_031400975.1 Gemmatimonadota bacterium
CATCCCGCGCTCGAGCCGGATCTTCTTGATCGCGGCCTCCCCGCCCAGGTAGTCGAGCGTCCCAGTCACGCTCACCCCGTTTTGGAACTGGGGCACGGCGAGATTGGAGACCACCGGAATCGGCGGAGGCACCTTGGAGTCGTCCGGCGCCACGGTTTCCCCGCGCGCGGCGGCCCAGATCACCGGGTCGCGATTGGCGGTCAGGTGGTCGAGCTGCACCAGTTCGTTCTGGAGTACTTCATAGTTGGTCTGCCCCCCGACGAAGGCGAGGGTGGCGCGCGATCCCCAGACGTCGTTGCCATCGGTGGCGCGGTACCGGTTGTACCAGTGGCGATTCTTCTCGAGCACCGCGGTGCGCACCGCCTCCAGCCGCGGCGCGTTCCCGCTCGGTGACGACCCCAACAACCCCCGAACGATCACCCTGGCGATCCGACGGTTCCCCTCGCCGTTGAGGTGGACGCCATTGATCGTCAGCGCCGCCGCCGACTCCGCGTAGAGCCGCTCCGATGGACCAAACAGATCGAGGTACCCGACGCCCTTGGCCCGCGCCACCGAATCCATGACCTGGGTGTACTTCGCCAAGCGGGCATTGTTGGCGGAACCGTCGGGTAGGTTCGGATCGTCGAGTTTCTCGTGGGCGATGGGGGAAAACAGCACGATCCGGGGAGCGCCGCGTCCGGAATAATTCTGGGCGCGGGTGTGATCGATCCAGGTGGCGAGCGCGGCGGCGAACGCCGCCGGGTCGTTGTCGTGCGACTCGTTGTAGCCGAACATGGCAAGGACCACATCCGCCTGCGAGAGCCCGAGGTAGTCGTCCGGCGACGGCACCCCCTTGCTGCGGGGACGATGATCGATCCGGTCACCGGTGAATCCCTGGTCACGGACTACGAGGTTGAGCGACGGCCGGGCCAACTGGAGGTAGGTCTCCAACCATCCGTCGTCTTGCATCCGGTCGGCCAGGGCGTTGCCGATGACGACGATGTGGTCGCCCTCCTTCAGCTCCAGCTGCGGGGTCGCACAAGCCGCGGTCAGTGCAACAACCAGCGGCATGAATCGGTGCGGCGTCATCGGGCTTTGCCTCCGGACTGCTGGGACGACGAGTCCTCCGTCGGGTGATCGGGTGATATGATGGGAGTGTCCCAGCCCGCGAGATCCGCGGGACGGACCCCGCGGCGATACCCGCCGAAGCTGAAGGTCACCGGGTGGTACGGGCCCACGAACGAGACGTCGAGGTCGGGTGTGATGACCTGCTCCATGCCGAGGGCCCACAACGTGGCGTTGACCAACATCCGGCGGAAGCCCGAATTGAGGAGATCTTCGGAGGCGCCGTGGGTGGTGGTGAACACCCTGCCCTGCTGCCCGTTGGCGCCCTGGTAGGTCCGGGTCCACACCACCGGCAGCTGCTCCTTGCTCGAGTCGGCCGGTGCGGTGGCTTCCATCCCGTTGAGCACTTGTCCTAACGCCAGCACGTCCGACCCGGCGAGCGGATCAGCCCGGTAACCGCCCGATTGAGCATGGATGTCGCTCACACCGCGAAAGATCGGGTGGGCGGTCCGGTCGGCGCGGGGGAGGACCCGGGAACTCTGCTCGTGGTTGGTCCCGAAGTGACCCACCCAGGTCTCGCCGAGAATCTGCTCTCCGAACCCGCTGGCGTAGTCGGCACCCTTGTAGTCCCACGAGTACTTGGCAAAGGGCCCGTCGGCGATCTGAAAGGCGTGGGTCGACGTCCGGAGGCCGATCACCGGCCCGCCTCGGCCAATGTAGTCCACGATATGCTGCATTTGCTCGGCCGGGAAATCCTGAAACCGGATCGCCAGGATCAACAAATCAGCCGTCTTGAGCGCCTCGAGCCCGCCGATGTTTGAACTGCCGGGCTGGATGAATCCCGCGCTATCGAGGGTAAAGAACACGCTGGCCGTGAACCCGAGGCGGCGGGCCAGGATCCGGCCGAGCGCCGGGAGGAGTTCCTCAGACCGGTATTCGTGATCCCCGGCGATGAGGACGACGTGCTTGCCGGCGCCCGGTCCGTCGGTGCCTTGGTAGACCACGCGGGAGGGATGACCGGGAGGGGCGGGATTGGTACAACTCGCCAGGGCGACCGCAACGAGAAATTTTTTGACCGCTGATATCATTGGGGCTCCAGGTTTCACGGCCCGCGCGGGGGGCGAAGTCTGGTAGAATACGCCGGAACGGGCCGACCGGCCAGAGCGGCGGGATGAAACCCAAAGCCCCCATGGCACGCCGGACGCCCGGCGTCAGTTCCGGCCCGCCAGTTTCGGCCAGAGCAACTGCAACGTTTCACGCGGATCTTCGCACACGTAGACCGTGAGGTCCTGCTCCTCTTCCACGGTCCAGTCGTTGGTGATCCGGCCCGCGGCGGTGACGGTCCCGAAGAATGTCTCCAGATCCTCCCGGCTGACACCGAGCGAAATAACGACGGTCCCGGGTTTGGTGCCGGGTCCGAAGAACCAGTAGCTCCCCGCCGCGCTCACGACCGGCGGCAGGCCCAGCCGTGGCCCGTAGAAATCGAGCGCGCCCGCCTGGCCATAATTCTCACCGACCAGCACCGCCTCGGCCCGTTTCTCCGGCGGCAGTGAGTCATACACGCGCGCCACCAGCGCCACCCGCTCTTCCCAGCCAAGCATGTCGGCGTAGTCCTGCGGGAGGCGGAGCATCGTGCCGCGGTTGGTCCGCGTCGCCTCGGCGATCCCGACCGCGGCGGCGTACCGGGCCATCAACGGGGGCGGCAGGATCGGGAGACCAATCGGCAGGAGGAAGGCGCCAAAACCAACCACCGCGGTGACTGCGGCGGCCTGCCCGATCCGGACCGCACGGCTGGCGCCGGCCTGCCCCAGCCAAACGGCGCCCGCCGCGAACAGGGTCGGGTAGATCGGGCCGACATAGTAACCCTTCCCATGCAACAGGAAGAGCGTCGTGAACACCGCCAAGCAGGTGACACCGAGCATCCGGAAAGGCCGGGCCTCGGGCGACCGGATCAGCCAGACCGCACCCGCGGCCGCCAGGAGCAGCGACGGACCGAGCAGCAGTTGCCAGCTCAAGAACAAGCCGTAGGACACATGGACGAGTTGCGACTCGCGGAGCGCGCCCATTTGGGCCACGACCGGATAGCCGAGCCGGATTTGGCCGATGAGGCTCGGACTCCCAAGCACCAGCGCAATGGCGAGCGCGCGGTACGGGCCAGCCGTCCGGAGAACCGGCCGGTCCGCGACGATCAGCGCCACGAGCAGACCGAATCCGAACAAGAGGATACTGAACTTGGTGAGCAGGCCAAGGCCGCCGATCAGACCGACGGTGGTCCACCAGCGTTGATCACGGGTCCGGCCGAATCGGGCCAGCGCCAGCACCGCAGCCGTCCACCAGAGTTGATCGAGCACTACCGGCTGGAAGAGACTCCCCGGGCGGAGAAAGAGTGGGTGCACCGCCACCGCCACCGCGGCGAACGTCTGGGCAAATCGACCCCCACCGAACTCGCGCCCGATTGCCGCCGCGAGCAGGACGATCGTCGCCCCGGCGATCGCCGGCACCAGCCGGATCGCAAGCAGCGAGTCGCCGAACAGCCACCGCTCGGCGTTCGCCACGAGGGCGATACCTGGCGGGAAATCCATCCGAAACAGTTGGAGATGCTGGCCCATTGCGGCGTACAGCAGCTCGTCGCGGTGAATGCCGTACGGCGTGACCGTATTCACCACCAGATGGGTGATGAACACGAGCAGCGCAATCGTGGCGATGATCGGCCGCTCGAGCGGCGGACGGGTGTCGTCATTCATGCCGCAATGCCTCCACCGGGTCGAGCCGAGCCGCCCGATTGGCGGGATAGAGCCCAAAGAAGATTCCGGTCACCACCGACGCCACCAGCGCGACCGCCACCGACCACAACGGCACCTCGGCCGGAATCGGCGTCGACCGGCGGACCGCCCACGCAATCCCGTTCCCCCACAACAGCCCGACCGCCCCGCCCAGCAAGGTTAGCGTCGCCGCCTCGACCAGGAACTGAAACAGAATTTCCCGCCGGGTCGCGCCGAGCGCCTTCCGAACCCCGATCTCCCGGGTCCGCTCGGTGACCGAGATCATCATGATCGCCACCACCCCGACCCCGCCCACCAAGAGACCCACGCTCGACAACGCCAACATGATGAGGAAGAACCCGGCGGTGACCTGATTGAAGGTTTCGAGGAGCTTGTTGCCGGTCAGGATCGAGAATGTGTTCGACTCGGACGGCCGGAGCCGGCGGCTGGCCCGGAGCGACGCGATGACCTCTTCCTGTGCATCGGCCACACTCGCGCTTGGCTTCGGGATCACGATGATGGTGAGCCAACCCTTGAAATAGTCGACCACCTTCACGAACACCGGATGGGGCATGAACATCGTCGGCGGGCCCGCCGTGCCGAGCATCGACGACGGATCGTCGTAGACCCCGACCACCGTAAACGGCTGCCCCTCGACCCGGACCCGCCGGCCGATCGGATCGAGCCCGTTGAAGAGCAATTGCGACAGGCGCGGGTTGATGACGACGACATGGGCCCCCGCGGCATCTTCGACGGGGGTCCAATTCCGCCCGGCCCGCATCTCGCCGCCCAACACCTTGATCCAACCCGGGTTGAGCCCCCCAACGGCGATTTGGGCGACGTGCTCGTTCCCATAGCTGACCGACGCCGTCGCCACTTCCCGCACCGTCACGGCGTCGACCGACGGGAGATCCCGCAGCTGGCGCGCCTCGGCCACCGTCAGCTTTGGGAACCGCTCCCAGAAGGTGCTCCGATCGATGTCGCCGGCATCGACCGCGAGGCCCTCGCGGAAGAACCGGACCACGAACAGGGTCTTCGGCCCGGTTCGCTCGATGATACCGGTGACGGTGCGTTGGATGCCCGTCAGGGTCGCAGCCATCGCGATGACCACCATGGCACCGATCGCGACGCCGAGGATGGTCAACCCGGCCCGAAGCCGATTGGCCCGGACCGATTCGAGCGCCATCGCGGCGCCCTCGTAAAGCCGGTGACCGAGAGTCGACCCGCCCGAGATCTTCATTCAGCCCGGAGCGCCGTGATCGGGTCGAGCCGGGCGGCCCGGCTGGCGGGATAGAGGCCGGCCACGACACCGACGATGATGCCGAGGCTCACTCCCACAGCCATCGACCAGGGTGCCACCGACGCCGGCAACGGGGTCAGCGACCGGAGCAGGAAGGCCAGGCCGACCCCGAGCCCGATCCCGAGAATGGCCCCGGCCACCGACAGGGCGGCGGCCTCGATCAGAAACTGAGCCAGGATGTCGCGACGACGGGCGCC
>JANNQX010000188.1:0-2147 GCA_031400975.1 Gemmatimonadota bacterium
GAGCAAGGCCAAAGTAGCAGCGGCCACGACGGCGCCGAGCGGCGCATCGGCCATCAGCTGCAGGCTCCAGAGCAGCAGAGTCGGTTCGAGAGCGCACAGAACTCCCGCCGCGGTGGCGGCTCGGTCTCCGAGGCCCATGAGCCGTGCGGTGCGCACGACGATGATGACGAGAAGGCAGCACAGCAACGACTGGGCGAAGAGCGCGTAGACCGTTGGCCACCCGAGGGCGACGCCGGGCGACAGGAAGAGTGGGTATCCCGGAAGCCGATAGACCTCCGGTCCCGCGACGGTCGAGAACTCCCCCCGAAGGATCGACGCGGCCAGGTCCAGATAGCGTTGGGTATCAGCGGTCCGAAACAACCGGTCGGGGCGCCGCCCTGGGTGGCGGGCCAGGACGAAGATGATGAGTCCGAGGCGGGCCACCAGCGCGATCACGATCGGCCAGCCGCACAGCTCGACGAGAGACCGATGGCGGTCGGAAGGCGACGCCCCGATCATCACTTGAGCCTAACAGTCGTCAAGCGCATTGAGTAGGCCTCGCCCATTCGAGCGCTCGGACCTCGAAGGGTCGAACCTCTTCGACAAGAGCCCGTCGCCGCGCCGGAGCGTTGAAAAAACCAGTGCTATCCTCCTCGGATGCTGGTCGGCAAGGGCTTCCATCCGGTCAGGAGTCGATAAATGCTCGTCTCCGTGGTTGTGCCGATGCTCAACGCGGAGCGCACACTCGCGGCGTGCCTCGGAGCCCTCACCACGCAGGATCATGCCGAGCAGGACCACGAGATCCTCCTCGTGGACAACGGCTGTACTGACCGTTCCGTCGAGATCGCGCGACGCTTCGGAGGTGTCACGCTCCTTGCCGAGCCAGCCCGCGGTGCATACTCCGCCCGAAACCACGGAATCCTGCGGGCAAGAGGCGATGTCATCGCCTTCACGGATCCCGACTGCGTTCCCGGACGGTCCTGGATCCACGAAATCGTTCAAGCATTTTCCAACCCTGGCCTCGATCTACTGTGCGGACGCCGGCTGCCCGGGCGCCGTTCGCCGCTCCTGGCGTCAGTCGTCGATTACGAAAACACCAAGGCCGAGTTCGTTATGGGAGGCGTCGACAAGGAGCTGTATTACGGCTATACCAACAACATGGCGGTACGAAAGCATCTCTTCGACAGCCTTGGCCTGTTCCTGAAGCGGCCGCGGGGCGCGGATACACTGTTCGTGCGCAAGGTCGCCAGCGAAAAGTCCTGCGCCGCCATCCGCTACGTGCCGTCGGTTGTGGTGACCCACCTCGAGCTTGACCGATTGTCCGTTTACTATGGGAAAATGTTCCTTTACGGTCGGCACGCCCGGCGCAACAACTCCATCCTGCGTGGGCGGCCGCTAGGCTTCGCCGAGCGCATGACCGTCTTCCGCCGCGCGGCTCGGTCGGGACACCACTCACGAGCTCAGTCCTCCCTTTTGCTGGCGGCCCTCAGCATCGGATTACTGACCTGGACCATGGGCGGCGCAACCGCAGGCTTCGGCGGAAACGGCTAGCCCGCCGGGCAACCGCGCCGCGGGAGTATCTGGGAGGAGACGTCTTTATCGTCTGCCGCCGATGGTACATCTTCGATAGACTCCATCTGTGACTCCGTTGGTTTCCCTAGTGATTGAGAGTCAAACCGCCGACCTCTCCTCGGAAGGTCGGGTCAGAGCGAATCTCCGCGAGGCGCGCAGACAGATCAGCCTGCTGCCGGTTCCGGGAGGCGAACTGATCCTGGTGTCAGGCGTTCCCTTGACCGAGCCGGTGGAAGGCGTGCGTTGCATCGTGGAGCCCGGCCAGTCGTATTACGCCCTTAAGAATGCCGGAATGCGCGCAGCGTGCGGCGAATTGGTGATCTTCACCGATGCCGATTGTCGCCTGGGCGAGGCCTACATTCAGCGCGTGGTTGAGCTGTTCCGGCAAAGGCCGGATATCGCCTGCGTCGCCGGGCGATCCTTCTATGACGGCCAGGGATTCATCACTACGCTGAATACGGTGCTGTCTTTCGGTTATCTCCATGCCGGATCGGGGTCTACCGATCCCTACGGCATCCTGGCCCACAACGTGGCGCTGCGAGCCGAAGGCGCGCCCGATCCGCCCTTTGGTCCTTATGGGGGGCGTGTGTCTGGCG
>JANNQX010000189.1:0-30652 GCA_031400975.1 Gemmatimonadota bacterium
ATCTTCTTGACCCAAGTCCGGCTGCGCACTGAGTCGACCGGATAGGTCGAGCTTCCCTGTTGGTCGTGCTGGTAGCCTAACGTGTGACCCACTTCGTGCGCCACGACGAATTCGACCAATCGCCCCATCAACGAATCGGGGAACGGCCACATGAGGGCCCGGGGATCGAGATGTCCCACCTGGGAGAAGTACCATGTCCGCTGCAAATTCATGATGTTGTGATACATGTAGATATCCGCCTCGAGGATCTCGCCGGATCGAGGATCGTTCACATTTGGACCGGTGGCATTCTCCACCGTCGACGGAAACCACCGAACCACTGAGTACCGCGCGTCCTCCGGAGCCCAGTCCGGATCTTCGGCCTTCGTCGGCGCATCCTTGGCAACGATGGCCTTCCGAAAGCCCGCTGCCTCGAACGCAATCTGCCACTGCTCGATCCCCCGCCGCACATAAGGCTTGAGCCAGTCCGGCGTGTTCGGATCGACGTAGTAGGTGATCGGCTTGATCGGCTCCGACAGTGCGGCGTTGGGGTCTTTCTTCTCCAGCCGCCACCGGACGATGTACTGCCGTTCCTCTGCCCGCTGTTCCGGACGGCCATAGTCGAGCTTCTGCAACGAAAAGAACCCGACGCGTTTGTCAGCGAGCCGCGGCATCATCGGCTGGTCGGGGAGCTTGATCATGCTCCAGTGCATCCCTACTGAGGCCGTTCCAGTGGCGGCCGGCGCAAATGGATTGCCGGCCGGAGCCCCCGGCAATCCGGCCGGCGGCGGCGGAAACGTCAGGGTCGCTTCGACCTCGACGTTGGTCGGAAAAGAAAGCACTCGCTCAACGAACGACCGATTCGGATCCGGGGCACCCCGAAACTGCGCCCCAGGACTGAGCTCCGGGGGCGGGGCCGTATAGAGCTTCGAGACTTCGATCACGGCCGCGCTGTCAGGCCCATAAGCTTCGACATTGAACGCCGCAACGATGATGTCGTTATTCGAATTCCGGACCGCCTGATAGATCGAAGTCGTCGAGTCGGCCACGGTCTGGTAGGAAACCGCCCGGATCAACACCCGATGATCCCGCCGTTCCCAGCGCAGCACGTAGGATCGCCCGACCTGCTGACCGCCGTAGCCGGCATCGAGCGGCACCCGCGCCGTCCGGGTCACCAGCAGCATGTCCTTCCCAAGCTCCGAGCGCGGAATCTCGAAAAACACCCGGCTTCCGAGTCGATGGGTCTTGAACAGACCAGGACGACTCCTGGCACTAGCGGTAATCACCGTTGCGTAAGGCTTCGGCGCCGGATCAGCGCCCGCGATGGCGCCAGGGCCACCGGCGCCTGGGCGCCCCGTATCGACGATCTGCGGCCCGGGACCGCTGGTTGGCCGGCCGTTAACCGGCTCGGGGGCTTGGGCTTGAGGCATCGGAGTGGGGGCGGGCGGCGTCGCAGGCCTACATCCAGCACCGGTCGCCAGAATACCGCACAGCATGAATCGACTTCGGGCCTTCATGTGGTTCCTTCGCGGATGGAGGAGGGGAGCGCTGACGCCATGTTACGCGAAAGACCTGGCTTTCGTTGTTACAGCCGAAACAGGTAGCTCACCTTGCCGAAGAGGCCATCTGGGCCCCGCCTAAGTCCCGTCGAACGCCGTGGATCCAATTCGGAGTAGGTCGACCCATACCCAAGATAGAACAGCGTTCCCGGACTCGGCCGATAGCTAAACAGCCAGTCCATCTGAAATTCGTTCGCATCGCTGCCCGGATCGCGAACCCCTTCGACTACAATCGGGCGCCCGGTTCGGTCAACACCCCCCGATCGCTCCCGGGCACTATACTGCCCGATGAACCGAAAAAAGATCGACCGATTGGCCTGGTACTCGAGTTTGAGCCGCGGAATCGTTTCCGCCGAAAAGCGCGACCCGTCGCGCCGCCGCGTGATCGTCTGGCGAGTCAACTGAAAAGCCGCCCGAATCGAGGAGGTCGGACGCAAATCGATCGTCGCGTTGATTCGCTGGCTCCGGCCCGGGGCCGCTTCCCGAAAGATCGGAGTATCACCGGCCCCGACCGTGGCCGACATGGTGAAGTGCTGAAACGTCGGGGTCGTCACCGTGACACTGCCACTGACCTGGTTGTTCTCCCGCCCAGGCACCGCGAAGGCCACCGTATCGCCCGCGGCCGAGAGAACCCTGAGTCCCCGATAGGACCCGGGGTCATAGTTGAAGAACGTCCGCGACAAGGAACCGTTCAACTGCCACCCACCCCGCAAAGTGGCGCTCGGAAACAGAAACTCACTCCCCTCAATCGTGCCGTCGCCGGGGGAGCCGTAGTCCCACAGTCGAGTGACCCCGAAGAATGCCCCGATGGTTTGAACCACCGCCCCGGGCTTGCCATAGGCCGACAATCGATTGAACGCATTGGCTTCAATCACTCCGGGCCGGTTTACAAAGCCGGCCGCGGCCGCGAAATCCGGCCCAATCGCCTTGAAGGAGTAGTTGAACCCCCAACCCCGGCCGGTCCGGTCCCAGGTCGCATGAAGGAGCGGCCCACTAGCACTCCGCGTGCCAGTGGTAGTCCACGATTGCACCGCCTGCAACTCGACATAGTAGAGCTTCGAGTGATACATCCGGAGATCCGCACCGACCAAGCGCGAATGATCGGCCCCCTCCTCCCGGGCGGTAAGCACACCCCCGAGGGTGGAGCTCTTGCCAAGGTCAGTCCGGAGCCGAGCCGCCCCAAACAGCGGAGTCTCCTTGCCCGTTACGGACTGGTTCTGCCCATCAAACGCGGTTAACGCCGCCACGTTGAGGTTCCCAACCTTGCCCGCGAGCTTGAGACCGGCATCCGGGTTGGCGATTCGGCGGGTGTAGATCAATTGACTGGGAGTATCGAACAGCTCCAATCCGTCGAGAAAGAAGGGCCGCTTTTCAGGGTAGAAAAGGGCAAACCGTTCGTTCAGCGTCACCTGGCCGACATCGGCCTCCACCTGTGAAAAATCCGGATTGAGGGTGCCGTTCAAGGTTAAGTTCTGACTGATCCCCCAGCGAACATCGGCCCCGAAATCCGCTTTCGAATCGGAGCTTCGGCCGCCCCCGGCGGCCTTCGGGACACCGTCGAGTCGCGTGGTCGCAGTCGGCGTCATCTCGAGCACCAACCCGCGCTTCAAGTCGTGGAGACCGACTAAGGTGCCCGATTGGCCAAGGAACCTGGAATTGGCCCGCACCACCGGGGCCCAGCTGTCCTGAAACCCGCTGTGCTGGATTCGCCGCAGCACGTTGATGCCCCAATCCTGAGTCGCCCCTTCGCCATATCGGAGACTTTTGAACGGAATCCGGACCTCGACGTCGTAGCCGCCTTCGACCAGGCGACCCTTCGACTCAAACACGAAGTCTGGATTGAGATCGACGTTGCCGTCCAAAGGGTTGATGTTCCCAAATCCGCCGCTGCCCGATCGGCCACCGGCGCCACCACCAAAGTTGTCGCTCCGGGTCCCGTCTTGCTGAACTCCCAAGGCGTTGACCCCAAACACAAAGGCGATTTGACGGTCGTTGTAGGTGTCGAGCAAGATCTGGACATGGTCTTCAGCGCCGATATTGTCACGATTCGCCTGAGTCGCCCGAATCGCATTTTCCGAACCCCCGCGAGCGCGAATCCCGAAATAAATCGCGTCGCTGGCATACCAGACCAATACCTCGGTCGGCTCCGCCGCCGACCGGCCGTCCACCGGCTGGTATTGTGAAAAGTCGGTCAGCCGGGAGGCCCGACGCCAGATTGGTTCGCTTAGATCGCCGTCAATGGCGATGGTGGTGTCGACCCTGGGGATCGTGACATTAAGCTGCCGGTTTCGGCCGCTGAAAACGAGGGAGGTATCCTGCGCGAGGACCAACAAAGCCGATAGGATCAGATGCATGGACGCAAATCTAGCCCCGGTCCAGCCGCGAGTATATTCGGGAAACCTTGGAGCAGCCGATGCCCCGTTCCCCGTCAGTTGACGACCTCCAGTCGATCCCCTCGATTGGACCGAGCCTAGCCGAGGACCTCCGGCGGCTCGGCTTCATCACAGTGTCCGACTTGGCCCCGGCCGATCCGGAGGAAATGTACCGGCGCCTCTGCCGGATCACTCGATCCAAACAAGATCGCTGCGTCTTGTACTGCTTTCGGTGCGCCGTCTACTACGCCAGCCGATCGCGTCACCAACCCGAACTCCTCAAATGGTGGAACTGGAAAGACCGGCCGCTCCGCCTCCGGTAACCCTATATTTGGACCATGACTCCAAATCTCGCCGCCCGCCGGACCCATTCCTTCACGGAATCGGTCATCCGAGGCATGACCCGCCTTGCCGACCAACACAACGCCATCAACTTAGCCCAAGGGTTCCCGAATTTTCCGACTCCGACCATTCTCAAAGACGCCGCGGCCGCGGCCATTCGGGCCGATATCAACCAGTACGCCATTACCTGGGGTGCCAAGCGGCTCCGAACCGCCCTGGCCAAGAAGTACGCCGACTGGTACGGCATGACGGTTGACACCGAAACCGAGATCACCGTTACCTGCGGCGCCACCGAGGCCATGGCGGCCGTCCTGCTGGCGCTCGTCAATCCCGGCGAAGAAGTGATTGTGTTTGAGCCGTTCTACGAGAACTACGGGCCCGACGCAATTCTCTGCGAAGGTAAGCCTGTCTTCGTCCCGCTGATGCCGGGACAACCCCTCGACCTCGACCGATTGGCCAAAGCCTTCACCAATAACACCAAAGCCATCATCGTCAACACCCCCGGCAATCCCTCTGGGCGGGTGCTGACCCGAGCCGAGCTGACCGGCATCGCCGCCCTCTGTCAAAAACATGGGATCTGGGCCATCACCGATGAGATCTACGAACACATCTATTACGAAGGTGAGCACATTCCGATGGCGACACTCCCCGGGATGCGCGACCTCACAGTAACAATTAGCGGCGCCTCGAAGACCTATAGCATCACGGGATGGCGAATCGGGACGATCATCTCGCCCCCGTCGGTGACCGACGCGATTCGAAAAGTCCATGACTTTCTGACCGTGGGAGCGCCTGCCCCGCTCCAGGAAGCCTTGGCGGTCGCTATCGAGACGTTGGGCAAAGACTATTATCAGCACCTCGGACGCGACTACCGAGCTCGCCGCGACCTGTTGGTCGGAGCTCTTCTCCGAGCCGGCTTCCAGTGCCAAGCCCCCCAAGGTGCCTACTACATCTTGGCGGAGTTCTCGAACATCAAGAAGATGCCGTCTGATGAATTCGCCCGATGGCTGACGATCGAAGGGGGCGTGGCCACCGTACCCGGGACGAGTTTCTTTTCGAATCCGGCCGCGGGGAGGGACTACACCCGATTTGCCTTCTGCAAGACCGAGGACATGCTCAACGCCGCGGTAGCCCGTCTCGAAAAGTTGAGCGCCTAGATCCGGACCGGACGGCCTTCCTCCCGCTCCGCCGTGGCCAGGAGACCGGTGAGGATTTCCTCGAACCGGTTGAAGAAGAGCGAAAGATGGCCCTCGTCCGGATAAAATCGAGCCTCCGACCGCGGCAGGGCTGACGCGAGATACCGGCCGGCGGCCGGCGGTACGTTGAGGTCCTTCCCGCCGAACCAGAGATTCACCACGATTGGCACCTGGCTCAGTTGAAATCCCCAGCCGCGACTGGCCAGGCGGAGATCCAGCAGACCACCCTGTTCACCCCGACGAAACGCCTCCCGAATCACCCCGAGAAAATGGGTCCGCCGCGCTGCGGAACCGACCGCTTCACGGTCAACCCCCGGCAACGGCTCGGCGAACCTCGCGAAGAAGCTCGTCGGCTGAGTCGCGGCCATCGCCGCCATGGTCCGAAGGCCGCGGCGAAGAGCCCACGGAAACCATCGAGCCAAGAACAGCATCTGCTTCGTTTGGGCACCCATGCCTTCCCGAGCTTCCGCCACGTCGCCTGGAGCCACTCCGCAGACGATCCCAACCGAGCGGAGACGATGGGGGATCCGTACCGCGCAGGCGGCGGCATAGGGTGACCCACCCGACACCCCAAGCGCTGAGAACCGCGAGAGACCCAGGGCATCAGCAAACGCCAAAATGTCGGCTGGCCAATCGAGAATCGTCCGGCCCAATTTCGGATCCGAGAGGCCCATGCCCGGCCGATCGATGGCCAGCAATCGAACCCCGAGGCGCTCGGCAACCAAGTCGAACTCGGGAGCCATCACGTCGAGCCGGCAGCTCGGGCTGCCATGAAAGTGCAGCACCGGCGCCCCCGCTGGGTCGCCGGCTTCGGCATAACCCAGGGTTCGTCCATCCGGCAGTCTGATCGATTTATCGGATTGGATCGCCATCCGGTCCCTCCGGAACGAAGCCATAGAGCCATTGGTCCAGCACCTGCCCATTCTTGATCACACTTCTTCGCATCGTCGCTTCGCGGACAAATCCGGCCCGTTCCAAAACCCGGGCCGAGTCCGGATTGGTCACAAAGACGTGGGCCCAGACCCGGGTCAAGGCGTATCGCTCAAGAACCCAACCGGTCATCGACCGCACCACGTCGGTCGCAATGCCCTTGCCGCGGTGACCGGCTCCCAGCCAATACCCAATCTCTGCCGTCACTCGTTCGACATCGGTCCCGAACCGAAACCCAACGCTCCCTACCGGAACGCCATCGACGTCGATTGCATAGCTGGTCATCGGATCCTGCACCAAGATCATCCCAATGAAACGCTCCGCGTCTTCCGTCCTGTACGGATGCGGAAAAACGTCCCGAAGATTGAGCCAAATATCTCGGTCGTTGGCGACCCGAGCCAGCTCAGTTGCGTCGGTCGCCCGCCACGGACGGACCGTGCATCCCCGCAATCGAATCGGCAGCGTCGAGGCAGTCATCCTCTCCCAACTTAACGCCCAACCGATCGGGCAGTACATTCCATCAATGACCAGCCAACGTCGCACCCTCGCCCTGACCGCCACCGCCGCCCTCATGCTCGCGACCCTGGCCCACGGGCAGGCCAAGAAACGGGGCCGCGAGCTGGGCATACCGCTCGACGGCTCCCCCGGGGCCCTGAATGCCATCACCGACGTCCCGGGCGTCGAAGTCGGGATGACCACCCTGATTTCCGGCGAAGGAAAACTCGTGGTCGGCACCGGACCGGTCCGGACCGGCGTGACCGCGATCCTGCCCCGAGGAAAGGCCCGCGACGAACCGGTCTACGCCGCCTGGTTCACCCTGAATGGCAACGGGGAAATGACCGGAACCACCTGGATCGAGGAGTCCGGATTTCTTGGCGGACCTGTCATGATTACCAACACCCACTCGGTCGGGGTCGTCCACAACGCCGCCATCGAATGGGCCGTCAAGAAGGGAAAGGAATTCAGCTGGTCATTGCCGGTCGTCGCGGAGACCTGGGACGGCGGCATGAATGACATCAACGGCTTCCATGTGTCCAAACAGGACGCGATGGCCGCCATCGACAATGCCAAGCCAGGCCCCGTGGCCGAGGGCAACGTCGGCGGCGGCACCGGAATGACCTGCCATCAGTTCAAAGGCGGAACCGGAACCTCGTCCCGCCGAATCACGGTCCTCGGGCAAACCTACCATGTCGGCGTCCTGGTCCAGTGCAACTACGGCGGGCGGCCCCGGCTCTCGGTGGCGGGCGTACCGGTCGGACAGGAAATTCCCGACCTCCTGCCCTGCTTCGTCCCGCTGGCCGACGGAACGGTCGCCGGGCGGGCGGCCTGCACCGCGAACGGCGGTGGTGGGGAAGACCTGGGCGACACCGGTTCGATCATCGTCGTGGTCGCCACCGACGCGCCGCTGTTGCCGCATCAACTCAAGCGAGTCGTCAAGCGGGCGGCGTTAGGCATCGGCCGGATGGGCGGGATCGGCGGCGATTCGTCCGGCGACATATTTCTGGCCTTTTCCACGGCCAACCAAGGCGCCGATGCGCCCGATAAGATCGCGACCGTCCGGTCGATCCCCAACGAAACCATCAATCCGGTGTTCGAGGCCACCATTGACGCCACCTCGGAAGCCATCGTGAACGCCATGCTCGCCGCCGAAACCATGACGGGCGCCAACGGCCGCCGAGTCTTCGCGCTCCCCCACGATCGCCTCGTGGCGGCCTTGAAGAAGTATGGCCGGCTTCGCTGATCACCCGACGGTGCGACCCAACCCCCGGGGCGATCGCACTCGCCCCGCCACCCCCGTCAACGCCGCTAGGGCAATGAGATAGGGAAGCACGAGGAAGAGCTGGTAGGGAACCTCGAGCCCCATCGCCTGGAAGGCGAACTGGAGGGCCGTCAAAGCCCCAAAGGCCATTGCAGCCCAAAGGACCCCGACGGGGTGCCACCGGCCGAGCACCACGACGGCGATCGCGATGAAGCCACGACCCGCGGTCATCCGCTCGGCAAACGCTCCGACCTGAGCCAGAACGAGGGTCGCCCCGCCAACCCCGGCAAAAACGCCTCCCACCAACACCGCAGCCGTCTGATACCACCGAACATCGATTCCGATCGCCCGAGCGGCGTCCGCCGCCTCCCCGACCGCTCGCAATCGGAGCCCCACCGTGGTGCGATTGAGCACCCACCACACCAACGGCACCACCAACAATCCCAAGTAGGTCGGCGCCGGCTGCCGAAACAAAGCCGGGCCCACCACCGGAAGCGACTCCAAGAGCGGTACCGACACCGGACTGAGCATCCCCAATTGGAGTTCTCCCCCGTGGGTGACCACGAGTTGCCGGTAGAGAACCCCGGTGATTCCGACCGACGCGAGCGTCAGCGCCGTCCCCGCAATGATCTGATCGGTCCGGCCCCAAATCGCTACGGCGGCAAACGCCGCGGCAACCAGCAACCCGGCCACCGACGCCGCCAGGACCCCAAGCCACGGATCGCCACCGAGCGCCCCAAACACGGCCGCCAAACAGCCCGCCAGCATCGCACCCTCGACCGACAGGTTGATCACCCCGGCCCGTTCGGCGATGACTTCCCCGAGAGCCGCCCAGAGCAGCGGCGTGGCAATCCGAATCGCCGCCGCCAGGAGCCCGACTATCGGATCCATTGCGCTTCCCCCATTCACGAATCCGTGCCAGGGGACCGTCGCATACTGAGAAGCGCGACAATGATGATGACCGCCTGCACGACGCTAACCGCCACCGCCGGAACCCCAGCATCCCGTTGCATCCCGGCCGCGCCGGCCTCCAGTGCTCCGAAAGCCAACCCAGCCACCACCACGCCCAGCGGATTGGTCCGGGCAATCAACGCTACGGCAATCGCCGTAAAACCGTACCCCGGCGACAGATTCTGATAAAAAGCATAGGTAACGCCCGAAACCTCGAGCGCCCCCGCCAGCCCAGCCAAGCCGCCGGAAAAAAGCAACGCCACCGCTATGGTGCGTTCCACCCCAATACCACCGGCGACGGCGGCCGCCTTCGGTGCCTCGCCCACCGCCCTGAGCCGAAACCCCCACCGGCTTCGGTGGAACAACACCCACAGCGTCACCCCAAGTGCCACCGCCATAAAGACGCCGACATGAAGCCGAGTCCCGGGAATCAGAGCCAGCCGAACGGCCGGCCCGAGCGGATCGCTTTGCGGATAGATCCCTTTCGCCTCCTGCAGTGGGCCCTGCACCGCGAAACTCACCAGGCCCTCCGCCACAAAGTTGAGGAGGAGGGTGCTGATGACCTCGAGAACTCCGAATCGAAGCCGGAGCGCGACGGGTATCAGAATCCACGCGGCCCCACCCACCACACCCGCTCCCAAAGTCGTAATCAGGCCCAGCGGCGCCGGCCACGAACCGGTCGCTAACCCAGCCGCCGTGGCCGTCATCGCACCCACCGCAAATTGCCCCTCGCCCCCAATGTTGAGCGCCCCCGCTCTAAACGAAATCGCCAACCCAAGCCCGATCACGATTAGCGGAACCGCTCGGACCATCGTCGCCGAGGTGAGGGCGTACCAGGAGCCAAACGCACCCCGCCAGAGGGCGCCTAACGCCGCCCCCGCATCGTAACCAAGCAGGGCCAACCCGAGCCCGAGGACGACCAGCCCGGCCAGGCCGCCGCCAATCGGCACCAACCCGGTCCGAAGCGCCTTCATTCGGTGAGGCCGAGCATCATGGCCCCGACCGAACGACGCGAGGCGCCGGCCGGCACCGGCACAGCCACCCCCCGGACCATGACCACCACCCGGTCGGCCAGCCCCAAGACTTCGTCGAGATCGGTCGAGTAAAACAGCACCGACCCGCCCCCGCGTGCATAGGCTCGCAACTGTTCATGAACGAAGGCCGTCGCGTGGACATCGAGACCCCGAGTTGGGTTCTCGGCGATAATCAGTGCCGGCTTAGCCTCGAACGCCCGCGCCAACACCACTTTTTGCTGATTGCCCCCACTCAACGACCGGGCCAGTGCGTCCGGGCCGCTCGCCCGAATCCCAAACTGGCCCACCAACTCCGCCATCCGGCGCCCCGCGGCCGGCCACATCAGCCAGGGGCCTTTCGACCACCGGGCGTCGGCCTGCAAACCCAAGACCAAGTTCTCAGTGAGACTGAAACTGCCGATCAACCCTTCAGTGGTTCGGTCCTCTGGTACGAAGGCCACCGATCGACCCCGCATCGACCGCAGCAACTCTCGTTGACCATTACCCTCGACCGCGGCCAGACCGACAATCTCGCCCCGCCGCGGTTCGAGACCGCCCGCCGATGCCACGACCGGCCCCGCCGTTCGCCCCGCCTCGACCGGTGCACCGAGGAGTACCATTTGGTCCGCGGCAGCGTCGCCGACCATCGCCCGCGCCAGGCTGGCCGGCGTGCACCCCTCGATCGGCCCCGTGAACGTGACCTGGCCGCGCCGGAGGACCGTCACCCGACTCACCGAGGCGAACACCTCGTCAAGCTTGTGGGTGATGAACACCACCGACCCGCCGCCCCGGGCGAACTCGCCCAGCAGCTCGAGCAGCTCGGTCACCTCCGGAGGAGCCAACACCGCCGTCGGCTCATCCAACAACAAAATCTCGGCGTCCGACGCCAGGGCTTGGAGAATCTCGAGCCGCTGCTTGGCCCCGACCGGCAGGTCCACAGCCCGGACCTTCGGGTCGAGCCCCGCCCACAGCCGCCGCCGAAGCCGCCCGATGGCCGTATCGGCGCCCCCCGAGCCCGCTACCGTACCGACGGCCGCACCGTGACGGCCAGCCGCCAACCAGAGGTTCTCTTCGACCGTAAGCGCGGGAATCGACGTGAAGTGCTGATGGACCATTCCGATCCCGAGTCGCTTCGCGGCCGCCGGCTCCCGGAGCGTAACGACGTTGCCACCCCGTCTGATTTCACCGGCGTCAGGCTCCGACAGGCCGAACGCGACTTGCATCAGGGTGGATTTACCGGCCCCATTCTCGCCGAGCAACCCATGCACCTCACCCCGGGCTAGAACAAAATCGGCTCCGTCGAGTGCTACCGCGGAGCCGAACCGTTTCCGGATCTGGGAGAGTTCGAGAACCGCCGTCAAAGCCCGGTCGGGTGGTGGTGGAATTCCCACGGCAGGTTAAATCGTGCCGCAAGGTGCTCGGCCAGTGCTTTGACCCCAACCTGCTCGGTCGCGTAGTGCCCGGCGTAAATCACGTTGAGCCCGAACTCCATCGCGTCGAAGTAAGTGTGATGGGCTCCCTCGCCAGTGACAAAGGTGTCGAGCCCCGCGTCGCGCGCCGCGGCAATCCTGGAGCCCGCACCGCCGGTTATTACCCCGACCCGCCGAACGACCGGCGGCCCGCCCGCAATCAGCCGAGACTGGGTTCCAAGCAAACCGTCCAGCAGCTCCACCAGCCGATCCCGGGGAAGGCCCTCCGGCGCCGCGCCCTGGATCCCCAGCGGAACGCCCCGGTAGCTGTCGAACGGCCGGCACTCGATTAACCCAAGACGGCGGGCCAGGATCGCGTTGTTGCCGACATCGGCATGTAGGTCCAACGGAATGTGAGCGGAGTAGAGCGGAATATCTTCCCGAATCAGAGCCGCCAGCCGACGATAACGCCGACCGGTGACCGGGATATTGCCATCCCAAAACAAGCCATGATGGACCAGAAGTAGCGGGGGCGCCGCGAACCGGGCTCGCGCCGCAATCACCCCGTCAATCGTCGATTGGGACGCGTCGACCGCCGCAACGAACCCGCCGACCATCCCGGAGTTCTCGACCTGAAGGCCGTTGACCGCACCCGCTTCGTCCGGGACCTCGGCCACCCGGAGATATCCATCCAGGTACCCGGCCACGTCCCCCAACTCGACCGGGCCGGTCATCGGACCGGGATTAGGGTGCCCGCGACGATCGAGTCGGCGGCGGCCTGGACCTTTGCGGCCAACGAAGCCGAGATCAGAGCAGCCAGCGCCGGATTCGGCAAATAGCGGATCACCCCGCCGGCCAGGCCGAACGACTCCAACTTCGGGACGAAATGGCCGGCCTTGACCTCCCGGGCCACGGCCAGAAAGGCCCGGGGCAGATCGATGATCGCCGAACCATAGACCCGCTCGGGCGCCAGCGCACTCTGATCGGCGTTCGCCCCGAAGACGAAGACCCCCGGATGTTCTTTGGCCGCCTGAAAAATCCCCTTGCCGGCCTCGTCCGCGTTATGGTGAAAGACATCCACCCCGACTTGGATCATGGCCAGGGCCGCTTCCCGCCCCGCCGCCGCGTCGTCGAAGGTGTTGAGATAGGCCACCCGGGTTTCGACCGCCGGGTTCATCCGTTGCGCCCCGGCCACCCACCCGAGGTACCCCCGCTTGATCGGGGGGAGCTCGATCCCGCCGATAAATCCGATCTTGCCGCTCTGGGTCAGGGCTCCGGCCATCATCCCGGCGAGAAACGTCCCTTCTTCGATTCGGAACACCAGCGGTGATACGTTGCCCTGAACCCGCTCGCCCGAAGTGACGACGAACACCGTGCTCGGGTATTCCGCGCTGACCCGCTCAGCCGGCTGCTGGAACTCGAACCCGTGGCCGACGATCAAGGTGTATCCTTGCGCCGCATAGGCTCGGAGCGCCTCCTCTTGGGCTCCGGGGGTCCGCGCTTCCTGATGACTGATCTCGGCACCTAACGAGTCTTTGAGTTGCTGGAGCCCCTGATAGGCACCGGCGTTCCAGGCCGCATCCGCGATCGACCCGGGGGTAACCAAGGCGACTCGCATCCCCGCGGGAGGAGGGGCGGATTTCCCGCAAGCCGAGACGAGGGCGGCGAGCAGCAGGCCGACGATCAGCCTATTCATTGGCCGGGCCTTCCGTCTGAGAGTCCATCCGAATGCCGCCGTTCAGCTGACCGCCCTCTTGGATTAAGAGGCGCGGCGTCATGATGTCGCCGTGAACCTGGGCCGTGGTCTGGACCTCGACCCGCTCCGTCGCCGTCACGGTGCCATGAACCTCGCCACCGAGCACGGCCTCGCGGGTATCCAGATTCCCCTCGATCACCCCGCCGGGCGAAAGCAGGATCTGGTGGGCGGCAATCACGTTGCCGGCGACCCGCCCTTCAATCCGAACCACACCCTCCGCCCGAAGATCGCCGGTCACGATCATGTCCGGCGCAATGATGGAAATCGCGTTCGGATCCGAGCGGCGGCGGGCTGCGGGACCATTGGACGCCGGGGGAGTTGAGAAGATGCCCATAGCTATCGGTTCTCCCGAATCAAAGTCAGCGGATCGATCGAGACCCCGTTGCGCCGAATTTCAAAATGTAAGTGCGGTGCCGATGACCGTCCGGTATTTCCACTCTGACCGATCACCTCTCCGGCAAGCACCCGGCTCCCCTGCACTGCAGTCACCCGCGACAAGTGGCCGTACATCGACTGATACCCGTTCGGATGCTGGATCAGCGCAAAGAGGCCGTATTCACGCTCGGTGCCGGTCTCGAGGACCGTCCCGCCGCCGGTCGCCCGAACTAAGCTACCAACCGACACCGCCACGTCGAGGCCGGGGTGAGCCTCATCGGTTGAGTCAGCCGTCTGACCCCGGGTGACAAAGCCTGCCACATCCAACGGCCAGTGGCGCGGAGCCGAGGGATTGGTCTCATATCGCGGTCGCTCGGCCGCGGACCGGACCACGATGTCCGGCGCCACCGGCAGATTCGAAGCCAGTCGCACCGGTTGAGGGGCAACATCCGCACCGACCATCCGCCGTAGTTGGGCGTAGTTCGCTTCCACCCGATCGAGAGCCGCCGCCAGTTCGCCGACCCGCTCGTTGTCGATCCGCAGACGAGCGAGATCCTGTTCCAAACCGGGTACTCGGAGCGCCTGCCCTGCGATCGGCGTGTAAAACGCGACCCCCAACACCAGAAGGATGCCCACCGTCACTCCGGCCACCACCCCAAGCCGCACCAACCACATTGGAAACCGATAGCTCGCCGACACCATGGCATCGTCACGAAGGACCGTGACGGTCACCCCGCGTCGCCGTCCGATCATCCGTTGAACGGCTCCCCAAGCACTGTCTCGAGCACTCGCGCGAGGTCATCGTTGGAGTAGTAGCTGATGGTCACAAACCCCCGCCCTCGCCGCCGCGCCGTCACCCGGACGTCGGTTTTGAGACGTTGCCGAAGCGCCTCCTCCACCCGACGGACCTCCGGGTTCTGGGCCTTCTCACCCGATTTGATCGCCTTCTTCCCCCGACCCGGCACCTCACCCCGCACCCGGGCCTCCAGATCCCGAACCGACCACCCATGTTCGACCGCAGCGAACGCCATCTTCGCCAGGTGCCGCTCATCGGTGAGACCGAGGAGAGCTCGGGCGTGTCCTTCGCTTAAAGCGCGTTTCTGGATCAAGGCCTGAATGTCAGCCGGCAATTTGAGGAGACGAAGCGTGTTGGCAATCGTGGCCCGATCCTTCCCAACCAGCCGCGCCACCTCGGACTGCGCGAGACCAAACTCCTTGACCAGACGCTCGTACCCGACCGCCTCGTCGAGCGACGAGAGATCGTCTCGCTGAAGATTCTCAATCAAGGCCAACGTCAACATGGCCTGATCGTCGACCTCTTTGAGAACGGCCGGTATCTTCTGCCAGCCCAGTTGCCGGACCGCGCGCCACCGACGCTCGCCGGCAATCAGTTCGTACCGACCCGGACCTTTGGCTCGGACGACAATCGGCTGCAACAAGCCCGAGGCGCTGATCGAGTCAACCAGCTCTTTCAGCGCCTCCGGCTCGAATTCCCGCCGAGGCTGGTACGGGTTCGAGTCGATCGCCGCTACCGCAATCTCCCGAAGGGCACCCTGGGCTTCGGCTTGCTCTTTCGAAATCGGCCCCAGCAGTGACTCGAGCCCTCTGCCTAACCGTCGCGACTCGCTCATCGGTCCTCCGCTGGAACCACGGGACTGGCCTGTTCCGATCGTTTCATTAGTTCTTGGGCGACCGCGATATAGCTTTTCGCCCCGACCGATTGAACGTCATACATCAGAATTGGCTTGCCGAAACTCGGCGCTTCGGCCAGCCGCACATTCCGCGGAATGACCGTCTTGAACAGCTTGGCGCCGAAATACTCCTTCGCTTCCTCAGCCACCTGTCGACAGAGGTTGAGCCGGGCGTCGTACATGGTCAAAAGAACGCCGTCGATAGCCAAATCGGGATTGAAATTCTGCTGGACCACCCTGACGGTACTCAGGAGCTGCGAAATGCCCTCTAGGGCGTAATACTCGCACTGAATTGGAATCAACACGCCATGAGCGGCCGTGAGGACATTGAGGGTAATCAGCCCGAGAGAGGGCGGGCAGTCGATGAGTATGAAGTCATACGACTCACTAACCATATGGAGCGCGTCGCGAAGCCTGGTTTCCCGGTTCGGCAGCGACACCAGCTCAATCTCGGCTCCCACCAAATCCTGGGTCGACGGCAGGGTCGCGAGAAACGGGAGCTCGGCGTCCGAGATGGCCGCCTCGGCCGGAGATCTGCCCTCGACAATGACATCATAGAGGGAAATCCGGTCGGTGCCCTTGGGGATCCCAACGCCGCTCGACGCGTTTCCCTGTGGATCAGCATCCACCAACAGAGTCCGACGCTCCGCAATCGCGAGCGACGCCGCGAGATTGACGGCGGTCGTTGTCTTCCCGACGCCACCCTTTTGGTTCGCGATCGCGATAATTCTAGCCATCAGATAATCACAGTTAAGATGTTTGTCCACAACTACTTACAGCAATAGAATCAGACAATTTCGTGACAGAAAGTCCTATCGACAATAATACCTGTGATCGGGTTTTCGCAATCACCCCGGATTGTGTTTCACGTGAAACATATCGCCTTTCCGGTCAACAACCGCTGCACCAGGGCGCTTTGGGCTTGGATAAACTTCGGCTCGGCGGATGGGGTTTCACGTGAAACACAGGGCTACTTGCGGATTCTTGCCATCTCCATGACGAGGGACTGGATGTCGCTCGGTGAGATCCCAGGGATTCTAGACGCCTGGCCCAAGGTCGTCGGCCGCTGACGGGTTAGCTTCTCTCGCGCCTCAAACGAGACCGACTTGAAGGGCATGAACGACTCGACACCGTCAATGACAAAGGCCTCCATCTCGTCGAGTTTCTTCGCCATCGCTTGTTCTCGACTCAGGTATCCGGAGTACTTGATCTCGATCTCGGCCCAGTCAGATAGCTCGCCACTACCGTGGAGGCCGGCCGCCGCCAGAAGGGCGGGCAACGACATCCCGGGACGCTTGACAAGTTCAGAAATTCTGACCGGTTCGGAAATACCCGCGAGACCAGCCTCGTCAAGAACAGGATTCGCCGCGTCGGGATGGATCGCGACACCATTCGCCTGGTCCAATACCTGTTGCTCCCCCTCAAATCGCTCAGTCGCGACTCGCCGCTCGTCCTCCGTGTACAGGCCGGCCCGATCACCAGTCAAAAACAACCGTCGGAGCGCATTATCCTGACGGAGCATTAAACGAAACTCCGATCGCGAGGTAAAGAGCCGGTAAGGCTCATCCACCCCCTTGGTCACCAGATCATCTACCAACACGCCGATAAAGCCGTCCTGACGACCCAAAACAACAGGATCCCGACCGAGCGCCGACGCCGACGCGTTGAGGCCGGCAACCACTCCCTGACCGGCCGCCTCCTCATAGCCCGTCGTCCCGTTGATCTGGCCAGCGAAGTACAGTCCATCGAGAGTCTTGAGCTTGAGCGTCCGATCCAACTGGGTCGGCGGGAAGTAGTCGTACTCGATCGCATAGCCAGGCCTGGTCATCTCGACCCGCTCCAGTCCGGGAACCGACCGGAGATATTCAAGCTGAACACTCGGAGGCAACGACGTCGACAACCCGTTCACGTACATCTCGGCGGTATCAAGCCCCTCAGGCTCCAGAAAAACTTGGTGCCGCGCCGCGTCGGGGAAACGAACGATCTTGTCCTCGATCGACGGGCAATACCGCGGACCCCGCCCGCTGATCGCCCCGCCATACAACGCCGACTCCTGAATGTGGCTCGTAATGATGTCCCGCAGCCGCTCCCCCGTATGGGTCAGATAACACGACAGCTGCCGAGGGTGCTCGTGGCGAACAAAACTGGAGAACCAATAGCGAGCCGGGTCACCGTCCTGTCGATCCATCCGTTCCAGATCGACCGTCCGTCCATCCACTCTCGGCGGCGTACCCGTCTTGAATCTTTCTACTGTAACTCCAAGTGCCTCAACATCTTGCGCCATTTCAACCGACGGCGCCTCACCCGCCCTGCCCGCCGCTATCTGACTGTCCAGACCGATGTGAATCCGGCCCCGCAGGAACGTCCCTGCCGTCAGAACCACCGACCGAGCTCGATACCGGCGACGGTCAATCGTCTCCAACCCAACGACCCGGCCCGATTCGATCAGAAACCGGGCAACGGTGCCCTGAGAAAAACGAACGTTAGGCAACCGCTCCAGTTCGGTCCGAACCGCCCGACGATAGAGACCGCGGTCGCACTGCGCCCGCGGCGACCACACCGCCGGCCCTTTCGAACGGTTCAGCATCCGGAACTGAATCCGCGCCCGGTCCGTCGCCCGGCCCATGATACCCCCAAGAGCGTCGACTTCCCGGACGACCGTGCCCTTGGCAATCCCGCCAATCGCGGGATTGCATGACATCTGGCCAATCATCTCGAGATTCTGGGTCAGCAAGAGGGTGCGGGCACCCATGCGGGAGGCTGCGGCCGCCGCCTCGGCCCCAGCGTGGCCACCGCCCACTACAATGACGTCGTACTCCATCGCGGGAAACTACCGCCCTCACAGAAAAACAACAGGGCGGAGATTCGCTCCCCGCCCCGGTCGGACTAGCTCGCCCGGACCCATCTCAGGATGTCGCGGAAAGAGGCCTTCTTCCCGTACGACAGAATGCCTACCCGGTAGATCCGAGCCGCCACCCAGACTATCAACAGCAACCCTGCCACCGTCGACCCGATCGACAACAACAACTCCCCCAATGGGATCGGCGCAATCGAATACCGAACCGGCACGACGAACGGCGCCAAGGGGGGCACCAAACTCAGCGTCTTCGCCAGGGTCCCATTCGGCTCGTTCAGTAGCGCGAACACGCTCATCAAGCCCATCAGGATGAACAACATCACCGGCATTTGGGCCTGCTGGGTCTCCTGGATCGTCGTACACATCGACCCGATCGCCGCGTAGGCCGCCGAGTACAGCAGGAAACCCAGCCCGAAGAAAATCAGGAACACCCCGAGTAGGTCGGCGTCCATCGACGGCAACTGAAACGGCATCCCTCCCCCGGCGGCGGGGGCGGCCCCCAACGCCTTCATGATTTGCGGCTGATAGTCCCGCAGCAACTTCGCGGCGGCCGTCCAGACTCCGATTTGCAACATGCTCACCGCGCCAACCCCGACCACCTTGCCGAGTAACAGTTGGAACGGGGTCAGGCTCGACACCAAGATCTCCATGATTCGATTGGACTTCTCCTCGACCACCGACGCCATGACCTGAGTTCCGTACAACAGCAGCGACGCGTACAAGATCAGCCCCATCGCGTACGCCAGCGCGAACGTTGCTCCACCGCTTTCAGCGCTGAGCTTGCCTTCAGAAACCTTGCGGGTTTCCAGCCCGAGGGGGCCAACCGCTCCGAGTGCCACCCCCGGATCCACGCCGGCCCGCTGGAGCCGTTCCGTCATCATCACGGGGCTCAAGAGCCGACGGAGATCCTCCATCTCACTCGGACTCCCGACATTGACCCCAAGGTACGTGAGCTGCCCCTTGGCGATACCTGTCTCCGACACGATCACGATGCCATCGATCGAGCCATCCAATCGCTTCGATAGACCGGTAATCCGGACTAGGGAATCTCGCACCACCTCGGCCCGCTCACCCGCCACCACCAGCATCGGCAGGAATTTCGACTCCGCCTCGGGACCCGACCCCTTCTTGGCAGACGCCAGCGCCGCCACCACCTTGCTCCCAAACTCCCCGGCGCCCGCGTCGACGACCACGATCTTGCGCCCCGCCAACTCTCGATTCAGCAACAGCGCCGGGATGACCGCTATGCCAATGAAAAACACCGGGCCCAACAACGTCCCGATCACAAACGCCTTAGTCCGGACCCGCTCAACGAACTCCCGCCGAATCACCGCAAACACCTTACTCATCGGGTTACGACTCCTCTCTCATGGCAAACGGTCGCGCCCCATCAGCCCCGACGCGGGCTTCAAAAATCGACTGTAACGACGCCTCTACGACCTGGAATCGTGACAACCCAACCCCTTCCCGAACTAACGCCTCGAGCAGCCGATCGCCCGACTCATTCGCCGCCAGGGCCACCTCGGCGGTTGCCCCAAAGTCCGACACCTTGGAAACCAGGGTTCGATCGGCGAGGACCCGGGCCGCTCGATCGGCATTCCGGGTGTACGTCAACGCCACATGCTGCCCCCCGAAATCCCGTTTGATCTCGGCCATCGTGCCATCCACCCGCTTCTCCCCATGGGCAATGATCACGATGTGATCGCACATCTTCTCCGCGTGCTCCATGATATGTGTCGAAAACAGAACCGTCCGACCCTGCCGAGCAATGTCGATCACGATCTCGCGCATGGTCTTACTGTTGACCGGATCGAGGCCGCTAAACGGCTCGTCGAGAATCACCAGTTCCGGTTCATGCAGCAACGCGCCGATGAACTGGATCTTCTGCTGCATGCCCTTCGACAGGTCCTGGACCTTTTTCGTGGTCCAATCCGACAGGTCGAGCCGCCCGAGCCAATCCACCGCCCGCTTCCGGCCGATCGATCGCGGAATCCCCTTCGCTTCGGCCAGAAAGATGATCTGATCGATCACAGTCATTCTCGGATACAGCCCGCGTTCCTCAGGCAGATAACCGATCCGGGCAGAGAGGTCCCGGCTCCCGGCCGTCGAACCGAGCACCGTCACTCGACCCTCGTCCGGCATGAAGATGTTCATCATCATCCGAATCGTCGTGCTCTTGCCTGCGCCGTTCGGGCCCAACAAACCGAAAATCCCGCCGCGAGCCACGGTCATCGACAGATTCTTGACCGCCGTGTGCCCGGCGAACCGCTTTGTGACCCCGTTGACGGCAATCACCGTCTCCGCCATGTAAGCCATCCTTCGAGTTGAGAGTACCAGCCACCCGCCTACAAAGCCTTGTCGAACCAAGACCACCTTACCGGGTTGTCTCCAAGCCTAGCTCGCGCCTGTCACTTCGGGGTCGAAAATCGCTTCAATCGGCTGCCCAAAGAGCCGGGCGATTGAGAACGCCAACGGCAAGCTCGGATCGTACTTCCCGGTCTCGATTGCATTGACCGTCTGGCGCGACACACTAAGCCGGCCCGCCAAATCAGCCTGGGACCAGCCCAGCTCGGCTCGAAGCACCCGAAGCCGGTTGATCACCGATACTTCCGTCGAACCCATGCGATTCCAACCGACCAGAATCCGAACTGGGTCAGCCACAAGAACGGAAAGGCCGTCGTGGCCGGCACGTTCGGCACTGATCCGGCTCGCGCCAACATCCCGTAGCTCATTACCAAGATCCCCATCAGCCCAAACTGAATCACCATTGCCTCGAGGTGAATCATCCGTTCCAGTTCATCAAGGCTCCGAAGCCACTTTGCAATCCGTGCAAAGAAGATCACCAGCGGCACCACCGGGAGGATGGCAAGCAACGGCCGAAGCCCCCCTGGAACCACCGCCGTCCGATCAGCGAACGCGACCCCAACCGCGAGAAACGCCGACATCAACGAGAGACCGATTATCGGTCCCGAATGAGAATGATTTTTGGCTGCCACCCGAAGGCCTCCCCATGACCCTACCATAAGTACAGTAAAGCATCATTGACACATTGTCAATGATGCTTTACATAGCCATCGTAGATATTTATCAGTACTACAACTGTACGTCGATTAGCCGAGCAACCGCTCCCGCAGTTTCGGCCGGGACCACCAAGGTCCGGTGGGTGGCCTGAACCCCGAACTTCAGCTGACGCCTGAGCCAGTCCTTCCGATCGGCCCCGGAGACCGGTTCAAACACGGCCACGTCGTGCAGCACTACCCCGCGGGCGGTCGCCTCGTGATACCGCCCGACAAAAGTCCGTCCATCATGGCCGTCCAAGACCACCGTGATGCCGTGAAGCTCCTCGTGCCCCGGATGAAACACATGGCCGCTCATCCGACTCTACGCTCCGCAGTGTTGAGCAAAGGCCGTTTTCAGTTCGGTGGCGATCGCATCGGGGCCCCGGCCCTCGATCTGATATCGGTGCAGGAAGTAGACGACTTCCCCATCCTTGAGCAGCGCCACCGACGGTGAGCTCGGCTGATAATCCGCGAAATAACTCCGCGCCCGCGCCGTCGCCTCCAGATCCTGTCCGGCAAAGACCGTGAACAAGCTCGCCGGCCTCACCGGATCCTGAAGCGCCCGGGCCAGGCCCGGGCGGGCCGAACCCGCGGCACAGCCACAGACCGAATTCACGAACAACAACTGGGTTCCCGTCGGGCTTCCTAACACCTGATCGACGTCGGCAACCGTCCGGAGCTCCTTCACACCCAACCCGGTAAGCTCCGCGCGCATCGGCGCAACTAAGCGTTCATCATACGGCATCGTTCTTCTCCTTTGATCCTTCCTCGACAGCCTTCATCATGGCATGCCACGCGAGTGTGGCACACTTGACCCGCATGGGAAACGCGGACACACCGGCAAACGCGCTCAGGCAACCCAAGGCCTTTCTGGCGTCCTTCTTGTCATCCCCCGCCACCGAGATCTTCCCGGTGACCACCTGATGGAACCGATTAAAGAGGGCCCGCACCTCCTCGACCGACTTGCCCTTGATCGTCGTGGTCATCATCGACGCCGAGGCCTTCGAAATCGCGCAGCCCTGACCCAAAAACGACACGTCGGTGACCAAGTTGTCCTCCACCTCGACCCACACGTTGAACACATCGCCACACAACGGGTTCCGACCTTCAGCATGGCCGGAGAACGCAACCAGCTCCCGAAAGTTCCTCGGCGACTTGTTGTGCTCGAGAATCAAGGTCTGATACAACTCGTCCAGCTCGTTCACCGCCCAAACACTTTCTGAGCGGCGATCACCCCGGCAACCAAGGCCTCCACCTCCGCGGCCGTGTTGTACGGAGCGAACGAGGCGCGGACCGTGGCCGTCACGCCGAGCTTGGCCATTAACGGCTGGGCACAATGATGCCCGGCCCGCACCGCGACACCATGGGCGTCGAGCGCCGTCCCAACATCGTGCGGGTGTACGCCCTCGACCGAAAAGCTGACTACCCCGACCCTCGGATGGACCTCACCATGAACCGTCACACCAGGGACACCTCGGAGCCGCTCAGCGGCTCGGGAAACGAGCCCATCCTCATAGGCAATGGCCGCCTCGCGGTCCCAGCTGTCCAAGTACTCAATCACGGCTCCGAGACCGAAAACCTCCCCGATCGCCGGCGTGCCCGCTTCGAACCTGGCTGGTGGCGGAGCATAGGTTGACTTCCCGATTTCAACGTGCCCAATCATCCCTCCGCCACCCTGCCAAGGCGGCATCCGCTCCAACAGCTTGCTCCGCCCATAGAGCACTCCGAGCCCGGTCGGTCCGAACAGCTTGTGAACCGAATAGGCGTAGAAGTCCGCCCCGAGGGTCTGCACGTCGAGCTTCAAGTGCGGGGCCCCTTGGGCCCCATCCACGACGCAGATCGCGCCCATCTCGTGAGCGAGCCCGGCGACTCGAGCGACCGGAACCACAGTGCCGAGCACATTAGACACATGGCAGACCGCCACGATCTTGGTCCGATCGGACAACTCACGCTCGAACCAGTCAAGGTCCAGCTCGCCCTGCGGCGTCACCGGAATCGCCCGAATCCGCGCCCCCGTCTGCTCCGCGATCAATTGCCACGGCACCAGGTTCGAGTGGTGTTCCATCTCGGATACGAGAATTTCATCCCCCGCCCGCAATACCGACCGGCCGTAGCTCTGAGCCACCAAGTTCATACTGGCGGTTGTGCCGGCGGTGAAGACGATTTCCTCGGGAATGGCCGCGCCCATAAACCGAGCCGCCAACCCGCGCACCGACTCAAACCGCTCGGTGGCTTCTTGGCTGGTCGAGTGAACGCCCCGAGCCACGTTCGCCGTCATGTCGCGGTAGTACTCCACCATCGCATCGATGACGGCGTGGGGTTTGAGCGCGGTCGCGGCATTGTCTAGGTACGCCAACGGACAACCCCGGATCGAACGAGAGAGCATCGGGAAATGCCCACGAATTGACTCCGGATCCCATCGGGACCCGCTCGCCGGGTTCATCTCGGCCGCAGTCAGCGGCGGCATCGCCACGTCCGGCATCTGGTCGCCTACCAGGCGACTCCGAGTCGCTCGTGCACCACCTGATTCAAAGCAGTCCGAATTGGCTCCGAGGTCACCTCGTTCAACACCTCGGCCGCAAACGCATGGGTCAGGAGCCGCCGGGCAGCGTCCGCCGGAATTCCTCGACTCTGACAATAGAACAGGGCCATGGGCTCTAAGTTCCCGATCGTCGCTCCATGAGTGCACTTCACGTCGTCGGCAAAGATCTCGAGCTGCGGCTTGGTATCAACCCGGGCGCTGTCGGAGAGAAGCAAGGTCCGATTGGTTTGCTTTGCGTCGGTCTTCTGGGCCTCCGGCTTCACGAAGATCTTGCCGTTGAACACCCCATGCGCCCGTTCGTCCAGCACGCCTTTGTAGACTTCCCAGCTGCGGCAATTCGGTTCGTCGTGGTAAATCGTGGTGTGGGTATCGATCAGCTGATCGCCCCGCCCGATATACAACCCGTACAACAAGGCCTCCGTGTTCATCGCTCCGAGACGAGTGTGGAGGTTGTGGCGGGCAATTGCCGCTCCCATCGCCAGCGAGAAGGACCGGTAGTGGCTGTCCCGGGCCTGGTTCACATGGGTAAACCCAATGTGATAGGCCGCTTCGCTTTCCCGCTGAATCCGGCCGTGTTCGACCCACGACCCGGCCCCCATCGAAACCTCGGCCACGGCGTTGGTCCAGTAGCGCGTCCGATTCGAAAGCGAGACATAGCTTTCGACCACTTGACACCGGGCCTGCTCTTCAGCGACGACAATGATCCGGGGATGGCTTACGACGCCGTCGACCGAAGCCGAGCTGACGAAGACGACATGCACCGGAACCGGGATTTCGGTCCCCTTCGTGACCCGGATAACCGCCCCATCTTTTGCCAACGCCGTGTTGAGGGCCGTGAACGGGGTCTCTTCCGGCCGCACATGGCGTCCAAAGTGCCGCTCCACAAAGAGGGGATCGTTCGCCAGCGCTTCCGCAAGGGTCGTCGCCGTCAGTCCCGGTATTACCGCACCGCCCGACAAGGACGATGCAAACTGGCCGTCGACAAACACCAACCGAGGCCACTCGGGGTGACCAAAGAGGAACGGCGCGAGATCGGCAAGGGCCAACGGTCCCGCACTCGTTGACGGGGCGAAGCCACCTCGGGCAATCGGCGCTACCGACGTGAAGCGCCATTCCTCGTCTTTGGTGGTTGGAAAGCCCATTCGACGAAACCTATCGATCGCCCCGCGCCGGAGGCCGGTGAGCCAATCCGGAGCCCGGGACCCGCCGGTGGCGGTCGCCGCGGCCTCAAACTGCCGAACGTAGGGCTCGATCACGCCAGCGCCTCGGCCGATCCGGTCAACCACTCATAGCCTTTGGCCTCGAGCTCGAGCGCTAGTTCCTTCCCACCCGACTTGACGATCTGACCGTCAGCCAGCACGTGAACGAAGTCCGGCACGATATGGTTGAGCAGCCGTTGGTAGTGGGTGACCAGCACAAAGGCGTTGTCCGGCCGTTTGAGCGCGTTCACTCCGTTCGCGACGATCCGAAGCGCGTCGATGTCTAAGCCTGAGTCGGTCTCATCAAGCAACGCCAGTTTCGGTTCGAGCACCGCCATTTGGAGGATTTCGTTTCGCTTCTTCTCGCCGCCGGAGAAGCCCGCATTGACGGCTCGCTTCATGATCTCGGGGCCCCACTCGACGATCTTCAACTTTTCTTCGAGATGATCAACGAAGTCGATCGGGTCCATTTCCTCCAAACCGCGAGCCTTCCGAAGCTCGTTATAGGCGGCCCGAAGGAAGTAGGCGTTGGTCACGCCAGGAATCTCGACTGGGTACTGAAAGGCCAGAAATACGCCGGCCTGAGCCCGCTCTTCGGGCTCGAGTTCGGTCAAATCCGCCCCGCCATACCAGATCTCTCCACCGGTCACGGTGTAGGCGGGGTGACCCGCAATCACTTGCGCCAGCGTGCTCTTGCCGGAGCCGTTCGGGCCCATGATCGCATGGACCTCGCCGACGTTGACCACGAGGTTGATGCCCTTGAGAATCTCTTGGTCGCCGACCGCGGCGCGGAGGTTTTTGATCTCGAGTAACGGTGCCACGGAAAAGCTCCTATCCGACGCTGCCTTCAAGGCTGATACCCAACAGTTTCTGAGCCTCGACCGCAAACTCCATCGGAAGCTCCCGGAAGACCTCTTTACAAAAACCGTTAACGATGATCGAAATCGCGTTCTCGGTATTGAGGCCGCGCTGCTTGAGATAAAAGATCTGGTCCTCACCGATTTTCGACGTCGAGGCTTCGTGCTCAACCGCGGCGGTCCGGTTTTGGACGTCAATGTACGGAAACGTATGGGCCCCGCATCGGTTTCCGATCAGCATCGAGTCGCACTGGGTGTAGTTCCGGGCCCCCTCGGCCCGAGGCATGACCTTCACCAATCCCCGGTAGCTATTCTGGCCGCGCCCGGCCGAAATGCCCTTCGACACCACCGTGCTCTTGGTGTGCCGGCCCAAATGGATCATCTTGGTTCCGGTGTCGGCCTGCTGGCGCCCGTTGACCACCGCGACAGAATAGAACTCCCCGATCGAATGGTCGCCCTGTAAGATCACGGACGGATACTTCCAGGTGATCGCAGACCCGGTCTCTACCTGGGTCCACGAGATCTTACTATTGGCACCGGCGCACTTCCCTCGCTTCGTTACGAAGTTGAAAATGCCGCCCTTCCCCTCCTCATCGCCGGCGTACCAGTTCTGGACGGTCGAATACTTGATGGTGGCGCCCTCGAGGGCCACCAACTCGACCACCGCAGCATGGAGTTGGTTCTCGTCGCGCTTGGGGGCGGTGCAGCCCTCCAAGTAGCTCACGTACGAACCTTCATCCGCGATAATCAGGGTCCGCTCGAACTGCCCGGTATTCTGGGCATTGATGCGAAAATAGGTCGAGAGGTCCATCGGACAGCGGACCCCTTTCGGGATATACACGAAGGACCCGTCGGTAAACACGGCCGAGTTAAGGCCGGCAAAGAAATTGTCGCTCGCTGGGACAACCGACCCGAAGTATTTCTTGACCAGGTCCGGATGTTCAATGACCGCCTCGGAAAACGAGCAAAAAATGATCCCCATGGCGCCAAGCTGCTTCTTGTAGCTCGTCCCCACGGAGACGCTATCAAACACCGCGTCGACCGCGACCCCGGACAGAATCTTTTGCTCGGTCAGCGGAATCCCGAGCTTGGTATAGGCCTCGAGCAGCTTCGGATCGACCTCATCCAGGCTGCCAAGCGGGGCTTTCGTCTTCGGAGCGGAGTAGTAGACGATCTTCTGATAGTCGATCGGAGGATAGGTCACGTTGGGCCACTCGGGCTCTGTCATCTTGAGCCAGCCGCGATAGGCCTTCAACCGCCACTCTAACAGCCAAGCCGGTTCGTTTTTCTTTTCGGAGATGAGCCGGACAACGTCTTCGGAAAGGCCCGGCGGGAGGGACTCGGACTCAATATCCGTGACAAATCCCCATTTATACTCGCGATTGACCAGTGCCTCGACTGACTCACTCACGGCCGCTTCTCCCCCTTAGGATTTACCCAACTCGAAATCCTAAGTGAAAAAGTCGGAATTGTCAAACCAGGTCAAAGATCGGCGGTTGCGAACCCGAGGCATCAAGCAGTCTGATATACTACTACTGAGTCACTGGGTCCTGGATACCTCAGTCCACCGCAGGCTCCGCCCCGGGGCCAAGGAAATCGGTTCACTGGACCGACACTTTGAATCGATCCAGGCCAGGTCGAGATAGCCGAAAGGCTCCATTAAGGGGTATCAGTCACTACTACTTACAGTGCCCTTGCAGGATTCAGCCGAAACCCGAGATTAAGGCTATGACAATTCACCGAATCCGCCTGCTCGGAGACCCGGTACTGCGGGCCAAGTGTGAACCCATCGCGCAACCCGGATCGGCCGCCGTTCGAATGATCATCGACGACCTGCGGGAAACCCTCCGCGACTGGCAATCTCGGTTCGGCACCGGCCGGGCCATCGCCGCACCCCAAATCGGGGCCCCGGTAAGGATCGTCTATGTCGAAATGGACCGCTCGTGGCCGCTGATCAACCCGGAGATCGTCGATATCGGTACCGAGGATTTCCTGGTGTGGGACGACTGCTTCTCCTTCCCCAACCTGATGGTCCGGGTCCAACGGGCCCACCGTATTCGGGTTCGGTTCCAGGATCTCAAAGGGGTCATCCAGGAGATCGACCTTGAGGGCGAGCGAGCCGAGCTCCTTCAGCATGAAATCGACCACCTCGACGGAGTCTTAGCTATCGATCGGGCCCACGGAATGGACCCATTCTGCCTTCGGGAAGAGTGGAACCGATGGTATACGTCCGGGGAGCGATGCGGAGTGCCCGAGATTCGCCATGAACATCTTCCAAGCGGGCTGCTTTAGCCCTTTCCCACGAGAACCGCGCCCGAGTCTACCAACCCGAAGCTGCCCGATTAGCTTGGGAGCGGTCTTTGGCCTTATGCCCCTACTTTTGAGCTCAACCGAACACTGAAAATTGGAGCAGTCGGATGACGTACATCATCACGGAAGCGTGCATCGGAGTCAAAGATCGGGCGTGCGTCGATGTCTGCCCGGTCGATTGCATCTACGGCAAGGGCGAGGACTGGGAGATTCTCTACATTCACCCGGAAGAGTGCATCGATTGCGGTCTGTGCGTCGACGCCTGCCCGGTCCAGGCGATCGTTCCGCTCGAAGAGGTGCCGGACAAGTGGAAGGCGTTTATCGCCAAGAATTACGAGCATTTCGGCTTCCCCCCTCCGTAGCGCGGCCGGCTCGACCGAGCCGACTCGTGACGCTTAGGTTTCCGAGCGAGAAACTCACCAGAGAGACGCGGGCGACCGCGTCTCTTTTTTTTCTTCCCCGTTCCCCTCCCGGGAATGACAAGATCTGCGCGCCGGTTACATAACTTGAGTGCCTCACGCTCAGGGATAGATTCCAATCAGGAGGGCGTGCCTTGGAGTTCAGGGACTACTACGAGACGTTGGGAGTCAAGCGGGACGCTTCCCAAGAAGAGATCCAGAAGGCTTACCGGAAGCTCGCGAGGAAGCTCCATCCGGACGTCAACAAGGACCCCAAGGCAGAGGCCCGCTTCAAGGACATCGGCGAAGCGAACGAGGTCTTGAAAGACCCCGAGAAACGGAAGAAGTACGACCAGTACGGTTCCGCTTGGAAGACCGCCCAGCAGACCGGCGCTCCCCCGCCCGGATGGGAGGGATACGATTTCTCGAGCGGCGGGGGCGGCGGCTTCGGCGGCTTCGGCGGCGGAGAGGGCGCCAGCTCGTTCTTCGACATGCTGTTCGGGAGCGGAGCCGGCGGCCGGGCCGGAGCGCGTGGCGGCTGGACGACCCAAGGGAGCCCCGGTGCCGGCTTTGGTCGCGACGGCGAGAGCGCGGAAGTGGCGCTCGAGATCACTCTCGAAGAGGCGCTCTCTGGCAGCGCGCGGGAGCTGCAGCTCAAAGAGCCCCGCACCGGCCGGACGCGGTCGGTCTCGGTCAAAATCCCGCAGGGGATTCGCGCCGGGCAGAAGATCCGTCTCGCCGGACAGGGCTCCCCCGGTGTCGGCGCCGGCCAGGCGGGCGACCTGCTGTTGCGTGTCGAATTCGCCGCCCACCCGCGGTTCCAGATCGACGGCTCGAACCTGACCGTCGCCGTGCCGCTCGCCTCCTGGGAAGCCGCCCTCGGCGCGGAGGCCGAAGTCGAAACGCTCGACGGCGCGGTGCGCTTGCGCGTGCCGCCCGGGACCTCATCGGGTCGCAAGGTCCGCCTGCGCGGCAAGGGGCTCCCCCAAGCCGGCGGCGAACGGGGCGACCTCTATGCCGAATTCAAGATCGTGATGCCGGAGTCGCTCACCGATGGCGAACGCGCCCTGTTCGAGCAGCTCGCCGCGGAGTCCGAATTCCGGCCGCGGGGATAGCACACCCTAGAGGAGAGCCATGGAACTCAATCGGCTGACCCAGAAATCCCAGGAAGCGCTCCAGGCCGCCCAGACCAAGGCGCTCCGTTACGGTCATCAGGAAACGGATGTCGAGCACATGCTGCTCGCCCTGCTCGAACAGCCCGAGGGGCTGGTCCCCCGGCTGCTCGGACGGTTGGAAGCGCCGACCCAGGAGATCCGAGGCGAGGTGGAGCGCGAACTCGACCGCCGGCCGAAGGTCTCCGGCGGCGGCGCCGAGTCGGGCAAGATCTATCTCACCGGCCGGCTCCAACAGATGATGCTACGGGCCGAGGACGAGGCGAAGCGCCTGAAAGACGAGTACGTCTCGGTCGAGCACCTGCTGCTCGCGACGATCGACGAGGGGACTTCCGGCGCCGCGGGGCGGATTCTCAAGAAGGCCGGCGTCACCCGCGACGCGTTTCTCACCGCTCTGTCCGCCGTCCGCGGCAACCAGCGGGTGACCAGCGCCAGCCCTGAGGTCGCCTACGAGGCGCTGGAAAAGTACGGCGTCGATCTGGTCGGGGAGGCGCGGCGCAACAAGCTCGATCCGGTGATCGGCCGCGACGCCGAGATCCGGCGGGTGATCCGCATCCTGTCGCGCAAGACCAAGAACAACCCCGTGCTGATCGGAGAGCCGGGGGTCGGCAAGACCGCGATCGTCGAAGGGCTCGCCCAGCGAATCGTCCGCGGCGACGTGCCGGAGTGGCTCAAAGACCGCTCGGTCTTCTCGCTCGACATGGGCGCACTGCTTGCGGGGGCCAAATACCGCGGCGAGTTCGAAGAGCGCTTGAAAGCGGTGCTCAACGAGATCAAGCAGAGCGAAGGGCGGGTGCTCCTGTTCATCGACGAGCTGCACACCATCGTGGGCGCCGGCAAAACCGAGGGCTCGACCGACGCGGGCAACCTGCTCAAACCCATGTTGGCCCGCGGCGAGCTGCACTGCATCGGCGCCACCACGCTTG
>JANNQX010000190.1:0-4412 GCA_031400975.1 Gemmatimonadota bacterium
CTGCCCGGAGCGATTGGGGAAGTGAACGACAACATCATGTCGGGCGGCAACAAGATCCGGCCCCAACACTACGCGACATTCCACAACGCCCTGGTTCGGCTCACGGCTGAACCAAACTGGGCCTTGGGCCCCCGCTATCCGCGCCGCTAATGCGAATGAAATGGCTGTTGCCGGTGGTTCCATTGGTTGCGGTCTTCACCGTCTGGGTTGGAGGAAGGTCGATGAATGACAGGCCGACGAACCGGTCCGGGCCCCCGAACACCGACCCCCTTGTCGAACTGGCGGTGGCCGGTGGGGCACCAACCACGAGTTTCGGGATGCGGGTGCTCCCGACCGGTGAGTATCAGATCGCGGCGCCCTCCCGATCCGGTCCCGCCGCCGACTGGCGGACGATCTGGGTTTATTCCGAGGCGGAGCTCCGCGCCGTCCGGGCCGCGGTCGATGCGGCCGACGACCCACCGTTGCCCGCCGAGATCACTTCGAGCGCACCGGTCCGCGACGGGGGGACGGCCCGGTGGACGTTGCGCACTACCAAGCGACTCGCGGTCGTGACGATCACGGGCTATCCGGTGGCGCGGGCCGGCTCGCTCGATCGGTTGTCCGCCGAGCTGCAACGGCTCCATAGCTGGCCGAAGGGCGGGTCGGTGTGGCGGGTGGACACCGGTGGGGCGACGGTGGTTCGAACCGCGAAGTGCGACGCGATGACGCTCCCCTCCCTCGAGGTGGTACTGTCCGCGCTGTACCCGGACGGCCAGGTTGACACACCAGGGCCGTTCCAACTCGACGATCTCGAGCCGGCCCTGATCGATGTGACCTGGTATGCGGACGGACGAGTCGTCGATCGACTACGGGTCTTCAGCGACGGGCGGAGGCACGCGCTCCACGAGGGAGTATTGCGCGACCTTCCGATGTTCTCCGCGGCGGCGCTGGCCGCGCTTGGGCGCGCGATCGGATCGACGCCGTGGCGTTCGTTGCCCGAGCCGCTCTGCGAATCGCCCGGCTAGACGATCGCCGCCACGAGATGGCTGCGGCTCCGGCCGGCCCCGTCGTAATCCGGTACTTCCCCTAGGCGCCCTTGAGGAGGTTGATGCTCACCGTTGCCAAGTCGCTGTCGGGAAACTTGAATTGAAACTGCGGCTGGGCCCGGAGGCCCGCTTCCTCGGCCAGACGCACAAACTCGTCTACTTCCAGAATGTATTGATCGGAGTACCCGTGGGTGGCATCGTATGCCGTCGCCGCCGTGCGGCCAAGATTCAGGGCGGTGAGATGAGGTGGGATCGTGTGGAGTTCGATCACGAGGAGGCCGAATGTCTGGACGTAGGGCGCCCACTTCTTGAAATGCAGCAACAGGCTCATTTCAACCAGGTCATTGGGCAACCGGCGGCCCTGATGCGCAAACGCTCCCGTCGAGTGAGCCGGACCGCGCGGCGTCGTACCGGGGGGTTCTTCCCAAATCCTATTGTGGTCCAAAAACGTTCGCACGTTCAGGATTTGCTTGAGATCGAGGTCGTAGTGTTCCCGGAGGTCTTGGGCGAGCAGATCGGGCCGGCCGATATCACCCCAAATGACCTTGGCCCAGATGTCGGACTGGATTAGGTGAGCGCGAGAAACCTTGAGAGCCGCTTGGTTGTAGTCGGCACCGATCAAGAACAGCGGGTGTTCGTCGAGGACCCTGCCGCGCGCCGTTCGATAAGCGATCACCTCGTAGAGGTGGACCAGGAAAGCCCCGTTGCCGCAACCCATGTCGAGGACGCCCTTGGGCTGCTCGTGAATCGGGCGATTGAAAATCTCGATGATGATTTCGTCGACTTTGCCGAAGTAGGTCCCGTGGGCTCCTCCGCTCCCCCACACATTCATTTCGCGATCGACGTGCTTTTCCGGCTGGCCCGGCTCAGACCGGAGGCATAACGGGTTGCCGAAAACCAACTCATCGAGGGCCCGCAGGGTTGGGAGGTACGAAACGGTTACCCCAAAGGCCGACGCTCGTTTGGCAAAGAAGATGCCCTTCTCCGTAAACTGAAATGTCTCCTTCAGTCGCTTGAAAAACCCCCATTCCGCAAAAACATCCAGCATGGCCGTGAAGCTGGCGGGGTCTTTGTGAAACTCATCCGGGCGAAACGATGCTTCCATGAAATACTTGTGAAACATCCCGGTCATTCCCAAGTGTACGAAGCTCGGGGCGACCAGGAGACCTTCGACATGGGTCAAAATCTGGTCTTGAATTCTTCGAGTGACCGAGTGGTCGGGGGCAAGGGTCAGCCCGCAGTGCTTACCATAGGTCTGCGTGCACCCGTACCATCGCTCGAACGGCTTCGACTCGAACTTCCGAGGATGAAACTGCCCTCCATACTGGGTCATCAGCACGACATCGCGGTAGGCGTCGAACATTTCAAAGGCGATCGGGCTCTCGGCGTTGACCGAGTAAGTCACTTCGTGCGTGTCGGGGTCGGTGCGCTCATTCAGCCAGCCCTGGGCGCACAACACCCGGAGGGCGACGTTCAGGTAGCCCTCGTTGGCGGAGAACACAGTGCTTAGTTGGCCAATGGTGACTTCAGTGTGGTCGAGGAGGTAGCGGGTAACGCCGCGTTGGTGCAAACAGTAGGCGCTGGGGGCCGTGACGATCCCGTCGAGATATCTGAATAACTGAGCTCGGAGTCGGGAGGTCGCTGGCTTAGAGAGCATGCCGCCAACTTCGTTCACCGGTTGAACTCAACTCCACTCTCGATTCCATTTTTCAATATTCGGGGTCAGTCTTCGTTTGGCAAGGCTATCGGCCCGGCTTAGGCGACTGTGGCCACGAGATTGCGGCGGGCCCGGGCTTCGAGTCGGGTGTGGAGCAGCGAGGTCCGGTAGATCTGCGGGCGGGCCAAGAAGTTCTTGAGCACCTCGGCCCGCTTTCGTCGGAACAGGATCCCAGGCACCCAGGAGTATTCCTTCCGGATTTGCCGTTCGTACTCGGCAAACCGAGCCGGCTCGGCGCCGAGGATGGCGAGGTCGATGTCGATCAGGAGCTCGGTGTCGCCCGGGGGCGGCGTGGTTTGGTGGGCCGTGGCCAGGATCATGGCGGTCACTGCCTCGACCAGCGGGCTCGGAGCGCCGGCCGCCGCAAGGTCGGTCCGAGCCACGTCGGCGCTAGCCTCTTCGTTGTCCGTTCGGCGGGGCCAGTAGACCGCGTCATGATACCAGATCGCCAATTCGATGACAGCGAACGCGTGGGCCAGCGGGCGGAGCTCATCGAGGAGAGCAAAGCACTCCTCCAGGTGTTGGACCGTGTGATAGGCACGATGGGGCTCCCGATAGCGGGCCAAGAGTTGGGCGAGAAGGGCCGGGGCTGGCTGCGGCAATCCGAGATCGGTCCAGGTCCGGTACCACCGCAATTCGAGAGCGTTCACCCGCGTCGATGGCTAGCCGGTGACGTCGTCGACGGCGATCCGCCGGTCGATCCAATCTGCCGCTTTCCAGGCCGACCACCGCGCCAACTCCGGATAGAGATCTGATTCCACGTGAATGAAGTCGGCTGATTCTTCCAATGACTCGGTGTCCTCGGCGGCGGCGTTTCGGAATTCATCGGTGAAGCTCTCCGTCCGATCGGCGCCGTCTACCGCGGCCGACTCGATCAACTCGATCAGCGCGCCCAGCCGAAGTGGTTGCACTGAGGAACGGCGGGTCAACGTGAAGATCGTGTCGTATTCATCGACGACCCGGTATTTGATCCCGCGGGTTCTCCGGCGGGCCCGGACCGAATAGACGTCACGGGTGGTCGACTCGAGCACCAAACGGGCGATCTCGACTTCGCCGGGCAGATAATCGGGTAGGTACTCGCCCCCGAGCCACCGGGGATCGTTGGCGCCGAGGTTGTTTCGGGTCTCGTCATCCAACTCGGCTTCAAGCAGCTCGGGGTCGATTTCACCCAGATGGCCGGCCTGACCGGTGATGAAATCGCGGATCATCTGCCGGCGGAGGTCGCCCTTCACATTGAGGAGGATGGCGCTCTCCGCGCTAGCCGGGTCCCAGTAGCTGGTGGGCCGGAAGGCGAGATCGACGGGTGGACGAGAAGCGGTCATGAGGGGCCATAAACAATATAGGCCCGGCGCTAGCCGACCGTGAGTCGCCGCCCTAATTCTCGCCGGAGGAGGCCGTAGCTGATCAGGGCCTGAACCGTGGTCGTGGTGACCGAGAGGATCCAGAGGTGGCGGAGTTCGAACCCCGGTCGGCCGGAGAGCCAGACGGCCGGCATCACGAAGATGATCAGGCGCGAGGCGCTACTCAGGAGGGCCGGGAGCGTGTTGCCGAGCGCTTGAAACATGCCCGAACAGGTGAAGATCAGGCCGGACGCCACGAAGTTCCACGATACGAATTGAAGAAACTGGGCCCCGACTCCGATCACGGCGGTCTCTTTCGTAAACCCCTCG
>JANNQX010000191.1:0-6187 GCA_031400975.1 Gemmatimonadota bacterium
CATGACCTGGATCGCCTCGGCCGGGGTGAGTCCCGCCTCGACCAGCAACTCGTAGTTCCGGTGATCGCCGATCCCCGCCGGCACGTTCCAGGCCGGGTCGACTCCGGCGCCGAGCAGGCCGCCGGCCCGGAAGAACGCCACCTCATACTCCATGGATTTCTTGAGCGCCAGCTGCGCCACCTCGGTCTGGCCGGCCGCCTCGACGCCACGATGCCTGGCCTCTTCCTCGGCCTTCGAATCGGGGGAGAGCGCCTCCCAGAGCCGGGGGTCGTCTCCCCAGGGCCGGCCCGCGGTCCCTGATTCGTACACGGCGAGCGTCGAGGTCATGGCCACCTTCCGGGCCACCATGTCGGCGAAGGTGGCTTTGATGCGCGGATCGTTGGCGATGTCGAGCTTCACGTAGACATCGCGGATGCCCGGCGGACAGAGATCGGGTTGTTTGTTCGGCAGGTACTCGGAGTTGGTCATCAGACCGTGTTCGAGCGCGTCGATGCCCGCGGCGATGGCGTCCCGGAAGCCCACGGAGCAGAGGTGCCCGGTGACCTTGAGTCCGCGCTTGTGGGCCTGGTCGGTGATTGCCGCGAGGGTCCGCACCTGGAGTTGGTTGTAGACCTTGAGCCAGGTGGCCCCTTCTTCGGCCCAGTAGTCGACGACTTTGCGAGCCTGCTCGGGCCCCGACAACTCGTGCATGCCGAGGAGATCGAGTCGCATATCGGGCCCGGGGCTGATCAGATACGGTCCGGTGACGAAGAGCCGGGGGCCGGGGATCTCGCCGCGTTCGATGTTGGCCTTGAGGTTGATCTCCGCATAGGGGGACGCGCTGCCGGTGGTCCGAATGGTCGTGACCCCCGCGCCGAGGTAGAGACGGGGTGCCGTGAAGTTCGACTGCACGGCCCGGGGCGCGAGGGTGTAGTAGAAGGTGTGGTTGTGGAGCCCGACCAGGCCGGGAATCAAGGTGTGGCCGGTGAGATCCATGACGCGGGCGCCGGCGGGGATCCGGGCGCCGGCGGCCGACCCGACCCAAAGGATCTTGCCCCGCTCGAGCACGATGGTCTGATCGGCGCGGGGTGCCGCCCCGGTGCCATCGATCAGTTGCACGTGGGTGAGGGCCACGACCGGGGCGTCGACCGAGACGTACTGGCGGACGCTTGGGGCCAAGGATTCGAGTGACTGTGCCGCCGCGAGCACCGGGAACGCGGCGCCGAGGAGGGCGAGGCTACGAATGATTCGCATGGACGGGCCTGAGTCGGAGTCTCCTGAATAGTACCGCCGATTGGCGGCAAGCCAACCCGCCTCGCTCAGGCTCCGGATGTGGTACCGGCGGAAGGCCGACGATCGCCTGGCCTGGATGGAGGCAGCGCTCCATACTTGTGCGGTCGGGATCTCTCGCGACCTCACCACCTGAAAGCACCGAATGACCTCGCCATCGGAGCAACGCCCCGGACTCGTTCGGGGACTCGGCGCCTGGGACACCGCGCTCCTCACCAGCGGCATCGTGGCGGGCGTGCTTGTCATCATGGTTCTCTATACCATCATCAATCTCGCGTACCTTCGGGCCCTCCCGCTCGCCGACCTGGCCGCCAGTCCCCGGATCGGAGAATCCGCGGCGGTCGCGCTGCTCGGTCCGAGGGGCGGACAACTGATGGCGTTGGCGGTGCTGCTGGCGCTGATCGGCGGGCTGTCGGCGGGCATCCTGTCCGCGGCGCGGATCGATCTGCCGATGGCCGAGGATGGGGTCTTCTTCCGGTCCGTTGCCCGAATCCACCCGACCCGGCGGACTCCGACCGTGAGCCTGCTGGCTCAGGGGGTCTGGGCGGTGGCGTTGTCGCTGATCGGTACCTACGGTCAGATGCTCGGCTACGTGGTCTTGGTCGTGTTCTTGTTCCATACCGCCACCGGCGTCGCGCTCTTCCGACTCCGCCGCGACCGACCGGACGCGGCGCGGCCCTACCGGGTCTGGGGTTACCCGTGGGTGCCGGGGGTCTTCGTTCTGACCTCGCTGCTGTTCGTCGCCAACACGCTGGTGACCAGCCGGTCGACTCCCTGATCGGGGTTGGCATCGTGGCGCTCGGAGTGCCGGCGTATCTGTGGTGGCGCCGAGCGGCCAACCAGTCTTGACGTCGTGGTGCCACGTGGTTCCCCAGTGCTCTGATGTCAGGTCATCGACCGGTGCCGCTCGCTGGCTTGGGCAAAACGCGCCGCAGTTCCGGCAATGAGTGGCCGATAGAGGTACCGCAGGAACCAGCCCGGCAGAACGCGGCCACGCTCTTCGAACGCCACCCGGGCCCTCGGGTGGTCCATGAAGCGGAAGCCTGATGCGTGGTAGCCCTCGCTTGGCAATCTGAACTCCAGGCGGGACAGGTGTTTCACCGATTTGTAGCCGTAGTGGGCCGGGGCGATCAATCGGAGCGGGGCGCCGTGGTCCACTGACAACCCCTCGCCGTTCATCCGATCGGCGAGCAGGACTCCGGGCGCGAGCAGATCCTCCAGCAGCAACCCGGTTCGTGCCCCGTCCTGCCCCCGGAGGGCGACCAGTGTGGCACCCGGGTGCGGCGCAGCCTGTGGCGCGATCACCTGCTCGTAGAAGTCAGCGAATCTCACGCCTTCCCATTGAACCGCCCGATAGCTCCAGGTCGTGACGCAATGAAAGTCGGAGACCTGCTGGATCCGGGGCAGTCCGTCCAGCGCGTTGTCGAGCCGGATCTCCCGAGCGACGGCTCCCGCGATCTCGAGGGCGCGAGTCGTGGGGTCCTTCGGAAATCTCTCGGCAAACTGGGTGAGGCCGAATCGATGGAAGACGGCGGTTTCCCGCTGGCCCCGGGGCAGTGCTTCGCTGATGCTGTTGCTCCCGCTCCGCGACGTCAAATAGTCGGTCCGGCGCTCAGCCGTCGAACTGCCGGCTGATCCACTCGATCCACCGGCGCCGAATGTCCCGTTGATGAACCGGGTCAGGCGGAAAATGTCCGCCGGTCGGGTAGGCGATGAATTGCACCGTCGTCCCGTTGTCCTTGAGCGCGTGATAGAGCTTGTAGGATTGGGTTACCGTGACCCGGGGATCACCGGTGGTCGACAAGATCAGGGTCGGGGTCTTGATCTGATGAGCGTATGCCATCGGAGACTGGCGCCAGTAGTTCATGGCGTTGTTGTTGAGCCACGGCGACCCGCCGAGGCCAAAACCGGCCCAGGTGTTCATGTCGGCCAGGTTGTACCAGTCGAACCAGTCGGTCACGGCCGCCCCCGCCACCGCGGCCTTCCAGCCCGGGTAGTGGGCCGTGAGCCACGCGGTCATGTAGCCGCCGTACGACCACCCCGACACCGCGATCTTGGATTCATCGATGATCCCGCGGGCTTTGAGCGCGGCAAGGCCCGACATCACGTCGCGGCCGGGGCCGTCGCCGGCGTCGTTGATGACGGCGCTCTGGAACTTGTCGCCCATGTTGTTGCTGCCGCGGTAATTCGGATTGAAGACGATCCAGCCCTGCGCGGCGAACAACTGGTTTTCAGTTGACCACCGTTCGGCCGAGGTGCCCATCGGTCCGCCGTGAATGACGAGCACGACCGGATACTTCCGGCCCGCGGTGTATCCGGGTGGATAGGTGACGACGCCGTTCTGGGTGAAGCCATCGGGGCCCTGCCAGGTGATCGTCTCGACCCGGCCCGCCTCCCGGCCGGCGAGCTCGGCGTTGAAATCGGTCAGCCGCCGGGGGGCGGCGTCGATCGACGCGGCATGGTAGATCTCACCCGGGCGGCCCAGGTCTCGCCCGACGAAGACCAAGGCACCGCCCGGGCTGAGATGGAGATCGGCCGGGTCGACGTTGCCCCAGTCGAGCCGGCGCGGGCTGCCGCCTAACGGTTGGACCCAGGCCCGGAACCGGGTCAGGTCGGCGCCGAGGACGATGAGCCCCCGGCCGTCCGTCAGCCACCGGAAGCCGTTCAAGTCGCGGTCGATGCTCGGTGTGACCGTTCGCTGGGCCCCACCGCTGATCGGGCCGACGAACACCGCGCCGGGGTGGAACCCCAGCTCCTTGCCCCGGGCGCCGATCAGAGCCACCTGGCTTCCGTCGGGCGACACGGCCGCCCCCCCGCCGAAACCGCGCTGATCGGACAAGTTGTACTCCGTGCCGGTCTCGATGTCCCGGACCACGACGGTGGCGTTGATCAGCTCGCCCGAGTGCGGCTTCGGCCAGACGGTCAGGAGCACCTGACGCCCATTCGGGGTCCAGTTCACCCCAACCACGTGACGGACCCCGGAAGTAACCCGTTGGTTCTCACCCCCAGCAGCGGAAACGGTCCAGAGGTGCGCCGAGAGCGAGGCGGCCTGGTCGGAGTACGTGTTGTTGCCCACCTCGAACGACTTGTTGTGACGCTCCTCGCCGGTCCGTTCGATCGGCTCGTCCTCGGTCAGAAACGCGAAGCTCTGGCCGTCGGGTCGCCAGTCGAATCGGGTCACCCCTCGTTTGGTGTCGGTGATCCGACGGGCCTCTCCGCCGGCGAGCGGGAGGACGAAGAGCTGGGGCGGTTTGTCGGCCTCGCGATCAAGAAACGCAAGCCGGTCACCGGTCGGCGACCATTCCACCGTGCCGACATTGCGGCGGCCGGGCGTCAGCTCGCGGGTGGCGCCGGTGGTGATGTCGACCGAGTAGAGCGAACGCTCGAACCGGTTATCGGCGTAGTTGGCGCGGCTCACGATGGCAACGAGATGGCGGCCGTCCGGCGAAAGCCGCGGGTTCGAGAGCGTAACCTCACGGCCCAAGTCGTTCAATTCGACCCGGCGGGATTGGGCCTCGGCGGCGAGGGTGAGGCCGAGGGCCAGGGCAATGAGCGGACCGGCGATGGTTGTCATGCCTAAACTTACCACGAGAGCCGGCTCCAAAAAGCAACGAAGCCCAACAGGGCGTTGGGCTTCGTCTTTGGAACCTCTGAAGGATCGTCTGCTTTAGACGGGCGCCCCCCACTCGCGTTCGAACCATTCGGTTTCCAAGAAGGCCCGGTGCCGGTCAAGCTGGGCCGTCGCGTCTTGCCGAAGGCTCGCCGCAACCGCTTCGCCGTGGGCCCGTTTCTTCGCCACCGCCATGATCGCGGTGCACTCGGCGGCCAACAGATCGGCCTGATTCTCGAGCGCCAACTGGCGGGCGGCTTCGGCCTGCTCGTAGGCCGCGGTCAAGTCCTTCCGCTTCAGGGCCAAGACCGACCGGATCCGTCCGGCCGTGGCTTCCCGAACCGGGTCGCCACCGCGGCGGGCGCACTCGATGGCCCGGTCGATCAGGGCGTCGAGTCCGTCGTTCGCGTCGAGCCAGAGGCTGGTTTCGACCAAGCCACCTAACGCCATCGCCACCATGGACCAGTCATTCAGGTGCTCGGCGAGCTGGGTGGCTCGCTTAGCCGCCCGGGTTCCGGCCTCGAACTGACCGAGGTTCCGGCTGGTGATGTTCAAGTTGTGGAGCACCTCGGCCTGCGCCCGGATATCGGCGAGCTCTTCGGCCAGCCGGAGGGCGGCCTGGAGCAGGGCTTCGGCCCCTTCGAAATCCTGCCGCTGGAGGGCAAGCAACGAAAGGTTGTTGGTGACCTTCTGGAGCACTTGGCGGTCGTCGAGCGAGGTGGCAAGCACCCGGACGATCCCGAAGTGGTGTTCTGCGGCGTGCGGATGGCCCTGTTCGAAGGCAATCCCGCCGAGGATCAAGTTGGCCCGCATCTGACTGCGGAGGTCGCGGCGGACCCGGGCGCTCCAGAGTGCGGTGGTGGCGCGAGCCGTGGCGCGGTCGAAGTGGCCGGTGCGGGCAAGGGCCCGGGCCATCTCGATTTCAATCTCAGGCGTCTCACGGATCTCGGCCTCGGTCAACGAGTCGGCCTTCGCGAGGGCCTCATCGGGTCGTCCCGCGTCCACCAGGAGCCGCATCTCAACCGCGAGCGACTGGGTGGCCTCGGAAGACAGCGTATCGATCATTGTCGTGGTCTCCGGTTTCGTAGTCGTTAGGTTAGTAAGCGACCGCGTAAATGGAGAAGTGATTCAGGGTAGCTTCGACGAAGCCGAGCGCCGGATTGTCGACCGCGGCGGTCCATTCCAACAGGGTGCCGCTATCGTCGACGTACGCAACCCGGTGGGTCGGAGCGGTTTCGCACTGCGAGTAGGCCAGCTTGAGTTTGACCGGGACCGAGAACTGGGTGCCGTGGGGCAGCAACTTGACTT
>JANNQX010000192.1:0-15780 GCA_031400975.1 Gemmatimonadota bacterium
CTATTACTATCGTGGCTCCTACTATAAAGCGTTCTGGGCCGATCCGCCGGGCTGCAGCGTGGGCGAGCCCCGCAACACCTATCTTGGCGAGCGCTACTTCCCGCTGATCCTCCAGAACGTCCACCGCTACTTCATGGCGATCGCGGTGGTGTTCGTGTTCCTGCTCAGCTACGACGCGTGGAAAGCCTTTTGGTTTGACAACGGCGTCGGCGGCACCTCGTTCGGCGTCGGGCTCGGTAGTCTGCTTCTGACCGTGAACGTGATTAGCCTCGCCGGGTATACCTTCGGCTGCCATTCAATGCGTCACCTGGTTGGCGGCTGGCGCGACCAATTCTCGAAGAAACCCGGGTTCAAGATCTCCTACGACTGCGCCTCATGCCTTAACCGGGGCCACCATCGCTGGGCCTGGATCAGCCTGTTTACCGTCGCGTTCAGTGATATCTACATCCGGCTCTGCTCGATGGGGACCTGGACCGACTTCAGGATTTTCTAAGATGACCGAGATCAAGACCTTCGATCACGATGTCCTGGTTATTGGGGCCGGCGGTGCCGGCCTGCGTGCCGCGATCGAGGCGGCCGGCCGGGGCGTTTCGGTCGGGCTGGTGTGTAAGTCGCTGTTAGGCAAAGCCCATACCGTCATGGCCGAGGGTGGAATGGCCGCGGCGATGGGGAATGTGGACGATCGGGACAACTGGATGGTCCACTTCACCGACACGTTGCGGGGCGGCCAATACCTCAACAATTGGCGGATGGCGGAACTCCACGCCAAGGAAGCGCCCGATCGGGCCCGGGAACTGGAAGCCTGGGGCGCCGTGTTCGACCGGACCAAAGACGGCAAGATCCTCCAGCGCAATTTCGGCGGCCACCGATATCCGCGACTGGCCCACGTCGGCGACCGGACCGGGCTCGAGATGATCCGAACCCTCCAGGACCACGGGATCCATCAGGGGATCGACGTCCACATGGAGGTGACGATCGTCACCCTGTTCAAACAGGCCGGCCGGGTCTGTGGGGCGCTGGCGTACGACCGCCAGCACGGCGAGTTCCGGTTGTTCCGGGCCAAAGCCATTGTGCTGGCAACCGGGGGCGTCGGCCGGGCCTATTCGATCACCAGCAACAGCTGGGAGTATTCGGGCGACGGCCAAGCGTTGGCCTACGAAATGGGTGCGGCCCTGATGGACATGGAGTTCGTCCAGTTCCACCCGACCGGGATGGTCTGGCCGCCGAGCGTCAAGGGAATTTTGGTGACCGAAGGGGTTCGGGGCGAAGGCGGCGTCTTGCTCAACAACAAGGGCGAGCGGTTCATGTTCAACGACATCCCGGACAATTACAAAGCCCAAACGGCCGACACGCCGGAAGAGGGCTGGCGCTATGTCATGGGTGACAAGAATGCCCGGCGTCCGCCTGAACTGCTGACCCGCGACCACGTGGCCCGCTGCATCATGCGCGAGGTCCGCGACGGCCGTGGAAGCCCGCACGGCGGGGTATTCCTCGATATCCAGTGGATCAAAGAGAAACTCCCCGGCGCAGCCGACCGGATCAAGAAGAAGCTGCCCAGTATGTACCACCAGTTCAAACAACTGGCCGACATCGATATTACAACGACGCCGATGGAAATCGGCCCCACCACCCACTACATCATGGGCGGGATTCGGGTGGACGGCGATTCCCAGATGTCGACCGTGCCGGGGCTCTTCGCCGCCGGCGAATCAGCCGCCGGCCTGCATGGCGCCAACCGGCTCGGCGGGAACTCCCTCTCCGACCTCTTGGTCTTCGGCAAACGAGCCGGAGAGTATGCGGCCACGTTCGCCAAGGAAACGACCGCGGTGGCCCCGGACCAAGGCGAGGTTCAGGAGCAGGTCAAACTCGCCCTGGCTCCCTTCGAACGACCGACCGGCGAGAGCCCGTACAAGGTCCAACAGGACCTCCAAATCATGATGCAGAAACTCGCCGGCATCGTTCGCCGGGAAGACGAAATGCTCCAAGCCCTCGAGGGGCTCAAGGCCCTAAAAGCCCGAGCCGCCACGGTTCGGGTCCCGGGCAACCGCGAATACAATCCGGGCTGGCACACCGCGATCGACCTCAAGAACCTCCTGATCGTGTCCGAAGCCATCGTCCACTCGGCGATCGCGAGGAAGGAAAGCCGGGGCGGGCATTTCCGCGAGGACTACGAAAACAAACAGGCCGAGTTCGGTGGCTTCAACCATTGGATCGAGCAGGGCGCCGACGGCTCCATGAAGCTCAGCCGCCAGCCGATCCCTCCGATGCGGGACGACCTCAAGAAGATTGTCGAGGAGCTGAAGTAATGGCACAGGCGACCTTTTCGATTTGGCGGGGCGAAGCCGGCACCGGCCAATTCACCGACTACAAGACCGATGTCACCGAGGGAATGGTGGTCCTCGACGCGGTCCATCAGATCCAAATGGAGGACGCCACCGACCTGGCCTGCCGGTGGAATTGCAAGGCCGGGAAGTGCGGCTCCTGCTCGGCCGAAATCAACGGCCAGCCCCGGTTGATGTGCATGACCCGGCTCAATCAGCTCGATTTGACGGAGCCGGTCACCATCGAGCCGATGCGGGCCTTTCCCCATCTGAAAGACCTGGTGACCGACGTCAGTTGGAACTACCAAGTCAAGAAGGGGATCAAGAAATTCACGCCCCGGAAGCCGGACGCCGCCGACGGGACCTGGCGGATGGACCAGGACGACGTCGATCGAGTCCAGGAGTTCCGGAAGTGCATCGAATGCTTCTTGTGCCAGGACGTGTGCCATGTTCTCCGGGACCACCACCTCCACGACCAGTTCATCGGGCCGCGGTTCTTGGTCTATACCGCCAATCTGGAGATGAACCCACTCGACACCGAGGACCGGCTCGACGAACTCCGGAAGCTCCACGGGATCGGGTATTGCAACATCACCAAGTGCTGCACGAAGGTCTGCCCCGAGGGAATCGAGATTACCGACAATGCGATCATCCCACTCAAAGAACGAGTGGTCGATGCGGCGTTCGATCCCTTGGCGAAGTTGTTCGCGATCGTTACCGGTAAGGTCCCGGGACCGTAGAGGAGGCGCGATGTACCAGCTCAAGCCGATCACCCTGGATGGAGTTCCCGCCGCCCTCGCTCGCGCGGAGCGTTATCGGCTGCTGAACGAGCCGGAGGCGGCCGAGAGCATCTGTCTCGACGTCCTGCTCCTGATCCCCGACCATCAGGAGGCCCTGATCGACCTGTTACTGGCCCGAACCGATCTGATTACCCGGGGGGTTGGCGGGTCGCTGGCCCGGGCTCGGGAGGTGCTGCCCCGGCTCAAGGAAGAATACGATCGGGCCTACTACGCTGGGATCATGAACGAACGGCGTGGGCACGCTCAGCTGCTGAGCCCAAGCCTCGGCGCCGCCGCCCTGGCCTACGATTGGTTCCACGAAGCGATGGCATGTTTCGAGCGGGCCGAGGCGATTCGGCCGGCGGGAAACGACGACGCAGTGCTCCGGTGGAACAGCTGTGCGAGGGTCTTGAATGCCCATCCGGAAATGGCGCCCCGCCATGACGACCGAACCGAGGTGGTACTCGACGACTAGGCGGCGAGGGTTTTGAACCCCGCCAGCTCGAAGTGCTGATCGAACGCGAACGCGGACTTGAGCCGCTCCCGGCGCATCGATTCAAGGCTCACCGCATCGCAGAGCGTCAGCCGCTGATCGCGAAATCGTTCCAACCAACCACTGGTGGCCGCGGTCAAGAGATCAGCGTCCACCGCGAGCCATTGATAGGCCGAATCACCGAGCAGGGCCCCTGCGACGGTCCGGGCCACCTCGGGCCCTCGTCGGTACAGCAGCAAACCTTGCAATTCAGCCAAGATCAGCGGGGTGGACACGAAGCGGCCGCCGGAGGCCAGAAACCGGCGGGCGATGGCGACCGCTCGAGCGTGAAACTGGTCCTGCCGGTGGGCTAAGGCCAGCAGGGCGCTGGTATCAGCGAGGACGCGGTCGGCCACGGGCCGGCTTTCCGTAGAGATATTGGTCGTGGTTCAGAGCCAAGTCAGGCGTCGATTCCGGGCCATCGGCCGAGCCGATGAGCCGGTCGAGGGACCAGCCGGCCGCGCGGTCGCCGAGGGCTTCGTCGGAGAGCCGCCGAAGCCCCCGACGAAGCAATTCCGCCTTGGACAGCCCGGTGGCAACAACCAAGTCATCAAGGAGGTAAAGATCGGGGCCGTCGAGGTACACCTGGACCGGCTCCCGAACCCGCGGCGTGTTTTTGGTGTCTGACATGCGAACCTCCACTTGGTACATGTACAGGATATCCAGATACATGTATCACGTCAATGTACGAACCGACACCCCGGGCCGATTACATGGGCGTCCCCTTGAATCCGGCCTCCTCAACCGCCGCAACGATCCCGACGGGGCTCACCAATTCGGGGTCGAACTCCAAGTCGGCCCGGCCAATCACCACTGATTTGATCCGGACCCCCGCCAGGCGGGACAGTGCCCGATTCACCGCGTTGAGGCAGTGATTGCAGGACATTCCCTCGATCGCCAGCTTGATTTCGGTCATGGGTGAAGAAAGCGGAATCCCCCCGTTTCTGGCAACCCGCGCCTTCTCCGACCGGCACCTGGGCGGGACTTCACAGGTAACACGTTGATACGTAAGTATTTATGGCGTCGGAAATGAGGCACAGCTTCTGCACTTCGGGCCCCCGATGAGTTCCGCCACTGCCCCGACCCCGGGAGACCTCCTGGTCCCGGTCCTCGACCTCACGGCCGGGGCACCGGACCCAGCGTCCATTGCCACCTGGCACTTGGCGCTCTCGAATCTGGTCGGCTCCGAGCTGCCGCATCAGCTCTTGGCGCTCTGGGTCTTTCCGGAGCGAGGCGGGGTCATCCTCCTGGGCCCTGAGGCACTGGCCCAAGATCATCTTGAGGTCGTCGTTCCCGATCCCCATCTCGGCCAAGATCAGCTGTTCGAGCTCGAAGAAACCCTTCGCCGCGCTCGGTACGCGTCGGCGGTTGCGGTGCCGATCCGGACCGAGGCCCGTGACGTCGGGGTGCTGGTCATCGGGACCTTCGAATCCGGACACTACGGTGCCGCATCAGCCCGGAGCCTCCATCAGTTGGCCGAGCGTCTGGCGCCTTCGATCACGACGTTAGGCGGCCTCCTCACCGCCGGCGGCGATCCCGTCGACCCCGGAGCCGACGAGGACAGCTTGCCGGGCGCGGTGGCCCGTACGGTGTCGGACGCGCCCAGCGGACCCGAATTGGTCCGGCGCCTCTCGGGCCTATTGCACCCTCACCTGCCCCACGACCGCCTCGAGATCTTGGCGATCGCCAACGGCACTCGCGCGGCCATCCCATTGTCGGGGCTCACCGGCCGCCGGCGGTGGGGCGCCGGCAGCACCACCTGGGGCGACGTCAGCCAGCTATTGACTGAGCTGATGGGCGACCAGGCGACAGTCACGATCGCCAATCTGGGGAGTGAAGCACCCGGGCTCAGCCTTCCGGGCGGTGCCGGCACCCATCGGGTCGCCTCGGTTCTCGGCGCCCGATTGATGCTCGGCCCGGAACTGGTCGGTCTCATTGTGATGGGGCACGCGGTCCAAGGTCTCTATCGAGCCCAGGACGAGCTGACGCTCGAGCGGGTCGCGGCACTGGTGGGGGCCCGTGTGGCGGCGTTCCGGCTCGAATCCGAAGTGCAGGCGCTCCGGGGCCAGCTCGAAGTCCTTCAAGCCCCGTCGCTTCCGGTGCTCCGGGCCGCGGAGACGTTGGCGTCGACCGCGCATCTCGGCGAGGCCCTTCATCGATTTGCCGCCGAGGTTCGGGAGGTCTTGCCCCACGACCGGATCCGCTTTCTACTCCAAATGACCGACGATGGGTGCGTCGAAATCTCGCCCGAGACGATTCGGCCTCTGGCGGACCTTCCCCTGCTGACGATCCGGGAGCTTCCAGCCCGGGCCGTGCTCGAAGGCGAGCGGCCCTGGACCCTGACCCACCGGCACGAGTCCGAGGGCATCGCGGTCGCCCTTCGGGTCGCCGGCAGGGTTATCGGGGCGATGGTGATCGAAGCCGGGCACTTCGAGGGACCCCGCGAAGCCGCCGCCGTGGCGCAGCAGTTCGCCGCGGTCATCGGTGCCCACTTGGAGTTGGTCCGGCGGAGTACCGTGGGGCGGGCAACCCAACCGGCCCGAACTGGAGCGGTCGTCTCCTAGCCGGTTACCGACCGCGGCCCGGGACCACACTCGCCGGAAGCGCAAACCAAAAAGTACTACCCACGCCCGGCGCCGATTCCACCCCGATCGTTCCCCCGTGGAGCTCGACGAATTGTTTGCAGAGGGCCAGGCCGAGCCCAGTCCCGGATTGGTGCCGGCTCGACGAACTGTCGACCTGGCGGAACGGCTGGAAGAGTGCCGCCAGGTCTTCGTCAGCAACCCCGATTCCGGTATCCCGCACCGACACCAGGATCGCCTCGCCGATGTCGACCGGTCGGCTTCCGTCAGGACGAGGTGGACCCGGCAGCGGGAGCATGGTCTGCCCAACCAGCACCGTCACCATCCCACCGTCATCGGTGAATTTGGACGCGTTGGACAGCAAGTTGAGGAGCACTTGGCGAATTTTCTGCTGGTCGCCATCGACCTCGAGGATCCCATCGGGCAACGTCAGTTCGCAGTGCTGCCGCTTCCTGGCGCGGAGACTTTCCGTGTCCCGGACGGCCGCTTCGATCAGCGGCCGGAGCTCGACCCGCGAAAGCCTGAGGGTCATTTGCCCGGCCTCGAGCTTGGCGGCATCGAGCACCCCGTTAATCATCTCGAGTAGATTCTGCCCGTTGCGGCTGATGGACTCGAGGTAGTCGCGTTGGGTGGCGTCAAAGTTCGGTTCGGTCGCCAACAGATCGGCAAAGCCAATGATGGCGTTGAGCGGCGTCCTAAGTTCGTGCGACATATTGGCCAAGAACTGATTCTTGAGTTCGGTGGCTTCGACGAGTTCCCGGTTCGTCTGCTCGAGGATTCGCTCATGCCGGTGGGCATCCTGCAGCAGGGCGGCTCGATCCAGGCCGACGGCCACTTGCTTGCTCAAGGTGGCCAACAGCTCCAGGTCGAGGGCCGAGAACGGCGCCTGGCGGGCCTCCCGGTAGACCGCGACGACGCCGATCGAATCGCCACGAGACACCAGGGGCGCCGCCGCGGCCCGTTCGAAGTCCACCCCGACGCCCTCGACCCGGTAGTTTCTCGGATCGACGCCAAGGGCATCAGACTTCATCGGTTCGCCCGCCACCAGCGACGCGCCGGCGAACGAATCGGCCACCGGCATCAACCGGTCCCGAGCCGGCCGCAACGACCCATCGCAGGCGACGATTCGAAGGAACTCCCCTTCAACCGACCGAATCATCACCGCGCCCGCATCGGCGGCCAGCAAGTCTCGAGCGACCCGAGCCACTTCGTCGAACAACTCCGGCGACGACCGAAAAGCCAGGAGCGTCGCACCCAGGCCTCGAAGGAGTTCGAGTTCCCGGTTTCGGGCGGCTTGGGCCTCGACGGCTTGCTCCAGTTCGCGATGTCTCCGACGGGAGACGACCCGACCCCGATGAAAGGCGAATAATCCGAAGCAGCTGCCGGCGACTCCGATCGGCCAGGCCGACCAGTGGCCGACCTGCGCCACGGCAAACGCAATCCACCCGAGCAAAATGGCGGCCGCGGCGTTCGGCAACGGTTCGAGCCAGCGCTCTCGGTTAGGGATTGGCCGGCCTGATTTCGAGTTCACTCACCATGGCCCGGCGTGGCAACCGCAACGCGCCCAAAACAGTCGCCGCGACGTCTTCAGCCTGGAGAATCCGGTCGAATTTCACCGGGAAAGCCGATTGGGTCCGCATCAGCGGCGTATCGACGCTCCCGGGGCACACGGTGATGACGCGGACCCCAAAGCTCCGCACTTCGAGCATCAAGGACCGGCTGAACCCCATCATGGCATGTTTGGAGGCGGAGTAGGCGGTGGCATTGGCCACCCCGTTCTTGCCGGCGATGCTGGCGATGTTCACGATATCGCCCTCCCCGCGGGCCTTCATGGCCGGCAACACCGCCCGCGTCATCAGGTAGAGGCTTCGGACGTTGGTCGCGAAGGTCCGGTCCCATTCCTCGAGCGTGGTGTCCGTGAACGGTTTGGTGATCGCGATGCCGGCGTTGTTGACTAGGACATCAATCGGCCCGAGCCCCGAGGTCACCGCGGCAACCACGCGGGCCACCTGGTCGGGGTCACCGACGTCCGCCGCCACGCCGACCGCTCGAATCCCGAGGCCTCTCAGCTCGGCCGCGAAGGCCTCGACCTTGCCCGCGGTCCTGGCGGTCACACCAACGGCATAGCCGGCCTGGCCAAGCGTTGTCACGATCGAACGACCAATGCCCTCGGTCGCTCCGGTCACCAAGGCTACCTTCGTTGTCATGCCTCAATTTGGAGCCACCCCGACCACGGCGCAAACCGCCGAACACCGAGACTTCCTGATTGTGCTCGCCAAGGCACTCCATGCATCGGGCACCGCGACCCACCGGCTGGAAGCCGCGCTGGAAGAGGCGGCGACCAAGCTCGGGGTGACCGCTCAATACTTCGCGACCCCCACGTCGATTTTCGCCTCGTTTGGAACCGGGGCTGATCACCAGACCTTCATGGTGCGGACCGAACCACAACCGACCAACCTTGGCCGGTGGGTTCGGGTCACCGAGATTGCCCGGCAAGTCATGGGCGGGGCCCTCAGTCCGGGCGAGGGAACGCCGCGACTGCAGCAGCTGTTGGCGCCACCCGCCGTGACGCCCGTTACCACGACCGTCGGTTACCTACTCGCCTCGGCCGCGGCCGCTCGATTTCTCGGTGGAGCCGGCCGGGAATGCGTCATGGCGGGGATCGCGGGGCTGGCGATCGGAATCCTCTCGGTGGTTGGGCAACGGCTTCCCAACGTGGGCCGGGTGTTCGAACTTGCGGCCGCCACGCTCGGCTCGTTCGGCGTGGCGCTGCTCGGCGCATGGGTTGGCGGGTTCTCGGTGCCGATTGCCACCTTGGCCGGGATGATTGTCCTGGTACCCGGCCTGACCCTGACTACGGCGATCGCCGAGCTGGCCAATGGCCATTTGACGGCCGGTACGACTCGGATGGCGGGAGCGTTTACCACGTTCATCAGCATGGGATTCGGGGTCGCGCTCGGGGGCAAACTCGCGACCATCGCGTTTGGGGTGATTCCGACGGCCCCTCCGCTCGAGGCGGCGCCCTGGACCAACTGGCTGGCGTTGATCGCGAGTGCTTTCGCCTTCTCGATCTTACTCCGAGCCGATCGGCGGGATCTACCGTGGATCGTGGTGGCCGGCGCCGTGGCCTTCGTGGCGACTCGGCTTGGAAGCTCCCTGCTCGGCCCCGCGATGGGGGTGTTCGTCGGTGCCCTGGCAATCGGACTCGGCAGCAATCTCTTCAACCGATTGTCCCGGCGGCCCGCGGCGGTGACCCTGATCCCCGGCCTGCTGACGCTGGTGCCCGGTAGTATCGGATTTCGCAGTATCGCCGCATTGCTCGAAAACCAGGTCGTGGCTGGAATTGATACGGCCTTTACGATGATGTTGACCGCCGTGTCACTCGTGGCAGGACTGTTGACGGCGGCAGCCATTTACCCTGAGAGACCGCTCTCGTAAGGGGAAGGCTTTGGCTGCCGGAAAGCGGAACGTGCAGATACTTGCACTACGGTTTTTTTGGCACTTTGATTGCCAGTGTCGGCTCCATGATCGGGCTTGCCTTAGGACTCCTGTTCCAGACTGCCGCGGCAGACATCTCGTTCGACGTTTCCCCCCGGCAGTTTCTGGAGCCGCCGCGGTGGGAGATGACGAAGCTCTATGAGGCCATGGCTGATACCGGTAAGCGGCGGCGAGCGCCGAGCATTGAGTACAGCGATGTCTACCACACCAGGGTCAGCATCCACCGAGCGCTGAGCTGGGCCATGGTGCCGCTATTCATCGGGTCGGGTTACACCGGATTTCAATTGCGGAACAAGCGGGAACGGGCACCGCAGTGGGTCCGGGATGTTCACGGGCCGCTTGCCGGGGCAACCGTTGTGGTCTTCGGCATGAATACCCTGACCGGTGCCTGGAACCTTGTGGAGGGCCGGAAGGACCCAGTGGGCCGCACGAAGAAACTGGTCCATGGCGCCCTCTTCCTCGCGGCCGCCGCCGGCTTCACCTACGTGACGACCGCCGGCGATAACATCCGGGCCTTCGGCAAGCCGAACCACTGGCACCGCGATGTCGCCCTCGCCTCGATGGGCGTCTCGCTCGTCAGTTGGTCCCTCATGTTGTTCCGTTAGCAACTAGGCCCAAAAGGCCCTCTTGCTGGTCGACGGGGATGCGGTAACCTCTCAGCCCACTAACATTTTGGGCTATGCAGCCGAACCGCATCGTCACCCTCGAACCACCCTACCGCGATTTCGTCGGGCTGATCGGGCAGCTTCCGGTCCTCGGCGCCATCGCGCTGACTCGCGTCGATGCACTTCACGGGTTGTCTCCGCACCTGACCGAATTGCTGGAACGGGCCCCGTGGACCATCCCATGTATCGCGATTGCGCCGGCGGCCGTCACGGCCGCGGCGCTCCAATCGATTTGGGCCCTCCCGGTGCAGCCGGCGGTGCTGATAGGGCTTGACGCGTCGGGCCGAGTGACGCCGGCCGCCGCCACAGCCGCCGCGACGAACCGACCCCGACCGACGGTGAGCCAGCTGGTGGGGTACGTGGTCCGCCGCACCAACTCGATCATGTTGGGCCAAACCCTCGATCAGATTTGGCAGCCTCGCACCTCGTTTGGGGGCGGCAACGCCGAACGAACCCTCCGATATCGGCTTCGGCGTCTCGGCAGCCACGGCAGCCATGACTGGCTACGAATCCACCGCTTGGTTCAGACTAAGACCAAGGGCGCCGGGCTTGGGGTCGAAGAGCAAGCCAATTTGGCCGGAACAGAAGCGCGCACGCTTCGAACCTGGGTCGCGCGCTACCTCGGAATGACCCTGCGAACGTTCCGAGCCACCATCGGATGGGAGTGGATCCTCGAGTTGGCGCTTCGGCGAGGCGACGTGCGGATCGAGGACGGCCCGATCCACCTCGAGGCCGCTGAGCCGGCCAGGCCACCGAGGCGAGTAGCCGAGACCTCGAAGACGGTAGCGCCGGTAGGATGATTTGGCCGGGACCCGGGGAATGATTCACGCCAACGGATTTTCCTTGCGGTAACGGACCAGATCGTCACCCGGGCCGTAGTGTCCGACCTCGACGGCGATCTGGCGATATCCGTGTCGCTCATAGAACGACCGGGTTGGGGCGTAGTCGGCGCGGCCGGAGGTTTCGACCAGGATCGTCCGGGCCCGCCCGGCAATCCGGCGACCCATCTCCTCCAGCAGCAAGGTGCCGATGCCGGACCCTTGGCGGCTTGGGTCGACGACAATCCAATAGAGATCGAAGGTACCGGGGTGGTTCGGGGTCGGCCCCCAACAAGCCCAACCAACCAGGGTGCCGTCGACCTCGACTCCCGTCGACTCATAGTCAGGATCGATGAAGCTGTCGTCGAAGACCTCGAGGGCCACGACCATCTCGTGACTGGAGAACAAACCGGCCGCCCGGGTCATCGCCTCGACCCGGTTCCGATCGTCGGGGGTCAGGGGTCGAAGACGTGGCGCGGCCACGCAACGACTCAGACTGGGACTTTGAGGTAGTGCGCTTCCGCGACCCGGCGCCGGGCGGCCCGGTCGATGGCTTCGTCGACGACCTTCTGGATCAGAGTGTCATAGTCCCACCCCCGAACCCGAGCCATCCGGGCGAGGCCGGCATCGAATGAGATATCCGGATTGGGATTCACTTCAAGGACATACGGCTCACCGTCCGGGGCAATCCGGAGGTCGACTCGTCCATACCCCATTTCGGAGCCGATGACCTGCCAGGCCAATCGGGCGACCGCGGAGATCTTTTCGGCGAGTTCGGGATCCAGTGGGGCGGGACACATCGGGATGGTGCCCAAATCTTCCGGGCTGCCGTCATCCCACTTGGCCGCGTAAGTGACGATCGGCCAGCTGCCGGCCGGCATCTTCTGAAAGTTGATCTCGGAGATCGGCAGCATTTCGGCGCCGACGAATCCGACGTTGACCTCCCGGCCCGGGACGTACTCCTGGACCAAGGTGTCTTCCCACAAGCCGGCAACCTTGGCAAGCCGCTCCTTGAGGGCCTTCTTGGTGGTGCAGACCGACCCCGAGTCGATCCCAACGCTGGCATCTTCGCCGGAGGGCTTGACGATGACCGGGAACATCAGCCCGTCGGGAATCGTGCCCCGCTTGGCGAGGACGAACGGCGGCACTGGAACTCCGGAGGCTGCGAACAGGGTGTTCGCAATGTGCTTCCGGTGGGCAATGGTAACGGTCCACGAATTACAGCCGGTAAAGGGAACCCGGGTCAGGTCCAACGCCGCAACGGCGTAGTCCTCATACCGGGCGATCCCGTTGACGCCTTCGCAGAGATTGAAGATGGCGTCGCACCGCTGGACCTTTTGGAGCCAGCGGACGTCGCCCAATGTCACCGGAATCAGGGTGGTGAGATGACCGCCGGCCCGGAGCGCCTTCCGCACCGTCCGGACGTTGAGCAGCACCGCGGCGACATCCTTCGGATCCCAGTCGCCGCTGCCGGCGTCGTAAACAACCCCAATCCTCAAGCCGCCGCCTTGGCCAAGAGTGACTTCCCGCTGATTCGGCGCCAGGCAATGTCGGCCACGGTCTGAATCAGGGTGTCGTACGACATCCCGACTGCCCGGGCCGCCTTCGGGAAGCACGAGTTGTCGGCCGGGTTGGGGAGAATCCCGGGGAGTGGATTCACCTCGACCACCATCGGGCGGCCGGCCGCGTCACACCGGACATCGACCCGGGCCCAATCCCGGCAGCCCAGGATCCGATAGGTCGACAGCGCAACACTCCGGACGTCCCGGGCGAGCTCTTTGTCGACCCTCGCCGGGCACTCGAACAACTCGAGCGGCCGATCGGGGGTATCCCACAACCACTTCGCCTCATAGCCGTAGATCGGCGGCGCGTTCAGGGGCAGTTCGTCAAACTTCATCCCGACGATCGGCAGGCAGCGGGCTTCGCGGCCATTGCCGATGATGGCGACCGTGAACTCCTGCCCCGGCAGGTAGGTTTCGATCAACACCGGCTCTTCGTAGACATCGAGGAGGTCGCCGACCACCGAGACCAGCTTGGCTCGGTTGGCGCAGAGGCTCCGGGTCGTGATCCCCTTGCTCGACCCCTCGAGGGCCGGCTTGGCGAAGAGCGGAAACGGGAGGGTCACGTTCCGGGCGTCGGCGCGGGAATTGGCGACGATGAACGGAGCGGTCGGCACCCCGTGATAGGCCAACACTTCCTTGGCCCGGCCCTTATGGAGGGCCAAACTCAGAGTCAGCGGGTCCGAGGCATGGTACGGAATCCCGAGAAACTCGCAGATCGACGGAACATGCGCCTCCCGATTTACCCCGTAGAGCCCCTCAGCAATATTGAAGACGAAGTCAGGACGGGCTGCCATGACCTTCCGGGGGAAATCGGCGTCGGCCTCGAGCCGGATGACCTTTCCCAAGCCGGAGAGCGCCTTTTCGACCGCGTCAATCGTTTCCGGCTCGTCCCATTCCGCGTAGAGATCGGGCTGCGGGAGGTCGCTGCGGAGGGACCGAGCTGAGTACTTCGCCGGCGCCGGTGATAGTGTTGGAGACGGGGAAGCAGGAGCTTCGACGCTCGGGGTGGAAGGCTTGAGATTGAATGCGAACCCTATTCGGACCGCCAAAGGTTCTCCTTGTAAAGGGCTTTCGTGGTGTCTAGTACGACTACGCACTACTAAAGTAAGAAACATGGTATCATCGCACAATACATTTTTCCGGAATTCGTCAACCGAAATCCAAGTTCACCACTGCCTTACCGAGGTTCGAATGAATGCAAAACGCCAGACTTCGACGATGAAAGCACTTCGCCTGGGAATTTTTTCGGTCCTATGCACCGCCAATGCGGGAGTAGCTCAGTCTCCGGCCGATCGCGTGATCGTCGTCACGATCGACGGAATGAGGTGGCAAGAGGTCTTCGGTGGCGCCGATCGCACCCTGATCACCGGCGCTGACGGCGGGGTCGTCGACACGGTATCGACCCTGCGGCGGTTCTGGCGCGACGACCGGGTGGCTCGACAACAGGCCACGATGCCGTTCCTCAGCACTATCATGGCCGAACGGGGCATTCTCCTGGGAGACTCAGCCGCCGGGAGCGTGATGAGGGTCGCGAACAACCAGCGATTCTCGTACCCGGGGTACAACGAGTTGTTTACCGGGGCCCCCGACGACGCCCGGATCACCAGCAACGACAAGCTTGCAAACCCAAACATCTCCGTGCTCGAGTGGCTCGCCGGCCGGCCCGGGTTTCGGCGATCGGTCGAAGCCTACGGCTCGTGGGACGTGTTCCCGTTCATCTTCAACACGGACCGAAGCAAGCTTCCGGTCAACGGTGACGGACCGCCCTTCGTCGCGCCCGTCACCGCCTATCAGCGGGATGCGAACCAGTTCTCCGAATGGCTCCCCAACCTGTGGACGGCCGCCCGACTCGACGCCCCGACTATGGCGGCGGCCCTCGATGCCTTGAAAACCAAACAACCCAGGGTCCTCGTCATTCTCCTCGGAGAAACGGACGAGTGGGCTCATGAGCGACGGTACGATCTTTACCTCGATGCCGCCCGGCGGACCGACCGGTTCATCGAGCTGCTCTGGGAAACCGCCCAACGATTGCCGGCCTATCGGGGGCGGACCAGCCTGATCGTGGCGACCGACCACGGCCGGGGACCGGGGCGCGATTGGACCGATCACGGAGTCGATGTCTTGCCGGCGGATCGGATTTGGATGGCGGTGATGGGGCCGCGGGTCCACCCGAGTGCCGCCATCAGGGCCCAGAGCGGCACTCAAAGTCAGTTCGCTGCGACCCTGGCGAGCTTGGTCGGCGAATCATGGCAAAGTGCAACACCTAACGCTGCGGCGGCCTTGCGACTCAGGTAGCCGGCCGGAGGCGCCGATAGGTTCGGAACGTAAAACTGAACGGGTGACGCTCATCGGAGGGGTGATGAAGCTCATCCTCGAGGGCCCAGGCCTGGTCGTCGAACGGCGGGAAGTAGGTATCGCCCTCGACCGAGGCGTGAACGATGGTGAGATAGAGCCGGTCGGCCCCCGGCATGGCCAGGCGATAGATCTCTCCGCCCCCGATCACGAAGACCTCTTCCTCGTTGGCCCCCAAGGCCAGCGCTTCCTCGAGGTTCGGCACCACGGTGACACCGGCGGGGCGAAAAGCCGGATCACGGGAGATCACCACGTTCCGCCGGTTCGGCAGCGGCCGCTTAACCTCGTCGTAGGTCTTCCGGCCCATGATGACCGTGTGGTCGACGGTCATCCGTTTGAAATACTTCAGATCATCGGGGAGCCGCCACGGCAATCCCCCGCCCCGGCCGATCACGCCGTTCTCGGCAACCGCAGCGATCAGACTCGGCCCTCGGTGCTTGGCGCTCGGCACTCGGGTTGGGGGGGTCATATGGCGATCGGGGCGGGAATGGTGGGGTGGGGAGTGTAGCCGTCGATCTTGATGTCGTCGAAGGTGAAGTCGAGGACGGAGGTGACGGCCGGGTTGAGGGTCAGGCTGGGGAGGGGGCGGGCCTCGCGGCTCAGTTGGAGCTTGGCTTGGTCCAGGTGGTTGGTGTAGAGGTGGGCGTCGCCGAAGGTGTGGATGAACTCAC
>JANNQX010000193.1:0-12011 GCA_031400975.1 Gemmatimonadota bacterium
ACAACGTCCGCCCCGGCCGCTTTCTAATGATCGGCAACTCCCTCCGTTCCGACGTCCTGCCCGTGCTCGAAATCGGCGGATCCGCGATCCACCTTCCCTACCACACCACCTGGGCGCACGAACACGTCCCCCCCGAGACCCTAGCCGGCCTCACGATCATCGAGCTCCCCTCCATCCGCGAAGTCGCACCCTGGGTATGGTCCCGCCGAGCCGCCCCCGCACCCCAAATGCCGAGTGCCGAGCGCCGAGCGCCGAGCCCCTAGAACGGGCTGGTTTGGGGCGGTTCGAGCTCAGAGTCGGCGAGCGGAAGGTCAACCCACCGGCGCTGCCGATGGGACAGGGCCACGGCGTTGATGATCTCCTGGACCCGGGCGCTCTGGGCAAAGTTGCCTTGATTCTCCGCGGTGGCGGAGAGAATCTCCTGGCAAAAGTTGTGGACCAGGTTGCCGTAGAAGGCCGTGCTCCATGGGTCATCCGATCGAAAGCCCGGCGGAAAGTACGAGATCGGAATCTCTCGCTGGACGAACTCCACCTGGTCGGCCGTCGCCGTGTGGATCGTCTGAATGACCCCGAACTCCTCGACCAGCCGGACCTTGATGGCCCCCTTTGAACCGAAGATTCTGGCCTCAATGCCGGGGTAGTTGCCCACGGTGACATAGCTCGATTGCATCGAGTACAAGGCCCCGTTGGCCGCTTCGGCCATGAACATGTCCGCGTCGTCGATATTGATCGGCTCCCGAATGGAATCGAGATTGGTGCGGCGGCGCATCTTGACCATGTTCGAGAGAATCCCGACCACCTGGCTGAGGTCGCTTCCCACCATCTCGAGTCCGATGTCGATGGTCGGCGCCCCATAGCCCTCTAACGACGATACGGTGATCGCCGCCCGGCTGGGATCGACGCCCCACGGCGCCTCACCGACCGGTTTGACCTTGTGGATCCGCTTGTCCATCGGATTGTCGGGGTCGAGCCACTGCGAATTCTGCTCGTATCCGTTGAAGACGAATGGGTCGCCGACGAAGCCTTGCCGGATCAAATCGAAGGCGTACATCATCGCGGGCGCGTACCGAAATGTCAGCCCCACCTTGGTCTTGAGTCCCTTCGACTCGGCCAGACGGTGGGCCCGCCAGACCTCCCGGTAGTCATGGCAAACCGGCTTTTCGACCAGGCAGTGCTTGCCGGCCTCCAGGGTCTCGAAGACGAGTGTCTGATGGTCCCCGCGGGTCACGATGTCGACGACGTCGATGTCGGTACGGTCAAGGATGGACCGATAGTCAGTGGTGACTTCCGGAATTCCAAACTCCCCGGCCCGGCGCTCGGCGGTGTCCAAGTCGAGATCGCAGAGCACCACCAGGTCGGACAGTGGGGAGCGGAGGAAGCCAGGCAAATGGGCCGAGGCCGACCAGCGGCCGGCGCCGATGACGGCGACGCGGAGGGGGTTTCGCATCGGCTGATGATAACGGGAGGTTCGGTTTGAAACCCAGCCGGGACAACCCCGTAGAACTCTGACGCCTAGACATACTTCCTATCCATAGGTAGAATGACTTGGTATGAAAGACGAATCGGAACGACGCCGTACCGACATCCTTCAGGGGATGCTCGACATGGTCATTCTCAAGACCTTGGCCCACGAGGCCCTGCACGGGTACGCGGTGGCCCAGCGGATCCGGCTGATCTCGGGCGAGCGGCTTCGAATTCCGCAGGGGTCGCTCTATCCCGCGCTCCACCGGCTCGAGAACAAGGGGCAGCTCAAGAGCGAGTGGATGCCGACCGCCACCGGGCGGGAGGCCAAGTTTTATCGGTTGACGCCGAAGGGCCGCAAACAACTTGAGCTCGAGGTGAACGACTGGCGCCAGTTGTCGGAGATCATGGTGTTGGTGTTGGGAACCGCCTAGTCCGGAGCTGCCGATGTCATGGCTTGGTCGTCTGCTTCAGCGCCGCCGTTTGGAGCGGGAGTTGAGCGCCGAAATCGGATTTCACCTTGAGCAACACATTCGCGATCTCGTCGCGGGCGGGGCGTCGCCGGCCGAGGCCCGCCGGGAGGCCCGGATCGCCATTGGAGGAGTTGAACAAGTGAAAGAAGACACCCGGGACGTCCGAGGCACGCGGTGGGTGGAAGACCTGGCGAGTGACGTCCGATTTGCGCTCCGGACCCTTCGGAAGGCGCCGGGTTTTACCCTGGCGGCCATCCTGACGCTGGCGGTTGGGATCGGCGCCAACACCGCCGTTTTCAGCGTGGCCGACGCGCTCTTTTTCCGGCTCCTCCCGGTCGACCGGGCCGCCGAGTTGGTCTATCTCATCCGCAGGGGCGCCGAGGGCGGTCCCGACGACCAGCGGTTCTCGGGGCCGGCCCTCGACCGTTTCCGGGCGGCGGTCCCGGCCGGGGTTCGGCTCGCGGCGATGAGCACCTCGATCGGGATGAACTTCATCGCCGACCAGGCGGCGGAGCGGGCAGCGACCCAGTTGGTGTCCGGCGATTGGTTCTCGCTGTTAGGCACCAAGGCAGCCGTCGGGCGGCTGATTGTTCCAAGCGACGCTGAAACCGCGGGGGCCAATCCAGTCGTGGTGCTGAGCCACCCATTTTGGACCCGGCGATTTGGAGCCGACCCGTCGGTCGTGGGGCGCTCGATCCGGCTCAATGGCGCGGTCCTGACTGTGGTAGGGGTCGCCGAGCCGGGGTTCACTGGGCTCGGGATGGAGCGGGTCACTGATGCCTGGGTGCCGCTCACCATGCAGGTGGAGGTCCAGTACTATGCCAATGCCAACATTAGCGACGCCGACGACGCCAAGCCGTGGCTTGGCCAAGAGGGGATCTCGTGGTTGACGATCGTCGGGCGGGCACCCGGGGCCGGCTCCGGTGCGCTCGAGACCAGGCTCGGGACCGTTTTTCGCCGCGATCTGGATGAACGGTTGGCCCAGGCTGATTCGGCGACCCGGGCCTTGGGTTCTCAGGAGCGCCTCGCGGTCCTGTCGGCGGCGCGGGGGTTTTCGGATCTTCGCGACGATCTTGGTGACCCGCTCAAGCTGCTCACGATTACCGTCGGCTTGGTTTTGCTGGTGGCGTGTGCGAATTTGGCCGGCTTGCAGCTGGCCCGAAACGCGGCCCGTAGTCATGAAGTGTCGGTCCGGATTTCGTTAGGTGCCCGCGGCAGTCGGCTGCTGCGGCAGGTACTCACCGAGAGCGTCACGCTCGCGCTATTGGGTGGGGTGGCCAGTTTGGTGGTAGCGTGGCTGGGGGCCGCCGCTCTCCTCCAGGCGGCCTCGACTTCGACGGCTCCAGGACTTCCGGTGCCGCTCCGTTTCGACTGGAAGCTGCTCGCGGTGGCCGGCGGCATTTCGCTGCTGACCGGCCTGCTGTTCGGGCTGCCGCCGGCGCTCAAGATCTCGCGGACCGAGCTCTTCGATGCCTTTCGGTCGAGCGGCCGGGTGATGGGCGGGCGGCCGGGCCAGTCCTCGGTAGGGCGAGTACTAGTCGTCGGCCAGATCGGTCTCTCGTTGGCATTGGTGGTCATGGCCGGGGTGTTGGTGCGGAGCGTGCAAGCGATGTTGGCCGTTGATCCCGGATATGATCGCGTCCAAGTGTTTTCGGCTCGGATCGACACCCGCGGGGCAGGGTACCGGCCGGAGGACCTTCCCGGCCTCTATCGCCGGATTCAAGACCTCGTGGTGGCCGTGCCGGGTGTTTCGTCCGCGGCGGTGTCGTCGATGGGGTTGGCCGGCAACGCGATTCGCCGCAGCTCAATCGAGGTCCCGGGCAAGGTCCGCCCCCCGGGTTGGGACGCCGATGCCCAGGTGAACGAGGTGTCGGTCGGATTCATCGAGACGACCGGGATCCGTCTGCTCAAGGGCCGAACGTTCAATGTCACCGATGGCCCCAAGGCGCCCCGGGTTGCGATCATTTCCCAGTCGATGGCCCGTCGGTTCTTCGACACCGAAGATGCGGTGGGGCTACGCTTCGGCTTCGACGCGAACCCGATCTTTGAGGTCATCGGGATCGTGGAAGACCTAAGGCCGAACGACTTGAAGGAGCAGCCGGCCCCGATGCTGCTCGTCAGTCTCGAGCAGGAGGAAGGCTCGTTCATTTACAACATCATGATCCGGGCAAAGAATCGTACCGGCGCCGTGGCGGAAGCAGTCCGCCAGGCTTTGGCGGCCGGCGAGCCGGGCTTGCCGGTTCGTGAGATCGTGTCGGTGGAAACCCTGTTGGAACGGGGTGTCCGGCAGGACGTGATGGTGTCCCGGGTCACCGGCCTCTTTGGGATTTTGGCGGCGCTGCTCGCCGCGATCGGCCTCTATGGCGTCATGGCCTATGCCGTGTCGCAGCGGAGCAACGAGCTTGGCGTGCGACTCGCGTTAGGCGCGGCGCCGACCCAAATCCGGTGGCTGGTGATCAACGACTCGATGCGATTGGTCGTCGGGGGCGTGGTCGTGGGGCTCGGGATTACGGCGGTGGCTCTTCGCGCGATCGAAAGCCTGGTCGTTGGCGTGTCGCAGCGGGATCCGTTGTCGGTGGCCGTGGCGGTGGCCGTGCTGGTGACGGTCGGACTCGCGGCGGCAGCGGTGCCGGCCTGGCGGGCGTCGCGAGTCGATCTGGTGGTGGCGCTCCGGCGGGACTAGGTGTGATCCGGCAACCCTAGGATCGGGTTGCCGCCATCGCCACTTGCCTGCGCCCAAGCCAGAGGCCGACCAGGAGCCAGAGTCCTGCCAACGGGGCTGCCACCATGGCCACGCCAGCCATTCCCAATCCGAACGACGCCAGCAACCGATCGCCCCAGGCGCCGAGCTGATCGCCGAATCGGTACACGAAGGTGTCGATGAAGGACTTGGCCTTGTACTTATCCTCCCGGCTCACCACGGTGTACAACACCTCACGAGAAGGCCGGGCCACCGCGAAGTTACCGGCCCGCCGTAAGACCAGGAACCCGATCAGCACCGCGACCGTTGGGACCAGCGCCACCCCGAGAAATCCGGCCACCGATATTGCCGGGACGATGGTCAGCATAGCCGCGATGCCGAGTCGTTTCATCAGGCGGCCGGTCAACAACGCTTGGACGAGCACAGTCAGGATGTTGACCGCCAAGTCGATCTGAGCGAACAATGCGGTTCGGGCGCTCCGGTCTTGGTAGGCGCCCTCGACGATGTGAGCCTGCTGGAAGTAGAGAAAGGTCGAACCAATCGTGTACAGCAGCATGTAGCCGCAGATCCCGAGCAAGTAGGGGGAGTTGAACACATGGCCGACGCCGGCCCAGATGCCGCCGCCGATCGGAGCCTCCTCGGGCACCGCGGCCCGCCCCTCGCCGCCATCGCGGAGCAACCCGGACAACCGGCGGACGCACTGGACTCCGAGTTCGAGCAGGGCCGCTGAGATCAGCAATAAGGCGGCGGTGCCCACGACCTTGACCAGCGAAGCGGTAAGGGCCGCCCCGACAATACTGCCGAGGGTTCCGCCGACCCCGATGAAGCCGAAGAGTCGCTTCCCCTGTTCGGAGCGAAACACGTCGGCCATGAAGCCCCAGAACACCGAGACCACGAACAGATTGAAAACGCTGGTCCAGATATAGAACGCCCGGCCGACCCAAACCTGCTCGGATGCCGGCAGCATGGTGAACAGGCCGTAGAATACCAGCAAGTTCACCAGGAAGAATCGATACGCGATCGGGATGAACTTCTTCCGCGGGAGCTTCGCAACGAGGGCGGCAAAGGACGGGCTCACCACCAACATCGCGATCATCGTTCCGGTGAAGAGCCACGGGAGGTTCCGAATGCCTCCGGCGACCCCGGCTTCATCTCGAATCGGACGGAGGATGAAATAGCTCGCCAGGATGCAGAAGAAATAGGCGGCGGCCCAAAGGACTGGGGCGAGCTCGCCCGGCTTGGTGTCGATCAGCCGGCCGAGCAGGGTCGGTTGTTCGCGGGTATTGGGGGTCGTCATTAAGGCCATTTTCTCGGGAGTGCGGACATCGAAGACACTCTTAGACGTTACGAACGGGAGCCGGTCCGGGTTTCCAGGGTCCGGAGACCGTCTCCCAGGAAGTTGACCGCTAATATTACGACTAAAATCGCTGTTCCGGGGAAAATCGTAAGCCAGGGCTTCGACGCCATGGTGGCCTGGGCGTCCATCAGCATGTTGCCCCAGGTGGGGGTCGGGGGTTGGACCCCGAGCCCCAAGAAACTGAGGGACGACTCGACCATGATGGCATTGCCCACCCCGAGGGTGGCTCCGACGATCAAGGAGCCGGCCGCATGGGGCAGGACATGGCGGGCAATCATCCGGAGGTTCGACGCGCCGAGGCAACGTGCGGCCTCGAGGAACGGCATCTCCTTGACCGTGAGGACCTCGGCCCGAACCACCCGGGCGGTGGCCATCCAACTGAGGCCGGCAATGATCAAGACCATCGAAGCCGCCGCGGCATTGAAAAAGGCCGAGAGCACGATCAAGAGCGGCAACGACGGAATCGCGTAGGCGACGTCGGTCAGGCGCATGAGGGTGTTGTCGACGCCCTTGCCATAAAAGCCCGCGGCCGCGCCGACCAGGGCGCCGATCACGGTCCCGAGAAGGGCCGCGACCAGGCCGATCAGGATCGAGATCCGGCCCCCGAACAGCATCCGTGACCAGACGTCGCGGCCCAAGTCATCAGTCCCCATCCAGTTGGCCGCGCTGGGAGCCTCCCTGAGATGGGCAAGATCGATCGCGTCGGCGGCATACGGCGCGAGACGGGGCGCCGCGAGGCATCCGACCGCGATCACCCCGAAGACCAGCCCCGCCGCCATGGTTCGGTTCCTATTCATACCGGATCCGAGGATCGAGAAGCCCGTACAACAAATCGGCGACGAGGTTGAACAGAATGACCGTCGCGGCACCCATCAAGAGAATCCCCATCAGCAGGGGGTAGTCGCGGGCGAACATCGCCTGGACGAAGAGCCGGCCGATGCCGGGCCAGGCAAAGACCGTTTCGGTGATGACCGCCCCCGAGAACAAGTCGGCCAGGTTCAACGCCATGATGGAAAGGACCGGGATCAGCCCGTTCCGAACCGTATGGCGCCGCTCGACCTCGCGCTCCGGAATCCCCTTGGCGCGTGCCGTCCGAACGAACGGCGCTCCGCGGAGCCCGAGGAGGGTGGAGCGAAAGTACCGGGACCACCCGGCGATGTATCGGGTGGCCAGCACGAAACCCGGGAGAATCAGATGCTTGAGATGATCGCCGAGGGAGCCGGCGCCGATAGTTCCGGTGCCGGCCACGGGGAGCCATCCGAGTTTCACGGAAAAGATCAGCTGGAGAATCAATCCAAACCAGAAGACCGGCATCGCCAGCCCCAGAAAGGACGTGCCGGTGCCGAGGGTGTCGAACCAGCCGCCCGGGCGCCGCGAACTGACCAGGCCTAACGGAAGCGCGACCAAGGCCGCGAAGACGAAGGCCACGGCCATCAGCTCGAGGGTGGCCGGCAGGCGCTCGGCAATCAGGGCCCCGACTGGACGGCTGGTCGAAAAACTGGTACCGAGATCGCCCCGGAGCGTGGCGCTGAGCCAGTTCGCGTACTGGACGTAGACCGGCTGATCCACACCCAGACGCCGGCGGTAGCTCTCGATCACCGCGGGGTCGACGAACTTACCCGCGGCCAGCAAACTTCCCTCAGGCCCGCCCGGAGCGGCCTGAATCACCCCGAAGATGACGATCGAGACCCCGAACAAGAGCGGGATCAGCTGGAGCAACCGGCGGCGGAGGTACGCCGGCATCAGGGAGCGAGGGTCCAGTCGTAGAGATTCCAGAAGCTCCCGAAATTGGTGCCGCTTCCCCGGTAGTTGCCGACCTTCGTGCTCACCAACTCCGGGATCACGTTGTAGTAGAGCGGCAGGGTCCGGGCCGAGGTGGCCAGGTAGACCTGGACGGAGTCGAGGTCTCGTTTTCGATCGGCGAACGACAGGGTCCGGTCCGACCGCTTCAGCAAGGGATCGAGGGCCGGGTCACAGAAGCCCGTCATGTTGTTGGCGCCGTCACAGGCATAGAGCCCGGTCAGGCTCGGGTCGGCCGGAAGAAACCAAGCACTGACCACCGCCTCCCAGCGGCTGCTCCGCCACCGCTCGGTCCACGCCGCGCTTTCCAGGGTCTCGAAGGTTACTTCGACCCCGATGGCCTTGAGCTCGGCTTGGATGACCTGCGCGACCGCGATCCGGTCGGTCGCTCCGGCCCGGTTCAGGATCGTAAACGAAAACCGAGTGCCGCCTTTGGCCCGAACCCCGTCCGCGCCGACGATCCACCCCGCCTGGTCGAGGAGTCGCTTGGCCCCATCGGGATCGACCGGGTGGACCGGGACGGCCGGATTGTGGAACCGGCTGGTGGTATTGATGGGACTGTTGGCCAGGGGGACAGTGCCTTCCATCAATTGATCGGCGATCGCCTTTTTGTCGATGATCTGAAAGATGGCCCGCCGAACCAGGGGGTCGCCAAAGAGTGCCCGGCCATTGGGCGTCTTGACCGACAGGTCGAGGTGCATCACCGAATTCGAGGGGATCAAATACGACTGGTAACCCGGCAAGGCAGCCACGTCTTTGACCTGAATCGGGAGGATCCGGCCAAAGTGATATTGCCCGGACTTGAGCGCGTTGAGCCGAGTGTTGGCGTCGGGAATGAACGCCCACACGATTTCGTCGATCTTCGGGTATTCCTTGCCCCGCCAGTAGCCGTCGTTGCGGACCACCCGGATGTACTCGCCCGCTTTCCATTCCGCGAACTTAAACGGCCCCGTCCCGATCGTTTTCGAGCCTCGATTATAGGGTTCGAACTTGACGATCTCCTCGGCGGTCATCCCGCCCAGGATATGCTCGGGAAGGATCGCTTCGAACAGCCCGTCGTAGTAGGCGTACTCGCCGTCCCAACGGAACACCACCGTGGTGTCATTCGGGGCCCGGCAGTCTTTGATACCAAGGTACTGTTCGCGGTTGTAGGTCTCGGAGGCGGGGTTGGTGACGAACTTCCAAGTGAAGCACACATCCTTGCTGGTGAACGGCTGCCCGTCGTGCCACAACACCTGGGCTTGGAGCGGCCATGTCATCTCGAGGGTGCCGTCCCGATGGCCGACGACCAGCCCGTTGTCTTTGGTCGGAATGGTTTTGGCCAGGACGGGGACGAAACGGTTGTGCTCGTCAGTGGTGACGAGGCCTTCGATCATGCTGAAGCTAATGTCGACCAGGTTCTGACTGGTGAACGGGTTGAGGAGGTCGATTTCCCGCTCGTAGGCCACCCGGAGGATCTTCTTGTCGGCCGGTTTCGGCTCGGAGCCGCCGCCGCATCCCGCGATCAGGCCCGCAATGACCAGGCCGTCCACCAGTCGGCTCATTGGAACATCCCAACGGAGGCATTCGAGTGCATCCGTTCGTAGAGGAAGGTCAGGAATTCCGCCCGACGCTCGGGCGGTACCCGATTCCACGCCGCCGCCACCGCGGGTTCGCCCCACCAATACGTCCAGATCAGCACGGCGCGAGCCGGCGCCTCGATGAACCGCATCCGGTTGGCGACCCACCCCTCGCCGCCGGTCAATGCCGCGCCGCGGAGCCAATCGGACACCTGGACGGTGGACTCGCCTAACGCATGGAGCCGCCAGGCCGCCTGGGTTCCGATCCCGGACCGGTAGCGGGTCATCAGCGCTTGGAGCCGGTCGTCGTCGTTCTCGATCCAGTCGAGCATCGCGAGGCCGTGGTCCGCGATCCCTTCGAACACCGAGGAGCTGGCGGTATTCACCACCGACAAGAGGCCGTCGGCCGGGGCGGAGCCATTCAAATACCCTTCGCGGCGGAGGGTGAACTGGACGTAGTGGCCCGGGTACCCCTCGTGGACCGCTAAATGTTTGAGCCCGGGCCGGGTCAGGATCGGATCGGTATTGATCTCGACTTGGCGCTTCAGATAGTTGCACCGGGCGTTGAACGCCACGCCCGACACCGCGGTGATCTTCATGCCGTCGGATTTGGGGGCCGGAATCTTCAAGAGTCGGGCTTCGGTTCGATCCCAGGCCGCCGACAGGTACTCGGTCAACACCGCGGGCACCTCGGCCGCGGGTACTCGATGACGCGCTTCCCACGCCATGGACTGGGCGGCGAGATCGCCGGCGTAGCCCAGCCGCGCGAGGAGGGCCCGCATCTCGGCTCGAAGCTGGTCGAGCTCGGCCTCGGAGGCGGGCCCGGCCGGAACCTGGACGAAATCGGCGAGTTGGGCGGTGAAGGGAAGTCCCGAATGCCGCCAGGCAATGAAGGCGAGGGTCGAGTGGCACACTTGATCGTAGTAGCGGCGACGATCGGGCTCAGGGAGGCCGGCCGCCCGGCCGCGCAGGTCGGCGACGCTGCGGCGGGCCTCTTCGTACGAGGCAAACGGCTCCGGTTTGAACTCGCCGGACAGGTCGAGATTGACGACGGCAAGTCCGTCCTCGTCCCCGCTTTCCCGGCGATAATACCCGTCAACGCCGAGGAGGGCGGTGGTCAGGTCGCGGCCGAACAACAGGGTCTCGCTACTGAGCGGCATGGGCTCGCTGCATCATGTCGGTGGCAATCAAGGAAACAGGAATCGAACCGTAGGACAGAAACTGGTCGTGGAATGCCCGGAGGTCGAAGGCCGGTCCCGAGCGAGCCGCCAGGGCCCGCCGCAACTCGTGGATCTCGTCCCGACCCGTGAGGTACATCACGGCCCCGCCGGGGAACATGCTGTTCTTGACCGCTTCGCCCATCGCGGCGGCGGCCGCCATCCCGGCCTCGCGTTGATAATACTCGGCTGCCTCGGCGAGGGTGAACTGGCCTTGATGGAGCCGGACGTCGACCACCGCGCGGGCGCACATCCGGCACCGGGTCGCCAACTCGTCGTACTGCTCAGCCGCCGTCAGGAACCCAATCTCACCCATCAGGTCCGTGGCGTAGCAGGCCCAGCCCTCGGCCATGGTGCCACCGCAGAGCATCGCGATCCGCGAGGCACAGTCAACCGCCGCCATTCGGCCGATCAGGGACGAGGCCCTCGCGGCATGCCAATTCTGGACGTGGTGGCCGATCCCGCCATGGTGGACCACGTGATTCAACTTGATCGCACTCTCGCTCGGAAGGTCCGGCGGTACTAGGTACTCATGCACCGCCGGCCGGTTGAATGCCGCCGGCGACCGGTAGAACAGGAAGTAGAGATCCGGAGCCGCCGCCCTGGCCCAGTCGGGGCGATCGACATAGCGAATCGGAAACTCCGGCCAGGTGAGCAGTTGGTGGACGTCGGACCGGGCCCGGACTTCATCCCAGAGCTCCTGATAGCGGGCCCGAGTGGCCGGCGGTTCGGGTGGAGGCGGTCCGACTCGGGCCAGCTCGGCGCGGGCGCTGGCCAATTCCGACTCGGCGTACGCCGCCAGCTCATTGGCCGTCAGATCGAGGCAGTGGCCTTCGCGGAGGTTCAAATCCAGCGCCTCCGCCCCGGCCGCACAGTCGGTTCGCGGCCGATGGCGAAGCTCGGTGTCGAGGTAGTGCCGATACTCCGCGACCGCGGCCAGGGCGACCGCCGCGGGGCCGGCGAGCGTGGCCGGGGCGGGGATCGGGAGCCGGGCCATCCCATCGGTTAGAAACGCCGCCAGACCATCGCATTCCTTGAGAGCCCGCTCGGTCCAGCCAATCGGCGCCTCCCGAACGTTGGTTTGCGCTTGGTTGAGAAGCGCCGGAATGCTCGCCAGTCGAGCGGCGGCCGACTCGATCCGGTTAGGCAGCGGGGCAAAGTCGGTCAGGAAGAGCGACATCAGGCCGAACACCGCCTCGCCGGTGTAGAGGCTCGGGTTGCCGCGATGAAAGTGGGTGGACTGGAACTCGGCGATCTGAATCCGGAGATAGCCGGCCGCAAGGCGATGATCCACCGAGGCGCCATCCACGTTCTCGAGCAAAGCCCGCATCTCGGCCAGGGTGTCGCCGGCGCCGTTCTCGGAATAGTCCGGGAGGGCTCCGTCGTAGTCGTGGATTCCGATGAACGTCGCGTTGACCGGCCGGCGCCGATAGTACCGATCGA
>JANNQX010000194.1:0-14404 GCA_031400975.1 Gemmatimonadota bacterium
CCACCAGCTGGGCCCCTTCGAGCAGCACGGTGGCCGGATCGGTCGGGAGGAAGCCCAACAACTGCGGGCGGCCCGGTGCGGCCATGGCCGGCCGTCGGAGCGAGCGCTTGCCAAGGAAATCTCGCTCCTTCGTCATCATCCAGCCCAGTCCGGCGTCGGGCGGTGTCGTACTGGCATCGGTATCTTGGCCCACGATGATGAACCCCTTCTCGGCCCGGAGCACGCTCAGCGCTTCGAGTCCATAGGGCGTGATTCCGTGCCGGGATCCGGCGGTCATCAGGGTGTTCCAGAGTGCCTCGCCCTGATAGCCTGGGACGCTGATTTCGAAGGCAAGCTCGCCGGAGAAGCTGACCCGGGCTACCTGGGCCTCGAAGTTCGCCACCATCCCGGACTTCACCGTCATGAAAGGGAAGGCGGCCGCCGAGAGGTCGAGATCGGTCCCGGCGGCGCCGAGCACCGTCCGCGCCAAGGGGCCGACCAGCGCCAGGGTAACCCATTGTTCCGTGATCGAGGTGAGCCACACTTTGAGCTCCGGCCATTCCGTCTGGAGCCACTCCTCCATCCACTCCATGACCGGGCCCGCGTGACTGGTCGAGGTGGTCACAAAGAACCGATCGTCGGCCAGGCGCATGATGACCCCGTCGTCGAACAAGATCCCATCGAGCCGGCACATGGCACTGTACCGAGCCCGGCCCGGCTTCAAGTTGGCGATCTTGTTGATGTAGAGACGCTCGAGGAACTCAGCCGCGTCGGGGCCTTGGACGTCGATCTTGCCTAACGTCGATGCGTCCATCATGGCCACGGTTTGGCGGGCGGCCCGGCACTCCCGGCTCACCGCCTCGGCCATCGATTCGCCGGCCCGGGGATAGTACCGGGGTCGTTTCCACTGTCCGACGTTCTCAAAGACCGCACCCGCCGCCACGTGGGCCGGGTGGACCGGCGTCGTCCGGACCGGTTCGAACATAGCCCCCCGGGCCCGGCCGGCCAGGACCGAATAGGCAATCGGCTCAACCGGCGGCCGAGCGCTCGAGGTTCCAACGGCGCCGTCCTGAAAGCGCGCCGCCAACCGGCCGGCGTTCACCTTCGAGGTTCGGCCTTGCTCAACTCCCGTACCGATCAAGGTATAGCGCTTGACGTGCTCCACCGAGCGAATCCCGGCCGTCATAGCCCGGTTCACGCCGGCCACCGTGGCGTCGCGGTGGAGGTCGACGAAGGAACGACTCTCGTCGCCGTCGGGCGCGGGAATCTCCCAGATCGGCGCCGGGGCCTCAGTCGGATAATCCGCCGCGGACGGCGTTCGCGCCTCGGCGGGTGCAAACCCGGCCGCCGTCGCGGCGGCGGCGCCTGCTACCCGGCCGGCCCGGAGACAGTCGGCGAGTCCGTAGGAACCGGCAGCCGCCCCGGCGACTTGGTACCCCGGAACCGGCCCGGTCGGGACGAACGCCGCAAGGGCCTCATCCCAGGCTGTACCGCCGCGGCGCTGGTGATGGAGGTCGAGGGCGGGGTCGAAGCCGCCGGAAACCGCCAGCACCTCGCACTCGATCCGTCGGATCTCGCCGCCGCCGATCGGGGTCACCATGACCGCCCGAAGCACCCCGCGATCGTCGGCCTCGGTACCGGCCACCGCCGAGCCGGCGATGATGGGAATGCCCTGGGCCCGGGCCCGCACCGCGAGGGCGCCGTTAGGCGCTGGGCGCGGGTCTATGATAGCCCCCACCCCGTGGCCGCCGTCGACCAGATCGATGGCGGTCCGGTAGGCATCGTCGTTGGTCGTGAAGACCACCGTGCGCTCCGGCACCAAGGCAAACTGATGGAGATATCGCCGCACCGCGGCGGCGAGCATGATGCCGGGTCGGTCGTTGTCCTGGAACACCAGCGGCCGTTCCAGCGCGCCGGTCGCCAGGACGATCTGCTGCGCTCGAACCTGCCACAGTCTCCGGCTCGCCCGGCGTTCCACCAGCATCATCCCGTTCTGGTCGAGCGCGACCACAGCGGTGGTCCGCCGAAGAATCCTGACTTCGGGGTTGGCGGCCAGCGCCGCCTCGGTCGCCGCGATCCAGGCCCCGGCCGGCTGGCCGTCGATCAGCTCGACGTTACCACGAAGCGCTCCGCCTAACTCGGCCCGCTGTTCGGCCAAGATGACCCGGGCCCCTGCCAGAGCGGCAACGGTCGCGGCGACCAGGCCGGCCGGACCGCCACCAACTATAAGGACATCGCAATGGCCGGTCCGCCGATCGGGCCGGCTCGGATCATCGCCCGCTTGGATGATCCCCTTGGTCGACAGCCCCCGCGCCACCATACCTTCGAATACCTCGACTGACGTGGCCCGCGCCAAGGGCTCGGTGGCGCCGCCTTCGCCGATTTGGGCAAAGGCGTGAGCCTCTTCGGCGCCGGCGCTCATCACGCCGCGCGGGCGGTTGAGCGAGACGCTCGAACCGACCACGGCAATCCCGTTGGCCAAGAGCGCCGAAGCTAGCGTGTCACCAGGGTGCGCGGTGAGTGGATGGCCGTTCCACGAGAAGGACAGCAACCTGGTTCGGTCGATCAGTCCGCCGGTTGGAAGCCGCTTCATCGGGCGTCCTCCGGCCTCTCGGTGGTACGGTAGGACCCGCGGATCTCGCTCGTCATGGTGTCGCGGACGACGTGAAACCAACGCCGGCACCCGGCGACGTGGGTCCACCGTTCCGCGAACGCGCCGGCCGGGTTGTTCCGATAGAAGAGAAACTTGGCCCAGGCGGCGTCGTCGGCGTCGGCACCCGGGTACTGAATATGGGCCTCGCCGCCGTAGTGGAACTCCTGCTCCTCTCGCGGGCCGCACCAGGGGCAACGGATCTGAAGCATCGTCGGACTCCTAATGCGCCACGGCGGCCGCGCCGTGTTCGTCGATAAGCGCCCCGGTTTCGAACCGAGTCAAGGAAAACGGAGCCGCGAGCGGATGCGGGGCTCCGTTGGCGATCGTGTCGGCAAACACCCAGCCGGACCCCGGGGTGGCCTTGAAGCCGCCGGTGCCCCAGCCGCAGTTGACAAAGAGGTCTCGAATCGGCGTCAGGCCGAGAATCGGTGAGGCGTCGGGCGCCACATCGACGATCCCGGCCCAGGTTCGAAGCATGTGAATCCGGCTGAAGATTGGAAACAGCTCGAGGGCGGCGGCCATCTGGTCTTCGATGACATGAAAGGAGCCTCGTTGGGCGTACGAGGTATAGGGGTCGCGGCCCGCGCCCATCACCAACTCGCCTTTGTGGGCCTGGCTCACGTAGACGTGCACCGTGCCCGACATCACCACGCAGTTGAGCACCGGCTCGACGATATCCGACACCAGGGCCTGGAGGGGCGAGCTTTGGATCGGAAGCTCAAACCCAGCCATGGTGGCCAACAGGGGAGAGCGCCCGGCCCCAACCAGACCGATCCGATTGGCGCCGATTCGGCCCCGGGTTGTCACGACGCCGGTGACCCGGTCGCCGGTTTTCTCGAACCCAGTTACTTCACAATTCTGGATCAGATCGACACCGAGCCGGTTGGCGGCCCGGGCCAGCCCGAACACCACCGCATCGTGGCGGGCAATCCCGCCCCGCCGCTGCAAGGTCCCGCCGATGACCGGGTACCGGACATCAGGGGAGATATTGACGATGGGACAGAATTCCTTCACCGACTGGGCATCGAGCATTTCGGCGTCGATCCCATTCAGGAGATTCGCGAAGGTATTCCGTTGGCCCGAGTGCAGATTGGACTGACTATGACACAGGTTCAAGACCCCGCGCTGATCGAACAACAGGTCGTAGTCCAAGGCCTCGGCCCATGTCTCCCACAGTTTGAGGCAATGCTCGTACAGGGCGGCGCTTTCGTCCCGCAAGTAGTTGGAGCGAACCACCGTCGTATTCCGGACGGCGTTCCCGTTGCCGAGCCAGGCCCGCTCGACCACCGCGACGTTGGTGATCCCGTGGTTTCGGGCTAGGTAGTAGGCGGTCGACAGGCCGTGGAGTCCGCCGCCGACGATGATGACGTCGTAGCTTGGTTTGGGGTCGGGATTACGCCACAGGAAGTCGGGGTTGCGGGAGGCATGTTCATCCGGATGCATGGGCTGTAAAATACTCTAGAGGTTATCATGCCGCATCCATTCAGTTTCTTTGCCGAAAGCTATGAGACCGAACGGCTCAAGACCCTCTCGGTCTGGGCCGAGTTTCGGGACGACGAACTGGGGTTCCGGCCGGCGCCGCTGGCCCGAACGCCGCTGGAGCACATGGTGCACCAGTGCGTCTCGGAGCACGGCTGGTTGATTCGGATGCTGGGGATCGACGTCGGCCGGCCGGAATTGCCGCCGACCGAGGACCGGCTTTCATTCCTCCGGCACTACGACGAGGTCTCACGGTTGCGGCGGGCGGCCCTCGATTCGAAAGAGCCCGAATGGTTCGGGCAGGAGACGAGGTTCTTCGCCGTGCCCAGGACTCACGCGTGGGTGCTGACCCGGCGGTTGGTGCATTCGGCCCACCATCGGGCCCAACTCACCGTGTACCTCAGGCTTCTTGACCGGCCGTTGTACTCGACCTATGGCCCGACCGCCGACACCGGCGGGCTCTTCCAAAACCAGGCGCCGGTCATATACCGGTACGATTCCGCTGAGGCGCTGCTCGAGGCCGAAGCGGCGGGGGGCGCCTGGCCCCCGCTGCCGGGCCCCGGGCCTCGCTCGCCAACCGAGCGACCCTGAGGGCGAAATGACGGCGTTGTGGCGTCGTCAACTATGAGGTGAAGCCTCTGTAACGGCTAGGTGGCGAAACCGGCGAGGGAATGCTAGTATCACGCAATGGACGCCAACTTTGTTGCCCGCGAACGCGAACGGATGCTGAAGGAATTGGTCGAGTTCCTCTCGATTCCGAGCATTAGTGCCCTTCCGAACCATGCTCCTGACTGCCGCCGGGCCGCCGGCTGGCTGGTCGATCAGTTCAAACGCATGGGCTGCCCGGTGGTCCAACTACTCGACGGCGACGGGCACCCGGTCGTCTGGGCCGAGGGACCCAAAGTTCCTGGCGCTCCAACGTTGCTGGTGTACGGCCACTACGACGTCCAGCCGGTCGATCCGATCCATGAATGGAATACGCCCCCCTTCGAGCCGACGATCCGCGATGGGCGGATGTACGCCAGGGGCGCCGCGGACGACAAAGGCCAGGTCTACTGCCTCATGAAGGCCTACGAGGCGGTCCTCAAGGGCGGCAAACCGCCGATCAATATCCGATTCCTGATCGAGGGCGAAGAGGAAAACGGCGGCCATGTCATCAACGACCTGCTGGCCGCCGAGCCCGACCGCGCCAAGGCTGACGCGGTCCTGATCTGTGACATGTCTTACTTCGAAGTTGGGTGGCCGGCGGTGTACACGGCCCTCCGGGGTCTCTGCTATGCCGAAATCCATGTTCGGACGACCCAGCGCGACCTCCACTCGGGAAGCTACGGCGGAGCCGCGCCTAACGCGATGGAAACTCTGGCCCGGCTCCTGTCCGATCTCAAGAGCCCTTCGGGCAAGATCAATATCCCGAAGCTCTACAAATCCGTCAAGCCGCCGTCGAAGCGCGAACTGAAGATCTGGAACCAGCTGCCGTTCGACGAAGCCAAGTTCCTGACTGAGGAAGTAACCGGCAAAGCGCTGACCGGGATCCAGAAAGCCTCGGTGCTCGAACGGATCTGGGCCCTCCCGACCTTCGAAATCCACGGGATTCGCGGCGGATTCACCGGCGAGGGAGCCAAGACGGTCATCCCCGCGGCGGCGATGGCGAAGATCAGCCTGCGACTGGTGCCCGGCCTAACGTTCGAGAAAGTGGCCAAGTGGCTGACCAAGGCGGTGGCGAAGCTGGCCCCAGAGTGGGCCGACGTCGAAGTCAAGATTCTTCACGGCGGCGATCCGGTCGAGGTTGATGTCGACCATCCGGCTTTCAAGACGCTGGACGCGGCGTTTGCCGAGGTGGTCGGTCGCGGAACGGTGCCGGTGCGGGCGGGCGGGTCGATTCCCGTGGTAACGCAGTTCGCCAAGGCCGGCGCCCCGGTCATCCTGACCGGCATCGGTTTGCCCGATGACGGACTCCACTCGCCGAACGAGAAGCTCGACCTGCATCAGTTGTGGGAGGGCATTGCGGTGTTCGGGCGGTTCTACGAAATGCTGGCTGAAACGGTGCCCTGATCAAGACGGTGGCGGCACCTCAGGCACGACTCGCTTGTGGCTGCCGGAGTAGCGGGCCTCGGTCCGGGCTTGCAGTTCGTCGACCCCGATCAGCGCCCGGACCGAGACAATGATGCCGGCCACGACATCATCGGCCCAGTAGTCACCCGGCTGTTCTCCCTTGGGGAGGGCAGCCGCTTGTTTATCCAGGAATCGAATCGCCGTCGCGATCCACTCGGTCTGGGCGCCGGCCACCAACGACCAGGACGCCGTGGCCCGGAGCTCGAGCTCGCTCAGCTCCGCCAGCAGTGGTTCAATGCCGGTCGTCACCGGCTCGGTCCGGAGCCGTTCGGCAACCAAGCCGAGCATGGTGTTGCGGGCCGACTCCTGAGGCTCAGGGAGTGGGGCCAAGTAGTGGCGCTGATCGGCCACCATTTCGGCCAGCCGAACGCACACCGCCCGAATCGCCGAGGCCAGCGCCGGCGGCGCCTCTTTGCCCCAACTCCCGGCGGCCTTGAGAATGTCCCGGACCCGGTCGTCGGCGACCGCGTTCAGCTGGGTAACATCCTGCGGCTCCACCATGGGGCGGAAGATAATACCTGCGCTAGTTGCGTGGCCCGGCCGCTCCCAGAAGCGGGGTGGGAGCCGCGATGCTTGAGAGGAGATCGGCTTCTGAGCCCAGCGCAATCGCCCGGTCGAAAACCGCCCCACAAGCGGCAACCACGGCGGCGCTGACGTCTGCGCCGAGGTGGTCACGGTCGCCGATCTCCCCGGCCACGCTCGTCATCCGAACCCCCTGAATCCCGCAGGGGACGATCAAGTCGAACAGATCGAGCGCCGTGGTGACGTTGAGCGCGAATCCATGGAACGTGACCCACTGCTTCACGTGGATCCCGATGCTGGCAATCTTGCGCCCGCCGGTCCAAACCCCGGTGAGCCCGGGGTTCCGGTCGGCCGAAATCCCGAGGGCGCCGAGCCCGACGATCAGCACTTCCTCCAGTTGCCGGAGATACCAGTGGAGGTCGGGCCGGTGGTGCTGGAGGTGGAAAATCGGATATCCGACCAGCTGGCCCGGTGCGTGGAGCGTGACATCACCACCGCGTTCGACCTCGAAGACCGGAAGGCCGCGCCGGGTCAGGTCTTCGGCGGAGATTGGAAGGCTGGTCGGTTTGGTGCTTCGGCCGAGGGTGATGACGGGGTCGTGTTCGACTAGGAGGAGGAGATCTTCCTGTCGGAGGCCCTCGACCCGCTCCCGGCAGAGCCGCCGCTGGAGCCCGAGGACCTCGGCGTAAGGCCGGCGGCCGAGGTCCACCACCCGAATTGCCGGCGGCGCGGTCACGACGACGGGTAGGCTCGGCTGATTTTACGGCCCAGGAGGAGGGTCAGGCCCATTGAGCCGAGAAAGAGGACGGCCAGGCCTACCCGCCCGAACGCCCGATCGACCGGCATCGTCGCCACCGAGAGTACGAAGCTCGCGAAAAAACTCACCATGGCGAGCATCCCTTGCCGAAACGTGTTACGCACCGGTGCGAGCAGCCTCCAGGTGGCAATAGCCGCCGCGAAACACGCCACCAGCGTTCCGGCAAAGAGGATCACCGCGGTCGGCGCTCCGAGCTCCAGGCGCTGGGCCGCTTGGTCCCCGGCCTGGAGGGTCCGGATCATAAACCCAACCGCGGCGTTCAACGCCAAGCCTAACGACGCCGAAAACGCCAGGGCGCCGAAGGCCAGGCCGACGTAGTCGCCCTCGGTGTTAGGTGTGGATGACACGGCCCATCGAGTCGAGTGCGGCCTCGGCAATAGCCTCGGACAAGGTTGGGTGCGCGTGGATCGCCAAATCGACTTCTTCCACCGTGTATTCGTTCTCGCGGGCCACGGCCAGCTCATGAATCATTTCGGACGCATGTCCGCCGACAATGTGGGCCCCGAGAATCTCGCCGTACTTCTTGCCTCGAATGATCTTGACGAAGCCCTCGGTGTCGTTGGTGGCCCGGGCCCGGCCGTTGGCGCTGAACGGGAACCGCCCGACCTGATAGTCGAGCTTCTGCTCCTTGCACTGATCCTCGTTGAGACCGATGCTGGCCACCTCGGGGTGACAGTAGGTGACGCTCGGGACATTGTCGTACTTAATGGCGTGCGGTTTGTGGCCGGCAATCAGCTCGGCGACAAAGGTGCCTTCCCGGCTGCCCTTATGCGCCAGCATCGGCGGCCCGGCCACGTCGCCGATGCAATAGACCCCGGGGGCGGTGGTTTCGAGGGTGGCCAGGTTGACCTTCACGAAGCCGCGATCGGTCAGTTGGACGCCGGCTTCCGTGAAGCCCATGTTTTCGGTGTTGACCGCCCGGCCCGCCGCCATCAGGACCTTTTCCGCCACGACCGTCTCGGCCTTGCCGGCCACGTCGAGTTCCAAGGTCACGCCGGTGGCGCCGATCGTGGCCTTCAAGACCTTGGCTCCGGCCATGACGGCAATGCCCCGTTTCTTGTAGCTCTTGGCCAAGGCGTCAGATGACTCGGCGTCTTCGATCGGAATGATCCGCGGCATGGCTTCGATCAAAGTGATTTTCGAGCCGAACGCATTGAAGATGTCGGCGAATTCGCAGCCGACCGCTCCGGCCCCGACCACGGCGATCGACGCGGGTGCCCGGTCGAGAAACAGCGCTTCATCGGAGCTGATGACCGTGGTTTTGTTGATCTCGAGCCCGATTTGGGGAATTCCCTTGACCCGCGATCCGGTGGCGATCACGACGGCCTTGGTGGCGACATGGGTCTCGTCTCCAACTTTGACCTTCTTGCCGGCCACCAGTGTTCCGGTGCCCTTGATCACGGTGACCTTGTTCTTCTTCATCAAGAACTCGACCCCGCGAGAGTTCTGGTCCGACACTTGGCGGGACCGCTTCATCGCCACGCCGTAGTCAAGCTTGACCGACCCGATCTCGACGCCAAGTCCTTTGGCGTCGTGGGCCACTACGTTGGCGACATAGGCGCTGTGGAGCAACGCCTTGGTCGGAATGCAGCCGATGTTGACGCAGACCCCACCGAGCTTGTCCTTCTCGACCACGGCGACCGACAGGCCGAGCTGCGCGGCACGAATGGCACAGACGTATCCGGCGGGACCGCCGCCGAGAACAATGAGATCGTAGGTAGACATTCAGTTCACGATTGAGGTTAGGATTGCAACCCGGCCGGGTTTTCGAGCAGCAGCTTCAAGGTCTTCAGGAACTCCGCTCCGGTCGCGCCGTCAATGACCCGATGGTCGCATGACATGGTCACCCGCATTCGCCGACGCGGCACCACCTGCCCGTTGACCACGGCAGGCACCTGAGCTATCGACCCGACCGCGAGGATCCCGGCCTCGGGTGGATTGATCACGGCGGTAAAATGTTCGATGTCGAACATCCCAAGATTGGAGATCGAGAAGGTGGCGCCGGTGTACTCCTCGGGCTTGAGCTTCCGGTTCCGCGCCCGGCCCGCCAATTCTCGGGCCTCGGCTCCGATATCTCGGAGCGCCTTCAGGTCGGCGTTTCGGATCACCGGCGTAATCAGTCCATCCTCGACGGCCACCGCCATGCCGATGTGGACTTCGTTCCAGTACCGGATCTTGTCGTCCTGCCACCAGGCGTTGCACGCCGGGTGTTTGGCCAAGGCCAGGCTCACGGCTTTGACGACCAAGTCGTTGAACGAAAGTTTGACCGTGTCGCCGTAGAGGGTCTTGAACTGCTCCCGGAGGTCGGCCGCCCGCTCCATGTCGATCTCAGTGGTGAGATAGAAAGTCGGGATCGGGCCGATCGACTGGGCCAATCTCTTGGCAATCGTCTTCCGGATCATCGTGAGCGGCACATCGGTAAAGGCCGGCCCCGTCTTCTGGGCCACGGCCTGCCTCGGTGCCGGGGTAGCCGACGCGCCTTCGACGTCGCGTCGAATCACCCGGCCCTCCGGTCCCGAACCAGGCAGCCGGCTCAAGTCGACCCCCTTCTCGGCCGCCATCTTCCGGGCCAACGGGGACGCTTTGACCCGGCCGGAAACGACCGGTGCCGGTGCCACTTGAATTGGCGCCGGCGTCGGGGCGACTGGGGCCGCGGCGGGAGCCGAGGTTTTGGCCGGCGTGGCGACACCGCCGTCCAATACGTCCCCGGGCTGGCCGATCCAGCCGACGAGTTGGGAAACCGGTACCGTGGCGCCGGCCGCCACTGACTGCTGGAGCAAGGTGCCCCCGGCGCGGGCCACCAGCTCCATGACGGCTTTGTCGGTTTCGACCTCAGCCAAAACATCGCCGACCTTCACCACGTCGCCGGCCTGCTTCTTCCACTCAACCAGGCGGCCTTCTTCCATGGTCGGGGAGAGCGCTTCCATCACGACTTTAGTGGCCATTAGACGTAGAGCACTTTCTTGGCGGCATCCTGGATCTTCTGCGCGTCGACCTTCGAGGCGCGCTCGAGCAGCTTGTTGTACGGCATCGGGACGTCCGCCCCGGTCACCCGCCATACCGGCGCGTCGAGCGAATCAAAAGCTTCGCGCTGAATCGTGTCGACCACCTGCGCGCCGACCCCGGCAAAGTACCAGCCCTCTTCGGCCACGACGCACCGATTGGTCTTGGTCACCGACGCCAAAATCGTCTCGGTGTCGAGTGGCCGGATCGTCCGAAGGTCAACCACCTCGGCGTCGATCCCCTCCGTGGCCAGGGCTTCCGCGGCCTTGAGGGCCGGCCCCACGGTCTTCGAGTGACAGATGATGGTGACGTCTTTCCCGACTCGCTTCACATCCGCCTTGCCGATCGGGACGATGTGATCGCCGTCGGGAACCTCACCCTTTTGATTGTACAGCATTTCGCCTTCGATGAAGACGACGGGGTTGTCATCGCGGATCGCCGCTTTGAGGAGGCCCTTGGCATCGGCCGCGGTGGCTGGGGTGACGACCTTGAGGCCCGGAATATGGGCGTACCAACTCTCGAACGACTGCGAGTGCTGAGCGCCTAACTGGAGGGCCGAGCCGCCCGGGCCGCGAAACACGATGGGAACGCCGATTTGACCGCCGGACATATACCGCATCTTGGCGGCGGAGTTGACGATCTGGTCGATGGCCAAGAGCGCAAAGTTCCAGGTCATCATCTCGATCACCGGCCGGAGCCCGACCATGGCGGCACCCACGCCGATCCCGGAAAAACCCAGCTCGGCGATCGGCGTATCGACGATGCGCTTGGGGCCGAACTCCTTGAGCAGGCCTCGGCTCACTTTGTAGGCTCCGTCGTACTCGGCGACCTCTTCGCCCATCAAGAACACCCGCTCGTCGCGGGCCAGTTCCTCGCGGAGCGCCTGGTTGAGGGCGTCGCGGTAGGTCATGGTAGCCATCGTTAGTTCGTCTCCGGCGCGTAGACATCCTCGAACAACTTCGAGGGTTCCGGATCCGGGGAGTCCTCGGCGAACGTGACGGCATCCTCGACCTCGGCCTCGATCTCGGTCTCGAGCGCCTGGTGGTCGGCGTCGCTCCAATAGCCCCCGACCCGCATGATGGTGCCGAGAATCGTGATCGGATCGCGGGCCCGATATTCGTCGACTTCTTCCTTCGAGCGGTAGGTGCCGTGGGGAGCGTCGGACATCGAATGGCCGACGTACCGGTAGGTCTTGACCTCGAGGAAGGTGGGCTTCGATTCGGTCCGGGCTCGCGCCACCGCCCGGTCCATCGCCTCCCGCATGGTCAGGACGTTTTGTCCGTCGACCTGTTCGGTGGCCATCGCGTACGCGGCGCCCCGGGTTGCCAGGTTCGTGACCGCGGCCGCCCGAGCGACGGCCGTGCCCATGCCGTACCCGTTGTTCTCGACGATGAACACGGCCGGCAAGCCCCAAAGCGAGGCCATGTTCAGGGTTTCGTGGAAGGCGCCGATGTTCACGGCGGCTTCGCCGAAGAAGCAGACGCAAAGCTGGTCGCCACCCCGGTACTTATGGGCAAAGGCAACCCCGGCGGCGAGCGGAATGTGGCTGCCCACGATGCCGTGGCCGCCCAAGAATCCGTGGGCGGCGTCGAACAGGTGCATGGAACCGCCCTTGCCGCCGGACACCCCCGTGGCCTTGCCGTAGAGCTCGGCCATGACCCCCCGCGGGGTCAGTCCGCGGGCCAGGGCATGGCCGTGTTCTCGGTAGGCGCTGATGACATGATCGTCGGGGCGGAGCGCTGCCATGACCCCGACGGCCACAGCCTCCTGGCCGATATAGAGGTGACAAAATCCGCCGATCTTGCCTAACGAATAGGCCTCGCCGGTCTTCTCTTCGAATCGGCGGATCAAGAGCATCTGCCGGAGGTAGGCCCGGTGTAACGCCTTGGTGGCGGCGTCCACCGCCCGAGTCTTGCCGGCGGGTGCCGTGGTGGTCATGGAGATCCTCTGGTGGCTTTGGCGTGATCCACTTGTTCCCACGCGTGGTAGCTCGACCGGGTGAGCGGGCTTGACTCGACATGGTCGAAGCCCATGGCGAGGCCGATGTCCTTCAACTCAGCAAACTCAGCGGGCGTGTAATAGCGGGCGATCGGCAAGTGACTCGCCGAGGGCCGGAGGTATTGTCCCAGCGTGAGAATGCTGACGTCGGACCGACGAAGGTCGCGCATCGCCACCAGAAGCTCATCCCATTCCTCGCCCATGCCGAGAATGATGCCCGATTTGGTGAGACCATCGGGGACCATCCGGCGAGCGTTCGCCAAGAGATCGAGGGCCCGTTGATAGCGGCCGCCCGGCCGCGCCAGGCGATAAAGCCGGTCGATTGTTTCGAGATTGTGGTTCAGAATGTCGGGACGGGCATCCATCACGATTTGGAGCGCCCGCTCGGATCCCTTGAAGTCGGGAATCAAGACCTCAACCGAGCTTTCCGGCAGCCGCTTCCGAATCTCCGTGATACATCCGGCAAACGCCTCAGCACCGCCGTTCTCGAGATCGTCGCGGTCGACCGAGGTGATCACGACGTGCTGCAAACCCATCTGGGCCACCGCTTCGGCCAGGCGAACCGGTTCAATCGGATCGAACGGCAGGGGCGTTCCGTGGGCCACGGCGCAGTAGGCGCAGTTCCGGGTGCAGACGTCACCCAAGATCATGAAGGTGGCGGCTTGATGCTCCCAGCACTCGCCGATGTTCGGGCAGCGGGCCTCTTCACACACCGTGTGGAGGTTGAGTTCCCGCATCAGGGTTTTGAGCCGAGCGTAGTTACCGCCGCCCGGGGCCTTGACCTTGAGCCAGCTCGGCTTCCGCTCAAACGGAACCGTCGCCAAGGTGCCGGGCACTCCCGGAGAACGGGTCAATTGGACCAGCGGTGCCGCCACACGGATCTCCTCAAAGAAAGGGCCCGATTTGTCGGGCAGCGCAGGCTACAAGAATAGTATCGTGCCAGCAGGGGGGAAAGCGCAGATCTTGATCATCTAAGGCTAGGCAAAACAGCGACTTACCCTAGCCCCACCCGAGCGCCGAGCGCCGAGCGCCGAGTGCCGAGCGCCGAGTGCCGAGTGCCGAGTGCCGAGAAGCTCAGGCCTTCCCGATCAAGATGATCGGCATCGTCGGTGTCGTCGATCCGCCTTCGGGTTCGACCGTCACCGCGGCCGCCTCGAACCCGCCGCCGCTGGGCAAACTGAACGCCTGCACTAACGCATGGCCGTCGCTCCCCGAGTTGAACGTGGTGGAAGGGTACGGTGTGCCGCCCCGGAGGAGCCACAACTGATACACCTTGCCCTTCGGGGGCGGCGGCAACCGGAACGCGTGGAGCACCGCCATGTTCGAACGCCGGTTCCAAAAGAATTGAATGCCTGGCGCTCCGGCCCCGGCCGTCGTCAGTTGCAAGACCGTGAGGTCGGACTCCGCCGTGAGCAGGGTGTTGAGCGTTCGTTTCCCCTTGGCCAGCTGTTCCTCCGCCGCGGCGATCCGAACATCGCGCTGGTTCACCGCGTCCGTGAGCGCTTGGACTCGGCGATTGAGGCCGACCGCCAATACCGCCGTGGCGGCCAAACCGACCGAGAGCAGCGGAGCGAGCCACGATCGCGGCGCCCGAATCGGCACCACTTTACTCCGACCGATTTGCTCGAACAGTCGCTGTTTGACCCCAGCCGAAGGCTGGGTCGCGGTGCTCTGGGCCAACAACGCGTTCACTTCCCGATACTCGGCCACCTCGTTCGCCAACTCAGGCGACTCGCTCAGGGCAGATTCAAAGGCGCGAGTTTCCTCCGGGGTCAGCGCGCCGAGCGCATAACCCGCGGCCAACTCGCGGATCGACTCAGGAACCATCGCGCTCATGGTGC
>JANNQX010000195.1:0-11379 GCA_031400975.1 Gemmatimonadota bacterium
CGTCCCGTTTTCGGCCGCGACCCGGATGAGTGGCATCGACATGGGCCAGATCCAACTCCGGAAGGGGGCCGGCGACACGGTGTCCCGGTGGGTCAAAGACGGCGGTGGCACGGTGCCGGCCGAGTTAGCCGGCGTGGTGGAGCGAATCGCCCGGCTGGGCGGGACTCCACTGGTCGTGGCCGAGCGATCGGAGACCGGCACCCGGGTCCTGGGCGCGGTCTACCTCAAAGACGTCGTGAAGGGCGGGATGCGGGAGCGGTTCGACCGGCTCCGGGCCATGGGGATCCGCACCGTGATGATCACCGGCGACAATCCGCTCACCGCCGCCGCGATCGCCCAGGAAGCCGGCGTGGACGATTTCCTGGCCGAAGCGAAGCCGGAAGACAAACTGGCGCTGATCCGGCGGGAGCAGCAGGGCGGCCGGCTCGTGGCGATGGCGGGTGACGGTACCAATGACGCGCCGGCGTTGGCGCAGGCCGACGTCGGAGTGGCCATGAATACCGGCACCCAGGCGGCCCGAGAGGCCGGCAACATGGTCGACCTCGACTCGAACCCGACCAAGCTGATCGAGGTGGTGGAAATCGGGAAGCAGCTCCTGATGACCCGGGGTTCGCTCACGACCTTTTCGATCGCCAACGACGTCGCCAAGTACTTCGCGATCATTCCGGCGATGTTCGTCGCCACGTTCCCTGAACTGCAGACACTAAATGTGATGGGCCTGCATTCGCCTCAGTCGGCGATCCTGGCGAGCGTGGTCTTCAATGCCCTGATCATCATCGCGCTGATTCCACTGGCCCTTCGCGGGGTCACGTATCGCCCCGCGGGAGCTGGGGTGATTCTCCGCCGCAATCTCCTGATCTATGGGGTCGGCGGCCTGGTGGTTCCGTTCATCGGGATCAAGCTGATCGACGTCTTGCTGGTGCTCGTGAGGCTGGTATGAACATGCTCAAGAACCAAGTTCGCCCGGCCATCGTGGCCACCCTCGTCCTCTGTGTCATCACCGGGCTCGCGTACCCCGGCGTGGTCACCGGCCTGGCCCAGTTACTGTTTCCGCGGCAGGCCAACGGGTCTCTGGTGTCGGTCGACGGCAAGGTGGTCGGCAGTGCGCTGATCGGCCAGCCGTTTACCCGGCCCGAATATTTCCATCCGCGGCCTTCGGCAGCTGGCGCGGGCTACGACCCGACCGCCAGCGCCGGCACCAACAAGGGGCCGACCGATCTCAAGCTGGCCGACACCCTGATCGCGGGGTCGGTCGCGGAGGTGCGGGCCGCCGACGGGGCAACCGGGCCGCTCCCGGCCGACATGGTCACCCGGTCGGCATCGGGGCTCGACCCCCATATCTCGCCGGCCAACGCGGAGCTCCAAGTGGCCCGGGTGGCCAAGGCCCGTCGCGTCGAATCCGAACGGGTCCGTGACGTGCTCGGCCGGTTCATCGAGGGCCGCCAATTCGGCCTCCTCGGCGAACCCCGGGTCAACGTCTTGTTACTCAACATCGCGCTCGATAGCGTGTTCTCGCGCCGGGCCCAATAAGGAGCATCACCATGCGTTTCGTTCGATGGGCTACGATCGTCGGCGTTCTGGTTCCCCGAGCTGTCGCCGCCCAGGACTCGACGGCTGTCAAGGTGTCTTTCGGGGGGGTTCTGGATGCTTACTATGCCTACGATTTCGGTCGCCCGGCGGCGTTCGATCGGGCCTATACCACCCAGGCCGCGCGGCACAACGAATTCAATGTGAACCTGGCCCATCTCGAAGCGAAACTCGAGGGGCGAGGCATCCGGGCCCGGCTGGCCCTCCAGGCGGGCAGCTCGGTCCAGTCGAATTACGCCGGCGAGCCGAGCCAGGGGGCGATCAGCGGACCCTCGTTGGCCCGGCACATTCAGGAAGCCGTGGTCGGCGTGCAACTCGGCACCAAAGTCTGGGTCGACGGCGGAATCTATTTGTCGCACGTCGGGTCGGAGGGGTGGATTTCCCGCGACAATCCGACCTACACCCGCTCCCTGAACGCCGACTACTCGCCGTACTACCAGGCCGGGGCCAAGCTCACCTGGAACGCATCCAGCAAGCTCACGGCCCAGGTGAACATCGTGAACGGGTGGCAGATCATTTCGGAAAACAACGGCACCAAGACCCTCGGGCTGCGATTCGACTATGCCGCGTCGTCCAAGACCACGCTGTCCGTCTACAACCTGATCGGGAACGAGATTCCGACCGGTCAGGGCGGCCGAACCAGGTACTTTCAAGGGGCAACAGCCCGGTTGACGCCGAGCCCGAAATCGTTGGTGATCGCGACGTTCGACCTCGGAGTCCAACAGGGAGTCGCCGGCAGGGAAAACTCCACTTGGTACGGCGCCGCCTTGATCGGGCGTTTCCAGGTGGCGCCGCGAGTCGGGCTGGCCTTGCGGGTTGAACGCTATTCCGACCCGGACCAGGTGATCATCGCGACGGGAACAGCCGCGGGCTTCAAGGCGTGGGGCGGGTCAGTCGGGGTTGATGTCGCGACCGCCGAGCGGGTCCTGTGGCGGACCGAGTTGCGAGGGCTGGGCGGTTCCGACCGGATCTTCCCGGACCGCGACGGAGTCGGCGGGTTGGCCAAGGGCAACGGCGTGCTCGTGACCTCGCTGGCCGTGACATTCTAGGAGGGGAGATGGCGACATCGCGTTGGGTTCTGACCGCCGTGGCCTCGCTGCTCGGTGCCGGTTGCGGGCCGGCCCCGGCGGTCGACCTGAAGGCGGCGGCTTTGCTCGAGGGCGACTGGAGTCTGGTCCTCAAGGTCGATCCCGGGCCGGGCCTACCCGAGTCGAGAGAGTTTCGCGGTACGGTAGCGCTCCTAGCCAATCGGGCCGGCACAAAAGTTCCGGATTTTCCGGGACTCCCCCTCAACGTCGGGGTTCATGACTTGGTGCTCGGACAGCTGAGCCCAGGACGGGGGGGTCAAGGGATTCCCGAAATCGTCGGGGGAGTGGTCGGCGATTCGGCCGTCCTGATCATCGGCCCGGGCGCCAAACAGCCGATGAATCTGAGGGGTCGGTTCACCGCCGATTCGATTGTAGGTCGGTGGACGGCCTACCAGCGCGCTGCGTTGGGCTATGGCGGTAGCTTCGTGATGACGAGACACTAGGGTCCGGACACCTATGCTCCTGTCGTGACTGAGAGCTCATTCGCCGATCTGGTCCGGACCCGGGAGCGGGGGAAACTCAAGCTCTACATCGGGTCGGCCGCCGGCACGGGCAAGACCTACCGGATGTTGACCGAGGCCCACGCGCTCCGGGAGCGGGGCGTCGATGTGGTGATCGGCTTCATCGAGACCCACAAACGGCTGGAGACCGAAGCCCAGGTCCGCGATCTCGAGGTCGTCCCCCGCCGCCGGATTGAGTACCGGGGTGTGACGCTCGAGGAGATGGACGTCGACGCCATCATCGCCCGGCGGCCCCAAGTCACCATCGTCGACGAGTTGGCCCACACCAACGTGCCGGGCAGCGGCCGGGACAAACGGTGGCAGGACGTGATGGCGCTCCTCGACGAGGGGATCAGCGTGATCTCAGCCGTCAACGTCCAGCATCTCGAATCGCTCAACGACGTGATCCAGCGCACGTTAGGTGTCACGGTCCGGGAAACCGTGCCCGACTGGGTGGTCGGGATGGCCGACCAAGTCGTCAATCTCGACATCTCGGCCGAAGACCTCCGCCAGCGGCTCGCCGAAGGGAAGATCTACCCCGCCGACAAGATCCAGTCGGCGCTGGCGAGCTTCTTCACGCCCGAGAATCTCACCACCTTGCGCGAGCTGGCCCTCCGTGAGGTGGCCAGTTCGGTGGAGCGAACTCGCGAGGAGATCGCCGCCCGCGAGGCCAGGCCGGCCGACCGCCGCACCGTCGACCGGATCATGGTGGCGATGTCGAGCCAGGCGGAGCTCACCGCGACCCTGCTCCGGAAGGCCAGCCGGATCGCGGGCCGGCTCAACCAGGACTGGATCTGCGTCTACGTCCAAACGCCCGATGAGAGCGCGAGCCGGATCGATGCCGCGATCCAGCGTCAACTCGTCGCGAACATTCAGCGAGCCCAGGCCCTCGGCGCCGAGGTCGTCAAGCTCGAGCAGCCTGATGTGGCGGCCGCGCTCCTGGACTTCGCCCGCGAGCGGGGAGTCACCCTGATCTTGGTCGGGCGATCCCAACGGTCGTGGTGGAAGCGGCTCCGCCAGGGTGCGGTGACCGAACGGTTGATCACGAACGAGACTGGAATCGACGTTCTGGTCGTGTCACCCGACCACGGCGAGGTGTCGTCATGAAGGTCTCGCACCGACTCTTCTTGGCTGTCATCCCCGCCGTCCTCGGCGTGTTCTTGGTCGCGGCCCTCGGGTACTGGGGCGAATACGGCCGCACCGCCCCGGGATGGCTGGTCGTCGTGGCCGGCGTGACCGCTATCATTTCGCTGGTGGTCACCTGGCGCAACACCCGCTTCATCGCCGAGCGGATCGAGCGGCTGACGCGAGCCTTCCCCCGGGACGGCTCGCCCGACGAGATCGACGTCCTCGCCACCGAGCTCGAGCGGCTCAACACTGAAGCGGTCACCGCCCAGGACGAGATTCGCCGCCGCGAACGGGAGGCCTCTGAACGGGTCCAGGAGTACGCCGCCCTGTTGGCGGAGTGCGCCGCGACCGTCGGACGGCAAATCGACGAGGTCAAGCTCCCCCTCCACATCCTCCTCGACAATCACTTCGGTCCCCTGAACGAGAATCAGGAAGAAATGCTGGGCGCCGCCCGCCAAGCGGCGGACGGGGCCACCGTCGAGCTCCGGCGCCTCGAGGCGATCGCGAGCCTGGATCAAGGGGCCTTGTCGCTCCGGCACGATCTCGTCCACGTGGCCGACCTGCTCCGGGGCTTACGGCCGCTGCTCGCGGCCGAGGCCGCCCGGCGAAGCGTCGAGGTGACCTGGGACATCGGGCCCGGGTTGCCTCGGGTCCCCGGCGACCGCAATCGGCTGCTCGAGGCGATCGAGTTGCTACTGCGTCACGTGGTGAGCCATGCCGACCCCGGAACGCCGGTTCGGATCGATGCGGCCAAGACCGCGGACGGAATCGAGATCGCGATCCATCACGGGCCTGCTTCGATGCTCGGCCCCGACGTCGCCCTGGCTCGACGAGTCATCGCGGCCCACGGCGGAACCGTCGACTTCGGGCCGATCGGAACCGGCGTCATCCTCAAACAGCGTGGATAGCTCCGGCCCGAGGCCGCTGCTTCTTCCGATGGATTTGATGATCGTTGCGTTGGCTGGCGATGCCGGCGGTCGTTTCGGTGCGGCCGGTCGCCTCCCGCGCGGCGTTCCCAAGCAGCAGCCAGGCGGCCCGGTCCGCCAGTCCGTAGGCCCGTTGGAATAGCACCCTACCGTCCCTCGCCAACAGGGCCACCCCCGAAAACTGATCGGCGCTTGCCAGCAAAGAGGCCAACCGCTCGACCTGGATCGCGAGGACCCGATCGTTCGGGGTCGGGACGGAGTGGGCCTCGAAGTTCTTGTGGTCGACCGGCCCGCCCCGCCAGGCACCGACGGGGCCTCGCCATCGAGGACACCGACGGCGATGTCACCCTCCTCGACGATGGTTTGATCCCCGGTCGTCGTGAGCGCCGGCTCCATCGCGGGGGGACCTGATTACCCCAACCGGGTCGGCCGCCGTCGTCTGGGACGGCGGTACCTGGGTTCCGATCTTCAGGCAGGGGAACAGCCGGGCGACGGCGATTAACACCCAGGGCTCGGTGGTTGGGACCCTCTCTTCTGGCGCCGGACCCCAGGCCTACTTCTGGAGCCCCGGCACCCTGGTCACTGACCACCGACGTTCCCGGGCGATCTCGGTAGTCAGGCCGTGGCGATCAACCGGTGCGGGACGGTGGCTGGGATCGTGTTCAAGCCTACATCCGCCTCCCACGCCACGGTCTGGGACGCTGGGTGTTAGGCGCGGCGGAACTTTGCCTAACCGCCGGCCAAGGCTCCCACGACCAGAAACGGCTCGCTCCCGGCCACCACTTCGTTGGGGAGCCCCTCATCCGGCGCCGCGTGCGACAGATCCTCCCCGCAGGCAAAGAACCGGACGAACGCGCGACGCTCCTGGGTAGCGTGGTCGCGAATCGCCCCCCGAAGCATCGGATAGCGGGCCTCCAGCGCATCGAGCACCGCGCGCTGGGTGGCCGGACCTGGCAGATCGAGGGTCACCTCGCCCTCGTGCTGCGCCAGGGTCCGCAGGTGGTACGGCAACACGACCCGGATCATGCCAGGGACTGGACCTCCACCGAGAGCACGGCCGGCAGGTCCCGGACGATCGCGTTCCAGCGGTCGCCCCCGTCGGCCGAACCGTACACCTGCCCGCCCGAGGTCCCGAAATAGACTCCACACGGATCGAGCGAGTCGACCGCCATCGCGTCGCGGAGGACGTTGACATAGCAATCGCGCTGGGGCAGCCCGTTGGTGAGCGCCTCCCATTCGTTGCCGCCGGTCCGGCTCCGGTAGACCCGGAGCTTCCCCTCGGGCGGATAGTGCAGGGAGTCACTCGTGATCGGGACGACGTAAATCGTCTCTGGCTGGTGGGCGTGGACGTCGATCACGAATCCGAAATCGGTCGGCAAGTTGCCGCTGACTTCGTGCCACGAGTCGCCGGCGTCGTCGCTCCGCATCACATCCCAGTGTTTCTGCATGAATAAGGTGTTGGGCCGGGAGGGGTGCATCGCGAGCCGGTGGACGCAATGCCCCACCTCCGCGGTGGGCTCGGGAATGTATTCCGACCGAAGTCCCCGGTTGATCGGGCGCCAGGTGGTGCCCCCGTCGTCGGTTCGGAACGCCCCGGCCGCGGAGATCGCAATGAAGATCCGCTCCGGATTGGCGGGGTCGAGGAGGATGGTGTGAAGGCACATCCCGCCGGCCCCCGGTTGCCACCGAGGCCCCGAGCCATGGCCCCGGAGACCGGAGAGCTCCTGCCAGGACCCACCCCCGTCCGCCGAGCGGAACAGCGCCGCATCCTCGATTCCGGCGTACACGGTATCAGGATCGGTGAGCGAGGGTTCGAGGTGCCAGACCCGCTTGAACTCCCAGGGGTGGGGCTTCCCGTCGTACCACATGTGGGTCCCGGGGACACCGTCGTAGGCAAAGGCGTTCCCAACCGGTCCCCAGGTGGCGCCGCCATCGTTCGAACGCTGAATCTGCTGCCCGAACCACCCACTGCTCTGGGAGGCGTAGAGCCGGTTCGGATCGGCCGGCGATCCCTTGACATGATAGATCTCCCATCCGGCGAAGTGGGGACCACTGACGTTCCAACTATCCCGCTTGCCGTCGGCGGTCAGGACGAACCCGCCTTTCTTGGTGCCGACGAGGATTCGCACTCCGCTCACAGATCCTCCTTGTTTCGGGCGTTTTTCATCACGACCGCCGGGGCCGCTGCTTCTTCGAAATGGACTTGATGACCAGCGTGCCCTTGCCGGTTTTGGGCAGCGGGGCTCGGGCCTCCGCGATCGCCGCCTTGAGCAGCGCCCGCACCTCGGGCCGCTCGAGCGTCGCGGGGCTCTCGACCCGCATGAACCGACCCTGGTTACCGGCACCGAGCAGAATGCCATCGGGGTCCGGCAGCTTGGTCCCCCAGGTAAAATAGAGCACGACACCCCGAGAGGTGGACGCAACCGAGACGATGACGTCCGAGGTGCGGCCGCTCCCGGTCCACCCAATGGCGAGCGCATTGTAGTTGTCGTAGACCAGTTCGGTGGCGGTGCCGAAGTACCCTCGGCGGAGCGTGGTACAGGTGGCGCGAATCAGCCGGGCGACCGCCGGATCGAACTTGGCGATGAACCCCGCCAGTTGCTTGGCCGGCGAGGCCGGGGCCGGCTTCAGCGAAGCGGGCCGCTTGCCGGCGCGGCGCTCCCAGGCGGCGGTCAGGGCGGCCCGGACTGAGGTTTTTTCGGCAGTACGGAGGATGACCGAGGTGGCTCCCGACTTGCCCCAGCCGCCCGTGACCGGGGTGAAGGTGGTTGGATCGGCCCCGACGAAGAACCGCTGCTCTTCGGGTGTCAGGGACACCATGGCACGGCTGCGGTCGGGGTAGCTCAGGGTGGCGAACACCTTGCCACCGACCCGAAAATCGGGATGCCCCATATGTTCGGACTCGACAGCGTCCGGGAAGCTCTTCGCCAGGCGGCGGAATTCGGCCGGGGTCATCCGAGGTTACGGTCGATGATTGACCGGCAGGTCGAGGGCGCCGCGGTTCACGATCGCGCCCCCCTTGATGACCATCTCGATCCGCTCGGCGTTCCGGATGCCGATCAGCGGGTCGGCCGACAGCAGCACCAAGTCGGCCAGCTTCCCTTCCTCCACCGAGCCCAGGTCGCGCTCCTTCCCCAGGAAGATCGCCGCATTGAGGGTCGCGATCCGGATCGCCGCGACGGCGGGGATGCCGCCGTTCACCATCAGCTCCAGTTCCCGATGCGACGCCGGGCCGCTCGACTGATCGGAGCCTAACGCGATGACGCCCCCCGCCGCGTCGATCAATCGAAGATTTTCCTGGGCCACCGGCGTCATCACCTTCATCCAGGTCGTCCAGGTCCGTTTCGCGTACTCGTCCCGCACCGTGGTCTTGAGCCGCTCGATCGTGGCGGGTTCATAGACCGCCCGATACAGCGGCTGATCCAGAAACTCGGGGTGCTCGACCAAGCGACTGTACCCTTCCCCGATCGTCAGCGTCGACGCCATCGGCGTCCTCGTACTCGCCATCAACCGCACGAAGCCGGTACTGACCGGCCCCTGAATGATCGGGTGGGCCAGGGTGTTGAGCCCCGCGGCAATCGTTTGCCGGGCCCGATACTCATGTGAGGCGTGGACCGTCGTCCGGATCCCGCGTTCGTTGAAGTACCGGGCGGCCTTGGCCATCACCTCGGCGTCGAGCAACGGGATCAGCGGCCGAGTCCCCCAGCCGTGTTCGTCGAAGGTGAACTTCGCCATATCCGGCTGCCGGGCAATGTGCCGGTCGAGTTCGGCGACGGCCTCGGGCCACGAATCGATCAGGGCGGCCCCAGGGCCACCCCCGTGGCCGCCCGGCGCGGTGACGACCCCGCCAGTGGCGTAGATCCGCGGGCTGACGATCGTCCCGGCTCGCTCCTGGGTCCGGAGTCCGTAGATGTAGTCGGGGTCGTTGCCGGCATCGAACACCGCCGTGAAGCCGCTATATAAGAAGCCGTGGAGTGACCGGACCCCGGCCGCCGGGCCGGCATCGCGCCCGTCGAGATGAATATGGACGTCGATCATCCCGGGAATCAGGAACTTCCCCTTGCCGTCGATCAAACCAACGTTTGGCGGCGCCTCGAGCCGGCCCCGGACCACCCGGACGATCCGGTCACCCTCCACCAAGACCGAAACCCCAGCCACCGCGGGCCTCCCAGTGCCGTCGATCAGGGTGACGTCGCGAATGAGGAGGCCGCCCGCCTGCTGGGCAGACCCCAGAACAGAAGACATCATCAACGGGAATGCGAGGCCGATCCGTTTCAGGCAACTCATGGCTGGGTTCCGCTCAGACCGGGGTACTCGGTTGGCGTTTTGATCAGATAGTCCGCCGGGGGCTTCTGGCCGACAAGGTGTTCCGTGAAGTAGTCCCACCGCCGGCGGCGGAAGTACATGTTGGCCATCATCGCGTGCGAGCCGTTGGGCACGATCATCAGATCGAAGCTCTTGTTCGCCTTGGTCAATGCGTCGATCACCTGGACGGTCAACGCGGGCGGCACGTTGTCGTCCATATCGCCGAACGCCAGCAACAACTTGCCCTTGAGGTTCTTGGCAATCGACGGGTTGGCCTGGGCACCGTAGTTGTCGCCTTTGGGCATCCCTTGGTAGGTCTCGCCCCAGAGCGAGAGATAGCCCCGCTGGTCATGATTCCCCGCCGACGATACCGCCACTTTGTAGAAATCGGGATAGAGGAACATCGCCCGCGCCGAGGCAAAGCCACCGCCCGAATGACCGAAGATCCCGACTCGATTCAGGTCGAGATACGACCGGGTGGCCCCGATCTGCCGGAACGCCGCGAGGTGATCCTCGAGTCCGCCACCGTTCTCGAGACGCCCGTAGGAGTAATCATGGAATGCCTTGGACCGAAACGGGGTTCCCCGCCCGTCGACCTGAACCCCGACCATGCCGAGCTCGACCAAGGCTCGGAGATCACCGCCGGCCTCGAACCGTTTGAGAACCTGGTTGGCCTGGGGCCCGGGGTAGATCTCCTCGACCACCGGGTACCTCCGGGACGAATCGAAGTCGGCCGGCTTGAAGATGATACCGTACACATCGGTGACGCCGTCCGCCGCCTTCGCGGTAAACCGCTCCGGCCACCGCCACCCGGCGGCCAGCAACCGCGACAGATCAGCCCGCTCGAGCGTCAGGACGGTCTTCCCATCGAGCGACCGGGCCACGGTGACCGGCGCCAGATCGGGCCGGCTGATCCGGTCCACCACCCAATCGCCGCGGGCCCCGAGCGTGATTTGGTGGTGCCCGTCCTCCGGCGACAGCAGGGTGAGACCGGTGCCGTCGAACCCGACCGAGTAAAGGTGCAACAGGTACGGGTCCCGCCCCGGCTCGCGGCCGCCCGCCAGGAACCAAAGCTTCCGAGCTGGTTCATCGACCCGGACCAACTCACGAACCACCCACTCGCCTTTGGTGATCTGGTTCTTGACCCGGCCGGTGGCCGCGTCGAGTAGGTAGAGATGGGCCCAGCCATCCCGCTCGGAGTACCAGATTATCTCCCGCCGGTCCGCGGTGACCTGGACCAGTGGTTTGGCGCCTAACTGGGGCGCCGCTTCGGTCAGAGTCGGTCCCCGCTCCTCGGCAAGGGTCCGGGTCTTTCCCGTCGCGGCATCGATGGACTTAAGCCACCAGGCTTTCACCCCCCGCTCATGTTCGATGTAGTACGCGGTCGTCCCCGCCGAATCCGCCCACCACGCCTCCTGAAACCCGATCGCCGGCTGGAACGGGGCGTTCATCGGTGCCGCATCCGCCGCGGTGATCCGGCCCGAGGCCGGCTCGAAGATCCACCAGGTGCCCTGAGCGACCGAGTCCCCGGGCATCGGGAAGGCGAACGACCAGAGTTTAGGCCGGACCCCGCCATCATGAACCGATTGGACCAGATACGACTCCGGCACCCGCCGCTGATCGATCTTCTGGACCAGAATCCGCTTCGAGTCAGCCGACCAAAGGGCCACCGGCGGGGTCGGAAGTCCGGACCGACGCGCGGTCACCCAGGCGGTGTTCGACTCGGTGTTGCCGGCGTATTCGTTCCGGGCCGAGCCGTCGGTCGTCAGAGCCCGGCGTTCTCCGCTAAGAGCGTTCCGGATCCAGAGATTGTGATCTTTGAGATAGAGGGCCCATTTCTCGTCC
>JANNQX010000196.1:0-69237 GCA_031400975.1 Gemmatimonadota bacterium
CCAGAAGGTAGGGACCTACCCGACCTGGTCTTTGACGTCCCAGGTTCGAAGCTGTGGGACGTGAGCGACGCCGAGTTGGCGGCAAACCTTGATAAGTCAGAGGGGCGCGCCTTTATCGCCCTTAGGAGCCCTGGAGGCCGAAGAGCAGAAGAAACCCTTCGGACAGATGCGGTTGGGCCCAAACGGACTGCCGTCCCTAGGGCAACCCGGGCGGCAATCTCGAAAGCTGCAATTGCCGAAGGGTTGGCGGCCATCATCAAGCACGGCGTGGTTATCCGCCAGTTCTTCGACGCGACCGCCGTCGTGGACGCTCAGATTGACGTCGCCAGGCTGGCCGAGTTGAGGGCCGACCCTCATGTCGAGTTTGTCGAGGCCGTGGTCAACGACCTGCGGACTCTCGAAATCGAAGCGCCAGCCGACCGTGCCCGGGCTAGTAGCGCGATGTCGACCACGATGGCGGACATCATCCCGGACGGCATCTCCTTCGTTGGGGCACCCTCAGCTTGGACGTACTCGCTGGGGGCCGGAGCACGGGTCCTCATTATTGATACTGGGTACGATCGGGGGCATCCGGACCTCCCAAACACCCCGCTTGGAAATTGCACCCATGGCCAGTTCGGCGGCTGCGACGACGGGTTTCCGCGCCCCCATGGCACCAGGGCCACCGGGGTTATCGCCGCCTTGCAGAACGGCGCCGGGGTCGTTGGCGTTGCACCCGGCTTGAGCTCGCTTGCCATGTTTCATTGGGGGGCATGCAATTCGGCCCTTGAGAACGGACCGTGCGACGCCGGTGAAGTAGCGAGCGCCCTCAACTGGGCTGTTAGCTCGTTGGGCCCGAACGGAGTAATCAACATGAGCCTGGCCGGGCCGACTAACAATGGCGGGATCAGCATGGGTGCCTCGGCGGCGTACGCTGCTGGCCATGTCCTGGTTGCCGGCGCGGGTAACGACGGAATTCTACAAGTCAATTATCCGGCCTCATACAGTTCCGTGATCTCCGCGGGCGCCATCAATCCGAACAAGGCCTTCCCGCCGGGCAACCCGAACGTCAGTTTTTGCGATCCCTTGCGTCCCGGCCCGACCTCGTCACAATACCTGGACGTGGTTGGGCCGTGGTTTATTGGGGATGCCGTCAATGGAGGGGGTGGGTGGCTCATCGACTATTGTGGTGGGACATCAATGGCTGCGGCCTCAGTATCCGGCGTGGCGGCCCTAGTCCGCGCTCGCAACCCCACCTGGCCCAACTGGAAGGTCTTTTACCAACTTACGCTCACTGCAGAGGACGTTCACACCGCTGGTTTTGACAACCAGACGGGGTATGGCCTGGTCAGGGCTCCCCTCGCGGTCGGCTTCGTGCCTCCGAACATCGTGGCCACGATCGTGAGCGGCAAGCCACGACTGACCTGGTCGTCGGTGCCGTTGGCGACTGACTATGCCATCTATTCGAAGATTACTCCGACCATCTGCCCCAACTTCCAGCAAGTCGGAACGACCGCCGGAACCGCGTACACCGATCAATCGATCCAGGTGACCACCTTCGTTGGCTACGACGTCGCCACGCCCACCTATACTGCGGTCTCATATCAAGTGTTTGCTCGGTCCGCCGGACTCGTTGGGCAAGCCAGTCGGGTCGCGACCTACCGAACGACTCTCGCTAACCCCCCATGCTAAGGGGCCGAATCGCCGTACTCGCCGCTTTGGCCCTTGGGCTAGCCGGATGTGGCATTTTCGGCCCCGCCGGTCCGAAGGTGGAGATCGAGGCCATTGATTTCGGTCCGGAAACAGGCACCCGGCCCGACTCGACGACCGTGCAAGTGCGGCCCGGAATTGTCGTGCTTGAGTCCACGTTGAACTACGGCCAGGGCGGCTACCGAGTTGACGGAACGGCCGTCAGCGCGGACGGGCGATTGCAGGTCGACGTCGAGACCAGCCGCCTCGATGGCTTCTTTAGCCTGGATTTCAACTTTGTAAGATATCGCCTAACGATCAGCAACGTGGACCCAGGGAACTATCGTCTCCGCCTCCTGTGGCACAATCGTTTTAACCCGGAGGCCGGGCAGCTCCGTGACTTCGCGGACACCCTGATCACGGTGCCGTAGGGTAATCAATGTCCCCGGCCGAAAGGGGACCATTTCAGTCCGCTCAGATACCTGGGCCGACAGGACCCGCCAAGCTAAGGGGCCGAGTTGCCGTACTCGCCACCTTGGCCCTCGGGTCGGGTGGCTGTGGGCTTTTCGGCCCCGCCGGCCCGAAGGTGGAGATCGAGGCCATTGATTTCGGTCCGCGAACAGGCAGCCGTCCCGACTCGACAACCGTGCAAGTGCGGCCCGGGACTGTCGTGCTTGAGTCCACGTTGAACTACGGCCAGGGCGGCTACCGAGTTGACGGAAAAGCCGTTAGCGCTGACGGTCGATTGCAGGTCGACGTCGAGACCAGCCGCCTCGATGGCCTCTTTAGCCTGGATTTCAATTTTGTCAGATATCGCCTAACGATCAGCAATGTAGACCCAGGAAACTACCGCCTCCGCCTCCTGTGGCACGACCGCGGTGCTCCTGAGGCAGGGCAGCTCCGTGACTTCGCGGACACTTTGATCACGGTGCCGTAGGATTCCAATCCCCTGCTATCGCGCGGGCACGGTTTCGGTCCGCTCGGATACCTGAGCTGACAGGAAGAACCCGAGCGGATAATGATTTTGGTTGGTGCGGTTCGACACGTTGCCGCGAACCGAAGCCGGCGGGGTGGAAAACGGCCCCCCGCCGCCGGTCGTTTGCTCAAACAACGCCGTGTAGTAGCGAAACCCGGCCTCCGAGAGGGCCACCTGCCGCATGGTTACCCGTTCCCCTGGGACCACCACTTCCTCGTCATAGGGCTGATACCCGATCACTTCACCGCCGTCGTAGAACCGATCGTCGCTGATGATCCGGAATTGATTCCCCGGATCGGTCTTGATCCGGGGTTTGCCCTCGACCAGCAACTCCCACAGGTAGTAGTTGCGGGCCCCGGCCGGGTCGGTGTAGTCAAGCAAGGCTCGAAAGCCTGAGTCGCCCTGGGCCAGGCCCTTTTCTCGATACACGAAATACAACGAGTCAATCGGTGGGACAGCCACCAACTGGTGGGACCCCTGGTACCGCTCGCCCTGGTAGTCGATCGTCAGGGTGTACTTGGCCCCCAGCGCCGGGACCAAGCCGTCGCGGAGGTACATCCCCGGTTCGGTGGCCGACTCGGCAAACGCAAACGTATGGCCGGCATCATCAGCCACCTGGACCACGGCACCCCGGGCGGGCGGCGGCACCGCGGCACTTTGATACCCATCGGTGGTCGTCAGCCGAATCCGTTGCCGGGCCACGGGGTCGTTGTCACGCAGCTCGATCCGGCCTTCGATGACCAGCCGAACCGGTCCCTGCTCGACCGTGAGGTCGACTACCCGGGTACACCCCGCAGCCGCCCCGACCACCACCAGCCATCTAAAACCGGAACGAGAAACTGACACTGGGCACGATCCCGAAGATGGAGGTTTGGACGGCCTCGACCAAGAGCGGATTGCTCTCAGCTTGGCGGAAGCTGATCGACTGGGCGTTGAAACGATTGTAGAGATTGAAGAGCCCGAACTGCCACTGCTTCGCGCCAGAAGTTCTCGTAAAGGTCAGATCCATTCGATGATACAGTGGGAGCCGGGAGGCGTTGCGGTTCCCGTACTCGACCACCACGAGCCCGTTGTACTGATAACGCGAGGCCGGGTACGTCACCGGCAATCCACTGGCTAGGACGAAGGTGCCCCCCAAAGTCCACTTCTTGTTCAGCGGCAAGAAACCCACCATCGACACATCGTGGGTTTTGTCGAACGGCGACGGATAGTACCGGCCGCCGTTGATCCCTGGGTCCCCGGCGGTAAGCCCGCGCAACCGGCGCTCCGAACGGCCCAGTGTGTAGCTGATCCAACCGGTGAGGTTGCCGGCTCGCTTCCGGGCGTAGACCTCGAGCCCGTAGGCCCGGCCGTCGCCCTGGAGCATCTCGGTTTCGAGCCGGTCGTTCAACGCTATGTCGGCCCCATCAATAAAGTCGGTGACGTTCGACAAGCGCTTGTAATACCCCTCGACCGAGAGCTCATACGCTTCGCCGCCAATCGTCGTGGCGTAGCCTAACGCCACTTGGTCGCCCAATTGCGGCTTGAGATACGGGCCCACCGGCTCCCAGATGTCGACCGGTGTCGGTGAGTTGGTGTTGGAGACCAGGTGGAGGTATTGCCGGGTCTTGGTGTAGCTGGCCTTGAGGCTGGCCGTCCGCGACAACCCAACCCGAAGCGACGCCCGCGGTTCGAGGCCGCTGAACGTCCGGATCGTCTCGCCGCTCCGATAAAGGGTGCTGTCGACCACCGTACCTCGCTCATAACGGCCGAGGGCCGGATCGTAGGCCAAGGGGCCGGCACCGGCGTACTGATAGATCGTGGCCCGCCCGGTTCGGCGGAAACCCGAAAGCCGGGCCCCATAGCGAACGGACACATTCCCGCCCAGCTCGATTTCGTGACTCAGATGGAGGGCCGGCGCCAAGCCATAGCGGGGCTGAAGATCGATCGGTAAGATCGGCGAATTGCCGACCGGGCGGATGCTCCCGGGCTTGAGGTTGAGATCGGTCAACTCCCCGCCAAATTCAATCAGGTTGCCGTTCCCGATGTGGTAGGTCTCGTTGATCTTGAAATCAACGCTCCCGATTTGCGACGTCCACCGGAGATCCCGCCCGAAACCGAGAAACTCAAGGCCATAGTCGTAGTCGCTGACCGTCAACGTCGTCTTCGAGAACAACCGGTTGCTGAAGGCCTGGTTCCATCGAAGGGTGCCGGCGACATTGCCCCAACTCGCCGAGAATTGATTGGATACCTTGAATCGGTCGCGACCAAAATACCCCGACGCCATCAGTGTTCCGCTTTGACCGAGCCGGATGTTGCCTTTGGCGTTGAGATCGTAGAAGTAAGCCACGTTCTGATTCAAGTCGGGATTGCTGGACAGCTTGAGGAACAGATCGGCGTAGGTTCGCCGGCCGGCCACCAGGTAGGAACCGATCTTCTTCGGCAACGGCCCCTCGACCGAGAGCCGGCTCGACAAGAGCCCGATCGAGGCATTGCCCTCGAACCGGTTAGCGTTGCCCTCCCGCTGCCGGACATCGAGCACCGACGACAACCGTCCCCCATACCGGGCCGGGATGGCGCCCTTATACAACTTCACATCGTCGATCGCATCGCCGTTGAACACCGAGAAGAACCCAAACACATGCGACGGGTTGTAGATCGTGGATTCGTCCAGCAGGATGAGATTCTGGTCGGTGGTGCCCCCGCGCACGCTGATGCCGGTGGAGAAGTCGCTGACCGTCGTCACCCCCGGCAACAAGGTCAGGGTCCGGATCGGGTCGACCTCACCTAATACGACCGGCACGAACCGCACGGTCGTGAGATCGAGTCGCGCGGTGCTCATCTCGGTACTGCCGGGGTCGACATCCGACGAATCCCGAGCCCCCCGAACCGTGACCTCCTCAAGCTCGAACGGCAGCGCCGCCAGCCGAAAATCACGAGTGACCGAGGTCTCGATGGCCAGGGTGTCGACCCGGGGCGCATAGCCAAGGGCCCGGACCCGGAACGTATGGAGCCCCGCCGAGAGGGTCAGGACATAGAACCCATCTTGATTGGACGAGGCCCGGCAGTTGGCGCTTTGGACCCGACACTCGGGGCCATCGGCGGTGACAGTGGCGTACCGAATGACCTCGCCACTGGCCTCGGCCCGAACGTAGCCGCTCACCCGGACCGTTACCGGTTGACCCACCAAAGGCTGGGGGCCGAACAAAAACCACAAAAGACCCACCAAAAACGCACCACTTTCGACGAGAACCATGCCCTCCGACGCCGGAGAGTAATCTCGGCGCTCGGCATTGGGAACTCGGCACTCGGCCGTTGGTTGGCGAATGCCGAGCGCCGAATGCCGAGTGCCGAACGACTGCCATTTTGGCCGATTTGGCAGGTATGGGTATTGCCCATGGTGGCCGCAGAACACTTCATTGTCCGGTCAGCCAAGGAGTATGTATGGGCTCGAAGATCATCGGTATCGACCTCGGTACCACCAATTCTGTCGTGTCGGTCATGGAGGGCGGCGATCCGGTCGTCATCCCGAACGCTGAGGGCGGGCGGACTACCCCTTCGGTCGTCGCGTTTACCAAAGACGGCGAACGGCTGGTGGGTCAGGTTGCCAAGCGGCAGGCGGTCACCAATCCCAAGCAGACCATCTTCTCGATCAAGCGCTTCATGGGCCGGCGGATGAACGAGGTCACGGAGGAGTCGAAGCGGGTTCCCTACAAGATCGGTTCGGGCGCCAACAGTCTTGCCTCGGTTGAGATCGCCGGGAAGCAGTACACCCCGCCTGAGATCTCGGCCATGATCCTCCAGAAGATGAAGCAGACGGCGGAGGACTACCTTGGCCACTCGGTCGACCAGGCGGTCATTACGGTTCCGGCCTACTTCAATGACGCCCAGCGCCAGGCCACCAAAGATGCCGGCAAGATCGCCGGGCTCGAGGTCCTCCGAATCATCAACGAACCGACCGCCGCGGCCTTGGCATACGGAACCGAGAAGAAGAAGGACGAGAAGGTCGCCGTGTTCGACTTGGGCGGCGGCACCTACGACATCTCGATCCTCGACCTCGCCGACGGCGTGTTCGAGGTCAAGAGCACCAATGGTGACACCCATCTCGGCGGCGACGACTTCGACCAACGGTTGATCGATTGGCTTGTCACCGAGTTCAAGAAAGACCAGGGGATCGACCTTTCGAAGGACCCGATGGCGCTCCAGCGTCTCAAGGAAGCCGCCGAGAAGGCCAAGTGCGAACTGTCGAGCACCCAGCAGACCGACATCAACCTGCCGTTCATCACGGCTGACCAATCCGGACCGAAGCATCTCAACATTTCCTTGAGCCGGGCCAAGTTCGAGCAGCTGGTCGACGACCTGATCCAGCGCACCTTGCCGCCGATGCAACAGGCCCTCAAGGACGCCGGAATGACCCAGAAGGACATTGACGAGGTTCTCCTGGTCGGCGGGTCCACCCGGATCCCGAAGATCCAGGAAATCGTCAAGGGCTTCTTCGGTAAGGAACCCAACAAGTCGGTCAATCCCGACGAGGTCGTGGCGATCGGCGCCGCGATTCAAGGCGGCGTGCTCGGCGGCGAGGTCAAGGATGTCCTCCTCCTCGACGTCACCCCACTCTCGCTCGGGATCGAGACTCTCGGCGGCGTAGCGACCGTGTTGATTCCCCGGAACACCACCATTCCGACCAAGAAGTCGGAGGTCTTCTCCACGGCCGAAGACAATCAGACCACGGTCGAGATTCACGTCCTCCAGGGCGAGCGCCAAATGGCGACCGACAACCGGACCATCGGCAAGTTCCAGCTGACCGGAATGCCGCCCGCGCCGCGCGGGATGCCGCAGGTCGAAGTCACCTTTGATATCGACGCCAACGGGATCCTCCATGTGTCGGCCAAGGACAAGGCGACGAGCAAGGAACAGAAGATCCGAATCGAGGCTTCGAGCGGCCTGTCGGACGCCGACATCGACAAGATGGTCAAGACCGCGGAGGCGAATGCCTCGGTCGACAAGGAACGGCGCGACAGCATCGAGTCACGCAACCAGCTCGACGGCCTGGTCTACAAGGTGGAGAAGGACTCCAAGGAATGGGTCGACCGGCTCAGCGGCGACGTCAAAGAGAACCTGGACAAGGCCGTGGAGGCCGGCAAGGCGGCCCTCCGGGCCGGAGATGCGGCCGGGATCACCTCAGCCCTGGCCGACCTCAACACGGCCTACTCAGCCGCCGGCGCCTCCCTGTATCAGAGCGCGTCGCAAACCTCGGAATCGGGTCCGGCCGACCAGGCGTCGGACGGTGGCCAACAAGCGCAGGGCAAGAAGGACGATGTGGTCAAAGCCGACTACGAGATCGTCGACGACGCCAAGAAGTAGGGCTCCTGCGACCCGAGCCGCTGGTTAGGCATCGATGGTATATTGGAGAGCGCCTTTCGCCGGGTTTCGACCCATGGCCGTAGCGGCCCGGCGAGAGGCGCCTTCAAATCAGTCGTCGGAACCGAGAATCGCTGCGGCGTTGGATCCCGAGAATTATGACAGTCCGGTCGTTGAATTGGCTTAAATTCGGTGGGCTCGTGGGTCTCGCTTTCATGCTAGGCCTGCTGTTTGCCGGCCTCCTAGACCTCCCGTCCTCGGGCCAGGCCCAGAATCCCAAATCAGACCCTAAAGCCATCCCGGCGTCGGCGGTCGCCCCCCAAAGCGCCATTTCGGGCGTCGTTTCCCCGCTGGTCGGCCTATCGGATGCATTCGCAACGGTCGCCGAGCAGGTTCGGCCGAGCGTCGTGTACATCCGGTCCCGGAGGACCGAACGGGAATCTGAAGGGCGCCGGGTGGTCCCCCCGGGGTTCGAGGAGTTCTTCGGAACGCCCCCGCGGCGCAATGGCCGAACTCCAACGTCGGAGCCGCCGGTGGAAACCGGTTCTGGTTCCGGTTTTATCGTGACCGAAACAGGGTACATCCTCACCAACAATCACGTCGTGGATGGCGCCGACCAAGTCACCGTACGGCTCCTTGACCGACGCGAATACACAGCCAAGGTTGTTGGTACCGACCCGAACACCGACCTGGCCGTGATCAAGATCGATCCCAAGGCCGGTGCCCGCTTGGTGCCGGCCAGCCTCGGGGCCAGCGCCAGCACCCGGGTGGGTGAGTGGGTCTTGGCGGTAGGCAACCCACTCTCGGAGAGTCTGAGCTTCACCGTCACCTCTGGTATTCTCAGCGCCAAGGGCCGAGGCCAGCTTCAGCTTCCAGGCCGAAGCAACCGCTCCATTCAGGACTACCTCCAAACCGACGCCACGATCAACCGGGGCAACTCGGGTGGCCCGCTCCTCAACGTCCGTGGTGAAGTCATCGGCATCAATTCGGCGATCTACAGTCCCACGGGCGTCAGCGCCGGCTATGCGTTCGCGATTCCAATCGACCTCGCCAGACAGGTGATGGACCAACTCATCGCCAAGGGCAAGGTCGAGCGGGCGGTCATCGGGGTCACCGTCAATGACGTGACGGCGGAGGACGCTGATTGGGCCGGCCTGTCGGAAATCTTCGGCGTCAAGATCAGTGACTTCTCAGACGGGTCGCCGGCCAAGGCCGCTGGGCTCCAGGCCGGCGACTTGGTCGTAGCGATCGACGGCCAGAAGGTGGAATACGTCGCCCAGCTTCAACAGAACGTCGGATTCAAGAAGCCCGGGGAAATCATCAAGGTGGAAGTCGCCCGGAAAGGCGGGGTCCGGAAGACCTACAACGTCCGGCTGATCGCCCAAAACGAAGCCGCCGAGCTGGCTTCGAACGAGGCCGCGAAAGGCCCCGAACGGGGCACGGTCGACCCTGGTGCCAGCGCCCTGCGATCACGACTCGGGGTTAGCGTAACGGCTCTCACGCCAGAGATCATCTCACAAATCGAGTTGCCGGCCAACACCAAAGGGGTGATTGTCGAATCGGTCGACCCGTACGGACCAGCCGACGGACTGCTTTTCACTTCGTCGATCATCGCGGCGGTCGAAGGGAAGCCGGTTCGGACCGAGGAAGATCTCCGCGCCGCGGTCAGGGCGGCCGCGCCGGGCGAGGTCATTACCCTTACCGTTTTGAGCCCAATCGAAGGGGCCAAACCGCAGTCCACCATCGTCAGGGTAAAAGTGAAGTAAGCCCAGCCAGGGGGGGGCGGTCATTGGGCATCAGCCCCCCCCATTCGACTACGGCTTCGGAGCCACCGGAATGTTGTTCGCCCCCGCGGTTGAATCCCAGTAGTTCCAGCCCCACCCTGCCAGCTTCCCGTTGATGACCACCACCGGCGTCATGTTTCGATCCCGAAGGCTTACGGAATCCGCCTTTCCCATCCGGGGGTACAACATCGCTTCGACGTATTGGCCGTTGTTGAGGTAGGGATCGACCCGCTGGGGTTTTTCCCCCCCCATGACCGCCAGGACGCTGTCCTTTGCCATCCCAACGGCTAGCTGCTCGAGCCTTGGGTCGGAGCGTTCGCAGCCCGACAGGGCCAGCAGGGCAACGAGGGAGGCCAATCCGACTCTGTTTGTGATCCGCATCACTTGCGTCCTAACATTGGAAGTCCATACCGGGTAAACACTTAGAAGGGAGTTAATGTAACACCTCTCTCAAGAATTGGGGACTCCGGCCGATGCTCAAGGGAAACCGGACATCGGGAGAGTCCAAATGGAGACAGAAGCCGGGCGGGTTATCGACGATAGCATTCTCGACAGCTATCGAGTCCTCCAGGATGAGGGCCAACCGGATGTCGTCACCGAGTTCATCGACGTCTTCTTGGACGATCTCCCGTTACGCCAGGAACGGCTGCGACAGGCGGTCAGTTCGAGGAATCCAGCCGAGCTCAAATCGGCGGCCCATGCCCTGAAGGGCAGTGCCGGTTCGGTTGGCGCGGTCCTGGTCTCTGGGCTCTGCGGCCAGATCGAAGCGATCGGCCGGACCGGCACCGCAGAGGGTACTCAAGAGCTGCTTTCCCGGCTCGAACCCGAACTCACTCGCGCGACGGCCGAGTTGGAGAAGTACCGCCGGCCCTAATCCCCCGTTGCACCTCGGAACATCCTCTCGCGCGCCCGCATGCGGAGTGGTACTGTTTTACAACAACCCCTGCGAACGTGGCGAAACTGGCAGACGCGCAGGACTTAGGATCCTGTCCCTTACGGGGTGCGGGTTCAACTCCCGCCGTTCGCATTTCCAACGATTTTCTTAGAGGCCCTGCAATGGACGTCTTCGCTGACTCCCTGGGTTCGCTAGCCGGTACTCTCCTTCGTTTCTCGGCAATAGCCTTCCTGGTCCTCAACGGGGCGGCCGTCGCCGCCTTTGCCCTCACCGGAGACCGACGGAGGATGGTCAACCGTTGGACCTCCCGCCTGGTTGCGGCCAATCTTCTCCTGCTTGGCACCGGGGTGGCCGTCCCCACGGTCGCCGGCGCCGTCAGGCTGGTGGCCGAAGCCCTCAGTTCTCGGCCCTCGGCGCTCGTCGCCCGGCCTTTGGAGGATCCCGACCGATAGGGCCAAGATCCGAGTACCGGACGCCGAGTGCCCGGCGCCGGGGCAGTCGATTATCTTCCCTCTGCCATGACAGAAATCATCGTTACCAAGACGGCCGAAGACTCGGCCTCCAAAGCATTTAGGGTCACCGTACCGGTCGACCGGGTCCAGGCAGCGGAACAGCGAGCAGTGCTCGAGTATGGACGTCGGGTTCGGCTCCCGGGCTTTCGGCAGGGTAAGGCCCCAATCGCGGTCATCCGGAAGCGTTTTGGCGACGAGATCAAGCAATACGTCGTCGAAGAAGTGGTCCGGGAGGGGTGGGAGCAGGCCCGGGCCTCGGAAGACCTGAAGCCGGTCACCGATCCATCGGTCCGCAACCTCAAGTTCGAGGAAGGTCAGCCGGTTGAATTTGAGGTGATGGTCGAGATTCGACCCGAGATAAAGGTGGGAAAGCTGGGCGGCTTCAAGGTCACCCGAACGGTTCCGAAGGTCACGGCCGCGATGCTTACGGAGCAGGTGGACAGCCTCCGGGAAAGCAAAGCGGCGTGGCTCCCGGTCGAGGGGCAGGCACCAGTTGAAGGGAACATGGTGCGGATGGAGGTCGCCGCGATCGAGGAGGGCGAACGGAAACCGGCCCAGCCCTACAGCATCGTCATCGGCCAGGGCCAGGCGATGCCGGCCCTCGAGGAACAGGTCCTTTCGCTCAAGCCGGGCGAGTCGGCCGAGACCGAAATCAAATTCCCCGATGATCATCCGGATGAATCCCGCCGCGGGACTTCCCGGAAGGTTCATGTCACCGTGCACGAGGTGAAGCGCCAGGAGCTCCCGCCGCTCGATGATGCCTTTGCCAAGTCGGTCGGCGATTTCGAGGACGTTGCCGCGCTCAATGCCGCGGTGCGGGCCGACCTCGAACGAACGGCCGAGCGCGAGGCGGACAACGGGGTCCGGGAGAGCCTCTTGCAAGCGGTCATCGGTGCCAACGCCATCGAGGCACCCCCGTCCTTGGTCGGGCGGGCCCTCCACGCCTACCTCCACGCCTACAAGATCCCCCACGAACGGGAAGAAGCGTTCAACGTCGAGTTCCGCCCGGTGGCTGAGGGCCAGGTCAGGCGCGAATTGGCGTTAGGCGCGATTGCCGACACCCACAAGCTGTTTGCCACGGAAGCCGATCTCGACGAGCGAATCACCGCCCTCGCGGCCGTTCGCGGGATCTCGGCCAACGAGGTCTACGCCCAGCTCGAAAAAGCCAAACGACTCCAGGAACTCGAGCGGAGCATTACCGAAGACAAAGTGTTCGAGTTTCTGAAGGGCCAGTCCACGATCGAAGAGGCCACCTCATGAGCACCATGCTCTATCCGCCCCATATCATCGAACGCTCTCCTCGGGGCGAGCGCACCTACGACATCTTTTCCCGGTTGTTGATGGACCGGATCGTGTTCTTGGGAGCCGCGATCAACGACGATGTGGCCAACATCATCATTGCGCAACTCCTCTTTCTCGATGCCGACAATCCCGAGAAAGACATTTACATGTACATCAACTCGCCGGGCGGGCATGTCCACAGCGGGATCGCGATTTACGACACGGTCCAGCACCTTCGGGCGCCAGTCAATACGATCTGCATGGGGATGGCGGCGTCGATGGGCGCGTTCCTGTTGGCGACGGGGGCGAAGGGCAAGCGGGCCGCCCTTCCGAACGCCCGGATCATGATCCACCAGCCATCAAGTGGATCGCAGGGGACCGCGGCCGATATCGAAATCGCGGCGCGAGAGATTCTCCATACCCGATCGTTGTTGAATCGCCTGTTCGCCAAGCACACCGGTCAGTCGACCGAGGCGATCGAGCGGGACTCGGATCGGGACCGGTACATGTCGGCGGAGGAAGCCAAGGCCTATGGGATCATTGACGAGGTGTACGTACCGAAGCCGAAGTAATTCTCGGCGCTCGGCGCTCGGCATTCGGCATTCGGGGGGGGCCCGCGACTTTATGGTCGCGGGTTTTTTTGGGGGGGGATGGGATTTACTGGACAAAGGGAAATAAATTGGTTAGACTGGGGGATGAGTCATCATTTGGCGGAATTGGAGCAGTTGGTCTTGTTGGCGCTGTTGCGGCTCGGGGCTCTGGCGTATGGGGTCGCGATTGCGGAGGAGATTGAGGCGCGGGCGGGGCGGCCGGCGAGTCTGGGGTCGGTCTATAAGACGTTGATTCGGCTGGAAACGAAGCGCTTGGTTGCGACGCGGTTGGGGGAGTCTACCCCGGAGCGTGGCGGGCGGCGGAAACGGTACTATCAGCTCACGCCGGCCGGCCAGGCAGCCCTCCGTACCTCCCTGGAGGCCATCCAGCGAATGGCGAGTGGCCTCGGGGTTGTTCCACTCCGAGAACCGCAATGAGCCGCCGACCGGAACCGCCCCGACTGGCGATGGCGTTGCTCCGGCTCCTGACGCCGAAGACCATCCGCGAGTTCATCGTGGGCGATCTGGTCGAGGGGTTCCACCGCCGAGTCCGTTCCGGCGATCCGGCTGAGGCGGCCCGGTGGTTCTGGCGGGAGGCTCGCAGCGTCGGCCGGGAAATCGGCAGCTATCGAGACGACTCAATTCCCCTAACACCACCGAGGCCATTGATGCACGGGGTATTGCAGGACCTCCAGTTTGCGTTCCGCGTCTTTGGCCGCCGCCCGATGGCCACGGCCATTGCCGTGACGACGCTCGGACTCGGGATCGGCGCCAACGTGGCGATCTTCAGTGTCGTCAAGCCGGTCCTGATTGAGGCCCTCCCCTACCCCAACGGCCAACGGGTGGTCTTGTTGTGGGAGCGGGAGGCCGACGGCTCGACCAGCAATACCTCCTTTTCGACTTTCGCTGACCTCCGAGCGCAAAGCCGCACCCTCGATCAGAAGGCGGCGGTACGGAACTGGAATCCAACCTTGCTGGGGGCCGGCGAATCGAGCCGCCTGACGGGACAACGAGTCAGTGCCGAGTTCCTTGACGTCTTGGGCGTGGCGCCGGCCCTCGGCAGAGATTTTCGTCCCGAGGAGGACCAGCCGGGTTCCCAGCGGGTGGTGATCCTGAGCCATGGCCTGTGGCGGAGCCGGTTTGGTGCCGACCCGGCGATCGTGGGGAAAGTGATTTCGCTCGATGGCTACCCCAACATCGTCGTGGGGGTCATGGGCCCGGAATTCGAGAGCCTGTTGGACCCTAGCGCCGAGCTGTGGTCGCCGCTCCGGTACTCGGTGACGCTGCCGTTCGGGTGCCGGACCTGCCGCCACCTTCGGGCCATCGGCCGCTTGGCACCGACGGCAACGATCTCGGCGGCCCGAGACGAAATGGGACTGATCGCCGATCGGCTGGTGGCGGCGTATCCGACGGACTATTCGACCCCGGGTATCGTGGTTGAGTCGCTGAAGACCAATCTGACCAAGGCCACCAAGCCGGCCTTGATGGCCTTGCTTGGGGCGGTCGGCCTGGTGCTGTTGATTGCCTGCCTCAATGTCGCCAACCTCGCGCTGGGCCAGATGGCGCAGCGCCGGCAAGAGTTCGGAATCCGGCTGGCCCTCGGCGCGGACCGGGAGCGGATACTTCGACAAGTACTGATCGAGAGCCTGATGCTCGGCACGTTGGGCGCCGCGCTTGGTGTCGCGGTCGCCTCGGTGGCGCTGAAGAGCATTATCGCCCTGGCGCCGGCGGCGTTGCCGCGGTTGGGGTCGATCGGACTCGACGGCATCGCGTTAGGCTTTGCGGTCCTGGCCGGGATTGGGACCGGGATCGCATTCGGCCTGGGGCCCGCCCTGTGGCTGACCCGGGCCGCTGGAGCGGGGCTTCGCCAGACCGCGAAGATCACCGCCGGACCCGAGCGGCATTGGCTCCGGCGCGGCCTCGTGACGGCTGAGGTGGCCATCGCGGTGCTCCTGGTCGTCGGGGCCGGGCTGGTGTTTCGGAGCATGGGCCAACTCCTTGGCGTCGATCCCGGGTTCGATCCGGACCACCTGCTCACCATGGACGTCCAGGTGGCCGGAACGAAATTCGATTCGGATCTGGTCACCCGTGGTTACTTCACAGCGGCGGCCGCCGCGGCGGCCGAGGTGCCGGGCGTCAGCGCCGTGGCCTGGACCAGTCAATTGCCGCTCGGTGGCAACGTTGACGGCTACGGCGTCGGGATCCGTTCGAAGCCGCTCGCCAATCCCGCCGACCGGCCATCCGCGGACCGGTACTCGGTCACGCCGGGTTACTTCGAGACGATGCGAATTCCGCTGGTGGCCGGCCGATACCTCAATCCGGCCGATCGGGACTCCGCCCCACCGGTCGTGGTGATCAACGCGACGTTCGCCCGGCTCGACTTCTCCGGCCGGGACCCGCTTGGCGAGCAGGTTCACTTGGGAGATGATGTCAGTCCATGGCGGACGATCGTCGGCGTGGTCGGAGACGTCAGGCACGCTGGTCTCGACCGGCCGGCCGCCCGGCAGATCTACATCCCGGAAGATCAGTGGCAGTTCGCGGACGGCTCGATGACCATGGTTGTCCGCACCGGATCCGACCCCGCCTTACTGGCTGAGTCGGTCCGATTGGCGGTGCGCCGGGTGGACCCGGACCCGACGATCGCCAAACTGGCCCCGATGACGACGGTGATCGGCGCCTCGACGGACGCCCGGCGCTTCGTGCTCCGCCTGTTTCAGGCCTTCGCCGCCCTTTCGTTGCTCCTGGCCGCGGCTGGAATCTACGGGGTCATTTCGAGCGGCGTGGCGGAACGCCACCGGGAGATCGGGATCCGCGCCGCTCTGGGGGCATCGGTCCGCGGCATCGAGGGACTCGTCATCAGCGAGGCCGTCAAGCTGGGCACGCTCGGGGTGACCGCGGGGTTGGTGGCCGCCGCCGGGCTATCCCGGTTCCTTGGTACGATCTTGTACGGGATCGCCCCAACCGATCCGGCCAGTTTCGGCGCCGCGGGTGTCCTCCTTCTCGCGGTGGCAATTGCGGCCGCCTGGATTCCAGCCCGCCGGGCCGCCCGGCTCAATCCGACGGTGGTCCTCAGAGACTAGCCTCGGTGTGTCGAGCAAAGTGATCGCCACTCGGCCGAGGCTTATCCCATTGACTTACAAGGCGTTAGGGGGTGGGGCCGGGATGGGGATTGGGCAAGGCCTCTTGACGAAGCCGGAGCAGTCTGACCACCTTTCCCCCGTCCCGGCCTAACACCTCTTGCCCTTACCACCGAGCGGCATGTCTAACGACAAGCACCTCCGCTGTTCTTTCTGCGGGAAGTCGAAGGATTCGGTCCGGAAGTTCATTTCCGGGCCCTCGGTCTATATCTGCAATGAATGCATCACCCTCTGCAATGAGATCCTGGCCGAAGACGAAGACCGGGACGTGGTCGACAACATCACCCACGTGCCGACCCCAAATGAAATCAAAGACGTCCTCGACCAACATGTGATCGGTCAGGACCGGGCCAAGAAGACCCTGGCCGTTGCGGTCTACAACCACTACAAGCGGATCAATGCCTCCGCCGGCCGGGACAACCAGGTTGAGCTCGAGAAGTCGAACATCCTGCTGCTGGGCCCCACCGGAGTTGGGAAGACGTTATTGGCCCAAACCCTGGCCCGGATTCTCGACGTGCCCTTCACGATCGCTGATGCCACGACCCTCACCGAAGCCGGGTACGTCGGCGAGGATGTCGAGAACATCTTGGTCCGGCTCCTTCAGGCCGGCGAGTTCAACGTGGCGGAGTGCGAGCGGGGCATCGTCTACATCGACGAGATCGACAAGATCGCCCGGAAATCGGAAAACCCCAGCATCACGCGAGATGTGTCCGGCGAAGGCGTCCAACAGGCTTTGCTCAAGATCCTCGAGGGAACGGTCGCGTCGGTTCCGCCTCAGGGGGGCCGGAAGCACCCCCAGCAGGAATACATTCAGATCAACACCAAGGACATCCTGTTCATTTGCGGCGGGGCCTTCGACGGCCTCGACAAGATCGTTCAGAACCGGGTCGGGCGCCAACAAATCGGTTTCGTTGGGGTCCCGGTCGAGGGCGAACCGGATCGGCGCAAAGACCTCGACAAGAAAAACCCGTTCGGCGACGCGGAGCCGGACGACCTCTTGCGGTTCGGCCTGATTCCGGAATTAGTCGGCCGGTTGCCGGTGATCGTCCCGCTTGAGTCACTCGATGAAGAGACCCTGGTCCGCATTCTGACCGAGCCGAAGAACTCGATCACGAAACAGTACCATAAGTTGTTTGAGCTCGAGGACGTTGGACTGACGTTCGACAGTGAGGCGCTCCGATCGGTCGCCCGTAAAGCGCTGAAGCGGGGCACCGGCGCCCGTGGACTCCGGGCCATCCTCGAAACCGTCATGACCGACATCATGTTCGATATTCCCTCCCGCGACGATATCCGCGAAGTGGTGATCACCCCTGAGTCGATCAACGAACACAAACAGCCGCTGGTCATTACCGAGCAGCGCCGCCAGGTCAAGGAGGCGTGACCGCACCACCGACTTCGCCGCTGGTGACCCTGCCCTTCGAATTCATCGGGAGCTTCCCCGATCCGTTGTATCAACTTGAGCCCTTGCTTCCGGAAGTCGCGTTTCTCGGTCGGTCCAATGTCGGAAAGTCGAGTTTGATCAACGCGGTCGTCGGGCGGAAGATCGCCCGGACCAGTTCGACGCCAGGCAAGACGCAGCACCTCAACGCGTTTCGGTTCCCCGAGTTCTATTTGCTCGACCTTCCCGGTTATGGCTACGCCAAGCTGTCTTTGGCAGAGCGGAGGCGGCTCCGCGACTTAATCGACAGCGTGATCGCTCGGCGCGCGGGTTTGCGGGCAGTGGTTTGGCTGCTCGACATTCGTCACCCGGTGACCGACAATGATCTGGCGATGGCCGAGCTGCTGGCTGACGCGAAGCGGCAGACGATCGTGGTACTCACCAAAACCGACAAACTGACCCAATCCGCCCGGATCGTCGCGCACCGGGCGCGGGCGGCCGAACTGGGGGTCGAACCGGACGAGTTGGTGATGACCTCGAGTACCAAGGAAACCGGTATTCCCGAGCTTGGGGAGCTGATTGCCGGGGTTGCCTCGGAGGGGCTCTAGCCGCTCGATCCCTTTCCAGGACATCATTGGGTGCCGATGACCGTAGCCGACGCCTCACTCCTTCATCTCGCCATCGGCGTCATCGCCTTCCTCTACGCGTCCGTTGGCCATGCGGGCGCGTCAGGCTACATCGCCGTCCTGACCGTTGCCGGCCTCGCCTCGGACGTGGTCCGGCCGACCGCGCTTGCCCTGAACATCCTCGTGGCGGCACTCACCGGCTACCAGTTCTATCGAGCCGGCTACTTCGGGTGGAGCCGGTTTTGGCCGGTAGCCGCTCTGGCCGTTCCGGCCGCGTTCCTCGGCGGGTACATCCACATCCCCACCGAACTGTTTAAGATGGTGGTCGGCGCCGTCCTTCTCCTCTCAGCCGCCCGTTTTGCCATCAAGACCAGCGATCCAGCCTCCACCCAGTTCCCCAACCTGGCCGTGGCGCTGGCGGCAGGTGCGGGGCTCGGCCTCTTGTCAGGGCTGACCGGGACCGGCGGGGGGGTCTTCCTCACTCCGCTGATGCTGTTACGCGGTTGGGCCACGACGAAGGAGACCGCTGCGGTGTCGGCGCCGTTCATCTTGGTGAACTCGATCTCGGGGTTGAGCGGGTTCTTGGCGAGCGGGCGGGCCTTCCCGGAGATCGCCGCGAGCCTGGCGATCGTTGCGGTCGTCGCCGGCGGGCTCGGCGGCTACTATGGCAGCCGGCGGCTCCCGGTACGGGCCATTCGATTGCTGCTGGCCGTCGTGTTGCTAACCGCCGGCGTCAAATTGCTCCTCGGCGCCTAACTCGCCAGATCGGCCATCACGCCGGCCTGGAGTCGGCGGCCAAGACCGGGCAACGACGCCGCGAACTCGGCGGCCGGCAGCGGCTGGCCGACAAAGTAGCCCTGGATTTGGTGGCAGCCGTGTTGGGCGAGATACGCCGCCTGGGCCCCGGTCTCGACCCCTTCCGCCACGACCGATATCCCGAGTGCCTTACCCAAGGCAATCACGGCGCTGGTGATGGCCGCATCGTCCGAATCGGTCAACACGTCCTTGATAAACGACTGATCGATCTTGAGCGTTTCCACCGGAAAATGCTTGAGGTAGCTCAGGGACGAGTAGCCGGTCCCGAAGTCGTCGATGGCGAACCGGACCCCCAGTTTCGCCAGGGCCCGGATTGACGTAGCCACCGGGCTGTCGGGCTGCATCAAGACACTTTCGGTCAACTCGAGCACCAGGGAGCGGGGCGGCAACTTGGTTTCCTGAAGGATTCCCCAGATCAGGTCAACGATATCGGACCGCTGCAGCTGGCGGCCCGAGAGGTTCACCGACAGCCGGAGCGGACCGACGCCCTGATCAGCCCAAAGCTTCCCCTGGGCGCAGACGGTTCTGAGAATCCACTCGCCTAACCGAACAATCAGCCCCGACTCTTCGGTCATGGCAATGAACTCAGCCGGCGACAGCAGCCCTCGCTCGGGGTGATTCCAGCGCACCAGCGCCTCCGCCCCAATGACGGCCCCGGTCGCGGTATCGGCGATCGGTTGGTAGACCATCGCGAATTGGCCGGCGTCGACCGCCCGTCGCAATTGCTGGTCGAGCCGCATCCGCCCCATCGCCTCCGAGTTCATCGTCGGTGAATAGAGCCGAAAGGTGTTCCTCCCGTTTTCCTTGGCGTGGTACATCGCGACATCGGCATTCTTGACCAAGTCCTCGATGGTCTGCCCGTCTTGCGGGTACACGGCAATCCCCATGCTGGTGGAGACGTACACCTCGTTGGTGCCGAGCCGGAAGGGCTCGGTGAAACAACTGAGGATTCGCCGGGCCGTCCGATCGGCGTCTTGGGGGTCGGCCAGGTCGGGCAGCACCACCGTGAACTCATCGCCGCCGAGCCGGGCCACCTCGAGTGGGCCACAATCGCCGGCTATCCGAGAGATCACATCGGTCTCGCGGCAACAGACCGACAGACGGCTGGCCACGTCCCGAATCAACTGGTCGCCCAAGTCATGACCCAACGTGTCGTTGATGCCGGAGAAGTGATCGAGATCGAGGAAGCACACCGCGACATGCCGACGAGTCCGGGCGGCGCGTTGCAGGGCCTGAGTCAACCGCTCCTTGGAGAGCATCCGATTCGGAAGGCCGGTGAGATTGTCGTAGAAGGCGAGCAGCCGAACCTGCTCCACCATCCTGGCGTTGCTCAGCGCCACCGCGATGTGATCGGCTAACCGCTCGATTTGGGTGAGGTCCGCTGCATCGTTCGAAGCGCCCAACCCGCGGCGGATGGCCATGACCCCGAACAACGCCCCGGCAAACCGTAACGGGTAGACATCGATGGGCCCGTGGCCGCCCCGAATGATGTCGGCAACGAACTGGGGCACCGAGCGATCAGGCCGGTACACGGTGGGACCAACCGGCGCCCGCAGGTCCTTCCAATCTGCGGCGGAAAATGAGATCGTCTCCTCCACCAACTCAACTCGGCCTTGTCCATCAGCCCACCAGCCTTGACCGCGCCCGGGGTCCGTTTCATCGAACAGGGCAACACCTAACGCCTCGCATGGAACCAGATCCGGCAACCGTTTCAATGCCGTCTGAACGATCGTGAGCCGATCCACCGATGAAAGTACCGTGCGATCGATTTCCGCCGCCGTCGTCACCGCGCGAAACTGACGCCCCACCTGATCGGCCATGGCGTTGAACGAGGACGCCAGCTCCTCGAACTCGTCGCCGCTCGTCACCTGGACCCGGGTCTCAAAGTCCTTGATCGTCACCCGCCGGGTGCCCCGCTGGAGCACCATCAGCGGCACCAGACTCCGCCGGATTTGGCTGAGTGCCAACCCAGCGACCGACCCGACCCCGACGATCAACAGGAGTGGGAACATCCTGGTGAAGTCGGCCATCGGCGCGAGCATCCGACTGGTGGACTCGCTGGCCACGACCCGCCAGGCCGGAAGCTGGAGCCGACGACTGTCAGGAAAGGCCCGGAACGCGGCTAGGTACGACTCGGCGGAGCCGGACCACTCGAAGCTGCCGCTTCGCTCGGCGGCCATCCGCGCCGCAACCACCCCGACCACAGGGGGCGGTTCGCCTTTCGCGGCCAGGATGCCCGCAACCGGGTCAACCCAAGCAAACTGGATCGACTCGGGAAGGAGGTCCCCGTCAGAGGTGGCCCAAAGACCGTCGAGATGGAGCTGGCCGATGACGATCGGCCCCTCACCGCCGGCGCCCGAAATGTGATGCACCATGATCAGCCGCTGGCGGCCCCCGACGAGATCGGCGACCACGGCACTCTGCCCGGCCTCAATTTTCGGAAATGGCAAAGCGGCGGTCGCGGCCGTGAGATCGCCGACTAACGGCCGGACGGCGCCCGAAGCCGGGTCGAAGAGAGCGGCGGCGGCAAACGGATCGCTCAGGTCCTCATCACAGGCGACACTCGCCGGAGCCGAGGCGCAACGGATCAGCCTCGGTCCGTTGCGCCGGAGGTCTTCTTCGATCGCTTCGAGTCGATCAAACACCACGCGTTCGATCGCGTTCGCCGCCGCATGGAGCCGATCCTCGCTTTGGGTCTCGAGCTGACCCCGGACGCTTCGAAATGAGATCAATGCAATCAAGAGGGTGGGCACCAAAGCCGACCCTATGAACAAGAACAGCAGCCGCCGACCGAACCGACTGCCAAACACCATCCGATCACCCGAAATGGGGTGAGATCCGGATGGTCGAAAACGAGTCAGCAAGGTTCTGGGCTTTCAGCGAGGGTCATCTGCCCACCCTTGAGCAATGGCCATGCCGACAATGGCATGCCGGCTATCCCACTGTTTCACAACAGCTTGGGGGAATCGATGGGAGCCGATCTCGACTATGAGCGAGGGGTTTCGCGGTCCTTGTTGAGGAAGATTCGCCGGTGCGGGTCCGGAGCAGTCGCTTGCCCTCCTCCAGTAGTCCCACACCCGGCGCGACTCGGCCCCAGCCGGAAACCACTCCGCCCGATGGCGGGGACTTTCTCCCCGCCTCCGACCATCATTCGGGATGATCAAATGGCCGATCCACGCCACACTCGGAGTCGCTCTCTACTACTTGGCCGCCGGTTGCCTGAGTCCGAGCGCGCCGACGCCGCCGGGCTTTCCCGACGGCAAGACCCGGGTCCTGTTCATCGGGAACTCCCTCACCTACACCAACGACCTGCCCACCATGATCAAGGCAGTCGCCCGGCTCGGCGGCGATACCTCGATCGCCACCGCGTCGGTGGCCTTCCCGAATTTCGCGCTCGAGGATCATTGGAACGAGGGATCGGCCGCGAAAGCCCTGGCTGGGAGTCGGTGGGAGTTCGTGGTGATGCAGCAGGGGCCTTCGTCGTTGCCAGAAAATCAAGCCAATCTGGCGACCTGGGCTGGGCGGTTCGATCCCCTGATTCGGGGGGCGGGGGCGGATCCGGTTCTATACATGGTGTGGCCCAGCGCCGCGCGGGCAGGCGATTTTCCGGGGGTCTTGGCCGGCTACCGGAACGCCGCGGCCGCCGTCGGCGGGCGGTTTGCCCCCGCGGGCGACGCCTGGCTAGCGGCCTGGGCGCTCGACCCAGCGACAGCGCTCTACGGCGGCGATGGATTCCACCCCTCGGTGTCGGGAACATATCTGGCGGCCTTGGTAATTTTGGGCCGGATCAAGGGCCTCGATCCGATGACGTTGCCGGCCACGATTCCATTCGACGGCGGCAGCCTGTCGCTCCCTGAAGCGCGCGTCCGGCTTCTCCAGCAGGCCGCGGCGACGGCCCTCTCCAGAAACCCAGATCGGCCGACCTCGTGATTGCTCGTCTAACGGTTTTCGCCGTCCTCTCGTTGGCCGTGACTCAATCGCGGCCGGCGGCCGGTCCGTCCGACCCCGCGGTCGACTCCGCGGTCGCGGCCCGATCGGCATGGCGCGAGATGGTCCGGGCCGAACGGGCCGGCGACTTGGCCGGAGCGTGGGCGGCCGTGTCCCGCGCCGCGGCGGCCTGGCCCGAGCAACCGACCTACCTCGAAGGACTGGCGGTGATCGCGGCCCGGCGGAACGACACGACCGCGCTCCTCGGTGCCCTCGACCGCCTCCGCCGGATCGAAGCGGCCGGCTTCTCGGTGGCCGACACCGCTGTGATTCGTTTGGGCGGGGTACCATCAGTGGGCCGGGCTCTCCGGTCGCTGGCGACGGCGACGGCCCCGGCCCGCCGCAGCACCCGATGGGCCACCCTGGCCGACACCACGATCTACGCCGAAGGCGTCGGGGCCGACCCGGCCAGTGGGTCGGTCTACTTGGGCAGCGTTAGGCATCGCACCGTCTATCAGATCACGCCCGGCAAACCACCCCGCGATCTCGGCTTGGCCCGCTGGCCCCGAATCGGCGCCGTACTTGGGGTCCGTTTCGACCCGGCGCGCGGGGTGGTTTGGGCCACCACGGCCGGGCTGCCGGTCATGGCTGGATACCAACCGGGAGACTCGGCGATCGCGGCGTTGCTCAAGATTCGGCCCGAGGACGGAACGATCCTGGCGAGGTACGATCTCCCCGCGGACCTGCCCCACGTCGCCGGCGACCTGGCGATCGGCCCCGGCGGTGACGTCTTCGTGACCGACTCGCGAAGTCCGGTCGTCTATCGGCTGGCACCGGGTGCGGATTCGCTCGCCGGCTTTCAGCACCCGTTGTTTCGTTCGCTCCAGGGCGTGGCGCCGACCCCAGACGGGCGGTTCGTGTTCTTGGCCGATTATTCCCATGGCCTGCTCCGATGGAACCTCGCCACCGGGGCCGTCGACCGGCTGGCGGCCCCCGGACAGGCCACGACCCTAGGCGTCGACGGAATCGTCCTCGACGGCAATCGGATCTTTGGAATCCAAAACGGGGTAGTACCGGCCCGTTTGGTTCGGTTCGACCTCGACCGATCCGGCGCCCGGATTCGAGCCATGACGGTCGTCGATCGCCATCAGCCCTCAGCCGACGAGCCGACCATCGCAACCATCTTGGGCCCAAACCTCGTCTACGTCGCCAATAGCCAGTGGGAGAAGTATGACGACCAAGGACAGCGAAAGGCCGGCACGACCCTCGCGCCGACGATCCTACTGGCGCTCAAGATTCGTTAGGCCCGTCACCCGGTGGGAAGCCGAGGCACCAGGCCCCTCCCGACTGTCCATTATTCCACTGCTCTCTGCTGGCCGGATCGGAGTCGCGGGAACGGTTCGGTTTTGAGCCGCCGAGGCACCCGCAGGGTCACGACCGTTCCGCCTCCAGGGCGCTCGGCCAACTCAAGGCGGCCGGCATCCCCGTAGAGCCGAGCCAATCTCGCCCGAAGGTTCGCCAGGCCAACGCCGCCGCCGAGCTTCCCCGGCCCGCCGCTGAGCCCCCCGCCGTCGTCCTCCACCGTGAGCACCACCGCGTCTTGATCGCGTCGGGCGCTGATCACGACTCGCCCGGGCCCAGGACGGGGCCCGATGCCATGGAGAATGGCGTTTTCGACCAAAGGCTGAAGCCCAAAGGCCGGCACCAGGACAGGCTCCGTCTCGGTAATCGCCCATTCCACAGCCAGCCGGTCGGCAAATCGAACCTGTTCGATCTCGAGATACCTGGTGGTGACCTCGAGCTCCTGCTGCAGGGTGACTTCCTGCGTTTCGCCGGCCTTCAGCGTGGCCCGGAGCAAATCGGCCAACCGAACCACGGTCCGCTGCGCCAACGGGGGATCCTTACCGATGAGCGTCACCACGGAATTCAAGGCATTGAAGAGGAAGTGCGGGTTCAGCTGCGACTGGAGTGCCCGCAACTGGGCCACCGCCAGGTCCTGGCCTAACGTTGCGGTCAGGACATACCACCGCACCGACATGTGCACGAGGACGATGGCCCAGAAGATCACGGTAAAGAGATCGCCGTACTGCCGGACTCCAATGGCGAGGATACTGTCGAGGCCCCGTCGCTCGCTGATCCCGAAGGCCAGACCCACCGCGTTGACGACCAGAATCTGGCCCGCCACGACGAGGACCGAGAGCGGGATATGGGCCGCGAACGCCCGGATCACCCTGCCGCGTTGGAAGGGAAACCGGGTCCCCACGGCCGCGATCACGACCGACCACCCGCCCCAGGCGAGCCACATCAGCAACTGGGACGCCAGCGACTGCCAGAGGGTCAGGCCCGGGTTCAGACGGCTTGGCACCAGCCACAGCCCAAGGGTGGCAACCAGAGCTGGAAGGACCCAAAACGCGAGCAGGACGAGACGGACCCTGGGGGCCGCTTTCACTCTTCCCCAGCAATCCGGCGGGCCAGCGTCTCGCGGTGACCGCGGCTCACCCGAAGCTTGGAACCGTCCTTCAGCACCATGATCTGGTCGCCGCCAAACCAGGGCTGGATCTCTTTCATGGCGTTCAGGTCGACAATGAAGCGGCGATGAATCCGGACGAACCGACTGGGGTCAAGCCGGGATTCGAGGCTCGAAAGGGACTCCCGCAGGATGTGCTTTTCGCCCCTGGTGTGGAGGGCGACATAGTTGCCCGACGACTCGACGAGAAAGACGTCGGCCAGCGAGAGCATAATGGTCCGGCCCTCCTTCTTGATCGCGACCCGGTCGGCGAACTTTCGAGGCCCCCGCGCCCGCCCGGTTGGAAGGTCGGCCGCCTCAACCAAGACCGACAGCCGGCGCGCTTCGGCAACGAGGGCGCCGGTCGCCAGTACGCCGGTCAGTCGCCGCCAGGCCGCCTGGAATCGCTCGTCGTCGAATGGCTTCAGGAGGTAGTCAACCGCGGCCACCTCAAAGGCCCGGACGGCATGGTCGTCGTGGGCCGTGGCAAAGACCGTTGGGGGCATCCGCTCGGGGCCGATAGCCTCGATCACATCGAACCCGGACCGGCCCGGCATTTGGACGTCAAGAATGACCGCTTCTGGGCGCCAGGCCTCGATCAACCGGACCGCCGAGTCGCCATCGCCCGCCTCGCGGATTTCGACGCCGGGTGCCACCTGGCGGACCAGCCCGGCGACCCGCTCGCGAGCGAGCGGCTCATCATCGACGATCAACACTCGCTCAATCATCAAACCAATTTGCGGCCCCGGGCGACCGGAGCCAAGTCTCGGCGCTCGGCACTCGGCGCTCGGCACTCGGCGCTCGGCGCTCGGCGCTAGTGGATCCGGAGGACGTCTTCGAGGGGGCCGGCGGAACCGCTGGCCAGGAGGACGGCAAGATCGGCCACCGCCCGGCGCTCGCGGGGCCAGGCTAAGACACCCAAGGCCTCGGTGATGCCGGCCCAGCGATAGTCGTCGTGCTCGGCGGAGAGAATCACGGCGGCCGCCGGGTCCACGATGCCGGCAAACGCGGGAATCAGTGCCACCTCATCGGTATGGTGCAGGTAGAAGAACTCGGCCCGGCTCAGGTTGTAGAGGCGCTGCACGGTGAGGCCGGTCTCCTCGAACAGTTCGCGATCGGCGGCCTCTACGGCCGTTTCGCCCGCTTCGATATGACCGTGGACCGATTCCCAGGCTCCAGTGCACCGAACGGTCGGACTTCGGCGGAGCAGCAGGGTCTCCATCCGGCCGGCCACCCACCGGACCGGATAGATGTCGATGTAGCGAATCGAAGTTGGGAGGGTCAAACAGCCCGGCGTCGGGCCAGGAGGCTCTCGAGCCGGGCCGCCAGCGCCCGGGCCCGAAACGGCTTGGTGAGAAAGTCATCGGCCCCTAGCTCGAGGACCCGGACTTCGTTGTCCTCGTCGCCCTTCGCCGTGAGCACGATGACCGGCAGATTTCGGGTCGCGTCCCGGGACCGGACTTGGGAGAGTACGGTGTAACCGTCGACACCCGGCAGGTTCAAATCGAGAATGACGAGATCGGGCGCGGCCCGATCGATCTCCGCGAGCGCCTCCGCGCCGTCGCGCGCCTCGATGATCGTGAAGCCCTGGCGCTCGAGTAGATCTCGCATCACCCGCCGGAGCTGGTCCTCATCGTCCACCAGTAACACCACCGAGCCTTTCCGAGTTAACTCGAATTGGGCAGCCGGAAGTTCGGAGTCGTCAAGGAGCTCAAAGGCCTGCGAAAATTGATCGAGACCCGCGGGTGGGAGGATCACCGCACGAAGGGTCTGCGGCGTATGGCGCGGCTTGAGCTCCCGGACTGGCGGCGGCGCACCGGCGCGCAACGGCGGAGGCGCCGTCGGTGCCAGGCCGAAGTCCTCCCGAGGCGGATCGGTAACTCTGAGGGCCTCCTCCAACGAGGTGGCGCCACTGAGGACCTGCAACATGGCGCTTTCGAACAACGATCGCATTCCCGACGCCCGGGCGGCGGCGGCGATGTGATCGGCCGTGGCACCTGAGATCACCAACCGTTCGATCGTCGGGTTCATGACCAGGATCTCGACGATCGCGAACCGGCCGAGGTACCCGGTCTGCCCGCACTCGCCGCAGCCGACGGCTTTGAATCGCGGGGCCGCACCGTCGACATGCTTGAGCAACTTTCGAGGCAACGGATCAGAATCGGCGATTTTGCAGGTCGGGCAGAGCCGTCGCACCAACCGTTGGGCCACGACCCCACGAAGGGCCGCCCCGATCTTGTACGACTCCATCCCGATGTCGACCAACCGAGTGACGGTGTTGGGCGCGTCGTTCGTGTGGAGGGTCGAGAGCACCAAGTGGCCGGTGAGCGAGGCCTGCACCGCGATCTGGGCCGTTTCCTGGTCGCGGATTTCCCCGATCAGGATCACGTCCGGATCCTGCCGCAGGATCGATCGGAGGGCGGCGGGAAACGTCATCCCGGCTTTTTCGTTGATTTGAACCTGAACGATCTTCTCGCCCAACCGGTACTCGACCGGATCTTCAACGGTGACGATGTTGACGCCGGTCGCTTGGACGGTCCGGAGCGCCGCGTACAGCGTGGTGGTCTTCCCGGAACCGGTCGGCCCGGTCACCAGCAGGATCCCCTCTTTGCTATCGAGCAGTTTGTTGAACGTGGCCCGCTCGTCAGAATCCAAGCCGAGATTGTCGAGACTGAGCAGCGTAGCCTTGGTGTTGAGAATTCGGATGACGACCTTCTCGCCCAGCGACGCCGGTAGGGTCGAGACCCGAAGATCGGTCGGCACCCCATTGACCGCGACCCGGCAGCGGCCATCCTGAGGCCGAAGCCGATCCGCGATGTCCATACCCGACATGATCTTGATCCGAGAAATCAGGGGAATGCCCGCGGACCGGGGGATCTTCATCACCTCGCGGAGCACGCCGTCGATCCGATACCGCACCACCACACCGCCTTCACCGGGCTCGATGTGCACATCGCTGGCCCGACTGGTGATGCCATCCGCCAGCAGCGTATCCACCAGCTTGATGATCGGCCGGGCCCGAGCTTGGTCGGCCCCGGTGGCAATGTCATCGGGTTCATCCCGCAGCTGAGTGAACTCGTGATCTTCCTTGATCCCGTCCAGCAGCTTTTCGACCAGGTCGTCGGGCCGATACACTTCCTCGAGCTTTTCCCGGATCCGAGTCGGCGAACACACCGACAACCGAACCTCGAGCCCGGTGGCGAACGCCAGCATTTTCTCGGCGTCCATGTCGAACGGATTGGCGGTGGCAATGTCGACCCAGCTATCGGTAGCTCGAAGGGGAATGACACTGAACCGGCGGGCGAGCTGCTCGGGAACTTTCTCAACGACTCGCCGGTCGACTTGGTTGAGGTCAGCGATCGGAAGCCGGAACCGGGTTGAGACAGCTTGGAGGACCGCATCGTCGGAGAGGACCCGTTGGTCCAGCAGATGCTGCCACAATGACCCGCCTTCGCCGGCCCGGGTTCGGAGACCAGCGACCACTTCGGGGGCGACCAGCGACCCCAAAGCGGACACCAGCCATTCATCAGAGAAATGGGTCACAATGATTTGCCGAATCTGAATTGCGATGGACTAGAGCCGTCCGGTGCGAATTTTCCAAGCCTCGACCCGAATAATAGGCGGGTAACCCCAACCGCTGCTAGAGGATAGGCCACCAGGTCCGGGTAAAATCGAGCCCGACCGACCAACCCCCGCCCCGCCAACCCCGCCCGGCCTCGAGACGGAGCATCCGTTCGAACAATTCAATCGCCACCCCGACCGCCGGGCGAACCCCCCCGCCAGCCTGCCAGGGCGCTCCCAGGATCTGGCCGCCCGCTAGCCCCGCCCCCAAGGTCGGTCCCACCATCATGGTCGGACTGGTCCGACCGAACGGGCCGAGCGGAACCGATGGCCCGGGCACCCTAACCAGCCACTCGAGCTTCGCCAAGGCGAGGCGCCGGCCTCCGAACCCCCGGAACGGGACCCCTGGCAGAGTCCCGGGGCCCCCAAAAACGAACGACCGGCGACGAGGAAGGTTGCTGCTCCCCACCCCCCCGGACCCCATCAAACTGAGCCTGCCACCCCCGATCGGGCCGATCCATCGAGCCGAGACCTCGATTCGGGCAAACCCGTCCGACCCAACCCCAACCTCGCTCGAGCCGTCGATCGCCAACCCGAGGCCATCAATCTCGGTGCCGCCGGCCCGAAAGCCGAGCCGACCAAAAGTGTACCCGTCGCCCCCCAGCGCTGGGTTCGGTCGATAGCTCCCCCGGGCCGGACGGGCATTCGTCGCCAGCGACTGGCCCCAATCGCGGCCCAGATCGGCCGTCAGGGTGCCCCAACGGTTCCGCCATTGGGTGCCCAAGGCAATCCGGTCCCGGAGCCAATAGTCCCCCCAATCCCGACCGGCCTCTTGAGCGGTAACCGAATTGACCAGCCCGCTCACCGCAGGCGCCTCAGTCAAGTCAACGACCACATGCTCGGCGACCGCCGTGAACGACTGCCCGCCGATCACCCGGCCAAACAGAGCCCGGCCCGTCAGTCTGCCGCCACTCGTAGCCAGGCCGGCCGTGAGCGCGAGGCGCGCCAGGCCACCCTGCCAAGCCACCCCCGCACCAATTCTGAGCCCCTCGACTCTATTAACGCGCGCGATGTCGCTGAAACGGATCACCGCAAGCCGCCGGGGAGGCAGGCCGGTCAGTAACCGCCCCCGGAGGGTCCGACCCGCGACGGCCCGGACGTCGTCCAACACTCTCGAGTAACCCGGCCCGGCCGCCGAATCGACCGGAACGCGAATCGGGGAGGGCCACGACGGCCCCCCCGGACTCCGGAGGCCGGCAATCGCCGGCCCCGCCCATTCAACCGCGGCCGAATCATTCAGTTGGATATCGTCGATCCGCCACCGGCCCCGGATGATGCCCCGGACCGGAAAATCGACCACCGCCGAACGCCGTCGAATTTCAATCTCTTGGGCGTACGGCAGCCAATGACGGCCGTCTACCAAGGACCGCTCCAACCGGACCGCGATGTCTTCAAGATCGCGATCTCGGTAGGCGGCTGGAGTAAAAGCCAAGCTCGACCGGACCACTTGGGCCCGGCCCAGATCGAGGTCCAAGGTGCCAACGGCAAGCGGCTGGCGAGGATCTTTAGGGCGGAATTCGAGCGTCACTACCACGATACGACCGGTAGGACCAGCAATGGTGACCGGAGCTCGGATCCTATAGTCGTAGAATACCGGGCCGTTGGGCGCGAGCGGATGGACGACATCCGCCACTTCATCGCCATCCCCAATCCGGATCATCGGGCCGAAATCGTTGGAAACGATCCCGAGATGATCCCGATGGTACGAGATCGCCACCGGAAAGAACGTCGAGTCCCGCCAGGCGACGATCACCTGCTTGCTCCGATCCGGCCTTTCCCAATACACTTCCACGTCGAGTTCGTCCGCCTTGAGCAGCTTCGGCGGCATCCCGACCACCAATCCGACCTCGGCGAGAAACAGAACGGTTCCATGGGCTCGCGCGCGATACGAAACCAAGTTCGAATCCGCCGCGGCGAGCACTCGCTCGCTGATGGCGCGCGCCACCAATTGGCGGGTTGCGTCATCGTTCCAGGCCTGGGCGACCACCCCCGTTGGCGCGAGCCCGGTCAGAGCCAGAAGCAGAACCCTCATGGTCCGCAAAAGATAGACGCAGACCAAAGGCCCCGGCGAACTCTTGGATTCGGAGTGGTGGTCCTGCTGATAGTCGGGTGCGGGGGCGGCTCCGGCGGGCGCCCGGCGCCCGGCGTTCTCCCGCGGGATGCAGGGCCACCCCCGCCTCCCGCGGCTCCGATTGGCGCGATCTTCGTTCTGGAATCCGGCGGCACCGCACCGGAGGACACCGTCGTGGTGGTACCCGCGAACCGGGGCCGGGTGATCATGGTGCGGCGGGGGGCGCCCGACAACAGCCTGTTTGCCAGGATCGTCTTCCCGGCGGATAGCTCGCGGACCGATTCGATTCGAGTTACGGTCCGGCCTCGGCCCGGGCAATACGGAGTCGATCTCGACGCCGATCGCCCCCTCACCAGCGGCGTGACCGTCACGATCAGCTACGCCGTCCATTTCGTCGCGCCGGCCGGGGCACGCGACCAGTACGGCGGCGACCTCGGTTTCGAGCGGGCCCTATTCCTGGGCCGGGCCGGGCCCGACGGCCTGGTGACCTTTCTCCCGACCACCCGGCCGGGGTCCGACTTGGTGGCCGCGACGATTCCCGGCCCGGGCCGCTACCTGGTGGCCGCGCCGAAAGGCCCCCGTTGACCTGGCGGCTTCAGGGCCTCGGCCGCGACCTCGGGATCTCGATTGGGACGGCGCCGGTGGTGGTCGGCCGAGCGCCTGAGGCTGATTTGATCATCGCCGACGTCACCGTATCGCGTCGCCACGCCGAGCTGGTGGTGGCCGGCCCCGGGCTCGCGATTCGCGACCTCGGCAGTTCCAACGGGACCCGGATCAACGGCAACCGGGTCACGACCGGTCACGCCGGCGCCGGCGACACGATCGTCTTTGGAAACGTGGCCTTTCGGGTCGACCACGGAGACCCCCCGCCGGCCGATCTTGCCCCCGACAGCGCGATGGTTCGGAGCGTGTCGTTAGGCGGCGACCCCGACGCCCGGCTCGAATCCGGTCAGCTGGCCCGGATTCTCGATCTCGCCAAACGGCTGTCCGGCGAGATCGACCCGGACCGGCTCACCACCGCGATCGTCGAACTCACCTTCGACCTGTTGCCGGTCGACCGAGTGTCGCTCCTGTTGATCGACGAGTCCTCCGGCGAGTTGATTCCGGCCGCTTCCAAGACCCGCCTCGATCACGGGACCGGAACCCAAGTGCCGCGATCGATCGCGACCCGGGCGGTCGCCGATCGCGCCCCGATCCTGACGGAAAGCGCCGTCGACGACGAGCGGTTCCGGAGCGGATCGGTCATGCTCCAAAGTGTCCGGGCGGCGATCTGCACCCCGCTCATGGCCTCCAAGGACCAGGTCCTCGGCGTGCTGTACGTCGACACCCTTACGGCCACCCGGCCGTTCCGGGACGACGAAGCGACGATGCTCTACGCCTTTGGAGGCCTGGCGGCCGTCAGCCTGAGCAAGCTCGCCTACGCGGAAACGATGCGCCGCGAGGCCCAAGTCCGGGCGAATTTCGAGCGTTTCTTCGCTCCCGGGGTAGCCGCACGGATCGCCAAAGAGAAAGGCGTCATCGGCCTGACCGGCGAGCGCCGGCCGGTGACCATCCTGTTCAGCGACATCCGCGGCTTCACCGCCATCGCCGAGACGATGGCACCCGAAGCGTTGGGCTCCCTCCTCACCGACTATTTCAACGAAATGGTCGACATCGTCTTCGACCATGGCGGTACCCTCGACAAGTTTATCGGCGATGCGATTATGGCCGTCTGGGGCGCCCCCCTCACCGATCCCGACGATGCGAATAAGGCCCTCAGTGCCGCGATCGCCATGCAACAACGGATGGACCAGCTGAATGCCCGCTGGGCGGCCACCGGACAGGCACCCTTGTCGATCGGAATCGGCCTCAACTACGGAGAGGTGTTTGCCGGGTACCTAGGCAGCGAACGGCGCCTGGAGTACAGTGTCATTGGCGATCCGGTCAACATCGCCTCGCGGCTGTGCGACGACGCCGCCCCTGGGGAAATTCGCCTGGCTGAGCCGTTCGTCCAGCAGCTGACGACCCGCCCCGCCCTGACCCGGCTGCCCGACATCGAGCTCAAGCACAAGCAGAACCGGGTCGTGGTCTTCAGCCTGTGAACCGGTACGGCCGGCCCGCTTGGTCCAGCAGATCGAGGACTTTCCGCACCGGCAACCCCATCACCCCGAAAAAGTCGCCCTCGATCCGATCGACCAGCGCGGCGCCGAACCCCTGAATGCCGTAGGCCCCCGCCTTGTCCATCGGCTCACCCGTCGCCACGTAGGCCGCCAGCCACTCGCGAGACGCCGGCCGAAAGTAGACGGCGGTGACGTCGGCGGCTTGGTACTCGCGGCCGTGGGCGATCAGGCAGACCGAGGTGATTACCTCGTGCCGCTTCCCTTGGAGCCGTTCGAGCATCCGAACCGCGTCCTCTGGGTCGGTCGGCTTCTCGAGAATGACACCATCGATCACGACAATCGTATCGGCGCCCAAGACGAATTCCCCGGGGACCGCCCGGGCTTTGTCGCGGGCCAACCGGCGCGAGTACGCCGCCGGTTCCTCTCGGGGCAGCGGCACCTCCTGAACGTCGCTCACCGACACGACGACCGAAATCCCGAGCATTTCGAGCAACTGCTTGCGACGGGGAGACTTCGAGGCCAGCACCAGCGGCGACTCAGCCATGGTGCCGTTCCAGCATCAAGGTGACCGGGCCTTCATTACGAATGTCGACCAGCATTTCGGCCCCGAACTGGCCGGTGGCGACCACCACCCCACGGGACCGGAGCTCGGTGCAGAATTGCTGGTAGAGCGGGATCGCATGTTCGGGCCGCGAGGCGTCGATGAACGACGGCCGGCGCCCCTTGGCCGCGTCGCCATACAACGTGAATTGCGAGACCACCAGCAACCCTCCACCGACCTCGGCCAACCCCAGGTTCATCTTGCCCTCGAGATCGGGGAATAGACGCAGACCGATGACTTTGTCGGCCATCCAGACCACCTCGGCTGCGGTGTCGGTGTGAGTAAACCCGACCAAGAGACAGAAACCACGGCCGACGGCCCCAACCTGGTTCCCGTCGATGGTAACGGAGGCACTCGAAACCCGCTGCAGCAACACTCTCATCCGGCAGTTCGCTCCTCGCTCACGGTTGGTCTCGCGCCGGAATATGGACCCCTAGCATACCTGACGGAAGAATCGCAGTTTACCTGCTTCGAGGAGAACTGACGATGCATGGATGGTATTGCGAGTCACTGACTGGAGTCGAGGGCCTCCACTGGCGGGAAACACCGACGCCGGAGCCCTCGGCCGGCGAGGTCTTGGTGGCGGTGCATGCCGCCAGTCTCAATTTTCCCGACTCGCTGATCATCGAGGGAAAGTACCAAGTCAAGCCGCCACTGCCGTTCACCCCGGGCTCTGAATTCTCCGGCCTGGTTGAAGCCGTCGGCCCGGGGGTCGGCAACGTCCGGCCCGGCGACCCGGTGGTGGTCGTCGGCAGCGTCGGCGGCTTTGCGACCCATGCGATCGTCCCGGCCGCCGGCCTCACGCCAAAGCCGGCGAACCTCTCGCTGCAGGATGCCGCCGCCTTGATGCTGACCTATGGAACCGCGCATCACGCTTTGATTGACCGGGCCGCCCTCCGAGCCGGCGAATCGGTCCTGATCCTGGGCGCGGCGGGCGGGGTCGGCACCGCCGCGATTCAAGTCGCCAAGGCCGCCGGGGCCCGGGTTATTGCCGGGGTGTCGACCGAGGCGAAGGCCGTGTTCTGCACGTCGTTAGGCGCCGATGCGACGATTTGTTACGGCCGTGACAAACTCCGCGATCGGGTCAAGGCGCTGACCGACGGGCGGGGAGTCGACGTGGTCTTCGACCCGGTCGGTGGCGACCTCGCCGAGCCGGCGTTTCGATCGCTCGGCTGGCGGGGCCGGTTCCTCGTAGTGGGGTTTGCCCAAGGGACGATTCCCGCTTTGCCCCTCAACCTGGCCCTCCTCAAAGGCGCCGCGCTGGTCGGCGTGTTCTGGGGCGACTTCGTCCGGCGGGAACCCGAGCGTCATCAGGCGGCGGTTGCCGAGCTCGCTCAGTGGTACGCCGAAGGCAGAATCAAGCCGGCTCTCGATTCGATTCTGCCGATGGAACGGCTTCCCGACGCCTACGCCAGGATGGCCAGCCGCCGGGTGCTTGGCAAAATTCTCATGGTCAACCCGGCGGCCCTCCAACGATGAGCAGGCCAACGACACCGAACTCGCTCGTTTCGAGTCGGGTCCCCGCCGGCGCAGTCCAGCGACCACCATCGCGCCGGAGATTCACCCGGTAGACACCCGGCCCCATCGGAAGCCGGATCTCCCAAATGCCGGGAGCGGACTGGACTAGCGACACGACCGCCCAGTCGGTGAAATCCGCCATCAGTTCGACCGACGCCGCGCCGGAGGCATGGACCCGCACAATCCGCTCCGCCGCGGTGCCATCGATCTCGATCCGCTCGCCGGCCCGATCGGCCGGAATCAGCCGACGGAGCATGGCCGAGGCGCCTTCCAATCTTGCCGGTTCCGCGGGTCCGAACGCCCGGAGGCGGATGCCCGCTGAGAGGTATCTCGCACCGAGATTTCGCCGAATCGGGTCGGCCAGCCGGCTGCCGCCGCCGACCGTAAGCGCGAGCCGCGAACTGAACGGAACCACGGCGGTCAGTTCACCGTACCCTCCGCCCTGCTCGATCCCGACCCGGGCCCACGGACGGGCCCCAACCCGGGCCTCGACTTCAAGCCCGGGGCCGGCCCACCGAGCCGTGCCCAGGAGGTCCACAAACTGCTCGGCGCCGAACCCGGTGAACGTCGCCGCACCGAGGATCGTCAGGCGGCGCCTAACGTGCCAACCCGCCATCGTCAGCTCCACTGGAGCCACCGTCGACCGGGCCTCGAAGACGGCGCCCGTGGCCAGCCCAATCCACCCTCCGGCCTGCGGGCCGATCGCATGGAATCGCGCTCCACCGACCAGGTGACCGGAGGTCGGTTCCGCCGCATACTTCGCTGCCCCGACCGACCCAGCAACCTCGACCCGCCACCACCGGGCCGACCCCGCCAACCAGCCGACGGCGGCGGTAGCCTGACCGACCCCGCGTCCGCTCTCGAACACCGTCCAGCTTCCCTGCCCCGACAACGAAAGTCGGGGCGTGGTGAACTGGACCGAGGGTGCCAGCACCGCGGCCCCTGACCGGACGAAACCATCGTATTCAATGACAGATGCGCCGAGGGACAGGTTGCCAACCGCTTGCGCGGCCGCCGCGGGACCATTCACTAGGAGAAGGAACAAAGCCACTGACCCAGCCCATCGAGCGTGACCCGTCATCCGAAAGCGGCCAACCGGCGGGCCAGCGACAGAACGATCATGCCCGGATGATAACGCCGAAACCGCCCGGACGGCTGATTACCTGATTGCGGCCACCTCGAACGGAGCGGAATACTCGGTCGTGCCGTTGATGGCCTCGACGGCAACCCGATAGGTGCCGGGCAGAAGCTCTCGGTGATCCACCGTCTTCAGGGTTGATCCCTCAGCAAGAAACACCCGATCCGGCGGGGCGCAGAGGCGAAGGTCCTCGTATCGAGCCCATCCGGCGTCGCCCTTTTGGTCGACCCCAATCGCCGAGCAGCGGACCCGAACGACGAGTTGCCCGGGGCCGAGGTTCCGGATCTCCGCGTCAATCGTCACGTTGGGATTTCCGAGCTTCGACTGGACGACCCGGACCGCGACGGTGAACGATGGATCCGAATCAAGCTGCACAACAAGACTGTTGGCGCACCCGGCCGCGGCCACCGCAAACCCGATCCAACCGATCCATCGCATTGGTGACTCCTCTACGGTTTCCGTTTGTTGCTTCGCGGGCTGGATTGCCCCGTAGCGGCCGGGCTGTCCGCCATCGACCCGAGCGACTGCAACCGGACCCCCAGGGCCGCCGCAGGGGAGGCACCCAATGCGATGTCCTGCTGAACGGTACGCCGGAACGCCAGGTAGTCGGCATCGTCGGCTCCGCCGGCCAGCGCGAACACCGCCGCGATCGCGGTATCCGCCGGCACCCCGGCGGTCACCAGATCGGCCAACACTGCCGCGGCGACGGTCAGCGGTTGACCTGCCCGGAGCTGTCGCAACTGGACCAGATCTTTCGCGGTGGCCCCCGCCCGCAGCGCGCTCGCGCCGGCCGCAATCTCGACGGCCGACGCCGTCAGCCCGAAGGCGGCCCGCGCCGACGCCAACTCCTGGCCTAGCCGAGCCACGGCGGTCACGATCAGCGCGGGTGGTGCCCCTTTGGCGGCTCCCTCAAGCGCTCGGTCGACCAACGGTTCGACCGGCAATCCGGCCGCGCGGGCGGCGGCCAGGATCGAATCGATCTGAACCCGGGCGCCGACCGGGATCCGGGTCGACAGTCGCGGCTCCTGCCCTTCCGCCGTGTTCGGGAGGGCCCCCATCAACAACAGTGCCGCCATCACGAGCAGCAGCGTAATGCAGAGGCCGGCGCCGAAGAACCCAACCCGCGGTGTCGTGTCCCTCATGATCCTCCAATGGTCAAGACCGAATTCGGGCGGCCGAACTCATCTTCCGCCGCCGGCGCTTCAGGATCCGGCCGCCACACCGTGCCGTCAACGACATACGCAAAACGGTAGCGACCGGGCACCAGCGGCACCGTCACCCACCAGACCCCATTCCCGTCCGACCGGGTCAACGGCGTTGCGGACAGGCTCCAGTCGTTGAAATCGCCCACGAGGGAGACCGCCTTCGCTTCCTTCGCGACCAGGACGAATTGGGTGGGACCGGGTGTGCGCGCCACCGTCGCGCTTCGCTCCATCGACTCGACTCCGGCCCGCCGGCCGACTCGTTGACTGGCGAGCGCGATCGCCGCGATGCCGGCGGCCGTCGCCAGCGCACCCAACGGGCCGAACCGTACGGTCCACCGCCGGCGCCACCAGTTACGTTCTGGGGTCGCGGTCTCATCCAACGCCGGCACCGGGGCTTGCCTCACCTCGGCCATGACCCGGGCCGTCAAATCAGGCCCGATGTCCACCGGCTGTTTGAGGACCGCGATCATCCGAGTCAGCGCGTCTTCTTGGTCAGTCACGAACCGCCTCCGCCAATAGTTTGCGCAGCCCTTCACGGGCCCGCAGCACCCGCATCCGCAGCGCGGACGGACGGGCCCCCGTCATCACTTCCATCTCGTCGTAACTCAGGTCCTCGACATGCTTGAGCAGAAACGCCTCCCGTTGTTCGGTGGGCAACTGTTCGAGCGCCCAACTGATCGCGTCCCGAATGGCATCGCGATCTTCTGAATGGGCCACCGACGCACCGGCCATCGCCGCGTCATTGGTGACGATCCTTGCTTGGGTCCGGGCCCGCCGCGCCGCATGGGTCCGGCACCGATTGACCAAGATCCCGAACACCCAGGCCCCGAACCGCTCCGGATCACACCGGGCCAGCGACCGATACGCCCTGACAAACGTTTCCTGCAGAACGTCCTCTGCATCCGCTCGTTCGCCAAGCATCCGGAGGGCGTAACGGCCCAGCCGGTCTCGGTACCGGTCGACCAACTGCGCATAAATCTCAGGCTCGCCCGCGAGCACCCGGCGGAGCAACAGCGCGTCATTTTCACCGGTCACGCCTTCAATACCCCAGGTTGGTGACCGGCGTCACCGGCGGCCGGCGAATCGCTCGGTATCATATCAGGGTGGCCGGCGGGTGACGGCCGGGTTGGTACCGGGGTATTCACGGCACATCCCCCGAGTTGAGGTTCCGAATGCGGACAACGGCAACCCTCGTCACTGCGGTAGCCTTCATTGCCCAGGCCCTTCCAGCGACCGCCCAGATCATCACGATCCGAACGGTACCAATCTCTCAAACACATCAGTTCGACCTCTTGCCGTCGCTCCGAGCCGGGATGGGGGGCGTCTCAATCGCGGTTGACGACTCCCTCGACGACCCGTTCAGCAACCCGGCCAAGGGGGTCCGGCTCCACCAGGGCCGGTTCTTCGCCTCGCCCGGATTATACAGCGTCTCGAACCAGGCTGGCGCCGGCCGCAACTTGCCGCTGGGGGGGCTGTTACGGTCGGGTCCCTGGTTTGGGGGCGTCGCGCTCGCGCTGCAACAGCTTGATCTCAACCGAAGCTTCGGTGGCCCCGGCCCTATCAATCGATGTGAGACCTGCCTCACCTCGGAAACCGACCGGATCACCGCGACCCCCAATTCCGTCGGCAACACCTACCTGCACGCCGTCTTCGGTCGAGTCCTCGAGCGCGGATTCTCGATCGGGGGGAGCGTGTCCTGGGCCGGCCTGCATGGTGTCGATGGCGTCGACTTGTTGTATGCCGGGAGCGCGGGTGTCCAGCAGTCCGGTCATGCCCTCGACCTTCGGGTCGGGGCCCTGAAGGAGTGGGCTGGGAATCGCTCCGTCAGCGCCCTCCTCCTCAATAATCGGTTCGCGACCACCCACGACGTGGCCTATCTCGACCCATTTTGGGACCCGGCGAACCAGCAGTTCGGCCAACGGGTCCGGACCGAACAGAACCTCGACCACACGGACACCTGGGGTCTCCACCTCGAGTACCGGCAGCCGCTCCCCGCCCCAGGATGGCGGCTCGGGTGGCTCGCAACCACCAACCTGATGTCCCACCCCAAGCTCCCCAATTACCAGATCCAGCAGGTGCAGGGCCTCCCCCGGGATCCCGGAAACTCGGAGGCCTTCAACCTGGGCGTTGGCGTCTCCAAGACCGCGGACGGGTCGACCTTCGGCCTCGACCTGATCTACGAACCGATCTGGAGCCACACCTGGGCCGAGGCCGCCGAGGCCACCACGACCACCTCGGGCCTAACGATCCCCGCCGGTGGCAAGACCATCGAGAACCGCTTCCGGTTTTCCAATGCGATTCTCCGAATCGGCGTGGCTCAGGATCTTCTCCTGGATCGGTCGGACAAGATCGCCGGGTTCCAGCTTGGCCTGGCCGTCCACCGCATCAACTACACTCTGGGGCAACGCGACCATGTTCAGGTCCGGTCCCGGAGCCTCGATCAGGACTGGATCGAGTGGACCCCGACCTGGGGCCTGAGCCTTCGATTTTCCGGGTGGGAAGTCCGGTACCGCGGCAGTGCCACCCACGGGACCGGCCGTCCCGGCGTGCTCAGCGATGTCGTCTTGCCGCAGGCGGATAGCCCCACCACCACCACCCTCGTCGCCCCGAACAGCCCGATCTCGATCGGCAACGTTAGGGTCATGACTCACCAAGTCTCCATTTCCTTTCCATTCCGGTGAACCCGATGACGCCTCGCACCTGGACTCTCATAGCCGTGGCCGCGCTTGCCGGCTGCGACGGGGAGGTGACGCCACCCAACCCGCCCCCTCCGCAGTCGATCGATGCCGAGTTGCGGGCCAACATCGGTCCGTGGGGTGTGGTACCGATCGGGGCGATGCCGCAGCAAAACGCCGCCCAGGTTGAACTCGGCCGGGCCCTCTTTTTCGACAAGATCTTGAGCGGGAATCGCGACGTCGCTTGCGCGACATGCCACCAGGCCTCCGCGGCGCTCGGCGACGGCCGCTCCCATGCGATTGGAACCGGGGGCACCGGTACCGGACCGGGCCGAACGTTAGGCGCTGGTCGGACGGTCACTCCCCGAGGCGCCCCCTCGCTCCTCAATGCCGGATTGGGGCTGTTCACCATGCTCTGGGACGCCCGACTATCAGGGCGAGAAGGAACCTTCACCGTTGATTCGGTGACCCTCCCGCCGGGCCTCCCGGACGCCCTCACGGCTCAGGCGATGTTGCCGGTCCTCGATCGTCGCGAAATGCGGGGCGAGGTCGGCGACCGAGACGTCTTTGGGCAGGTAAACGAACTCGCCGGGTTCACCGATCGGCAGAGCACCGAGATTTGGGACGGCGTCATGGCCCGGATCCTGGCGGTGTCCGAGTACGTCTCCAGGTTCAACGCCGCCTTCCCCGGGGTGGCCCGTCCCCGGTTTGAACATGCCGCCCGGGCCATAGCGGCCTTTGAGAGACAGACCTTTACCGCGACCCGTTCACCCTTTGACCGGTATCTCGATCGCGACGACCTTGCTCTCACCCCGGAGCAGAAACGGGGTGGTTTGCTATTCTTCGGCAAAGCCCGCTGTTCCCAATGCCATAACGGCCCCTTCTTGGGAGCTCAGTTTTTTGTCAACGTCGGCGTCCCTCAGATTGGTCCCGGCGGACGCCGCCGGCCGCCACTCGACTTTGGACGAGGCGAGTTCGACCAAAACGACTTCTATCGCTTTGCTTTCCGAGTGGCGCCGCTCCGGAACGTCGAGCTCACCGCACCGTACTTCCACAGCGGAGCCTACCTGACCCTCGAGGCCGTGGTCAAACACTATAACAACGCCCCGGTCGCGCTCCGCGAGTACAGTCCATCATTGCTGGCCCCTGAGATCCGCCCCCTCTATCGCGGTGATCCGGCAACGATCGACGCGGTCCTTGCCACGTTGGACGGCCGCCTCCAACAACCACTGCGACTGAGCCCCGCGGAAATCGCCGAGGTGGTCGCGTTTCTCAAGGCACTGACCGATCCCGCGGCCCGCAACCTCGCGGCCGCCGTACCCGATCGAGTGCCGAGCGGCCTCCCGGTTTCGAGGTGACGACTCTGAGGGTCGCTCAGCAGCGAGCCGGCCGGGGCAACATCAGCGGCTGACCCTCGGCCGGAAACGACCCTCGAACCATCAAGACGAAGTCGGGGGTCCCAGGCTCCAAAGCATCCCGCCCCCCCGTCAGATCATGTGGCTCCGGCGCAAACCCGCCTCCGAGTCGGTCCGGCGACAAGTAGACCACCACCTCGTTGATCCGGCTGGAGAACGCCGCCACGATCGCCCCGAGCGGGGGGATCGATCGGCCAATCACGTCATAGAGGCGGAGGGTATCGCCTGCCTGTTGCGCAATGACTGCCACGTCAAGATCCGGGAGATACCGAATCGGGCTGTCGTACTCGTAGAAGGCCCAAGACCCCTTCTCGGCGCCGACCCCCAGGACATTGGACACCGGCGTCCGTTCCTCGAGAAGACGGTGCATCAAGCTAAGATCGGCCGGCCGCCGGAAGTCGAGCATCCGACTTTCCGTGCCGGGCGGGGCTATCGAGGACCGACACCGGAAGATCGACTCTGGAACCGGACGGAATCCAAACGGCTCAAAGTACTCTCGGTGCACGGTGGTGAGAATCAGGGTCTCGAACCGGCTCTCCGCTTCCACCAGCAGTGATTCCATCGCGGCGCGGAAGTGGCCTCGGCGCCGGAAAGCCGGCTCAACGGCAACCCCATGTACCCCGCCGCACCGAAGTGCGCTGCCCGCCACCCAAAGCGGCATCGGCATGAGCCCGACATGGCAGACGATCCGTCCCTGTTGTTCGACCACGAAGGGCGTGGACACGTCCTCCCACCGGGCGCCGAAGGCTTCGGCTCCCTTGCGCGACTGACCGACACCCGGGAAAATGGGCTCAAGGAGGGAAAAGACCCGATTACAGAGCGTCGGGTCGCTGTGGTAGGCGGTCGGGACGACCCGCGTCACCGAATCGTGATCGGCGCGCGGCCGCAGATTCGCTGGGGGATGTTGGCGCAAGCCTGGACTTCGATTTCACCTCGAGCCCCGGCCACCAAATGGCCGCCGATATCGACGGTCGCTCGATCAGCGGGAGTCACCGACCAGAGCCAGGTGGCGACCTCGCGGGGCGGCATTGCCCAGGCCCGCATCCGGACGGTATCGCCGATCCGGATTTCGACACCGTCAGGTGCGATGGCGACCCGGGGCTCTTCCGTCGCGAAGTTGCCGCCATCGTCGGCAGGCGTTCCCCCCGAACATCCAGCCGCCAGGGCACCTCCCGCAAGAGCTACGAATCGGAACAAGCCCATTGGGCGCCTCGTTAGGGACAACCGAGCTATAAAAGTGGTGCCTCTGCCCCCGGTCGGCAACCCACGCTAGACCGCTTTGTTCTTCCACCGCCCCCGCCGAAAGAGTACCCCGCTCACTAACGCTAACCCGGAGAAGGCCAAGGCAATCGCGATGAAGGCGCCTAAAGGCCCAAGCCCGGCCGGCCGAGCCAGGACATAGGCCGCTGGGATTTCAAACAGCCAGAAACAGACCACGTTGATCAGCGTCGGCGTCCGGGTATCCCCCGCTCCGTTGAACGCACTCGAGAGCACCATCCCATAGGCGTAAAAAGGAAAGCCCAAGCTGATGACCCGTAGCGCAATGACCGCCAGCCGGGCGACTTCGGCGTCCCGGGTGAACACACTCACGATGTTCGGTGCCAACCAAACGAACAGGACCCCAACAACCGCGAGAAAATAGAGATTGAAGCGCGCGGCCCGCCAGACCGACTGTTCGGCTCGCTCGGGTTGCCTCGACCCCAAGGCCTGCCCGACCATCGTCGCGGCGGCGTTGGCGAGCCCCCACGATGGCAGGAGCGCGAACATCACGACTCGAATCGCAATCGTATAGCCGGCGACGGCGCTCGCCCCAAACCCCGCGATGATCCGGACCAGCCAAATCCAACTCGTGGTGCCGATCAGAATCTGGATGATCCCGGCGGTCGACAGCCGGATCAATCGCCCCATGAGCCCAAAGTCGATCCGAAGGTGGTGGCGCTCGATCACGAACCGGCGATCGGTCCCGGCTAGTCGATAGAATTGATACAACACCCCAATACCTCGGCCGACGGTCGTCGCAACCGCCGCACCCGCAATTCCCATTTCCGGAAACGGGCCGATCCCAAATATCAGCAAGGGATCCAGGATCAGGTTCGCGAGGTTGGCGATCCACAAGCACCGCATGGCGACTGCGGCGTCCCCAGCCCCCCGAAAAATGGCGTTAATCAAGAACAGCAAGAGAATGGCGCCGTTCCCCATAAACATGATCCGGGTAAACCAAGCCCCGCCTGCCACCATCGACGGGTCGGCTCCCATCAGTCGGAGCAAATCGGGGGCGAAGAACCCACCGATCACGGCGATCGGCACGGCCAGCAGGACTCCTAACAGGATCGCCTGGACTGCCGCGGCGGCCGCCTCTCGGGGAGCTTTCTCGCCAATCCGGCGCGCCACGATCGCCGTGGCCCCGATCCCCAACCCCATGCCGAGCGCATAGATGACGCTCAGCATGGCCTCGGTGAGACCGACCACCGCCACCGCCTCTGGGCCGATCCGATTGACCCAAAAAACATTGACGACCGCAAATACCGACTCGAGCGCCACCTCGAGCACCATCGGAATGGCCAGCATCAACAACGCGGTCCCGATCGGCCCTTCGGTAAAGTCCCGTCCTTCGGCACCGCCGACCGCTTCTCTTACGGTCGCGAGCCAGCCGCGGGAAACGGGCTTCGAAAACGCAGAATCGTCTGCCGTCATGACCAGTCTCAGGCATTAGGGAACGTTTTGGATGGAGATCAGGACCGGCGAACAGCGGCTAACCGGTGCGGGCGACCAGACACCGCTAGACGCGAACCGGTATTTCGGGACCGGGTAGGGTCGTCGAACTCACCCAAATGAAGAAGCCCGGCACACCAAGCCGGGCCCTCATTCTAAACAACCTGACCAGCCCTCGCTGTGACCCAGCCCACAAAGCCGAGTGCCGAACTACTCGACCGTCACGCTCTTCGCCAAGTTGCGGGGCTGATCGACGTTACAGCCCCGGAGGACAGCGATGTAGTAACTCAACAACTGGAGCGGGACACTGGCTAAGATCGGGGTCAGGAGGTCGTGAGTCTTCGGCAACACGAACGTTTCCTCCGCCAACCGGGCAATCTCGGTGTCGCCTTCAGTGACCAGAGCAATAACCCGACCCTTCCGGGCTTTCACTTCCTCGATATTGGACACGATCTTTGAGTAGACCCCATCGGTCGGAGCCACGAATACGACGGGCATGTTCTCATCGATCAGTGCAATCGGTCCATGCTTCATTTCCGCCGCCGGATAGCCCTCGGCGTGAATGTATGAGATTTCCTTGAGTTTGAGGGCTCCCTCGAGTGCCACCGGGAAATTCACCCCGCGGCCGAGGTAGAGACAGTTGGTGGCCTTGTGGTACTTCTGGGCGAGACGCTCGATATCGCCTGAGCGAGCCAGGATCTGACGGATCTGCTCGGGCAGCCGGTTCAAAGCGTGAATGAACTCGCGCCCTTGAAGGACGCTCATATTCTTGAGCCGGGCTAACCGCAGCGCGACCATGGCGAGCGCACCGACCTGGCTATTGAAGGCCTTGGTGCTGGCCACCCCGATTTCCGGGCCGGCCCGAAGGTACAATCCGCCGTCAACCTCACGAGCGATGGTCGATCCAACGACATTCACAAGGCCGATGGTCCGACCGCCGCGCCGCTTCCCTTCGCGGATCGCCGCCAGGGTGTCAGCCGTCTCCCCCGACTGAGAAATCGCAATGACCAGACTTCGGTCGTCGAGCACCGGATTCCGATAGCGGAACTCCGAAGCGTACTCGACTTCGACCGGAATCCGGGCCAACTCCTCAATGATGTACTCGCCGATCAACCCAGCGTGCCAGGACGTTCCACAGGCCGTGATAATGACGCGGTCGAACCGTTTCAGCTCTTCGTCGGACAAATTGAGTCCGCGGAGCCGCGCCGTGCCCTCTTCCTCCAGCAAGTGACCCCGAAGGGTGTTGGTGAGACTTTCAGGCTGCTCGAAGATTTCCTTGAGCATGAAGTGGGCGTAGCCACCCCGCTCGATCGTGGCGAGATCCCATTCGATCTGGCTGACCGGCTTATCGACATGGGTCTCGGTCAGGTTCCGAACCCGATACCCGTCTCGGTGAAGGACGACCATCTCGCCGTCATCCAGGTAGACGACCGACCGGGTGTGTTCGAGAATCGCTGAGGCGTCCGAGGCCACGAAGTACTCGCCCTCGCCGACCCCGACCAACAACGGGGAACCGTGGCGAGCGGCCACGAGGGTGCCCGGCTCCTCGGAGCAGATCACGGCAATACCGTAAGCGCCGTGGACATCCCAGAGGGCCGCGGCCACCGCTTCTTCAAGGTCGCCTTCGTAGTACTCGCCAATAAGGTGGGCGAGAACTTCCGTGTCCGTTTCCGACTGGAATGTGTGACCCCGCCGCTCCAAAGCCGTCCGGATGCTCCCGGCGTTCTCAATGATGCCGTTATGGATGACGGCGATCCGGCCGGACTGGTCGAGGTGCGGGTGGGCATTGGGCGTGGTCGGAGCGCCGTGAGTGGCCCATCGGGTGTGCCCGACGCCCACCGTACCGTCCAAGGTGTCGCCCTTCAGAGCGTCCACGAGCACGCCGAGCTTGCCGGCGGCCTTGCGGACCTTGACACCACTGCCGTTCAGGACCGCGATGCCCGAGGAGTCATACCCCCGGTATTCCATCCGTTTGAGGCCGTCCAGCAAGATGCTGGTTGCCTGGCGAGGGCCGACATATCCGACGATTCCACACATGGCTACCCCAAGTCCCGACACGTTGTGATGAGGTCCACCGCCAGCGCCTCGGATGGCGCTTCCGCGATATACCGGATGATCGGCTCCGTCCCCGAGGGACGAACATGAACCCAACGATCGGCCCAGGATAGCCTGAGTCCGTCCCTTAAGTCCACCGCCGCGTCGCTGAACCGATTTCGAAGCGTCGTGTACAACGCCTCCAAGTTGGCCCCGCGTTGTGACTTAGCCTTCACAATCTGGTAACGGGGCGCGCTCGCAACGATTTGACTCGGCCGCTGTCCCGTGACTGCCAAATGTTGCAAGATCAGCGCCACACCGAGGGGCGCATCTCTTCCAATGTGGAGTTCCGGCAAAATCACCCCCCCGTTTCCCTCTCCCCCAATCAGAGCGCCTTCCTCCTTAATCGCAGCCGCCACATTCGCCTCCCCAACCGGCGCCCGAACAAACCGAGCCCCTCCCGCCAGGGCCGCATCCTCAACCACCAATGAAGTCGAGAGGTTCGCCACCACCACCGGCGGCGCGCCCGCCAAGGACCCCCGCGTTCCGAGAATACTCCGGACGGCCCAAGCCAAGGTGTAGTCCTCGCCGATTGGGCGGCCCAACTCGTCAACCACGGCGAGTCGATCGACGTCGGGGTCAACGGCCAGGCCGATGTCGGCCCCGGATTCCCGAACCAGGCGACCCAACTCACCCAAGTTCTCGGGGATCGGCTCGGGTTCCCGCGGAAACAGCCCGTCAGTCTCGAGGTTGATCCCCGATACCCGGCACCCCAGCCGCTCGAGCAGGCCTGGAATGACCGCCCCCCCGGCGCCGCGAACACAGTCGAGCGCTACGTGGAAGTGGCACGCCCGGATCCGACCAACGTCGATCCAGCGGAGCGCAAGAATCTGGTCGAGATGGCGCGCGGTGGCCTCCGGGTCGAACCGGATTCGGCCGAGGCCGTCCCATCCGCCACGAGGCACGCCCTGTTCTGCCATGGTCCTCACTGCGCCACCCGCCGCCGCATCGAGAAAGATCCCGTCCGGACCCACGAACTTGAGGGCATTCCAAGCCACGGGGTTATGGCTGGCGGTAATGATGAGGCCGGCCCCGGCCTGGTGGTGTTCGACAGCCATCTGGACGGTCGGGGTCGGCACGATGCCAAGGTCGATGACGTCCACCCCAACGGACATCAGGCCGGCCACCGCGGCGTGGCTATACATCGGTCCGCTGGTCCGGGCGTCCCGGCCCAACACCACCAAGGGCCGGCCGTTGCCTTTGGCCCAGGCTCCCAGGGCCGCCGCGTGGCGGGAGATCAGCTCCGGGGTGAGGTCGGTGCCGACGATGCCCCGCATTCCGGAGACGGAAACCATCAATGTGGAAGAAGTCATGTCAATTCAATCGGGAGCTTACTGTGATCGGAGAAGGCCCGCTGAAAGGCGGCTACGACATCGGGATCGAATTGGAGCCCGGCGCAGCGCTGGAGCTCAATCATCGCCTCCTGGGGCTGGCGCGAGGGCCGGTAGGCCCGGTTCGTTGTCATCGCGTCAAACGCGTCAACCACCGATACCACCCGCGCCACCATCGGAATAGCCTGACCCCGGAGCCCATCCGGAAAGCCGGTCCCGTCCATCCGCTCATGGTGATGGCGGACGATCTCGAGCACCACGGGGTTGTCCTTGCGAATCGGGTCGAGGATCTCGACCCCTTCGGTGACGTGCTTCTTGATCTCTTCAAACTCCTCCGCGGTCAGGGGGCCGGGCTTGTTGAGGACTGCGTCCCGGGTTCCGATCTTCCCGATGTCATGGAGATCGCCGCCCAACCGAATCTGGTCGAGTACGTGGCCGGTAAACCCAAGCATGACAGCGGTTTTGGTGGCGTACCGGCTGACCCGCTGGGAGTGGCCGCGGGTATACTCGTCTTTCTTTTCAAGCATCCGCACGGCCATTTGAATCTGGCCGAGAAATTGTTCCCGGTTCCGGAGGTCGAGTTCGTGCAGCTGAGCCTCTAGGCGTTCTTGGTAGCTGTGCTGGAGGTAACGGTTCTCTAGCACTAGGCGACGCTTTTCGAGGGCATTTTCAACACGGGCCCGGAATTCCTCGATCAAAACCGGCTTCGCGAGGTAGTCGACGGCCCCAAGCTGAAGCGACTCGACGGCCGTGGTGACCTCCGCCACCCCAGTGAGCATCAAGACCGCCGTGTCGGGGAACCTTCGGTGAATCTCCTTGAGCAGGGTCAGCCCGTCCATTTCGGGCATGTAGATGTCACTCAGAACCAGCGGGAACTCGCCGTCCTGTTCGAGGAGCGCCAAAGCCTCCCGGCCATCCCCGGCCTCGGTTGGGCTGATCCCGATGGCCTTGAGCACCCGGCAAAGAGTTCGCCGGACTTGCGCATCATCGTCCACCACCAAGGCCCGCGAGGCGTCGGCGAGCCGGGTCGAGGTCTGAGGGAAATCCAGCATTGTCACCGTAAGTGGTTGCCTTGAAACAACTTCATCGAACCAAGCTTGCCGGAAAAGTCCTCCGGGGGTTAGCTTGATCCTCCCCCTACATGCAAAAGCCATGACCAGCATTCGCCAGGCCGACAAAAACCATAGAGTTGGAACGCGGGCGGTCCACGCCGGCCGGATCGACGACCTCCTAGCCGGGGCCATCATGCCCCCGATTTACCAGACCTCGACCTACAAGCAGATCGCCCTCGGCGAGCACAAGGGCTATGAGTACGGCCGGACCCAGAATCCGACCCGGGAGGCCCTCGAGCGGAACGTGGCGAGCCTGGAAGGAGCTGATTTCGGATTTGCGTTTGCCTCTGGTTTGGCCACGCTCGACACCATGCTGAAGCTGCTCCGAGCCGGAGACCATGTCGTCTGTGGCGACAACGTCTACGGGGGCAGCATGCGGCTAATGGTCCGAGTCTACGAGGCCCTCGGCCTGACCTTTTCGTTCGTCGACATGCGTGACCCCGAGAACGTCGTCCGAGCGCTGACCAAACAGACCCGGATGGTGTACTGCGAAACGCCAACCAACCCGATGATGTTCCTGGCGGATCTCCAGGCGATCGGGGACATCTGCCAGGCTCAAGGGGTTTTGTTCGCGGTCGACAACACCTTCGCGAGCCCGATTTTTCAGCAGCCGTTGTCGTTGGGTGCCGATATGGTGATGCACTCGACCACGAAGTACCTCAACGGCCATAGCGACATGGTCGGCGGGATTCTCGTCACCAAGCGGGAGGATCTGGCGGAGCGGATTGGCTTCCTTCAAAACGCGGCGGGAGCGGTCCCGGGTCCGATGGACTGTTGGTTGGCGCTCCGGGGCACCAAAACCTTACCGCTGCGGATGAAGCAGCATGACGCGAGTGGCAGGAAAGTCGCCGCGTGGCTCACCACCCAGAAGAAGGTCCAGAGGATCTACTATCCGGGCCTCGCGTCCCATCCGCAACATGAGCTCGCCAAACGCCAGATGACGGGTTTTGGCGGGATGATTTCCTTCGATGTCGGCCACGACGACTTGGCCCGGAAAATCCTCGGTGGCACCAAGATCTTCGCCCTGGCCGAGTCGTTAGGTGGGGTCGAAAGCCTGATCGGGCACCCCGCATCCCAGACTCATGCCTCGGTGCCGGTGGCGCTGCGGGAGTCGATGGGCTTGACCAACAGTTTGGTCCGCTTGTCGGTGGGCATCGAGGAGCCCGAGGACCTGATCGAGGACTTGGCCCAAGCGATGGCCTGACCGAGGCAACGTTCCGACCCGCTCCGGAGTCTAACCGCGTAATCGACTTTCGCGACCCGGAGCAATGTTCCATGTTACGATCTCATCGGGCGTCCCATTGGGTCGCCCTGCTGGTCCTCGCAGGTTTCGGCGGTGCGGCAGCTCAATCGGAAGGCACCGGCGGAGGAGCTCGGAGTTCGGGGGCAGGCAAACCGGTCGCGCGCGCGGCACGGGTCGCCCTGCCTCCCAAGATCGACGGCGTGTTGAGCGATCCGGCGTGGCAGAGTGCCGAGCCGATCAGGGGCTTCGTCCAGCGCGACCCCGACGAAGGGCTGCCGGCCACCGAGGCGACTGAGGTTCGGGTCCTCTACTCCGATGAGGCCCTTTGGATCGCCATTCGGGCCTCCGACAGCAAGGCCCAGGACATCGTGGCCATCCTGTCGCGGCGTGATGAGCCGTCGCCGTCCGACGAGATCACCGTGATGATCGACTCCTATCAGGACCGGCGGACCGGATTTGCCTTTACCGTCAATGCGGCCGGAGTCAAGCGGGACGCGTTTCTCTACGAAGACACCAACCGCGACGACCGGTGGGACGCGGTCTGGGACGCAAAAACCAGCGTCGATTCCACGGGCTGGTCGGCGGAATTCAAGATTCCCTTCAGCCAGATCCGGTTCTCGGGCTCGGCCACCCAGACATTCGGGTTCAACGTCTCCCGGCGGATATCTCGAAACAACGAAACCCAATTTTGGCGCCTGATCCCCAGGCAGTCGTCGGGCTTCGTGTCGCTATTCGGCGATCTGACGAACCTCGACGGAATCAAGCCGCCCCGTCGGCTTGAGGTCCTGCCCTACACCGCGGCCACCAACCATTCCTCGCCGGCCACGGCTGGAAACCCGTTCCAGCCTGGCGTGATTCGGCGCGCGAATTTTGGCGGCGACGTGAAAGTCGGCCTCGGCTCGGCCCTGACGCTGACGGCTACCGTCAATCCGGACTTCGGCCAGGTCGAGGCCGATCCGGCCACGGTCAACCTTTCGGCGTTCGAGTCGTTTTTCGCCGAGCGGCGGCCGTTCTTCACCGAAGGCCTTGACCTGTTCAGCTTCCGCCTCGGCGACGGCGACGGCGATGGCTCGGAGGAAGCGCTCTTCTACACCCGACGAATCGGGCGGGCACCCCAGGGGCGAGCCGATCCGCGAGGGGGATTTGCCGAGCGAATCGACCGCACCACGATCCTGTCGGCGGCCAAACTCTCCGGTAAGACCCGAAGCGGCTGGTCGCTCGGTGTGTTAGGCGCGCTGACCGATCGAGAGGAGGCCCGGGTGCTCTCCGGCGGCGGGCAAACGTTTGGGGACGTGGTCGAACCCCGGACCGGATACGGCGTGGCCCGAGTTCAAAAGGAACTCCGGAACGGCCAAACGGTCGTCTCGCTGTTCGGGACCACCGTTACTCGGTCCGTCCCGGACAACCTCCCGTGGCTCCATTCCGGCGCCTACACCGGCGGGCTCAGCTGGTCCCATCGTTTCGCGGCCAATACCTATCATTTCAGCGGGCGGTTTTCGGGCAGCCTCGTTCGGGGAAGCCGCGAAGCCCTGCTGGCCACCCAACAATCCTCGGCCCGGTACTTCCAGCGGCCCGACAACGACTATGCCGACGTCGATTCGACCCGGACGTCGCTGAGTGGATACGATCTTGGCATCAACGGCGGCCGGACCGCCGGCGCGCTGCGATGGAACGTGAACCTGACCGCCCGGTCGCCGGGCTACGAGGTCAACGACCTCGGCTTCATGCGACAAACCGACGAGCTCGGGCAATCAGTGTGGATCAACCGCCGTTGGCTTCAACCGGGCAAAGTATTCCGACGGTTCAATGTCAACGCCAACCAGTGGTCGTCGTACACCTTCGGCGGCGACCGCCGCAACCTGGGCGGCAACATCAACCTCAACTACACCCTGCTCAACTACTGGGGCGGATACCTCGGTCTGAACCGCAACCTGGGGGGCCTTGACCCCACCGTCCTCCGGGGCGGGCCTGGCTTCATTCGACCCGGGACGACCAACGGGTGGACGGGGTTTGAAACCGACGGCCGGAAGCCTTTCCGGGCCGGGGTCAACGGATGGGCCTTTGCCGAGGACGAGAGCGGCTCGCGGGGGTTCGGCCTCTCGGTTCGATTCTCGTGGCGGCCCTCACCCAACGTCAATCTCAGCGCGGCGCCCGGCGTCAACGTCAACCGCAACAACCGCCAGTACCTCACCCGGGCATCCGTGGCGCAGCAATCCGAGTACTTGCTCGCCGGTTTGAAACAGACGTCGGCCTCAATGACTTTTCGGTCCGACCTCACGGTTAGTCCGACCCTTTCGCTCCAACTCTACGCCGAGCCATTCGTCAGCAGTGGGAGTTACCTCAGCTTCAAGCGGGTGGTTGCACCCCGGGCCGCCCGGTTTGCCGACCGGGTGCAGGTCCTGGGACCTGATCGGGCCGCCCGCGATCCGAATGGTGACGTGCTCCTCGACGTGGACGGCAACGGAACCCAAGACCTGGTACTCAACAATCCCGATTTCACCTACCTGTCGTTCCGCTCGAACGTCGTCCTCCGTTGGGAATACAGTCTCGGGTCGACGTTCTTCCTGGTCTGGCAGCACGGCCGGAGCGGCTTCGACAGCGATGGCCAGTTCCGAGTCGGGGACCGCCTTGGGGACCTATTCCGGAGCCCGGCGGATAATGTCATCCTGGTGAAGCTCAACTACTGGCTCGGGCTGTAGTTCTCGGCGCTCTAGACCTGTAACTCTACCCCCCCCATATTCGTACGGTCGCCACCCGAAACGACCGAGAGTCATTATGACAGGCCTGCCAGCAGCCCGCCCCCGTGTGGCATTTCCGCAGATTGCCCCCGTTTCCTGGGAGCACCCGGCCGACCGGGCCGCTCTCCAGGCCATGCGATCCGTCCCGGGGTTCGAGGACGTGGTCCGGAAGGTGATCGGGCTCCTCGGCGGGGAGCGCGGGATCCGGCTCCTCTTTCAGGGAAACGCCATCCGGGTTGGGCCGAAGCAATTCCCTCGGGCCCACCAGATTCTGATCGAGGTTTGCGCCACATTCGACTGCGATAAGACCCCGGAAATGTTCGTGACCCAGACCCCGTTCTTTAACGCGGGGGCATACGGCGTCGACGATCCATTCATCGTCCTTCATTCGCCGGCCCTGGAACTCCTCGACGACGAGGAACTCCGGGTCTTGATCGCCCACGAGATGGGCCATGTGGTTAGCGGTCATGCGCTCTATCACACCATTGCCGCGATCCTCTTCATGGTCAGCCTTTCGGCGCTGCCGTTCTTGGCCGGGATTGCACTCCTGCCGATCAAGCTGGCGGTTCTCGAATGGTCGCGGAAATCGGAGTTGTCGGCCGATCGGGCCGGACTGCTGGGCGCCCAGAATATCATGGCCTCCCAGCAGTTGTTCATGAAAATGGCGGGCGGGTACAAGAAGGCGCTCGATTCAGGCCAGATGGACCTGAATGAGTTCATGACCCAAGCCAATGAGTACGCCAACACCCATGAGGGGATGGACATTCTCTACAAAGTGCTCAACACCCTCGGGTTGACCCACCCCATGAGCACCGTCCGGGCGGCCGAGATCCAACAATGGGTCACCTCCGGCGAGTACGACCGGATTTTGCGGGGCGAATACACTCGTCGGGGGCAGGAATCGAAGGACCGCCCGTTGGGCGACGACATGGGGGCGGCCACGAACTACTACGCCGAGGCCGGCAAGGAAGTCGTGGGCCACGTTGCTGATGCGGCCAAACGCGCTGCCCAGGCGGCCAAAGACGCCTTCAACAAGGCCCGCAGCAGCGCGTGAAGATCCTGGTCGTCGGGAGCGGAGGGCGAGAACACGCGCTGGTGTGGGCCCTGGCGAAGGAACAGCCAACGGCCACAATATTTTGCAGTCCCGGCAATGCCGGAACCGCCGAATGGGCCGCAACTGTCCCCATCGCCCCGGACGCCGTCGTTGACCTCACCGACTTTGCGGTCCGCGAGCAGATCGACCTCGTCATCGTTGGCCCGGAAGGCCCGCTTGCTCTGGGCTTGGCCGACCTGCTGCGAAGCCGGGGCGTGATCGTCTTCGGGCCAAGCGCCGCCGCCGCCCAGATCGAATCCTCCAAAGCCTGGGCCAAGGATGTCATGGAGTCGGCCGGCGTTCCAACCGCCGCCAGCATGACGTTTTCAGAGCTTGCCGGTGCCGCCAAGTATATCGATCGTCAGGCCGAACCGTTGGTGGTCAAGGCAAGCGGACTGGCCGCCGGCAAGGGCGCGGTCGTTTGCGCGACCCGGTCGGAGGCGAAAGCGGCGGCGCGCGAGATGCTCGAGGACCGGATCTTTGGCGAGGCCGGCGACGTGGTAGTCGTCGAATCGTTTCTCGAAGGCGAGGAACTCTCGCTGTTGGTGTTGACGAACGGCACCGATATCCAGATGCTGCCGGCCGCCCAGGACCACAAACGGCTGTTGGCCGGCGACCGGGGTCCGAACACCGGCGGCATGGGCGCCTACAGCCCCGTGTCGCTCGAAACCCCTCAGTTACTCGAACGCGTCCGAACCCGGGTCCTCGAGCCGACCCTGGCGGAAATGGCGCGGCGCGGCGCGCCGTTCAGCGGCGTCTTGTACGCGGGGTTGATGATTGATGGCGGCGGAAATCCATCGGTGGTCGAATTCAACTGTCGGTTTGGCGATCCGGAAACCCAGGTCATCTTACCGCGGATTTCCGGCGGCCTCTTCAAGACCCTTCACGCCTGCGCCACCGGGGCGCCCCTGCCCGGCCTAACGATCACTTCCGACGCGGCGGTGACCACGGTCCTGGCGGCAAAGGGGTATCCGGACCGGCCGGAGAAGGGCGCACCGATCGCACTACCCTCGGTGCTTCCCAAGGGCGCCCTCGTCTTCCACGCGGGGACCCGGCGGGACGACGGAGGCGCTTTGCGGGTGGCCGGCGGCCGGGTGTTCGCGGTGACCGGGCTTGCGGCCACGTTCGAGCAAGCCCAAGCCGTCAGCCGGCAGGTGGCCGACGCGATTCAATTCGACGGGAAACAGTACCGGTCGGATATCGGGTGGCGCGAGGCCGGCCGGCTCCGTTAGGGTGACGACCGCAGATGTCTGGATCGGCCCTGTCTCCGTCACCGCGCTCGACCGGTGCCTCGTTCTCCCCCCGGGGGATCGGGCATGGGTCGACGTCCTGGTCGGGCCCGATCCAGGGCAAGATATCGAATCGCAGATCCGTGAAGCTTTGGCCCAATATCACCTCCACATCGACACCTTCGGCCCGATCGAGCGGGTCCGCGACCGAAAAGTCCCGCTCGAGCGAACGGCGCAACGGCTTGAGAAAGAGTTGACCAAACGGGCTGGGGTCCGGCTGACGACCTTTCGAGCCATCTCGGCCTAACGGGTATCGAGAACGATCGGGCTCTGTTCGAGTGCTTCGAACACCGCGGGACAGAGGGCCGGCCCGGATAGTTCTGCGGCCCCGATGCCGCGATGATATCCGACCCCATCAAGCCGTTCGTGGTGCGACGCCGCCACTTCTGCCAGGCCCCGGAACCGACCGATCTCCACCGATATCGCGGCGACCCCGTCGGAGTGGCGGAAGGTGTAGGGCGATTTGGCGTCGATTACCACCGCGAACGCTCGGGCAACCGGACCAAATCGGGATCGAACCAGGTGCCGGACCAAGCCCGAATCACCTCGTAGCCGGTCGAAAGCCCCTGGGCGGACATGAAGACCTCGAAGGTCTGCGCCAGACAGAGGATCCGCCCAAACAATGGGATCATGGTTTCCGCCAGGCCGGCCGGCTGGCCCCGCCCATTAACACCCGGCATCCTTGAGAAGCAGGGCGTAGTAGAGGTCGGACTGATCCTCGGAGTCGAGGCCGAGCTGATGGGCCAGCCGCATCCCGATGACGCAAGCGCGGACCGAATGGCCCATAGCTTGACCTTCAGTCAGGTCGAGCGCGTAGGACAGGGCGGAGATGATCTCCGACAGCCGAAACGGTACCGCCGCGCGAATCTCGGGACCGACAGAAACCACCGGCATCATCGTCTAGTATCGATCCGGAAGGCCGACAAGCCCAAACGAGTCAGCCAGCCGATCGAGGACGGGGTTGGTGCCCCCCGAGTCGAGGAGCCGGAGGTCCGCCGTGGTGACCGCCAAGCGTTCGGGATGGTACTCGAGCGATTGATGGTTCTCGAACGCGTACCATGGACGGGGAAATCGGAACGCAAGCCGGACCTCCGTTCCGACCACACTCACATCGTAGGCGGGATTGAGCGCCCGGCGGCCGACGAGATGAGGCCATTGCACGGGCGTCAGGCGTTGCCCCGAGCCCCGAGAGACGAACGACAGCCATTTCGCCCCTTCCAAGGCCTCCACTGATTCCGCGGGCCCCGACAGGGGGTTTCGGCGGAGCCGATAGTCGCGGACCAACCGGGACTCAGAAAACACTCGGACCTCGGGGTCTGCCAACTCCTCGACATAGCCAGCGAGGGTGAGTTCCGCCCCCTCGTTGGGCATGACGGCGCGATTCCCGACCCGGGTGACCATCCGGCAACGACCTGGGGCGACTCGGGCCACTTCCGCAACGAACCCAGGCCGGCTGGGAAAGTAGTGGTACGCATCCGAGACGACAGTGGCCGACATCGAGGCGCTTCGAAACGGCAGCCCGTCGCCGGCATCCGCGGACACGAAGAAGGCGTCCGGGGCCACCCAGTGCCGGGCCAGCCAGGCATGGTGGAAGTTGAAATCGACACCGACAACCGCGGTCCGCTCGGACCGCCTCGTTAGGTAGTGGGCCAAGTGACCGATACCGCAGGCCACATCGAGCACCGGCTGGTCGGCGGGTTCGAGCGTCGACACCAGCGACATGGCGGCGAGGTAGCGGGGCTGCGTAAACCGAAGCCGGAGGTAGTCGCCGAAGTCGGGCCCCAACGTTTCCGGCCCGAAGAAATAGGTGAGGACCTCCCGAAGTGACGACCGATCCCGGCTTCGGAGCTGCTCTCGCAACCCGCGACGGCCGCGGGCTTGAATGAATCGTTCGGCCGGCCCCGACTTCGACAAGCGCCGCGCGAGCCGACGCAACCAGGAGGGAGTAGCGGCCGGGGCAAGGCACCGCACCAGCGCCTCTTCAGTTCGGCCGGCGGCGACCAACCGGACCAACTCCGGGCCGGTCAGATGGTCGACATCCGGAACCCCGGTCGTCAGGTCGAACATTCGAACCTTGTCCTTGAGGAACACGGGGACCCCGTCGACGACCGGATACTGGTCGCAACCGCAGGCGAGGATGCCGAAGACATCGCGACCAACCTCAGGGGTTGCCACCGACTGAAACGTGAAGCCGCCGCCGCAGCGGGGGCATTGCATCAGCGGAAGCAGTTGCTCGACAAATCCCATCGGATCCCTTTCACATGGGCCACCGCAACGCCACTCAAACCTAAACCCCAGGAAAACTGGGGCGCCACGGCACCCGAGACCTGGTTAGATTCGGGTCTGAGCCACTCGACGGACCGTCCCCGGATCTGATGCCCGAACTCCCCGAAGTCGAAACGATGGTCCGGGACATGACGTCGGTCCTCTCGGGCCGGGTGTTTCGAAGCGCTGTGCTGACCCATACCGATGTTCTGGCCGGCGTTACCGGCCGGGCGTTGACCACCGGCTTGACGGGGGCCACCGTCCGGGGCCTCGAGCGCCGGGCCAAGAATGCCGTCATCCTCACGAATCGACGCCGTCTCGTGATTCAACCGGGCATGACAGGATCGATGTTCGTGAAACGCCGCCTGACGCCCGACGATCTCCGCTATGGCGTCCTCAAGATCCTGCTCGATGACGGCCGCACTTTCATCTACCATGACGTCCGACGGTTAGGCACCCTCCGATGGCTCAACCAAACCGAGTGGGACCGGTTCTCCGCGAAGCTCGGGCCGGAGCCTCTTGACCCCATCTTCACCGCCGAGGTCCTCGGTTTGGCCCTGGCCCGCTCCAAGACCGCGGTCAAGAAGGTCATCATGGACCAAAGACACCTGGCCGGTGTAGGCAACATCTACGCCAACGAGGCCCTTTTTTCGGCAGGGATCGACCCGTCGAGGGCCGCCAATACGCTGACCCTCGAAGACCACGAGCGCCTCCACCGCCATATCGTCCGAATCTTGACCGACGCGGTCGCCGCCAGCGGCTCAACCATCCGGGACTATCGCACCGGTACCGGCGAACCGGGTACCTTCCAAGGGTCACTTGACGTCTACGACCGAGAGGGCGAACCGTGCAAACGCTGCGGGACCATGCTGGCAGGAACCCACGCGATCGACGCCCGAATCACCGTGTTCTGCTACCGATGCCAGCGTTGACGTCGTGACCACCACCCTGCTCCCCCCGACGACCGACCTCGAGACCCTCCGGGCCCGGGTCAAGGCGCTGGCCGAGCACCGGCCCGGTGTCTACAAGATGGTCGACGCGATGGGCCACGTGCTATACGTCGGGAAGGCCAAACGGGTCAAGGCCCGGCTCCTCTCCTATTTCAACGCCAAGTTCCCCGAGGACAAAGCGGCTCGCATTCTTCAGGCGGCCTCCAACATTACCTGGGACTATGCTCCAAGCGAATTCGCGGCCCACCTGACCGAGCTGGCTGAAATCCGGAGGCACCGTCCCGCCTACAATCACCAGATGAACCGGCGGCGAAACGCGGCGTTCGTCACGGTATCGTTAGGCGCGGCACCACGCCTCGCGATGACCACCTCGACGGGGCGCCAAGATGTCCGATACTTCGGCCCCTTTACCTCGCCCGCCCGGACGGCGAGCGGGGTGCGGGTCCTGAACGACCTCCTGGGTTTGCGGGACTGCGCCGAAAAGATGCCGGTGGTCTTCCCGGGCCAGGGCGACCTCTTTGCCGAACCGATGCAGGCCGCCTGCCCCCGGTTCGACTTCGGCACCTGTGCCGGCCCGTGCGCCGGACTCGTCGAGGAAGTTCGATACCGCGAAAAAGTCGACGCCGCGATTCGATTCCTCGCCGGCGCCGCCATTGAACCGATCGACCGAACCGTCGACCAAATGACCGCCGCCGCCGACCGCCATGATTTCGAAGCCGCCTCACGCTGGCGGGACAAATTCGAGGATCTCGAGTGGTTGATCAGTGCCGCGGCCCGGGCCCGGGCGGCCATTCATGTCCTGACCTTCGTGTATCGGGAACCGGGAGCCTTCGGCGACGATCGAGTCTACCTGATCCGCCATGGGCTCGTTCGGGCCTCATACCCCTACCCCCACACCCCAATCGAGCAAGAAGCCTTTCGAGCGGTGGTCGAAGCCGAGCTCATGGCCGCCGTCCCGGCCGCCGGGCTCTTGGACCATGCCACGCTCGACGAAATGCTCCTCGTCATGAGCTGGTTCCGCCGCCATCCCGAAGCCTGGCGCCGGACCGTACCGGTCAGCGACTGGCTCGAGGGTCAAGCCGCCTAGTCCTCGTCCATCCCAGTCAACGGCACCAGCCGGGCTCGGGGCGGAATTCCGGCTTCGAGCTCCATGATGCCGATCGACGCCGGCAAGTCGAACCGCCGCGCCCCCGCCCCGCCCGGATTCATCACGGTAACCACTTGATCGACGATCGTTAGGAGCGGCCGGTGAGTGTGACCGTACACGATCACCTCGGCGTCCGGATAGCGAAGATTGAGCGCTTCCGGGGTCACTCGGTCGAACTGGTGTCCGTGAATGATCAGGAACCGGAATCCTTCGATATCCGTCTCGATCACTTCAGGCACCAACCGCCGGACATCGAACCCATCGGTATTCCCGTAGACCGCCCGGACCGGCGCAATGGCCTCGAGGGCCGTGAGCAGGTCCGGCTCACCGATGTCGCCGGCGTGGAGAATGAGGTCGACCGCCTCAAAAGCTTCGAACACCTGGGGCCGCAGGAGCCCGTGGGTATCGGAGATGATCCCAAGCCGCATCTCAGCGTTCCAGACTCAATCGCCGCCCCACCGAGGGGCGATGTCGAGGTCGACGTCGAACTGGTCTAGGACTCGCTGGGCGATGAAATCAACGAGGTCGCTGACCTGCTTGGGACGATGGTAAAACCCCGGCGCGGCGGGTAGCACCGTGACGCCGGCCTCAGCCGCGGCCGTCAGGTTTCGGAGGTGGACCAGGGAGAGGGGCGTTTCGCGGGGCACGACCACCAGCTTGCGGCCTTCCTTCAAGGTGACATCGGCCGCCCGTTCCACCAGCGAGCGGCTGGTCCCATGGGCGATGGCTGCGACCGTCCCCATGGAGCAGGGGCAGATCAGCATCCCCCGGGTCTTTTGCGACCCCGAGGCCGGCTTGGCACCCCGATCGCCGTCATCGAAGATTGAAATTGAAGGCCATTTCCCGCCGGTCGCCTTCTTGAGGCCGGCGAGGTTGGCGACGCCTGACTCCTCCTTGAGGAGCCGCCAGCCGTGGCTGGAGACAATCAGCCAGACCGGGACCTCATGGCGGGCCAGAACCTCGAGTACCCTGACGGCATAGGGCGCCCCGGAGGCTCCCGTCATGGCAAACACCAGCGGGGATGGCTTGGTCATCGGGGGAATCTAGCGGGGCCCGGTGGCAAATCGGCGCCTCCTGGGATACTGTACCCCGATGCAATTCTGCTTCAAGCTGGACATGATCCAGACCCTCGCCCTGGCATCGGTGGTCTTGTTCCTCGGCTACGGGATCCGAAAACGGATCGCCGTCCTTGACCGGTTCAACATCCCCGCCCCGGTCATCGGCGGGTTCCTTTTTGCCGCACTCTCGCTGGTGCTTCGGCAGACGGGGCTGGTCTCGTTTGAATTCGACACCACGCTGCAGCCCCCCTTGATGGTCGCCTTTTTCACAACCATTGGACTCGGGGCGAGCCTCAAGCTCCTCCGAGTCGGGGGGCCTCAAGTGCTGGTGTTCTGGGCTCTGGCCACCGTCGTGGCCATCAGCCAGAACCTGCTCGGGGTGGGTTTGGCGACGGCCCTGAATGTCCACCCGTTCCTCGGCCTCATAAGCGGGTCGATCACCATGACCGGCGGTCACGGCACCGGGGCCGCGTTCGGAAAGCTGCTCGAGGAACAGAACGGATTCAACGGCGCGGTCACGCTGGCGATGGCGGCGGCGACATTCGGCCTGGTCAGCGGGGGCCTCCTGGGCGGTCCGATCGCGACGCTACTCGTCCGACGCAGAGGGCTGGCGACGGCCGGGCCCGGCGCCGCCGGCGCCGCACCGACGATCGAGCCCAATGCTCTCGATGACGAGATCGACACCGAACCCGCCGGCGATGCCCCGACCGCGTACACCCTGCTCAAGACGATGGCCGTGATCCTAGTGGCGATGGCGCTCGGAACGGTGCTGAGCGGGTGGCTCAAACAGTACCTGACGCTCCCCGGGTACATCGGGGCGATGATCGTCGCCGCCGGGTTCCGAAACACCTTCGACGCGACCGGCGCCGTCCGACTCAACCAACGGGTGGTCGACGACCTCGGCACCGTGGCACTGTCCCTCTTCCTAGCCATGGCGCTGATGTCGCTCAAACTGTGGGAGCTGCTCGATCTGGCCTTGCCGATGCTGGTAATCCTGGTGGCCCAGGTCGGATTCCTGGGCCTGTTTTCCTACTGGGTCACCTTCCAGATCATGGGACGGGACTACGACGCCGCCGTCATGGCTGCGGGACACTGCGGCTTTGGACTCGGGGCCACCCCGAACGCGGTGGCCAATATGCGGAGCGTGGTCGAACGGTTTGGCCCCGCTCCGCGAGCGTTCTTGGTGGTACCGATGGTCGGCGCCTTCTTCATCGACTTCAGCAATGCGTTAGTCATTACCGGATTCATCAACTGGGTCACCCGTTAACTACTTCTTACCGGCGTCAAGGTCGTTCCAATTGAGGATCGCGTTGAATCCGAGGAAATAGTTCCCTTGGGTTTGCCAGCGCCAAAAGGGGCGGATCGCAAAGCTCACGACGTGACCCTTGCCTAACGGCGCGTCGACCACTTGGGCGCGATTCGAGAGGAATTGGCCTCCGGCCAACGTGCCCGACAACAGCATGTCGTTCGGATTGGGCGGAAACTGCATCACCACCCGGGGCCGGGCCTCGTCACCCCCCAGGCCAAAGGCCCGCGCGACCTCCCGGAACTGGGCCACTTGGTCGGACTCCGCACCCCCGGCACGGCCGCCCCTGGGCACGGCCGAGCTGTCGGTTTCCCAGGGCGACAGGGTGAGGCGGCTCGCCATCGGTGTGGTGTTTTGCCCAACCCCTGGAATCTGACTCCCGCCGCCAAAGAACGCCGCGAACTCCGCCGGAATCCCGCCGCCGCCGGCGTTCAGGACGGGGTCCTGATTGAAGTACACCGGCAGTTGACCGCCCTCGAATCCATACGCAATGGGACTCTTCTTATCCGTGATGACGCCCCGCATCACCGAGCCCCGAACGAATAGCTGCGATGGGCTCTCGACCGTGATGCCCGACGTGAGGCCGTACGACGGGAAGATCGTGGCCGTGGACCCTTCGACGATGAGGGTGCCGCCGGCCTGAACGAACCGCGCCAGCTCGAGCAAACCTTCCATCCCCATCCCGCCCCGAATGTCATCGCTCTGGTCGAGCACCCCGAGGTTCGGAGTCAACCCGGTCTTCATATAGGGCAGCGGGTTGGGGCCCGTCTTGGCGATCCCGTTGACCTGGGCTGTCGGGCCGCCGCCGACGTGCGGAAAGATGATGACGTCGTACTTCGACCGGAGATCGCCCTGCCGAAGCTTCTGGTCCGCAAAGTACTGGTACGGCACCCCGTAGGTGTCGAGCGCCGCCCTGACCCACCCCTCGTCCTGGGTCCGCTGCCAGCTATGGACATAGCCAATCCGGGGCAGATCGAGATCATGGCTCTTGACGGACGGTGCGCTGGCCACCCCGTAGCCGGAGAGCCCCAACTCCACCAAAGTGGGCTCGAGCTTGGCCCGATCGGCATTCGCGACAATAAAAGCCCCGGCCCGGAACGAGTGGCCGGCCGCCTGGAAGTCCTCCTCGGCGGCCTGCATTGAGATCGTGGGGTGGCGATAGCGGAAGGCCATCAAGTTGTTGTCGCTGGTATGGTCGACGATGACGACTGGGCCGGTACCGACGATCCCGCCCGTTGCCCGGACATCCGCCGTGATCATCGTCATCGGTTGGTCGAGAATCGTCTTCTCGGCCACGTTCGTGATCGTCAGATTGCGCATCAACCCGAACGTCCACCCGGTGTCGTCGTAGGGGCGGGGATTGGCCGGGGCGTAGTTTTGGATCGAGAAATACATGTCCGCCAGCGTCCGATAGGGCTGGTCGGCGCGGACCACGTAGTCGCCGGGTTGCACCGTCACCTTGCCGGCGGTGAAAGCACCGGTGGCCCGGTGAATCTCGAGCCCCTGACGGCGAAGGTCGTTCACCGCTTGAGCCGCGTCGGCCTTTCGCCGCTGGCCGGCTGGAATGACCCACGCGTACGGCGCCAGGGTCTTACCCTTCTCCACCGCTCGCTTGTTCTTGAGCCAATAATTCTCGAGATAGAGTTCTCGATTCTTTGCCACATGGTTGAGCACCACCAACAAGGCCGACTGCTGGATGTTCGTGTTGTTCCGCGGCCCCCACGCGATCGAAGCAAGCGGGGGGTTGGCGCGAAACCACTCCCGGCTGGTGGTCGTGGCCGGCGGGCGGATCGTGGTCGTATCGGGCCCGTAGCTCTGGACTTCGTAGAACCGCCCTACCGCATTGTGGGAGTGGGCGATGAAGAACATGTAGTTAGGGACCCAGCCGTCGTAAAACCCGTAGGTCCACACGCCGGGAACCCCGCGTTTCGTCATCTCCATCACTTCGGTCTTGGCGAGAAGCCACCACTCATCAATGGTGATCGGATCGAGCGATTCGTTGTACGGTCCGGTACCGGTCGAGGCATAGAGGTATGTCGCGGCCTCGTGGAGATCGTGCATGATCGTCGGGGTCCACTCGACGAAGAGCTTGGTGACGTTTTTGGTCAGGGCCAGGAATTGCCCCATTCCGTCCCGATTGTTGTCGTGCGCCACGTACTTGCCCCAATACATCAACGGCAGCCGGGCCGCGCCCGTCGGTAAGGTCTTGTTGTAGTAGTAGGTGTCGACGTGCTTTTCCCGCCCGTCGACCTCGATCACCGGAGTGATAAACGTGATGACATTGTTGCGGATGGCTTGAATGTACGGGGTCTCCTGTACCGCAAGCCGGTAGCCCAACTCCATCAGCATCTCGGGGCCGCCGGTTTCAGGCGAGTGCATCCCGCTCGTGATCCAATAGATCGGCTTGGCCGTCCCGATGATCCGCCGGGCCTCGGCTTCGGTCGTCTTCCGGGTGTCGGTCAACGAGGCGAGCATGCCCTGATATTGCTTCAGCTTCCGGATCGTCTCGGCATCGGCGATCGCGGCCACGATCATGTCGCGGCCCTCTTCGGTCTTGCCGATGCTCCAGGTCAGGACCCGGTCGGACGCCTTGTCGAGGGCCTCGAAGTAGCGCTGGATGTCCTTGGCATAGGTCAGTTCACCGGGAGTCCCGATAATCCGGCCGAGGAATTTGAGCGGAGTCGGCACCGTGCTCGACGCCGGAAGGTGATCGACCAATTCGGTCGAAATCCGGGGGTCGCGGAGATATTCTTTGATCTTCTTAGTGTATTCCTGGTCAACAGCTTGGCCGCTTTGGGCCACGACCGGCATTGCCTGGGCGGAGAGTGCCAGGCTGAATGCGCCGAGCACCGCTCGAATCGAGTGTCGCATGAGACCTCGGTCTGGATTTGAGAGTCGACTCCGCCGACTGGGGCGGCAGTCTCGAAAAATACGCCCAAACCCTGATTATTGCTGCCGAAGGCACGCTATCGGCCTCGGCGATTCGGAGTCGGGAGCCGGACCGGGTGCCTGGGCGGATTGGGCGGCCCCGGCTGCGGCGCCCGGGCGGGCGGTGAGACCTGACGGGGGGCGGGCTCCGGCATCGGCCCTCCCCTCTTTCGGGGGGTCGGCTTTGATCGCGAGGTCATCGGAAGCTCGATTTGGCGCTAGGCGCCGGTGCCCTGACCGGGTCGCTGCCTGACGACGACGACCGTGACATTGTCGCTCCCGCCCCCGGCCAACGCGTCCGCAACCAGCCCCTCACACGCTTGGCGGGCCGAGGTCATCGCCTGGAGCCGGTCCCGGATCGCCTCATCGGACACGTGTTTGGTCAGCCCATCCGAGCAGAGTAGGATGACATCCGCCGGCTCCAACCCGATCCGATCGACCAGCGGCTCGGTCTCGCCGCCGATGGCACTCGATAGGACGTGGGCCAGCGGGCTCCGGTGGGCCGCCGAGAGGCGCATGACGCCTTGGTCAACGAGATCCTGGGCAACGGTCTGGTCCTTGGTGAGCTGGCGGAGCACGCCATCTCGAAGGAGATAGGCTCGGCTGTCGCCGACTTGGAGCAGGAACAGGGATGGCCAGATCCCGATCGCCAGCGTCAGCGTCGTCGCCATCCCTTGGAGCTCGGGTTGGACCACGCCACGATCGATGACCGCTCGGTTGGCTTCGAAGGCCACCTCCCGCAACGCCTTGAGGAACTCCTCCGACTCATGGGGATCGCTGGTGTAATAGCACCGCATCGTCGTGGCAACGTAGGAGGCAATCGTTTCGATGGCCGCCCGGCTTGCCGCCTCGCCGTCGCTCGAGCCACCAACGCCATCGGCCACGATCGCCAAAAAAGCCAGTCGATGCCCGAGCGACTGCAGCGCTGCCGAGGTCGGTAGGCTGGTGCCGTGAACCCGCATCGACTTGTGCAGTGAACTAAGCAGGAAATGATCTTGGTTGGTGGCTCGGACCAGTCCGCGGTCAGTGAGGCCAAATACGTCGAGTTCCCGATCGATGGCCCGGGATACCGGATAGACATCCACTCTAGCGATCCATGGCGGAGCGAGGCGCTGGAACCGAGTCCGCCGGTCGGCGGAACGCCCGGAACGTCACCTCTGGGAGGCGAGGAGCCGCATCGGTCAGGAGCGGCGATGGGATACCCCGAAGGTACTGGTCAAAAAAGGCGAGGGTGTAGTCCTTGATGATTTCGTGGCCCCGCTTCGCGTCGAGTTGGGTCGTGTCTCGCGGATAGAACAGGGCCAGATCCGAGAAGTCGCCGTGGCCGGTGCGAGCGATCGTCACGGAGTACCAGTCGGCTTTCGAGCGTTCCCGGGTGGTGCTGTCCCACCCGTCGACCATCTTGAGCAGTTCGGACACAGTCGGGCGGTCCTTTTCAGGATACTCGAGTGCGTCGTCTTGCCCGTGATGGAACTGGAGCACCGGCCGAGGCGTGCCCCGGTCCCTAACGTCGCCGAACAGCTGGCCGTCGTGGTCCACGGCGGCCTTGATCCGGGGATCGGACGCGGAGAGCTGGACGGCCAGGGCCCCACCCATCGACCATCCGAAGGCGCCGATCCGGCCAAGGTCGAGCCGACTCTCGAAGGGGCCGGGGTCGCGATTCAAGCCTTCGATCTGGTCGAGCGCAAACCGGGCGTCGGCCTCCCAAATCTTGAAGACGGGGTCGTCGAGAAAGGCCCAGCTGGCCAGGGCATCCGTCTTCCCGTCTCCGGTTTCCTTCGGCAGCGCCAGGGTGTCCGGCGCGAAGGGCGAACCGTCGGGGTACTTGACCGTTTGATTGAATCCGAAGTGCTCGACTGAAAACACGACGTAGCCGTGGCTCGCCAGCCACTCGGTGACGAACGTGGCGCTCCACCGGGTCCAAAATCCGCCGTGGTTGTAGACCAGAACCGGGAAGGCCGAGTCGCCGGGGGCCATCGGTGCGTCCAACACCGAGTTGGTGCGAGCCTTCCGAGCGGCTCGGGCACCAAGCCAACTCGCGAACTCGGCGGGCCGTGCGAGATAAAGGGCGCGTTCCGCGCCAGTGGAGGTCGTCGCGGGGTACCAGGCCTGGACCACAATCGTTCGTCGGTCGGCCGGGTTCTTGGTGTAGGCTTCAGGCCGGTTCGGATCGGTCCAAACGAACTCGCGGGTCCCCACACCGTAGCGGCCCGAGGGCTTCTCGAACGGCTGATCCGGAATCTTGGGGCTCACCCGCCAGAAGAAGTACCCGGCACTACCCGCCGCAAACACGAGCACGGCCGCGAGGCCCTTGGTCCATTTGTTCATGAGAGTATTCGATCCAGGAGTGCGAATCCAAACACCACAATACTCATGACGCCGTTCATGGTGAAGAACGCCGCGTCGAGTCGAGAGAGGTCGCCTGGTTTGACCAGTTGATGCTCATAGATCAGAATGCCGGCCGCCGCCACCAAGCCGGCGTAGTACCACCCGCCGAACCCAACCCCCCAGCCGAACAGCGCCAAGGCCGGTATCGTCACACCGTGCAGCGCTTTGGCCACCAGGATCGCCCGCCGCTCACCCAATCTGACGACGGCGCTCCGAAGTCCTTCGCCGCGGTCGAAGGATTCGTCGGGCAGGGCGTAGAACATGTCGAAACCCGCCACCCAGGTGCCGACCGCCACCGTGATCGCCGCCAGCACCCACCAGGGCTCGCTCCACCGGCCGGTGATGGCGAGATAGCCGCCGACCGGCGCAATCGCGAGGCCCATCCCGAGCCAGAGATGGGGCCACCAGGTAAACCGCTTCGAGAGGCTATACCCCATGACCCACACCAAGGCCACGGGGCTCAAGACGAGGCAAAGCATATTGAACGACCCCGCCGCCGCCAAGAACACCAGGGCAGCGACGATCAAGGAAACCCAAGCCTGCCTAACCGTAAGCGCCCCCGTCGGCAACTCCCGGTTCATGGTCCGGGGATTCCGGGCATCGAACTCTCGGTCGGCAATCCGATTATAGGCCATCGCCACCCATCGGGCCGCCGAAAACGCGAGCGCCACCTGCGCCACTAGCCACCCCGTCACCGGATGGGTCATCGACGCCGCCACCACCCCCAACATCGCAAACGGCAACGCAAACACGGTATGCGGCAGCTTCACGAAGTTGAAGTACCGGACCCCCAACGAACGCCCCTCGACGGTTTGCCCCTCCCGCCGAGCGCCGAGCGCCGAGTCCCCAGTGCCGGGCCTCATATCCCGAGCTTGCTCCACATTCCATCGACCTTCGTCTTGGTCGCCTGATCCATCGCGATCAAGGGCGGCCACTCGCGGGTGTGCCCTTCCTCGGGCCACTTCCGGGTGCCATCGATGCCCATCTTGCTGCCGTAGGTAAACCCACGACTGGCGTGATCGAGGACGTCGACCGGACCCATGCTGAACCGGACGTCTCGCTCCGGGTCGATGTTGTTGAGCGCGATCCACCAGGCCTCGTCGACGTTCTGAACGTCGACGTGCTTATCCACCACGACGATGACCTTGGCCAGCGACATCAACCCCGCCCCCCACATCGCGTTCATCACTTTCTGGGCGTGACCCGGATACTGTTTGTCGATGGAGACGAAGACGAGGTTGTGGAAGATCCCACACGCCGGCATGTGATAGTCGACCACTTCGGGCGTCGTCAGTTTCAGCAAGGGCAAGAAGATCCGCTCGGTGGCATGCCCGAGGTAGTAGTCCTCCATCGGAGGCCGGCCGACCAGGGTCGCCGGGAAGATGGGGTCCTTCCGCATCGTGACGCAGGTGATGTGCACCGCCGGATACATGTCGGCCAACGAGTAGAAGCCGGTGTGGTCGCCGAAGGGCCCCTCCTTCACCAACGGCTCCGCCGGGTCGATGTAGCCCTCGAGCACGATGTCGGCCTCGGCCGGCACGTCCAAGTCGCAGGTCACCGCCCGCGCCAACTCCACTGGCGACTTCCGCAAGAAACCGGCAAACAGGAACTCATCGATCATCGGAGGCAACGGGGCCGACGCCGAGTAGATCGCCGCGGGATCGCCGCCTAACGCAATGACCACCGGCATCTTGGCGCCTTTCTCGGCCATCTCCCGCCAGTGGGCGGCCCCGACCTTGTGCCGTTGCCAGTGCATCGCCACGGTATTCTTGCCGATGATCTGGACCCGGTACATCCCGACGTT
>JANNQX010000197.1:0-23446 GCA_031400975.1 Gemmatimonadota bacterium
ACGCACACACCCCGACGAGCACCCACCCCCCGCCGCCCCCACTATCCAGAGGCGGCTTCACATCACACCCCCCCCCCACCCGCCGCCAAGGGCCGAGTGCCGAGCGCCGAGCGCCGAGAAACAAACAACCCCGCCGTCGCGGGGTTGTCTGAACCCTCGGCTGGGAGCCTCGGGTCTATCGGGTCAGCCGGTGTTTTGAGCAAGGGGGCTCAAAGTGAGGAAGGGTTGGCTGACCCTTACTGCCAACTAAGATGCTCAGCTAGTGCTGGTGGTCGTGCTCCCATTGATTATCATCGTCCCGGTTATTCCGCTCGTAGTACCAGTCGCGGCTTCTTTCGCCCGGCCGATCGTCACGATCCCAATCGCGATCCCGGTCCCGGTCCCGGTCTTTCCGCCCCCAACGTTCGTCCCGGCGGTCCTCATTGTAGTCATCGTAGCGGTAGTACCGTCCCCCATCCTGGAACACCCGAACCTGTTCGAGACCCCGATGGTACCGGTCGAAATACAGGCCGCAATCGCGATCGTAGAAGACCACCACCAACCGACCGGTATCCCGCCGCCGGTTCCAGCCGTGCCGCCGCTCAACGGACACCCGGACCGGATAGGCGCGCTCAGCGTAGACTCGCCGGGGGCGTCCAGTGACCCTGTAATACGGACGATCCCCGATCCGAATAGTTCCAGCGATGGGGCCTGAGCCAATGTGGATGTCGGCCGACACCCGCTGGGCCGCACCTGAGGCAGGGATGGCGGCGGCGCCGAACATCACCAAACCGAATGCGAAGCCAACTCGACGAGCGATCACGGTATCCTCCGGTTGAATCGTTTCGGTTTCGCTCTATAGCGAGGCTTGTGCCAGCGACGCAACTCGTTGCCTAATAATCAGTTGACAAATTCAACCCGGCCAGGTGTGTCCCCGGATTCGGACGGACCATCTCCACAGGATAGGACACTTCGAGACGGCCGGACCGTTGGCCGCTGCCTCGCTAAGTCGGTAGCTTACCGAGTCCCGGCGCCCCGCCTTCTTCACGGAGTCAATGTGCCACGCCGACTTTTCGAATCCGAACACGAGTCGTTTCGCGACAGCTTCCGGGCCTTCGTGACCCGGGAGATCCTTCCCAACCACGCCGGGTGGGAAAAGGCGAGGATCGTCTCCCGGGAGGCGTGGAGCCAAGCTGGGAGACAGGGCTTCCTCTGCATGGACGTTGCGGAAGAGTATGGGGGGAGCGGCGTGACCGACTTTCGGTACAATCTGATTGTCACCGAAGAGATTAGCCGCGTCGGCGCGGCGGGGGTGGGCTATCCACTTCACACCGATATCGTGGTGCCCTACTTGACCAAGTACGGGACTCCCGAGCAGAAACGTCGCTGGCTCCCCGGAACGGTGTCAGGAGACCTCATCACCGCGATCGCCATGTCGGAACCGGCCGCCGGAAGCGACCTCCAGGGCATTCAGACCACCGCCATTCGGCACGACGATCATTACCTCCTCAATGGGCAGAAGACCTTCATCAGCAACGGGATCCTCAGCGACTTGGTGGTCGTGGTTGCGAGAACCAACCCGGCGGCGGGCCATAAAGGCATCAGCCTCTTGGTTGTGGAGCGGGGCATGGCGGGGTTTGAGCGGGGTCGTAATCTGGAGAAGATCGGGCAGCACGCTCAGGACACTGCCGAACTGTTCTTTCGGGACGTTCAGGTGCCAGTCTCGAACCTCCTCGGCCAAGAGGGCAATGGCTTCGCCTACTTGATGCAAAGCCTCCCTGTCGAACGGCTGATCATTGCCGCGGGATCGGTGGCCAGTGCCGAAGCCGCGGTGGTGCTCGCCCGGGACTATTGTCGCCAGCGGGAGGCGTTTGGCGGCAAGTTGACGGCGCTGCAACACGTCCGGTTCGTGTTAGCTGAAATGCAGACCGAGACCCAGATTGGCCGGACCTTCATCGACGAGTGCGTGACCGAGCTCAATGAAGGGAGCCTCACGACCGAGAAGGCTTCGATGGCAAAATGGTGGTGCACCGAGATGGCCCAACGAGTCGCCGACAAGGGGCTCCAGCTGTTCGGGGGATATGGGTACATGCAAGAGTATCCGATCTCCCGGATCTACACCGATAACCGGGTCGCGTTGATCTACGGCGGGTCCAACGAAATCATGAAGGAGATCATCGGTCGCAAATTGGTCGCGACAGACTGATGTACCGCCCCTGGTATTCTTGGTACGTCGTCGGGGTCTTGATGCTGGCCTATGTCTGTTCGTTCGTCGACCGCCAGGTCATGGCATTGATGGTACCGGCCATCCGGCGCGACCTTGGGGTTAGCGACACCCAGATGAGCCTCCTCATGGGGTTGTCGTTCGCCTTGTTCTACAGCTTTCTTGGACTCCCGATTGCCCGGCTGGCGGACCGTACCAGCCGACGGCGGATCATCGCCTGGGGCATCGCGGTGTGGAGCGTCATGACGGCCCTCTGCGGGGCGGCCCGCAACTACGGGCAATTGTTCCTGGCCCGAATGGGGGTTGGCGTCGGCGAGGCGGCCCTCTCCCCGCCGGCCTACTCCATGATTGCCGACTACTTCCCCAAGGACCGGCTCGGCACCGCCATCGGCGTCTATTCGCTCGGGATCTATCTCGGGAGCGGATTGGCGATGATGCTTGGTGGTTGGGTCACTGGGCAGGTTACCGGTGCGATGATGTGGACCGTACCACTGATCGGCGATATCCGGCCCTGGCAGGCCGTGTTCATCGTGCTCGGGTTGCCGGGATTGCTGCTCGCACTCTGGGTTGGCACGCTCCGGGAGCCGATCCGCGGCGCCATGAGCGGAGAAACCTCAGCGGCGCCGCTCCCGCTGGCCGAGGTGGTCCGCTACATCAAGCGCCACCGTCGGGCGTTCCTGGGCCACAACCTCGGCTTCGCGTTTGTCGCCATGGTGAACTACGGGTGGGCCTATTGGGTCCCCACTTGGCTCCAACGGGTCCACGGTTGGACGCCGCAACACGTCGGACTCTACTACGGGCTGTGGACCGCCACCTTCGGGGTCATGGGGGTCGTGGTCGGCGGGTGGCTCGGCGATCGGATGGCCCGGTCCGGGAGGGCTGACGCCAAGATTCGGATTGGGTTGATCGGACTGACGGGGGAGCTGTTGGCGGGGTTCTTGTTTCTCCTCGCCCCAACCTCCGCGATGGAATGGGCGCTGATTCCCTCGACTTTTTTCGCTTCATTCGGCTTCGGGGCCGCCGCGGCCGCGATTCAGGAGATTTCTCCGGTTCCGATGCGGGCCCAGACCTCCGCCTTGTACTTGTTCGTGATCAACCTCGTCGGCCAAACCCTCGGACCGTTCTTCGTCGCCGGATTGACCGATTACGTTTTCCAGGACGAAATGCGAATCGGGAGTTCACTGCTGGTCGTGACCGTCGGCGGACTCGCCGCCGCGGCGATCTGCTTCCTGGTCACGTTGAAGCCGTTTCGCCTGGCCGCCGATGCGCGCAGGACATGGCAACCTGAGTCCTAGGATTCCCTCGTGAAATCGTTTGACCAATTGCCGGTCTGCACCCTGTCCGACCTGCTCCGCAGCAACGCGACATTCTACCCCGACCGCACCGGAGTCGTGTGCGGTGAGACCCGCCTGACCTGGGAGGCCCTCGACCGGAGGGTCAGTCAGGTCGCTAACGGCCTCCTGACCTCCGGATTGAAGCCAGGCGACAAGGTCGCGATCCTCACCGGCAATAGTGCCGAGATGGTAGAAATACTTCTCGGAGCCAATCGGGCCGGGTGCGTACTCGTGCCGCTGTCCCTCATGGCGCCGGCCGCGGCCTTGGGGCGGATGGTGGCTGACAGCGGAGCGCTGGCGCTGTTTGCTAGCCAGGGATTCGACCAGGTGATCGACCCCGAGCTCGCCTCGTTGGCCGAACTACGGGGGCGACGCTTTGCCGTGGGCTTCGAAGCCTCTGGATGGGCGACGTACGGTACCTGGCGAGACCGCCAGGAAAACACTCGACCGGCGGTGAGAGTGGCGGCAGCCGACGAGTGTCTGATCATCTACAGCTCGGGTACGACGGGAACGCCGAAAGGCATCGTTCACACTCACTACAACCGATCCAACTTTGCCCTCGGCCTGAGCCTTGAGTATCGGTTCACGACCGAATCGATCACGCTGATCACCACGCCCCTCTACAGCAACGGCACCTGGATCATGTTTCTTCCGGCCCTCCTCGTGCATAGCCCGCTCGTGATCATGCCGAAGTTCGACCCCGGGGAGTTCCTCCGGCTGATCGCAAAGGAAAGGGTCACCCATACCTTGATGGTTCCCCCTCAGTATCAGGCCGTCTTGGGGCACGCCGACCTTCCCAAGGCCGACTTGAGTTCGCTCCGACTCCTCTCGTCGGTCGGTTCGACACTGCGGACCGACCTGAAACGGCGGGTCATGACCGAAATGGCCCCGGTGTTCCTCGAGTTGTACGGGTTGACCGAAGGGATCAACACCATCCTTCGCCCCGAGGACGTGCTCCGAAAGGCGGATTCCGTTGGAACCCCGGGCCTGGGGAGCGATATCCGGATCATCGATGACGCCGGCACCGAGCTGCCCCGGGGTCAGATCGGCGAAATCATCGGCTGGGGTGCGGGGTTGATGAAGGGCTATCACAATCGGCCTGACGCCACCGACGAGGCCATCTGGATAGCCGGCGACGGGCGGACCTACCTCAAGACCGGGGACATCGGGAAGCTCGACGAAGACGGGTTTCTCTATATCCTCGACCGCAAGAAAGACATGATTCTCTCGGGAGCGTTCAACGTCTACCCAAGAGATATCGAGGAGGTGGCTGCCCAGCACCCTGAGGTAGCCGACGTCACCGTCATCGGCATTCCCGATCCGCGGTGGGACGAGGTGCCGCTCGCGCTGATCATCCCAAAGCCCGGGACCCAGCCGAACTGCGACCAGATCATGGCCTGGATCAACGCCCGAGTCGGAAAACACCAGCGGGTTGCCGGGGTCCGATTGCGGGATAGCTTTCCATGCAACGCGCTGGGCAAAGTCCTCAAGAAGGAGCTTCGGACCGAATATGGCAGCTGACCCGATGAAGGGACGGTTCTCGGTCTCGGTATCAAAAGACTATCTCACCTTTTCAGCCGCCCATTTCTTGACGATTCCGCAGCACAAGTGTGAATCGCTGCACGGGCACAACTACGTGGTGACGGTGGTGGTTGAAGGGTCGGTCGATCGGACCACCGGCTTCGTGGTCGACTTCGCGGCGGTCAAGAAGATCTTGAGGCCCGTCATCGACGGCGTCGACCACAAGGTCCTGGTCCCGACCTTGAACCCGGCGGTGGTCATCCAGGCCGAGGGCGATGCCACCGTCGTTTGGTACCGGGGCGTTCGTCGATTTCAGTTCCCGGCGGCCCATGTCGCGGCGGTCCCGGTTACCGACACGACGGCCGAACTGTTGGCCGAGCACCTCGCCCAAGCGGTGCGGCACGGGTTGGCCATTGAGGGCGCGAGCGGCGTAGAATCGGTCTTGGTTGACGTCGAAGAGAGCCCCGGTCAAAGCGGCCGATATCTCTTGAGCATTCGATGACCCGAACCCTGACGGCCGCCGAAATTGCCGAGGGGTTGGCGGCGATTCCCGGCTGGCACTACACCGACGGGGTCATCCGAAGAGTCTTCGAGACCGATGGTTGGCGGGGGTCGATGTTGGTGGCCAACGCGATCGGGTTTGTGTGTGAAGCGGCCGACCATCATGCCGATGTGCTGATCACCTGGCCGCGGGTGACCGTCTCCCTGTCGACCCACAGTGTGGGCGGGATTACGGCCAATGACCTGGAAGTCGCTGGGTTGATCGAGGGCCAGGTCGGCTGGCGACCTGGCCCCGGCTCATCTCTGAGCGGACCGGCGGTGCCGTTCGTCAAGCCGGCCTAGTCGCCGAAAGAAATTCCCAGGTTTCGGGCTGTGAGGATCACCCCGCTATCGAGCGGCACCAGCTTCTGCTTGCCGATGATATCACTGATCGGACGTCGGCTGAGGGTCGGCGGAGTATAGACGACCATCGATCCGAAATCGCCCTCCCCGACGGCGCGAACCGCCGCTGACCCGAACCGGAGGGCCAGCAATCGGTCGAATGTCGTTGGCGACCCGCCTCGCTGGAGGTGCCCGAGGACCAAGCTCCGGGTCTCCTTGCCGGTCCGTTCGGCGATGGCCGCGGCGACTCGAGCCCCAATGCCGCCTAACCGCTCCGCGGTGCCCTTCTTGGCGGTTTCGAGCAGGGCCACCGTGCCATCGATCGAAACGGCCCCTTCGGCGACGACCACGATGGAAAAGTGCCGGCCATTGGCTTCTCGTTCGCGAATCTTCTGGCAGACCTTTTCGATGTCGAACGGGATCTCGGGGATTAAGATGACGTCGGCACTGCCGGACAGCCCGCTGTGGAGTGAAATCCAACCGGAGTTCCGACCCATCAGCTCGACGACGAAAACTCGGTCGTGGCTTTCGGCGGTGGAGTGGAGTTTGTCGAGCGCATCGGTCGCGGTCGCGACGGCCGTATCGAAGCCAAACGTCGCCTCGGTGCCGACGACGTCGTTGTCGATGGTCTTCGGGACCCCGACCACCGGGATACCCTTCTTCCACAGCTCGTGGGCAATCGTGAGACTGCCGTCGCCGCCGATCGCAATCAGCGCATCGAGCCGGTGGTCAGCGAAGGCGCGCACCAACTCGCCCGATCGATCGGTTTCCTGGATCGATCCATCAGGCAGCCGGGTCGGCCAACGGAAGGGATTCCCCCGGTTGGTGGTCCCGAGGATGGTGCCTCCGAGGTGAGTAATCCCGCGGACCGCTCGGGGCCCGAGCGGAATCAAACCGCCTTCCGCTTCTCCATGGCGGCGTTCGCTCCCAGGGGCCGGCGCTCCGGAGGCGTCCGGCCGCCGAATATAGAGCCCATCATATCCGCGCCGAATCCCCAAGCAGTGCCATCCCCGTTGGTGGGCCGAGAGCACGACGGCTCGGATGACCGCGTTGAGGCCGGGGGCATCGCCGCCGCCGGTCGAAATAGCAATTCGCATCGGTGGCCTACCTAGACTGCGGTTTTCCCGCTCTGGATGAGGCCGACAACCTCGCCTGGCTCGGCGTGGCGGCGGAGCCCCTTCTTCGAGAAGATTAAGATCTGATCCGCCACCACCTCAAAGACGCCACCCGATGACGGCAGCATCTTGAGATCCACCGAGGGGAAAGCGGTCTTGAGTTCAGCCGCCAACCTGGCGGCTCGAGGTTCGTAGTTTCACTGGACGCAGTACTGGATCGAAACCTTCATTCGAGTTGCTCCTGAACGGGAAAGTTGACCACCGGTTGGGTCGTATCCTAGCTGCTTGTCAAATCCTAGGTAAGTGGCCTATCTATAACGTTATGCGTGCTGCCTCCCTGATTGTGCCGGCTTGCGCCATGGCCCTGATGACCGGAAATGCGTCCGCCCAGAAGGCCGGGACCATTGAGTTATCGGCGGTTGGGGTCTGGCACACCAAGTCGACGACGATGGACGGCCTCCGAGGATTCGGGGCCGGCGCCCGGATCGGTGTTTGGCTCCCGAAGCATTTCGAGCTGGAAGCCCAAGTCGACCTTACCAACCAGAGCCAGTCGCTCGTGGCCGGCCGATTCTATCTGTTCTACGTCGGCGGCAATTTGATTTACAATGTGCCCGTTGGGAGCAGCAGTGCCTATCTCAAGGGCGGACTCGGACATCTGGAACCCAGCGGTTGTGTCATCAGATCACTACTCTGCCCCGGGCATAACGTTTTTCTGGGAGCTGCCGGTTTCCGAGCGCCGGTTGCACCGGGTTTCCATCTCCGAGCCGAGGCGATGATCCGGAGTCGATCGGCGTATCAGTTCACGTCATTTGGGGGGAGCGTCGGCTTGGCCTGGTTCCCGACGGGCCAACCGGACGGCGGGAGGACCTCGGGTGCCCAGGGCTCGTCGGGCCCTGATTCCGACGGCGACGGGGTCATCAATCGCCGCGATCGATGTCCTGAGACCCCGAAGGGTGCGCTGGCCGATGACAGCGGCTGCCCGACCGACTTTGATGGTGACGGGGTTTTCGATGGCATTGATCGGTGTCCCACCACCCCGAAGGGCGCGGCCGTCGACGCGATCGGATGCACCGCCAAACTTCCCGACTGACCCTATTGGGACTGGCCCTCGCGGCGGCGATGACGCCCGTAGCCCACAGCCAGCGCCCGTCTCCTACCCCGACCTGGCCGGCCAACGCCCCCCCGGGCGAGTGGCACCTTGCGGGCCGCGACTACGGCTCGACCCGACACAGCCCCCTGACCCAATTAACCCCGGCCAATGTCGGTGGCCTCAAGGCCGCCTGGAGCTTCAGCACAGGCCAGCTCGGGGCCCATGAGGGCAACCCGCTGGTGATCGGCTCGTTGATGTACCTCCACTCGCCGTTTCCGAACGCGGTTTTTGCGTTGGATCTCGCCAAGCCAGGAGCGCCGGTGGTGTGGAGCTACGCTGTGTCCGCCGCGTCAGCCCGGTCGATCCCGCCCACGGGATGTTGCGACGCCGGGAGCCGGGGACTGGCGTATCACCCGAGCGGGAAGATCTATGCGGCTCTGCTTCAGGGGGAACTCGCCGCCCTCGACGCCAAGACTGGGAAGGAAATCTGGCGGATCAAAAACGCCGACGGCAAGCTCGGCGCGACGATGCCCGCGGCACCCTTCGTCGTCAAGAATTTGGTCATCGTTGGCACCAGCGGGTCGGAATACGGGGTCCGCGGCGCCCTCACCGCATATCACGCCGTGACCGGCCAGCAAGTCTGGCGGGCCTATCATACCGGACCGGACTCGGAGGTGCTGATTGACGGCGAGCCGAACATTCAATACCCATCCCACCGGGGCCGAGACCTCGGCGTCTCGAGCTGGCCGGGCGAGGAATGGAAACGCGGCGGAGCGACGGCGTCGGGCTGGCTCTCGTACGACCCGGACCTCGATTTGATCTTCTACGGGACCGATCACCCCGGTGGGTACAATGCGTCGCTGCGCCCCGGCGACAACAAGTGGAGCGCAACGATTTTTGCCCGGGAAGTCAGCACCGGCAAAGTCCGCTGGGCCTACCAAGTCACGCCCCACGATCAATGGGGCTACGCCGCCTCGAACGAGAACATCCTCGCCGACCTTACGATCGGCGGGAAGGTGGTCAAGGCCCTGGTCCACTTCGATCGAAACGGATTTGCGTACACGATCGACCGGACCATCGGCCGGGTGCTGCTCGCGGAGCGATTCGGGCCCGCCAACTGGACGAGCCGGGTCGACTTGAGTTCAGGACAACCAGTTGTCGACCCCCGGTTTGCCCAAAAGCCCGGAATGACCACGGGGATTTGTCCGGCAGCCGTCGGGGCGAAGGGCCTCAATCCGGCCAGTTTTTCACCGACCGCCTCACTGTTCTTCGTGGCGATCGGCAACCTGTGCATGGATCTGACCCCAATGGCCGCCACCTTCGTTCCAGGCAAGCCATACTCCGGGGCAACGATCAAGATGACCTCTGCCGCCGGGCCAAACCGGGGCCGGGTGATCGGGTGGGACGCCGTGACCGGGGCGGTCGCCTGGCAGGCGCAAGAAACCTATCCGGTGACCGGAGGGACCCTCAGCACTGCCGGTGGCCTGGTCTTCTACGGCACCATGGAGGGCTGGCTCAAGGCGGTCGACGCCAAAACCGGGCTCGAGCTATGGCGCTTCAAAACCCCGTCCGGCATCGTCGGGAGTCCGATCACATTTGCCGGACCCGATGGGAAGCAATACGTCGCTGTCTTGGCCGGGCTTGGGGGCTGGATCGGCCTGGGGGCGAACGGTGCGTTTCCGAAGGTGACGGAGATCAGCAATCCCGGCGGTACGCTGATCGTCTTCGGATTGTGAGGCGGAGCAGCCGGGCACTGTCGCTCGTCCTAATGACCGGGTGCGTCCAGAGGTCGCCAGGGGCCGAGAGCCAAGCACCCGGGATTCGGCCGCCAGAGGAGGTCCGCCAACTAGGGGCGTTTCGCACCGGCTCGGTGCGGGAGAGTTCGGGGGCCGCCGCCAGCCAAACGGTGCCGGGCCGGTTCTGGACCCTCAACGACTCGGGAAACGACCCGGTGCTGTTCTCCTTTGACTCAACCGCGACCCGGATTGCCTTCGTGCGCGTCGCCGGCGCAACCAACCGTGACTGGGAGGCGATCTCGGCCGGCCCCTGCGGGGCCGAGCGGTGTCTCTATATTGGCGACATCGGGGACAACCGCGCGGTCCGGCCGTCAGTGACCATCTATCGGGTCGTCGAGCCGAATCAGTCGGCCGAGGCGGTCCGGTTGCTCGACTCGCTGGTCGTTCGGTATCCCGACGGACCCCGCGACGCGGAGGCGATGGTAGTAACCGACCACGGTGACGTCGCGATCATCAGCAAAGGTTGGGAGTCAGCGGTGAGAGCCTATTGGGTTCCGGCTTCGGACTGGAGTCGCGGGTCGGTCGTGGCCGCCGCGATCTGGAAATTGCCGCTGGTACCGAGCATGATTCGTAACCGGATGGTGACCGACGCCGCGTTGGCGTCGGATGGACTGACGCTCGCGGTTCGGACCTACCGGGAGATCTTCCTGTTTCGGAAAACGCCTCAGTCGCGGTGGCTCCCCGACCAACCGGCCGGGATTTGTGACATTTCGAACCTCGAACCCCAAGGCGAGGGGATCACCTGGGCCACCTCCACCACCCTCCTGCTGACCAGTGAAATTCTGGGTCGGTCGCCGGGGCCCGTGACCCTGCTCAGATGCCCCGTTCAATGAAGTTTTCGCTCTGGTGGCTGGTGGTCCCAGGCCTGATCGGGCTCGTTGTGATGTTGGACCGCCCACGGGGCGGCAAGCCGGCTCATCGGGCCGAGTGGCTGACGGCCAACGATACCAAACTCCGCACTCTTCGAGCCGGCCGCGGCGACACCACCGTGTTCTTGCTGCACGGATTCGGCGAGTCGTTGTTTACCTGGCGAGCGATCGTGGATCCCCTCGCCGTTCACCACCGGGTCGTCGCCGTCGATCTTCCCGGTTTTGGGGGCAGCAGCAAGCCCGACGCGGTCTACTCGGTCGACTCGATGACGGCGCGACTGAGCGACTTCCTCGATCGACACATCCGGGGCCCGGTGATCGTCGTCGGACATTCGATGGGCGGCCAACTCGCGGCCGCGTTGGCGTTGGCCCGTCCGGATCGGATTCACGCTGCGGTGCTGATTGCACCGGCCGGTTTCGGTCTCGGCCTGGCCGGCGTTGCCGACAGTATCAGCGCCGAGAAAGCCACCGCCATCGGCTGGTATCTCGCCAGCCGGGCGATGCTCCTCCCAGAACACGACAACGAGTGGTTGGAGGAGCCCGATTCGGCGGCTGGGTACTCGTTGATGACCGACCCGAACTACCGCCGAGCAACCGCCCGATTGCTCGAGGAGTTCGATTTCCGGTCGCTCCGGGCGCGGTTCCAAGACATCCGCCAGCCGGTGCTCCTGATCTGGGGCACCCTCGACCCGGTCATCCCGTCAGTCCTGGCAGACAGTATCATGGCCCTCCTTCCGTGTGCTCGTCTGGCTCGCCTGGAAGGATCATTACATCGGCCGCAAGTTGAGACGCCTGATACGGTTACGTCTCTAGTCTCCAGGTTCTTAAGGGCCCCCGGTTGCGCTGGAGCACCCCCCCGCTAGTATTTCTTAGTCACAACTACTAATTTGGCGCGGGTTTCGCTCCACCTAGACCATATTCGCGCGGGGGCGTCTTCTGGAACTACCTACTCATCATCGGATTCCCCTCGGCTGGCTCCTTCAGCATGGGAATGAGACCATCAAACTTCTTTCGTACCAAGAGTTTGCATCTCCGAACGTTGCCACGCCAACGATCCTAAGCGAGCTGGCGACGACGGTCCAAAACGCCAAGTCGGTCCAGGCCTTGGTCAAGAAGCAGAAAGACACCGGTTTGTGGGGCGGGAACCTGATGGCACTGGCGCCGTCGGCCAAGGATGGGATCAAGGACATTGGAACCCTGGCCCAGCACCGTCGGCTGATCCAGATCGGATATCCGAAATCAGGCCGGGCGTTCAAGCTCGCCGAGCGGGTCTTCTTTCGGCTGCTGTCGCGGGATGACGATCCGGCCCTGCTCTTTGAGAGTCAGAAGGTCGCGAAGGAAGGGCCCGCCGCTATCGAAGCGATCCGGGAGCACTTCCGCGAAGCGGCCACGGCGGCGCTCGCCGAGGCCGGGTACCAGGAAGACCCCAGGATTCGGGGGGCGGCGCACAAAGTGGCGTCGAACGTCTCTCAGTTTCTCCGAAGCCCGCTGGCTGAGAAGCCTTTTGTGAAGGCAGGCGGGAAGGTCATTCTTTCGCCTGACGCGCACCCGCCAACCTGGTATTCAGTTGCGATGATCGCCGCTCTCCCGAACCTCCAGCGGGAACGGGCTGGGTTTACCGAGCGTTTGGGCCAGTATTTGGCGCTGCCGGCGCCGAAGAAGGCGTTCGCCCTGATGGTCGGCAAGAAGGTGATCAAATCGGACCATCTCCTACTCGGCAACCCGATCGAAGCCGACGCGAAGGGCAACGCGAAGGACATTCCACTAGCGCTCTACACGATCGAATTGTTGGCCCGGTTGGGGGCCCTCCACACGGCCCCCGTCGCCACCAAGGTCCTCGCCCGTTTGCTCTCCGAGTGCGATCAACATGGGGTCTGGCACCCGAAGGTCCTGAAGGCTCAGCCGAAGCCGGTGCACAAGATTACTTACCACTGGTTCCCACTCCATCCGGAGACGAAGGAGCCCGAGTCTCGGTCCGTCGACGTCACCTTCCGGCTGGCTCTGATCGCCAAGCTGCTTGGTTGGCAGCTCGATACCGTCTGACCCCTCAATGGTCACGTCCCTCGACCTGACCGGATTCGGCTTCACGCCGACGGAGAGCCTGGTTTACGAGGTTCTGATCCGGGGAGGGCCCGGCACCGGGTACGCTATCGCGCGGTCGGCAGGTTTGGCCCGGGCTAACGCGTACAGCGCCTTGGAGGGGTTGGTCCAAAAAGGCGGCGCGCTCGTCGACGAAGGGCGTCCCAAGCGGTACCGCCCGGAACCGCCGGCGACGTTGGTGGCCCGGATCATCGATTCACAGGGCCAAGCACTCGAGAAGCTCTCAGCGGTCTTGGCAGAGATCTCGGTTCCGCCGAGCCCAACACTCGTGGAGCTCACTTCGGCTCGGGGCGCCCTCCAGCTCCTTTCGCATGAGATCGCCCGGGCCCAGCAGAATGTGGCTTTAGTGCTCCCGGCAGATGGGTATCCGATCCTGGTCCCAGCGTTGCGGAAGGCGTCTGCAACGGGGGTCGGCCTCCTCCTTCTGGCCACCGCGCCAGTGGAGCTCCCCTTCGCCAACGTCGAGGCGCTTCGGAGCGGGGCACCATGGCCGGGCGAGCCGATCCTGTTCGTGGTTGATGATCGCGGTGCGATTCTGGCCGGCCGATCCGGCGACCAGATCGGAGGACACTGGGGCACCGATCCAGTGTTTATCGCGGCTACCCGCACGATTATCCAATCGTTCCGCAGTCCTCAATGAGCGACGCGGCGGAGTTCTTTGAAGAGCTCCGCCGCGAGTATTTGGCGGAGGCGCCGGCCCGGTTGAGCGAGATCCGAAAAGATCTCGCGGCCTGGGCCGCCGGGGAGGCCGATGCCACCGGCTCCCTCAAAATTCGGTTCCACCGACTGGCCGGCTCGGGCGGGAGCTACGGCTTTCCGGACATCAGCGCCCTCGCGCGAACAACGGAACGATGGCTCGTTGCGAACCCGGTCCCGGACCCGGCGGGGGTGACTCACCTCGAGTCGGCGCTCACGGAACTGGCCTCGATCTTCGATAGTGGCGCAGCGGCACTCGGCCTGCCCCAAATGGTCCAACCGAAACCGAGGGCTTTCGGCTGGCAGGCCCTGCTCCTGGGATTCTCGGGGGACCTGGCCGACCAGGTTGGAACCATCCTGACCGACGCACAATACTCGGTCCAACGAAAGCCGGTCAGCTTCGATCCGAAGGCCATCCCGGTTTCCGAACGGCCCGATGTGGCGGTGATCCTCGGCTCGTCTGAGGCCGATTTAGCTGGCGTGGTGGCTGCGTGGGCATCGCCCAGCTCCGTCCGCCCGCCCTCGGTCGTGCTGGTCGCGTCACCCGAGTTCGCCGATCCGCTGGCGCACCCCTATGCCCATTTGGACGCTATCATCGCCGCCGGCAACGTCGAGTCGAGCTTACTCAGTTTCGTTCGGACACTCGGGCGGGCGGCGACCGCCCCCCGCTCGATTCTCATGGTTGATAGCGACGACGGCGGCGGCGCAACCCGAACCCTGATCAATGCCCTCGACGGCGCGGAGGTAAGAGTGACCGTCGTTTCCGGGGGTCAAGCGGCCCGGGCCGCCCTCGAAGGCGAGGCCTGGGATCTGGTCGTGACCGAATGGCGAATCGCCGATACGACGGCCGCTGCCTTGATCAGGTGGATTCGGAGTCAGCCCCAATTTCGCTTGACGCCAATCGTGGTGTTGGCGGCCCAAATGACTGATGATGACCGTCTCGCCGCGATCCGGGCCGGAACGGACGACGTCCTCCTTAAGACCGCCTCCACGTCGTACGTGGCTCAGGCGCTCTTGGCTCGAATCGAGCGGAATCGGGCCATCCGGGCCACGGCCCATCGCGACGACCTCACCGGCCTCCTCAATCACGAAGCGGTCCACGAGGAACTCCAGCGGGCCGTCAGCGTGGCCCGCCGGGCCGGTGAGTCGGTTGGGTTCCTGATGTTCGACCTCGATCATTTTCGACGGGTGAACGAGCAGCACGGCTCAGCGGCCGGCGATGGGATCTTGGTGCAGGTCGCGCGGACCCTGTCGAGCACCGTCCGGTCGAGCGATCTGGTGGGCAGACTCGGAGGGGAGGAGTTCGGGGTCTTGGTGCGGCGCTGTCGGGTGGATAACGCGGCCCGGGTGGCCGAGAAAGCTCGGGCCGCCGTCAGCGGGACTCCGTTCTTGATTGGCACCGTCTCGGCTACCGTCCATCTCAGCGCGGGAGTTGCCTGTTTCCCTGATCACGGGGCAACGGCCGAAGAGATTTTCCGGGCGGCCGATCGCGCCCTGAACACCGCCAAACGTTCAGGACGCGACCAGGTCGTGGTGGCGGGTTAGTGCGGGTAGCTCGCTGACAACGGGATGACATCCCTCGGGTTATCGTCCCCGAACAGAAGCCGCCCCTCCTTGAACGAAGCCCCTCGCAGAGTCAGAGCCAATACTTCCCCCAGTTCGATCACTGGGTGAATCGTCACGGATTTTCGGACCTCTTCTGGCAGGTCGGCCAGATCGGCTTCGTTGTCCTTCGGGATAATGACGGTAAAGATGCCGGCTCGGGTGGCGCCGAGAATCTTTTCCTTGAGCCCTCCAATTGGAAGGACCCGACCCCGGAGGGTGATTTCACCGGTCATCGCGATATCGTGTCGGGCGGGTCGCCCCGACAGCGCCGACACCAGGGCAGTGGCCATCGTGATCCCCGCCGAGGGACCATCTTTGGGGATGGCGCCGGCTGGGACGTGGATGTGGATGTCGCGATCGAACATCTCGTCTGGAATCCGAAGCCCAGCCGCATGCGAACGGGAGTAGGTCCACGCCGCCCGGGCTGACTCTTTCATGACGTCGCCCAGCTGGCCGGTCAACACGAGTTCCCCTTTGCCGCGCATGGTGGAAGCCTCGACGAACATGATGTCGCCACCGACTGGGGTGTAATACATCCCGGTCGCGACCCCGATCTGGTCTTCGCCGGCCATTTTTTCAGGGTGAACTTTGGGTCGTCCGAGGAGATCGTCGACCATCTCCTTGGTCACCATCACGGGGCCATCGACTTCGCCCGCGGCAATTTTTCGAGCTACTTTTCGGGAGAGCTTCCCGATCTCGCGTTCGAGCTGGCGGACCCCCGATTCCCGGGTGTATTCGCTGATGACATCCTTGAGCGCCTCATCGGCGAGCGTGATGCTCTTGCCCTTGAGTCCGTTTTCTTCCAGTTGACGCGGAATCAAGTACTTCTGGGCAATAATCCGCTTTTCTCCCTCGGTGTATCCGGAGAACTCAACGCTTTCCATTCGATCGAGCAGCGGACCGGGAATGTTCTGGACGACATTCGCGGTACATATAAAGAGCACCTCGGATAGGTCGAACGGCACGCCGAGGTAGTGGTCGACGAAGCTGTCGTTTTGGGCCGGGTCCAGGACCTCGAGCAGGGCGGAGGCGGGGTCACCCTGGAACGAGACCCCGAGCTTGTCGACTTCGTCGAGTAGGAAGACGGGATTCTTGGTCCCAGCCTGTTTCAGACCCTGGACGATCCGACCCGGCATAGCGCCGACATAGGTGCGCCGGTGGCCCCGGATGTCGGCCTCGTCGCGGGCCCCCCCGAGCGAGATCCGAACGTACTTGCGACCCATCGACCGTGCGATCGACTTGGCCACCGAGGTCTTGCCGACCCCCGGGGGGCCGATGAAGAGGAGAATCGGGCCCCTGGCTTTGTCGTCGGGGTTTCCAGGGGTCGCCTTTTTCGGCGCCAGTTTGGCCGGTTCAAACTCGCCGGTCGCCGTGGCATCGGTCATCTCGGCCTCGTCGAGTTTCGCCTCCCGGGCCGCCGCTTCAGCGGTGGCGGCTTTCTCCTCGGCTTGCTTGAGCTGCCGGACGGCGAGGAATTCAAGGACGCGGTCCTTTACATCGCCGAGGGCATAGTGGTCGGCTTCGAGAATATCAGCGGCGGCATTGAGATCGAGATGTTCCTCGCTCCGATTGCTCCACGGTAGCTCGGAGACGGTCTCGAGGTAGTTCCTGATGACTTGGGTCTCCATCGATTCACGGCCAATCCGCTCGAGGCGCGCCAACTCTCGGTCGACCTCTTTCCGAGCCTCGGTGGGCAGTTCGAGCGCCGACAATTTGGTCCGGAGTTCCTCGAGTTCGTCGGCCTCGTCCTCCTCGCCTAGTTCCTTGCGGATTTGCTTGAGCTGTTCCCGGAGGAACATCTCGCGCTGGCGTTCTCCGAGTTCCTCTTGGACTTGCGACTTGATTTCCTCCTGGGCGTCGAGCACGGCGATCTGGCGCTGGACTTGGACCAAGACCCGGCGGAGGCGCTCCTCGACCGACAAGGTCTCGAGCAGGGCTTGTCGCTGAGTGGCTGGGACGTCGATGTAGCCGGCGACGAGGTCGGCGAACCGACCGGGCTCATTGGTACTGGACAGGACCTGTTGGACGACTTCCTCCGGCAATCCCGATTTGTGGCCGAGTTCCGCCGCCCGTTGACGGACCTCCCGGTAGAGCCCGACAAAGGCCGCGTTCTCCGGATCGAGCGGCCCCAACTCCTCGGCATCGCGGACGATGGCTTCGAGCGCGCCGTCCCGTTCCGTAATGTGGAGCGCGATCGCCCGGCGTTCACCTTGAAGCAGGACCTGCATCCCGGACAAGCCCCTTTGGAGCTGGGAAATCCGGGCGATCGTGCCGATCGTGTAGAGCCCTTCGGAGCTGATTTGCTCGGAGTTCTCTCGCTGGCATAGGGTCAGGATCAGCTTGTCGGGGCTCGCCATCGCGGCCTCGATCGCCCGGACGGTCCCGGGTCGTCCGGCCCCGATCGGGGTGGTGACGCCCGGAAAAAGGACCAGTTCCCGCAGGGGGAGTACTGGAAGAGTGATTCGTTCAGACATGGCGGTCTCGGCATTAGGGACTCGGCAATCGGCGCTCGGATTCGGCACTCGATACCGCACTGAACAGGAGCGAGCGTTGTGCCACAGCACTGTTGAGGGGAGATATCCTCTTGTGCGGGAGCAATTTAGCGCGAATTCGCCGGCCGCCAGCTGAATTCCGGTCGTGGTACGAACCCTGCCTATTCGGGTCGAATCGACCCCGGTCCATGCCAGTTTGGCTGGCCCCAAACCCAGTGCCGAATGCCGAGTGCCGAGCGCCAAGCAGTTGTGCTCTGGCCCTTCTGTAGCGAAATTGGTAAGCTGTTGCGGCAACAACGTTTCGACAACGGGTACGCGGCCCTGAATGACTGCTTCAAACGACCCACATGACCGCCCTCTGGCCCAACGGCTAAAAGAAGCCTTAGGCGAAGTGTATACGATTGAAGGCGAAATCGGACGGGGTGGAATGGGTGTTGTCTATCGGGCCCGTGACGAGCGCCTTCAGCGTCGGGTCGCGATCAAAGTATTGCCCCCAGAACTCGCCTATCAAAAAGACATTCGAGAACGGTTTACCCGGGAAGCCCAGACGGCCGCGAAACTGTCGCATCCGAACATCGTTCCGATTCACGATGTTGGTGACGGAGCCGGACTGGTCTACTTCGTCATGGGGTACGTCGAGGGGGAGTCGCTCGGGGGGCGAATCAAACGACGAGGCAAGCTACCGCCCGACGAAGCCCGCCGGATCATGAAGGAAACGGCTGATGCGCTATCGGCCGCCCATGGCCTCTCCATCATTCATCGCGACATTAAGCCGGACAACATCCTGCTCGAAGGAACTCGAGGCCGGGTGATGGTCACCGACTTCGGGATTGCCAAGGCGCTGTCGGCCACCTCAGGTGCGACGCTTACTGGGATCGGGGTTGCGATCGGCACGCCCCAGTTCATGAGCCCTGAACAGGCCGCGGGGGAGCGGGAAATCGATGGCCGGTCTGACTTGTATAGCCTCGGCGTCGTGACCTACCAAATGCTGACGGGGGAACTTCCGTTCAACGCGCCCACGGTCGCCGGGATTTTGATGAAGCAGATCACTGAACCGGCGCCGGTGCTTCATACCACTCGACCTGAGATTCCCGAGGATCTGTCCCTGGCTGTGGCCCGGTGTTTGGAAAAGGATCCCGAAAACCGGTGGCCGACGGCCGACAGCTTGCGGCGTGGACTCGAGAGCCGGACGGTCGGGTCGTATCGGCCGACCTCGACCGGGGTTCGGGCGGCCCCGGCTCCAAGAACCTCTGCGGGCACGAGGCCTCGGCCGTCGAGCACCGAGCGGGGGCGACCGGCGCGAGGCTCGGCATCACCTTCGGCGGCCAGGCCGAGGGCGGCACTCGCCCCACGGCCTGGGGCGGCGCCCCGGTCAGCCTCGTTGGCCGGGGGACAGTGGGTCCGCAACGACCGGGGGGAATGGGTCCGAACGGCCGTCGAGGATACCGCGCCGGCCCACGATACCGGCGAGCCGAGAATCGTTCAGAAAGTCCGGGATCAGTTTGCCCGATGGGCGGCCGTGAGCGGTGGTTGTCTCCTTCTCAACATCGCCACGGGCCTTGATGGGCCGTGGTTTCTGTTCGTGGCCGGCGGGATGGGCATCGGGCTGCTGAAGAGCTACGCGCAGCTCTGGCAGGCCGGCTATCACTGGCGGGACGTGCTCAATCGCCCGCCGGCCCATGATGCGATCGAGGCCGGCACTCCGAAAGGCAAGGCTCGCCGGGCGCTGGCGCCTCCGCGGGAGGCCGAATTCGGGGCGTACTACGAACGGATCAATCAAATCCACGGTGACCGTAGCGCGATCCTGTCGATGATGCAGCGGCTCTCTCCGACCGATCGAGCGCTGTTGCCGGAAATCGTTCAGACGACCGAGGATCTTTATTCTCGATCGCTCGACTTGGCCAAGACCCTGAACGATTTCGACCGGGGGATGGGCTTTGAGGAGCCGGACAAGATCAAGGCCCGGATGGAGGAGTTGTCGAACCAGCCTCAGTCGGAAGAGCGGGACCGAAAGTTCCGGTTGATGGAGCAACAGTTCCGCTCCGCCTTCGAGCTCTCGGGCCGGCGCAAGGCGATCGCCGAACGGTTCGAATCGACGGTGTTGGCGATCCAGAACGTTCGCTATGACCTGATGCGGGTCCGGACATCGGGCATCGGCGGCGTGGTTGGGACGCTGACCCAAGCGACCCAAGCGGCCCGAGCCCTCTCGCGTGACGTCGATCATCTGATTGCGGCGGCAAGCGAAATCAAAGAGGCGACGAGTTGAACGAGGGCTTCACCACGCAGGACTATTGGGAGCGACGCCTTCGGGGGCACTTCAGCCTCGAGGGCGTTGGTTATTTGCGGCTGGGGCAACGGTTCAACGAGTGGATGTACCGAGTCCGAGGCGAGGTGTTCGATCGGGTGGTCGGGGAGCTGAAAGCCGGAACCGCCGGCCAGCGGGTCCTGGACGTGGGGCCGGGCACCGGCTTTTACGTGGAGCGGTGGTTGGCTCGCGGGGCCCAGGTCACCGGAGTTGACTTGGCACCGGTGGTGGTGAGTACGCTCGGGACCCGGTTTCCACGGGCCCGGTTTCTCCAAGCCGACATCGGACTGCCATTGCCGGCTCCGTTGGCGGGTGAACTGGGCCAATACGATGTGGTCAGCGCCTTTGACGTACTGTTTCATATCGTAGACGATGACCTCTACGCCCGGGCTTTGGCGAATATCGCGAGCCTGCTCAGGCCAGGCGGGTTGTTGATCTGGTCGGACAATTTCATCCACCGCCCGACGGCCCGGGTCACCCACCAAGTCAGCCGCTCCCTGGCTGAGATCACGGTGGCGTTGGACCAGGCCGGGTTCACCATCGAACGCCGGGTTCCAATGTTCGTCTTGATGAATTATCCGGCCGATGCCTCGCGGCTGGCCGGCCTGGCGTGGACGGCCATGGTGAGTCCGGCCATGCTGAGCAATGCGTTAGGCGGGATCTTGGGTTCGGTATTGTATCCCCTGGAACGACGACTGGTCCGCTCGACCAAGGAAAGCCCGAGCACCGAGTTGATGGTGTGCCGGCGCCGCTAGTTCAGGGGAGGAAGCATGATCTCATCGGCGACGGGAGCCGGTGGGTTGGGACAGGAAAGCCGCCAAGTTGGAAGGCTCCTTCGCCAAGGCTTCGATCTCAGCGATTTCGATCGGAATAGACCGGGACACCCACTCGTGGCCGGTCGGGGTCACGATGATGTCGTCTTCAAAAGCGGCGTGGGGCCCGTTCGGCGGGAAGATGCCCTGCTCGATGGTCAAGGCCATGCCGGCTTGGAGCGGTTGGGTATAGTCTCCCTCGTCGTGCACTTCCATCCCGATGAAATGCCCGATTCCATAGCGGTAGTACTGATCGTAGCCCCCCGCCTCTTTCATCATCCGCTCGGCGATCCGATGGAGTTGCCACCAGGTCACGCCCGGCCGGATCGAATCGATGACGGTCTTCTGGATTTTCAACGCGAGCTCGTAGGTCTCGCGCTGTTTCGGCGTCAGACTGCCGTTGACGGCGATGTTCCGTTGGATGTCGGCCGAGAAGAAGTTGAACTCAGCACCGGTATCGGTGTGGACCAGGTCGCCGGCTTGCAGCGTATCGCCCGAGGAGCGGGTCTGGTACATGATGAAACCTTCGGGAATCTCGTCCCTGGGCTTCGGCCCGCCTGGCGGATAGCGCCTTACCTCGGTCGGGAAGCCCAGGTCAGCCCCGTGGAATCGATAGACGAAATCGATGATCTCCATGATCTCGCTTTCGGTCCGCCCGGCTTTGGCCGCCCGGAATCCTTCCTTGATGCCTTCGCCGGTAATCCAGACGGCCCGGCGAATGCTGGCCAGCGCCAGGGCGTCGTGGAACATCCGGATCGGGTCGAGCAGGTCGGCAGCGTCTTTGAGGTCGATCTCCGGGGAAAACCGGCGGAACCGATCGAAGGTTGTCAGGCGAGCGGGTTCCGGCATCCCGAGACGGAAGAACCTGGGATAGTTGAGATAGAGAGTCTTCTTGCTGTTTCCCCATCGCTCCGCGAGGGCCGCCGGGAGGGGCCAACGCCGAAGTTGGGTGATCCGCCAGTCGCGATGGTCGGTCATGGCAACCGACAGTTCCTGTTCGAGGCGAGCGAAGGGCCGGACGTCGGTGATCCCAGTCGATCGGCGAACCTGGGCGAGGTCTTCGGCCGAAGAGTAGAGCACCGCCCAGTCTTCGGCGGAGGTGGGGCCGGGCACCAACAGCAAAGCCGATTCGACGCTCGCCAGGCCGGCAAGGCCGGTCAGGTAGGTGAAATCGTGATTATCGCTGGCCGCGACCTGGAACTCGAGCCGCCGGGGTTGGGTGGTCTCAACCGAGTAGATCAGCATCGCTCCGTCAGGAATGGCTCGGAGAACCCTGGCCCGGCGTTTGGCGAAAATGCCGTTGAGCTGGGCTTGGTTCGGGCGGCTGAAATCGATCTGGCGGGCGAGGGCGTCCTCGGCCGCGAAGTCGTAGTCGGCCGGGGGAGCCACTGGAACGTCGCGGTGCGGATTGGCCGGCGCGCCGATCGCCAGAGCGGTCACCAGGCTGAAGAATTGCGTTTTATTGGTCATGGTGCCGGAGGAATGGTTACTGGAATCTGGGTCCATTGCGCATGATTGGGAATGCCCACTTGCCGAGCTCGGCGCCGAGGATACAAGTTATGGCTATGCCCATCCAGTTCCCGCGCTATACGATCGCGGATCTTGAGCACTTTCCCGACGACGGGAATCGATACGAGCTGTTGGACGGGGTGCTGCTCGTGACGCCGCAGGCCGCTGCTCCGCACCAGGTCATTGCCGGGCGGCTTCAGTATTGGCTGTCCGGAGCTGTGGCCGTGACGGGACTTGCCCACGTTGTCGGGCCGGGCGAAATCGAGCTCCAACCGGCCACGCACCTAGAGCCCGACCTGTTGGTGTACCCGGCCTCCTATCCGCCGAATACTCCGTGGTCTGGGATTCACGACTGGTGGCTTGCAGTGGAGGTGCTCTCGCCGAGTTCCCGGATCTACGATCGCGACTTCAAGCGCGAGGCGTATCTAAGCCTGGGTGTCCGGGAGGTCTGGATTGTCGACCGGGACCGCCGCCGGGTTGAAGTCACGACTCCGCTGGGAACGACAGAGGCCGTCGGCGAGTTGGAGTGGCACCCACCCGCCGGCGGCCCGGTGTCGATCGATCTTTCGGTCGTGTTTGCCGGGCTCTAGAACTTGAGCAACGCCTCCATGGCCCGCTTGATGCCTTCGGCTTGCGGGAGAATGACGTCCTCGAGTTCCGGTGCGTAGGCCACGAAGGTATCGGTCGAGGCCACCCGACGGACCGGAGCATCGAGGTAGGCAAAGGCTTCGTCGGCAATCCTGGCGGCGATTTCGGCTCCGTAGCCCCACGACAGGGCATCCTCGTACACCACCATGACGCGATTGGTCTTCTTGATCGAGGCGAAGATGGTCTCCCAATCGACCGGTGACAGACTCCGCAAGTCGATGACCTCGACGCTGGTGCCGTGTTCTTCCTCCATGGCCTTGGCGGCCACCAGGGAGCGCTGCACCGTGGCGCCATAGGTCACGATCGTCAGATCGGTACCTTCTCTGACCACTTTGGCCTTGCCAAAGGGGATCATGAAGTTGGGGCCTGGATTCGGGGCCTTGTTGTAGGTCTGCCGGTAGAGGTGCTTGTGCTCGAGGAAGATGACGGGATCTTCGCACCGGATGGCCGTCCGGAGGAGTCCGTTGGC
>JANNQX010000198.1:0-3024 GCA_031400975.1 Gemmatimonadota bacterium
TCGAGGACCTGGTCTCGGGTGGTCGGGGTCATTCGGCCTCAGGGCGTGGCGGACACGTTTGAAGAGTAGAGGCTCGGCCCGGCTGCAGCAACATGCCGACCGAACGCCAGAGGGCCGGCCCGCGAGCGACGCGGTATAACGATTGTGCTTCAGCGGCGGGCGCCACGAGGAGCCGAGCGGCCGCGCCGTCCCCCGATCAACATCGGGGCGCGGCCGCGACTTGTCAAACGGAGCGCTGGGCGCCCGTCCGCTGCAGGCACTGGGTTAGAACGCGTGGTGGCGCCGGGGCCGGTTCGCACGAATTGGCATGGGCTCCGACCCGCGCCGCGCTGGATCGACGGGCTGAACCGCTACGCCATTCCTCGAACCGCCGCGATGTGCTGACGTACGTCGGCGAGGGCCTGGAAGTGAGGATTCCGCCCGAGACCCTCAAGGCTGCCAAGTACGCCCAAGAGGTCCGCGCGCGTTCCGGTAGCCTGAACGAGTTCGAATGGACCGGGCGTGTCATCGAGAACCATGCCGAGGAGCTTGTGGCGCTCGCGATGAGGAAAGGTCACATCAAGAGCGTGCCCGCGGTCGTCGTAGAAGGCAACGTCGCCGCTCTCCGCGTCGTAACTCTCCACCTCGCGACGGGCCTGAGCCAAGTCGGCAAGGACCAGTAAAGTCCGATCGTCGGTGACTGCAAACAGCATCGGAACTCCGGCCACGCGTTCTAACGTCCTAGTCTTAACTGGCGGGCGCCGCATCGGTACTGAGCGGCCGCGCCATCCTTCCAATAACATTGGGGCGCGGCCGCGACTTAGCAACCCGAGCGCCTGCTGCGCCCGTCCAGTTCAAGACTGGGTTAGCCAGCTCCGGGCGGCGCGGCGCGATAAACGGGCTGGCCCGGGGGGCACCCAAACCTGGCTTCCAGTCATCAGGACGACGAGCCCCGAGGCTTCGAGTCGAACGGGGGCAGGCCCGTCAGCAAGTACTGCCGGACCCGAGCGAGAAAGCGTGGCGTCAGGGGCTCGTTGACCTCGGGCGTGCCGAGCCAGAAAAGCGCCTCGGGTATGCGATCAGCATCCGGCGCGTCGCGTTGATGAACCCGACGGACCTCCCCAAGATGCTGCTTGAGCTTCTCCACCAATGACTTGGGAACCATAGTCACCCTCGCCCCGCCGCCCTTGGTCGTCCGGAGGCGAATCTCGCCGCGGGCGAGATCGAGGTCCTTTACCCGAAGAGTCAAGCACTCCATCAGCCGAAGGCCGGCGCCGTAGAGCAGCATGGCGACCAACCAATAGACACCGTCCAGCTGTCCCAACACGGCGCTCACTTCCGCAGCGCTCAAAACCACCGGCATCCGAGCCCGGGATTGGGCCCACCTCATCTCGCCCAACCGACCCAACGGCCGGCCAAGTACTGTCGAATAAAGGAACAGAAGAGCGCAGAGCGCCTGGGTCTGGGTCGAGGCGGAGACCTTCCGCTGGGACGCCAGATGGGTAAGGAACGCGGCGACTTCGGGTTCGCCGAGGTCCCGGGGGTGGCGGGTACCGTGATGGCGAATGAAGCGAAGAATCCAGCTTCGGTAAACTTGCTCGGTTCGCGGGCTAAGTCGCCGAATCCGGGCCTTATCATGGACGGTTTGCAATAATACAGACTTAGGCGACATGGGCGCGGCTCCTTGCCGTACACCATGGCATCCAACCGCCCCAAATAACTAAGCGAATTGCCCCACGCCATCCCCCAAAAAACGCCAAGCTGATTTTACTCGGCCCGGAGCGCCTCAACCGGGCTGACCCGAGTTGCCCGCCAGGCCGGGACCACCGACGCCACCACGCCGGCCCCAAGCAACGCCACCCCCGCCACCCCGAGACTGAGCGGATCGGCCGGCGAAATCCCAAAGAGAAAACCCGAGGCCACCCGGCCCAGGCCGATGGCCGCCACCAACCCCACCGCCGTCCCCACCGCCACCGGCAGCAGCCCGCGGCCCACCACCTGCCAAAGGACCCGGCCACCACCAGCGCCTAACGCCATCCGGACCCCGAACTCACTCCGCCGCCTGGTCACCGCATAGGACACGACCGAGTAGACACCCACCACTCCCAACACCAACGCTAGCGCCGCAAAAAGGGACAGGAAGAATCGGAGCCGGAGCGGCTCGGCCAAGGCGGTGGCCACGACGGTGTCGAGATCGGTCACCCGACCCACCGCGATCCGCGGTTCGAGTTCCCGGACCAGCCGCCGAATCGGCTCGACCACGGCCCGCGCATCCTCAGCCCCGCTCTTCACCACCAGCACCGTCCCATCGATCGGCTCGGACCGTTGGGCCAAGGGCACGTACAACACCAAGGCGTTGCCCCCAGTGATACTGGTGACCTTGATCTCCTCAGCCACGCCAACGACGGTGACCGCGGTGTCGCCCGCGCCGAAGCTGTGACGGATTCGGCGGCCAATCGGATCGGCTCCAGGCCACGCCTTGGCGGCAAACGACTCGCTGACCACCGCCACCAACGGACCCCCGAGCCGATCCGTGGCTGAAAATCCCCGGCCCCGGGTCACCGTGATACCCAAGGTTCGGAAGTAGTCCGGCGTCACCGGGCGGTACATGCTGTTCGGCGCCGCACTGCCGGCAAGATCAGGATTGCCCTCGATCGTCACGGGGCCCTGCCAGCCGCCGTCCCGAACTGGAAGGCGCGAGACGAGTGCGGCGCTGGTAACTCCCGGCAAGGCGGCCACCCGGCCGACGATCCCGGCAAAGAATTGGGCCCGAGCGGCCGCGGTCAGTTCGTTGCCGCCGGCAAAGAGATCGATCGCCGCAACTCCCCGGGGCTCAAAGCCGAGGTCAAGAGCATAGAGCCGGTCGACCGACCGAATCATCAGGCCGGCACCGACCACCAGCAGCACCGCGACCGCCGCCTCGGCGGCCACCAGCCAACCATGAACCCGGCTGGTGTGCCGGCCAATGCCGCGGACCCCGCGCTCGGAGCCCAGCCCCTGCAAATCCCCCCGAAGGAGGCTCCGGACCGGCACGAAGGACACCGC
>JANNQX010000199.1:0-16344 GCA_031400975.1 Gemmatimonadota bacterium
GTGATCCCGGTCGCCCCGCCCTTGGCGTAGACCCCGAGCCCGCCCACGGTCAGACCCCGAGTCCGGCCAAGCGAGGCGGTACCCAGCCCACCGACGTTGAGGCCGAAGATCGAGCCTTCGGAGACGAGTCCGCCCCCACCGATATTGATGCCTCCGATATCCCGCGAAGCCAATACGCCGACGCCGCCCACGTTGATACCCCGGAGCGAGCTGCCCTCGGGCCCTACGACGCCGATGGAAATGGCCCGAAATCGCGCCTCGGGGTTTCCGTTCACCTTGGCCTTCCAAAGCGAAACCGACAGACCATTCACCCGCTGGACACCGGCATCACGCAGGTTGAATCGAAACCCGGTCCACCGGGATGAATTGCCGAAACTCAACCCGGTTCGAGCCACCCCGATCGGGATGGCGAATCCCCCAAGCGGTCGCACCGAATCGACAGGGACGGAGACCGGATTCTGGACCATTAGGACGAAATGCAAGGCCACGAGCATGGGGCAACCCGGAGGAGTGAGGTGCCATAGTACCGTCGTCAACGAGGAGCCGGGAGGCCTGTGACTCGACTGAGACAGGCTGCTTTCACGTTCGTCACCCGGAGGCCCGGCCCGGGACAGCGGTACCCCCTACCATCCCCGGCCTTCGTCGCCCAAGTTTCCGGGATGCGGAAGCGAAGTCTCATCGCCTGGCTCATTTACGCCACCGGCTCCCTGGCTGTTGGGGCGCCCCTCTGGGCTCAGATCCTCCCTCTCACGATGCCCAAGTCCAAGCTTCGGCTTGATTTCCTGGGCCAGCTCCAGAGCTACGACTACCGGTGGAACGACGGGACCCGAAATGAGACCGTTGGCGACTTCAATCGGTTGATGGATGCCTCCTTCGTGCCCGGCCTCGCCGCCGCCGAGCGGCGGGTCCGGAAGATCACCGGCCGGAACGACCTCTCGCTCAATCTGGGCCGATCGACGGCGTCGCAAATCGTCAACTTGGGTACCTCCGGGTTCGGTGGCGCCTACGGGCTGACCAAGGCGATCACGATTCACGGCATGGTGCCGTTGATTGCCGTCAAAGTGGCACCCCGCGTCCTGATCGACTCGGCCGGGTCGAACGCGGGGTTCAACCCAGCCAGTGGCGCGTTCGGCACCGCCGCGGGACGGAACCAGACGGCGCTGTTCCTTTCGAGCCTCAGGGCAGCGGTCGCCGCCCTCCGTACCAAGATCACCGCAGGAGACTATCCCGATCCGGCGCAGCGCCAGGCCGCGGATCAGGCCGTGCTCCAAGGCGAGCTGCTCGCAACCGAATTGACCGGCTTGCTCCAAGACGCCGGCGCCGACTTCGCACCTCGGGACAACTCCCAGGCGGGGCAGTTGATTCTGGCGGCGATTGCGGCCTTCCGGACCACCCTCTCGTCGCTGCAGGTGAGCAACCTCAATACTATCCCGGCCCCGGCTTTCGCCGGCCGGGGCCTCGACTACCAAGGGTTCGAGAACTTCCTCACCAACGCCGACGGCTCGATTGGGATGCGGCCGATCGATGAGATTCCGGCCCTATCCTATCTTGGCGACATCGAGGTCGGTGTCGCGGTGGCGGTGATCGATCATTTCCCAACTAACAAACTGGGGTCCGGGTTCCGGGCCGTCATCGACGGGACGGTCCGGCTTCGGACCGCAAAGCTCGACAGCCCTGACCGGCTCTTTGACGTCGGCACCGGTGACCGCCAGCCCGATGTGGAGGTGTCCCTCACGGCCGACTACGTCAACGGCCGGCTCGGCGCACGATTCGCCGGCGGCTACAACCTCCAACTGCCCGGCAACCAGACCCGCCGGGTCACCCGCTACGATCAACCCCTCGCTCCCAAAACGTCGCTGGCGGGTGTCCGGCGCGACCCTGGCGATGTGCTCCGCCTGAGCGCCCACCCGTTCTTCCGATTGGCACCGTATCTATCGCTCTACGTCGGGGCCGACTACTGGACCCGGGGCCGCGATGTGTTCGTCTATCCGGCTGCCCAACCGCCGATTCCGGGCGTCGATATCGCCGTCCTGGGGGACGGGACCGCCTCGGACGCACTCCTCCTCTCGGGCGGACTGTCGTACTCGCATGCGGGACTCAACAAACGCGGCGGGTTGGGGCTGCCGATGGACGCCAGCTTCCGATACGAGCGAATCGCCCGCTCGAGAAAAGGGATCCTGCCGGACATCCATTCCGTGCGAATTGACCTGCGATTTTACACCAGATTGTTGGGCGGGGGCCGTTAGACTTTCGAAGCGCCACTGCCCAGCAGCGCCAACGCGTGTTGACGAGCCGAGTCGCTGTCGGCGCTGCCTAACATCCGGGCGATTTCGCCGACCCGGTCCTCGCCGTGGATGACCTCGACGGCGCTGGTAGCGATCCCGCCCTTGGCTTTTTTCGAAACCACGAGATGTCGGTCGGCCCGGGCCGCAATGGTCGGAAGATGGGTAATGACCAGCACCTGATGCCGCTTGGCGACATCGGCCAACGCGTCCCCGACCTGAACCCCGACTTCGCCCCCGACTCCCTGGTCGATCTCGTCGAACACCAGGGTCGGGATCCCATCTTGGCGCGCCAGCGCCGCGGTCAGCGCGAGCATGAGCCGGGAGAGTTCCCCTCCGGAGGCGGCTTTGTGCACGGGCCGGGCCTCGAGACCGACGTTGAGCTGGACCGAGAAGACCACCGTTTCCGCGCCGTGAGATGTGATCGGCGTCACTGGAAGGAGGACCACCTCGAACCGTCCGCCCGGCAAGCCGAGCTTCGGCAGGAGGCGGTTGACGGCCCGGGCCAACCGATCACCGCCCAGCCTCCGGCGTTCCGACAGCCCCTTGGCGAGTTGAGCGAGCTCCCGCTCCTGAGCGGCCCGCCGGGTGGCGATGGCCTTGAGATCGAACTCCGCCGCATCGAGTAGATCAAGCTCCGCGGCCGACTCAGCCCGGGTCGCCAGGACCGCGTCGATCGACGCGCCATATTTCTGCCCCAAGCGATCGAGCACGGTCCGCCGAGCCTCGAGGTCCCGAAGTCGGCTGGGATCGTCTTCGATGCCCCGGGTATAGTCCCGCGCCTGGCGGGCCAGCTCTTCCATGGCCGCGTACGCCTGGTCGATCAGACTCCGCCACTCGGCGACGGACGGATCGACCCGCTCCAGCCGGCTGAAGGCCTGCTCGGCGGCATGGAGCCGTTTGAGGGCCCCTTCGTCGTCTTCGAGTGCGCCGGCGGTTCGATCGCCTAACGATCGAAGCTCCTCCGCGTTGGCCAATTTCCTGACTTCCTGATCGAGCCGTTCGTCCTCGCCGGCGACCAGCTTGGCGGCGTCGATTTCCTGAACCACATGGCGGAGATAGTCGGCCTTCTTCCGGACCGCCTCTCGTCGGTCGACCAGCCGTCGTTCCTCGTCGACCAGTCGGGTCAGGCCCACCGACGCCTCGGTCACGCCGCGGGCATCGGCGCCGGCCTCCGAGAAGCCGTCGAGCAGCTCGCGTTGGGTGTCGGGCTGAAGGAGCGAGACGGTTTGGTGCTGCCCATGGAGATCGGCCAGGGCCCCGCCGAGCTGCTCAAGGGCGGCGACGGTGGTCGGGCTGCCATTGACCCAGGCCCGCGACCGCCCCTCAGCGGAGACCTCTCGACGGACCACGATCCGGTCGTCTTCCGGATCGAGACCGAGCGACTCGACGACCGCCTTGAGCTTGCGGGGCAAGCCTTCGAAGACCCCTTCGATGATCGCCTTGCCGGCACCGGGCCGGACCGCTCCGCTCTCGGCCCGGCCGCCCAGCAGGAGCGCCAGCGCGTCGACCAACATCGACTTGCCCGCCCCGGTCTCGCCGGTCAGGACATTTAGTCCCGGCCCCAGATGGAGGGTGGCATCGGCCACGGTGACCAGGTCCCGAACCCTGAGTTCGGCAATCATTGGATGTTGTCGCGCTCAGCCAGATCGCCCCACCGCAGGCTCTGCCGCATCCGGGTGAAGTAGCTCCGTTGGCCGAAGCGAACCAACTGGACCGTATGGTCGCTCTTGGCGATTTCGATCGCGTCGTTCGGCCCGACGGTCATGGCCTGCTGCCCGTCGACGGAAACCAAGAGATCCTCCGCCCACCCGCTGATCGGGGCGATCCTGATGACGGCCGTAGCCGGAATGACGAGGGGACGAACCGCCAACGTGTGGGCGCAGATCGGGGTGATGACCACGGCTTCGACATCGGGGGCGATGATCGGGCCGCCTGCCGACAACGAATAGGCGGTCGATCCGGTTGGAGTGGCGATGATGAGCCCATCAGCGCTGTAGGGGCCGACGTCTTGTTCATCAACCCGGACCCCGAGTTGAATCATCCGGGCCACACCGGCTTTATGGACGACGATATCGTTGAGGGCGGCGGGGAGCCGAAACTTGGAGTTGCCGGCGCCGGTGATCTCCGCGTCGAGCGCCATCCGCGGTTCGAGGACGTAGTCGCCGCTCGCGAGCCGGGCCAGCGCCTGATCGAGGTCATTTCGGGTGCAGGCGGTCAAGAACCCGACTCGGCCCAAGTTGATCCCGAGCACCGGGACCGGCTTGCCCCCCAGCGATCGGGCCCCACGGAGCAGCGTCCCGTCGCCCCCTAACGTGATCATCGCGTCGATTTCGGCGACCCCGATCGGTGGCACGGCCACTTCCCAGAGCGGCGCCAGCTCCGGTTCCGTGAAGAAGGACAGGCCGAGGCCGGGAGCGCGAGCGGCCATCCCCGCGAGAATGGCCGCCAGCCCGCGGTACCGGGGGTTGCCGACAATGCCGACGTTCATCGCGCCTCGAGGCTGCCCTCATGGCGGAGCGCCAGGACCCGGGCCGCGATGCCCGACGCGGTCAGGCCGAAGGCCTCGAGTTGCTCGGTCCGGGGCGCTTGTTCCACCAACCGGTCCGCGATCCCCATGGTCACGACTCGGACTCCCGGGTATGAGCCGGCGACCTCTCGACCGAGATAGGCACCGAAGCCGTTGACTTCGGTTCCTTCTTCAACGGTGACCAACAGCTTGGTCTCAGTCACCAGCCGGTCGAGCATCACCCGATCGTACGGTTTGAGAAATCGGCAATTGATCACGGCCGCATCGACTCCGTCTTTCTGGAGCCGATCGGCGGCTTCGAGGGCCGGACCGACCATCGTCCCGACCGCGAGGATGGCGGCGTCCTTGCCCGGTCGGAGTTTCTCCCACGTCCCAAAGGGAACCGGCTCGATCTCGGCGGCCGGCTTCGGCGCCGCGGGGGTCTTGTCGCGAGGATAGCGGGTGCAGAACGGACCGTCGTTGTGCCGGAGGCCGGCTTTGAGCAACCCAATCAGCTCATCGGCATCTTTGGGCGCCGTCACCACCATGCCAGGGACCGCCAGCATGTAGGCGATATCGTAGAGCCCCATGTGGGTCTGGCCGTCTTCACCAACCAGGCCCGCCCGGTCCATGCAGAACATGACCGGAAGGTGCTGCACGGCGATATCGTGGATGATGTTGTCGTAGGCCCGTTGCAGAAAGGTGGAGTAGATCGCACAGACCGGCCGAACCCCTTGGGTGGCGAGTCCGCCCGCGAAGGTCACGGCATGCCCTTCGGCAATCCCGGCGTCGAAGAATCGCTCCGGCCAATTCTTCTGGAAGATGTTGGTGCCGGTGCCCGACGGCATCGCGGCGGTAATGACGACGAAGTCGCGATGATCGACCGCCAAATCGGACAAGGCTTCACCGAAGACCTGGGTCCAGGTCGGGGGCCCGCTGATTTTCTTCCGGGCCTCGCCGGTTTCGGGGTCGTAGGCGGCCAGGCCGTGCCACTTCTCTTTGTTGTCCTCAGCGTACGAAAACCCTTTGCCCTTTTCGGTCAAGATGTGAAGCACGCGGGGGCCGCTCAAGGTCCGAAGAAACTTGAGGGTTTCCGACAACTTGCCGAGGTCGTGGCCGTCGATCGGACCGAAGTAACGGAAGCCCATTTCCTCGAAGAACATGCCCTCTGAAAAGAGATTCTTGGCGCTCTCCTCGACGTTCTTGGCAAATTCCACCACCTCGTCGCCGAAGACCTTGCCGGCCTTGAGGGTCCAGTGCTTGATGATGTCTCGAATCCGATTGGTGAACGGCGCAGCCACGATCCCGCCAAGCGTCTTGCTGATCGCGCCGACGTTCGGCGAAATCGACATCCCATTGTCGTTCACGATGAGGAGAATATCGCGGTCCGAATGCCCCGCATTGTTCATCCCTTCATAGGACAACCCACAGGTCAAAGCGCCGTCGCCGACCACCGCGACAACCTTGTAGTCGAGACCGAGGAGATCGCGCGCGGTGGCCATCCCGAAGGCGGCCGACATGGCGGTCCCGGCGTGACCAGCCCCGAACTGATCGTGAGGGCTCTCGCTGGCTTTGAGAAACCCGGACACGCCGTTTTTTTGGCGGAGGGAATCGAACCCCTCGTTCCGGCCGGTCAGGAGCTTCCAGGCATACGCCTGATGGCCGACATCCCAGACGATCTTATCGGTCGGAGAATCGAACTCGTACAACAGCGCGATTGCGAGCTCGACGCAACCCAGACTGGCCCCGATGTGACCCCCCGTCACCGAGCAGGACTGAATCAGGCGGTCGCGGACGTCCTGCGCCAAGGCAGGCAACTGATCCCGCCCCAGGCGTTTCAGATCGTCGGGACTGCGAATGGCTGGCAATAGCGACATGGGAGCCCTTAGGACTGACGATTCACAATATAATGGGCCAGACTCACCAGCGACGGCGAGTCGACGGCACCGCGCTCGAGCCACCCGACCGCCTCTTTGGCCAACCGCTCGGCCTCGGCCCGGGCACCTTCAACCCCGAGAAAACTGACGAACGTGGATTTTCGGAGCGACGCATCCCGACCGGCCGTTTTGCCGAGCTGGGCCGTCGTGGATGTCGCATCGAGCACGTCGTCGGCCACCTGAAAGGCCAGCCCGATTTCCCTCCCGTAGCCGGCGAAGGCCTCGATCACGGGCGGAGACGCCCCCGCGGCCAGACATCCGACCACGCAGGCCGCCTCGATCAACGCGCCGGTTTTTCGGGCGTGGATTGCGGTCACGTCCCCGGCCACCAACGACCGACCCTCGGCCGCCAGGTCGAGCCACTGTCCGCCAACCATGCCTTGGATCCCGCTCGCTTCGAGGAGGGTGCGAGCGATCGACTGGTGGGTCGTCTCGGACACCTCAAGTTCTCGATTGGCTTCGCAGAGCACCTCAATCGCCACGGCCACGAGGAGGAACCCGACCCGGGTGGCGGTTCCGGCATCGAAGACGACGTGAGTGGTCGGCCGGCCTCGGCGACAATCGTCGTCGTCCATGCACGGCAGGTCGTCGTGAACCAAGGAGTAGGTGTGAATGATCTCGACCGCCGCGGCCAGCCGGGCGATCGCTGGATGGGACCCGCCCGCCGCCCGGTAGGCGGCGAGAACCAAGGCCGGCCGAACCCGTTTACCGGCGGTTCCCAACGCGTAACTGATCGCCTCGCCAAGGCGGCCCGGGCATTCGCTCCGTAGCCGCTCGGCGACCAACAACAGTTGCTGGTCGGTGATCGCCCGCGCTTCGTCGAGCAGCGCCGCGGCCGGCCCCAGGTCAGGCATCGAACGAAGTCAGCTTCAGAACGCCGTCGGCGTCTTCGAGGACCCGTTCGACTCGGATCTCGGCCGCCGAGAGGCGGTCCTTCGCCGTCTTGAGATGCCGGACCCCCTCCTCGAACAAGGCCAGGGCCCGGTCGAGGTCGATCTCGTCGCCTTCGAGTGCATGGACGATCTCCTCCAGGCGTTGGAGGTCTTTGGTCAGCGGATCTTCGCTCATTCCGACCTCGCCTTGATAGTGCCGTCCGACAATCGCAACCCGAACTTGGTCCCGGCTGGAAGCTGGTCTCCTCGGAGCACCACCCGCCCATCGGCGAGCTGAGCGACGGAGTACCCCCGGCCCAGGACCGCCAGGGGACTCAGGGCGTCGAGCGACGCGGCCAGCCGTTCCCACCGGCGACGAGGCACCTCAACCCGGCGGCGAACCGCGTGGCGAGCTCGGAGCGACACCCGCGCCAGTCGCTCCGTCAAGACCTGGATTCGCCGTCGAAGCCCGCTGCCTAACCGACTCCCAAGCGCGGACACCTGCCGACCGAGAGCGCCGCGATCGGGCAGCGCCATGGCGGCGGCCGCCGACGGGGTCGGGGCCCGGAGGTCCGCCACCAGATCGGTCAATGTCAGATCGGTTTCATGCCCCACCGCCGAAATCGTCGGCACCCGCACTGCCGCGACGGCCCGACAAACCGGCTCGGCGTTGAAGGCGAGGAGATCATCCCGTCCCCCGCCCCCCCGCCCCAGAATACAGAGGTCGATTCCATCCAGCCGATTGACGATCCCAAGTGCCCGGACCAACTCATCGACCGCGTCGTCGCCTTGGACTTTTGCGGGAACCAGGACGATCCGGATCGACGGCCACCGGCGACGCGCCACGGTGACGATGTCGTGGACCACGACCCCGTCGGCGCTGGTCACGACCGCCATCGCGCGCGGAAAAGCCGGCAGCGCCCGTTTCGTGGTTGGGTCGAGGAGTCCGTCTTCGGCGAGCCGTTCCCGGGTCCGCTCGAGCGCCAGCTGCTGAAGGCCGACGCCGGCGGTGGGCAACAGCGCCACCGCATTGATCCGAAGCTCACCCCGTTGGGTCCACACGGTCGGGGTGCCGAGCAGATAGACTTCGACGCCATCGACCGGGACCAGCCGTTGCCGCGACGCATAGGTCCGCCACATCACACATCGGAGCTGGGATTCGGCATCTTTGAGGGTGAAGTACCAATGGCCCGCCTCGTAGGTCTTCATCCCGATGACCTCGCCCTTGATCCACACTTGGCCGACCACCGCCTCGGCCGCGAGTCGGAGGGCGGCCCCCAACTCAGACACGGTGTAGGCCGGTCGATTGGTGGGTTCCCCGACCGGGGCGCCGAAGAGATCGGGCGAGGGGCGGGGCTGCCGCTTCACCGGCTCTGGGTCGCGGCTTGGACAGTGTTGAGGAGGAGCATCGCGATCGTCATCTTCCCGACCCCGCCCGGCACCGGCGTGATCCAGCTCGCCACCTCGCCGACCGGACCGAAGGCCACGTCGCCGACGATCCGATAGCCCTTGGGGTTGCCGGCGTCCGCCACCCGATTGATGCCGACATCGACCACCACCGCGCCGGGCTTGACCATGTCCGCCGTGACAAACTCCGGCTTGCCGATCGCGACGATCAGGATGTCGGCCAGGCGGGCAATCGCCGGAAGATCGCGAGAGCGGGAATGGCAGATCGTCACGGTCGCGTTGCCCCCGGGGGTGTCTTGCAGCAACAGGCTCGCCATCGGTTTGCCGACGATATTGGACCGCCCGATGATGACCGCGTGGGCGCCTTTGGTTTCAATCCCGGCCCGGATCAACATTTGCTGGCATCCGTAGGGCGTGGCGGGCCGAAACGCGGTTTGGTCCCCGACCGACAGCCGGCCGACGTTCATAGGGTGGAAGCCGTCGACGTCCTTGTGCGGGTTGATGCGCAGCAACACTCGTTCGGTACTGATGTGCTTCGGGAGCGGCAGCTGGACCAAAAACCCGTGAATGGCGGGGTCGGTGTTGAGCCGGTCGACGACAGCCAGCAGCTCCGCCTCCGTGGCCGTCTCCGGAAGCCGGATCGTCTCCGAGTGCATCCCCGCTTCGATGCAGGCCTTACCCTTGCTGGCCACGTACACCCGGCTCGCCGGGTCGTCACCGACAATCACCACGGCCAGCCCGGGCTGGATCCCACGGGCCACCAAGGCAGCCACTTCACCAGCAAGGTCGGCTCGGATCGCATTGGCGATCGTGGTGCCGTCGAGAATCTTGGCGTTCATTTGGCGAGTCCGCTGGCTCGAGTCTCCCGAATCACGGTGACCCGGATTTGTCCTGGGTACTGGAGCTCCCCCTCGATCCGTTTGGCGATCGCCTCGGCTAGCTCCTGGGCCTTGTTGTCGTCGATCTTCTCGGGCATCACGATGACGCGCACTTCACGACCAGCCTGAATGGCGTTGACCTTCTCGACACCCTCGAAACTGGTGGCGATTTCCTCGAGCTTGGTCAGCCGCTTGACGTAGGTTTCGAACGCCTCCCGCCGAGCCCCGGGCCGCGACCCGCTGATCGCGTCAGCGGCTTGGACCAACACCGACTCCGGCGTTTCGTGGGCCACGTCATCATGGTGAGCCGCGATGCAGTTGATGACCAGGGCGCTTTCCCGGTACTTGGTCGCCATCTCGACGCCCAGTTGGACGTGGGTGCCCTCGCTCTCGTGGGTCAGCACTTTGCCGACGTCATGGAGCAAGCCACCCCGCTTCGCGAGCATCACGTCGAGATGGAGCTCGGCCGCCATCATCCCCGCGATCCAGGAGACTTCCTTCGAGTGCTCGTAAATATTCTGGCCATAGCTGGTCCGATACCGCATCCGGCCGATCAGCTTGATCATCTCGGGGTGGAGGCCGTGAATCCCGGTCTCGAAGGCGGCCTGCTCGCCGAGTTCGACGAGCTGTTCTTCGAGGTCCTTCTGGGTCTTCTTGACGATTTCTTCGATCCGGCCGGGATGAATCCTGCCGTCGGTGATCAACGCATCTAACGCCCGCCGCCCGATTTCGCGGCGAATCGGATCAAAGCACGACACGATGACGGTATCAGGCGTGTCGTCGATGATCAAGTCCACCCCGGTCGCCAACTCAAAGGCCCGGATGTTGCGACCTTCCCGACCGATGATTCGCCCCTTGAGCTCGTCGCTTGGCAACGCCACGGCCGCGACCGTGGTTTCCGCCGTGTGCTCGGCGGCCACCCTCTGAATCGACATCGCGATGATTCGCTTGGCGTCTTTCTCCGCACCCTTCTTCGCCTGGTCTTTGATGTCACGAGCCAGGGCCGAGGCCTGGGCCCGAGCCTCATCCTCGACCCGCTGGAGGAACTCGCGGCGGGCCTCCTCGGCCGAAAGGCCGGCCACCCGCTCGAGCCGTTGGCGCTGCTCGTGAACGAGCGCGTCGATTTCCTTGGTGCGAGACTCGAGGGTCAGTTCCTTTTGGGCGAGGGCGCCCTGCTGGCCGGAGACCGCCTTGGTCTGGCGATCGAGCTCCTCGTTCCGTTTCGTGAGCCCGCGCTCCCGTTCCTCGAGGCGGCGCTCAACCCGGTCGATCTCTTCCCGGCGGCGGCCGAGGTCGCGATCGTGCTCCTCCCGGAGTTTGAGCGTCTCCATTTTGCCTTCAACGAGGGCGGCCGCCCGGGCCTTGTCCGCCTCTTCTTTGGCTTTGGTGAAGAATTGCGAGGCATCACGCTGGGCGGTCGCGACCAGACCGGCGGCATGCTGTTTCTTGGTCCGGAGAATGGCGGTGTAACCAACCAGGGCCAGCACTATTCCAACGAGGGCCCCCAGCAGAGCCGGGAGCCAAGCAAAAGTCGACATCAGAATATCTCCGCACGCGGCAAACCCACCGCGGATCGCGTAAGGCCCAGAGGCGACCTAGTCTTGGGCTCGGGGACCCCGTACTGCCGGGGGAAGTAACCGCGCCAGCTGCTCCGCCACCGCGTCGATCCGGAGGATCGTCGCCGCATCGTGCTGGCGCGCTTGAAACAACTCGTCCGTCACTGCTAACGCCGCCAGAATCGTCGCCCGTTGGCCGTCGATTGTCGGGGCGGCCGTCCGGATCCGCTGCACCGCGTCGTCGAGGTACGTCGCCACGCCGCGGGTGTACTCCGCCGAATGCTCCGAGCTAACCATCAACCTTTGGCCGGCGATCAAGACTTCGACCGGTTTCGGGCTACTCACCGCGTCGCTCCCGTCACTTGTTCACCAACGAACCGGAGCCGGGTCTTGAGCTGCTCCAGCTGCTCGCGGGCGCCGGCAATCCGATCGCGGAGGCGTTGGTTTTCCGATTCGACTTCACTGATCCGGCTCCGCAACAGGGCCACGTCCCCGGTGGTAACCTCGGGGACCCGGTTGCTGGCCGCTTCGAGCGCAGCCTCGGCCTTGAGGCAGCGTCGCCGCCAACCGGCCAGTTCGGCCTCGAGGAGTCCGGCGACCCGTTCGAGGGACGCCAGGGCTTGTTCAGGATGTTCGGAGTGAGACGCCAAGCTGTTTCTCCAAGCCTCCCCGAATCCGGGTGATGGCGCTGTCGACTTCACTGTCCTTGAGGGTCCGATCACGCCGCCGAAAGACCAGGCGAAACGCGACGCTGCGGGATCCTTCGGGCACCCCCGCCCCCCGGTATTCATCGATGACCGCGACCGATTCGAGCAGACCCGCCCCAATCTTCTGGATCTCTCGAACCACGGCGACCGCCGTCACGGCCCACGGGACGACCAACCCGAGATCCCGATTCGCCGCAGGCACCGTAGGCGGCGCGACAAACGGCGGGACCAGTCGGGCGGCATCATGCAGGTCCACTTCCAGCCCGAACAGCGGCCCGGCCCACGGCGGTGCGTCGGCGACGACAGTCGAGGCCCGACCAACGACCCGGCCATCGGTCGACCGCGCAACCAAATCGCCCCCATCAACTTGTACCTGGGCGCCTGGATTCGCCAGGGATACCGCCCGCTCGAACAAGCCCTTGAGATCCCACCAATCCAGGTCGGCTCCCTGGCCGGCTTCCGACCAGTGGGCTGGCCCCCGGGCCCCGGTCACGACCGCCGCAACCCGGGTGGTCTCCGTCGGCCGGCCCGGTGCCCCTTCGAAGGCAGTGCCGACCTCAAAAAGCCGGACGTCGCGGACCTGAGCCGCCCAGTTTGCCTCGGCCTGTCGAATCAACCCAGGGAGCAGCCGCTCCCGGAGAAATCCGTGGTCGGCCGAGAGCGGGTTCAGCACCGGAACAGCGGCGGGGCTCGTCGCCGGCCCGATCGGCAGCAGCACCACTTCGAAGAGGCCTTCGGCCGCCAACCCGCTTCTGACCGCGGTCGCGATCCGATCACTCGGAGCATCGGCTTGGGCCCCAGGCCGGAACGGGCGGAGGTCATCGGGAAGGCGGTCGTAGCCATAGATCCGGGCCACCTCCTCGACCAAGTCGATTTCCGTCGTCAGGTCGGGCCGCCACCCCGGCACATCGACGGCCAGCCGACCGTCATCCGGCTTGGCCAGCACGGTGGCCCCGATCGCGACCAAGGCCTGTTCGATCGTGGCCAGGGCCAAGTCGACGCCGATGATTTGGGTCACTCTTTTCTGGCGAAGGAAGACCCGGGGCGGGTTGCTCGGATCGGGCCAGACGTCGATCGCCTCGAGGACCCGGCCACCGGCCACGGCCACCATCAGGTCGAGCGCCCGCCGCAATCCGTCAGGCACTCCCCACAAGTCGACCCCTCGTTCGAACCGCTGGCTGGCCTCGCTGACGATGCCTAACGCTTTCCGGGTCAGCCGAGTGGCCGCCGGCTCCCACCAAGCGCCTTCGAGGACGATCGTGGTCGTAGTCGCCGTCACCTCGCTGTCGCGCCCGCCCATAATCCCGGCGACGCCGACTGCGCCTTCGCCGTCGGCGACGACCGTCATTTCGGCCCCAAGGGTCCGGTCGGCGCCATCGAGAGTAATGAGCCGCTCAGCGGGGTTCGCCAGCCGGGCGACCACCCGGGCGCCTCGCAGTTTCGCCGCGTCGTAGGCGTGAAGCGGCTGGCCCAGTTCGAACAAAACGTAGTTGGTGACGTCCACCACGTTGTTGATCGAGCGCTGGCCGACTGCTTCAAGCCGGCGGGTGAGCCACTCCGGCGACGGGCCGACGGTAACGCCTTCGATTACCGCCGCGGTGAACCGGCGGCACGAACAGCCGGGCTCGATGGCGATGGTCAGCCCGGTGTTCAGGAGACCGGAGCGCCCTTCGGCCCGCCGAACCGGGTACCCCTCGGCCGGATTGACGCCGGGCACGGCCGGTAACCGAAACGGGGTCTTGAGCGAGGCGGCGAGCTCCCGGGCAATTCCCTTGTGGCCGAGCAAATCGCCCCGCACTGGGGAAACGTCGAGGACCAACCGGTCGTCGCCGAGACCGAGGACATCGAGGATCGGGGTCCCGGGCGGGGACTCGGTATCGAGGGTCAGGAGTCCGTCGTGGTCGGAGCCTAACGCCAGTTCGTCGGCCGAGCAGAGCATCCCTTCCGACAGCTCACCGCGAAGTTTCCGCTTCTCGAGCGTGATCCCGTTCGGCAACGTCACCCCAACGGCGGCAAACGGGTACTTGGCCGACAGGGCCACGTTCGGCGCACCAGTCACGACTTGGCGACGCTGCCCGGCGCCAATGTCGACCTGACAGACGCTGAGCCGGTCCGCATTGGGATGGCGGCTCAGTTCGACAACCTGCCCCACCACCACCGGCGCCAAGTGGGCGTTGACCGGCTCGACGGCATCGGCTGGAAGCCCCAACATCGCTAACCGGGGCACCAGATCCTTGGAATCAAGCGGGCGGCCCAGGAACGCTTCAAGCCATCGGCGTGATACGTTCATCAGTCCGTTCCTCCGAGCTGGCGAAGGAGTCGCATGTCCCCGCTGTACAGGTACCGGATGTCGGGCAGGCCGTACCGGTTCATCGCCACCCGACCCGGCCCCATGCCGAAGGCCCAGCCCGAGTACCGCTCCGCGTCGACCCCGGCATTGGCCAAGACGTTCGGGTGAACCATCCCGCAGCCGAGGATTTCCATCCAGCCGGTCTGTTTGCAGGCCGGACAACCGCTCCCGTGGCAGAGCTGGCACTCGACGTCGAGTTCGCCGGACGGCTCAGTGAACGGGAAGTACGACGGCCGGAACCGGACCTTCGTGGTCGGCGAGAAGAACCGGTGGACGAATTGGGTCAGGGTCGCCTTGAGGTCGACCATGCCGACCCCCTCGTCCACCGCGAGGCCCTCGATTTGGGCAAAGGCCGGCGCATGCGAGGGATCGAAGGGATCGTTTCGGTACACCATCCCGGGAATCACCACCCGGTACGGCGGGGGCCCCGATTGCATGGTCCGAATCTGGACCGGTGAGGTATGGGTCCGGAGCAGCAGCTTCCCACCCTCGCGGGATTCCGAGTCATCCGACAGATACAGAGTGTCGTGAGCATCGAGCGCGGGGTGATTCTTCGGAAAATTCAACGCGAAGAAATTCATCCACTCGTCTTCGATTTCGGGGCCGACGACCACCGCGAATCCGAGCGATCGAAAGATGTCGCAGATCTCGGCCACCACTTTGGTGACCGGGTGCTCGGCGCCGACCCATCGGCGGCGGCCCGGCATCGTCAGATCGAGGCCGGCTGGTGCGGCCGCGCCCGATCCGACGCCGACTGCCGTTCGGGCATCAAGGGCGGCCTCAAAGGCTTGCTTGACCCGGTTGACTGCCGCTCCGAACGCTTTGCGCTCCTCGGGCTCAAGGTCGGGAAGTTTCTTGAGCAGGGCCGTCACCGCTCCCTGCTTGCGGCCTAGGATCGCGATCCGCTCGGCCTCGACCGCATCGCCCACGAGGCCGTCAACGGCGTCGAGCCGGGGCAACAACAGATCGAGTTCCGGATACCCAGTCGGTTCCATGTTACTCCTCAAAACACCCCTCCCCCGCCGGCACCGATTGGGGCGCCCGCGGGGGAGGTCAGATCAAAAGATCAGGTCGCTCGCGGGTCGAATCAGGCCCCTTTGGCCAACTCAGCCAATTTGGCAAACGAGTCCATATCGGCGACGGCCATGTCGGCCAGCATCTTCCGGTCGATTTCGACCCCGGCCTTTTTGAGACCCGAGATGAACCGGTTGTAGGACAAATCGTGAATCCGGGCGGCGGCGTTGATCCGGGTAATCCACAGGGTCCGGAAGTCGCCTTTCTTTTTCCGCCGGTCGCGATAGGCGTACCGCATGGCCCGTTCGACGGTTTCTTTGGCGGCCTTGTAGAGCTTGCTCCGGCCGCCGTAGGCACCCTTGGCGGCCTCCATGACTTTTTTCTTACGGGCATGGTGTGCTACGTTACTTTTTACGCGAGGCATGAGAGTTCTCCGGCGTTAGGCCAACAACAAGCGCTGGACCCGCTTGAAGTCGGCGGAACTGACGAGCGCCGGCTTCCCGAGCGCATTCTTTCGCTTCCGAGTCTTCTTGGTAAGAATGTGGCGGCGATTGGCCTTACTCCGCTTAATCTTGCCACTTCCCGTGAAACTGAACCGCTTCATCGCGGCCCGTTTGGTTTTCTGCTTCGGCATCGCTCGAATCTCCCTAGTTACTTCGGTCCAAAGACCATCGTCATCGTCCGACCCTCAACCCGGGCGTCGAACTCAATTTTTCCGATTTCCACTAGCTGCTCGGCCACTCGGTCCAACACGGCCTTCCCCAGGTCGAGCCGGGCCATTTGCCGGCCCCGGAACATCATGGTGACCTTGACCTTATTGCCTTCTTTCAAG
>JANNQX010000200.1:0-4208 GCA_031400975.1 Gemmatimonadota bacterium
TGGCCTACACCACGTACCGTGACCTGTCCGACAAGCCGGAGGTCCGCCAGTTGATCGAGGAATCCGTCGAAGAAGTGAACGCCACGCTCGCCCAAGTGGAGCGGATCAAGCGGTTCGCCCTGCTGCCCAAGGAACTCGATCACGAAGAGGGGGAATTGACCGCAACCCAGAAGGTGAAGCGGCGCGCCATCGCGGAGGCCTTCAGCGACCTGGTGGAAGGGATGTACCGGTGACCGACCTGCTCCAGTTCCTGGTCGCGGGCCTTGCCCTTGGCGCGGTGTACGCCCTGGTCTGCCTCGGCTTCGTGGTGATCTTCCGGGCTACCGGTGTCATCAACTTCGCCCAGGGCGGGTTCGTCGCGCTCGGCGCCTATCTCACCCATCAGTTCGCGGTCCGGATGGGCCTTCCGTTCTGGGCCGGGGTGATCCTGGCAATGGTGGGGGTTGCCGGACTCGGCTTCCTCCTCGAGCGGTTCGTCCTCCGCCGGATGGTGGGGCATCCGGTGTTCGCGACGGTCCTGATCACGCTCGGGATCAGCATCCTGATCGAGCAGTTCTGCGCCGCGGTGTGGGGCCACGACCTGCTCCAGATGGGCGATCCGTGGGGGGTGGGCACGGTGGTGCTGGCCGGGGTGACGATCAAGGTGATGGACCTCTGGACGGTCGGGTCGGCGGCGGCGTTGCTCGGACTCTTCTTCCTGGTCTTCCGGCGGAGCACGTTAGGCGTCGCCATGCGGGCCGCGGCCGTCGATCCCGAGGCGTCCCTGGCTCACGGCATCAACCCGGCGGTGATCCACGCCCTCTCGTGGGCGATCGCGGGGGCGGTGGCGGTGGTGGCCGGGGTGTTCCTCGCGGCGGGCCCTCGCGGGGTCGACAGCACGTTGTCCTTGATCTCGCTTCGCGCCTTCCCCGCCATGATCCTGGGCGGCGTCGACTCGACCGAGGGCGCGGTGGCCGGCGGTCTGGTCATCGGTCTGGTCGAGGTCCTGGCCGCCGCCTACCTCACCCCGAACGTTCCCGGGCTCGGCGCCAACATCCATGCGGTGGTCCCGTATTTGGTCATGGTCCTCGTGCTGGTGCTCCGTCCCCACGGGTTCTTCGGCACCGCCGAAGTGCGGCGGATCTGACCGCGATGGCCAGCTATCGTCTCACCACCGAGTACCGCCATGACCAGCGGTTGTTCCGGACGCCGCTCGCGAAAGCCGGGATGGCCGGCCTCGGGCTCGTCTATCTGGCCGCGCCCTTGGTCCTCGACAATTTCTGGATGACGGTGTTGATCCAGGCCGGGATCGCGAGCATCGGAGCCCTCGGCCTCAACGTCCTTCTCGGCTATACCGGCCAGCTCTCGCTCGGTCACGCGTTCTTCTACGGGGTTGGGGCGTACGGAGCGCAGGTCTTTGCGGGGCGCTTCGGCTTGCCGTTTCCGCTCTGGCTGGTGGCGGCGGCGTCGGTGGGCGGGTTCATCGGCGGCGTGGTGGGCCCGCTGGCCTTGCGGCTCCGGCACCAGTACCTCGCCATCGTCTCGCTGGCCCTCCTCTTCGTGGGCAACCACGTTTTCGAGAACTGGTCGTCGGTCACCGGCGGCCTTACCGGGATCGCCGTCAGGGCGCCGGTGGCGTTCGGCGGCCTCGACGTGTCCGCGCTCCGGCTCTTCGGGGTGGCCTTCTCTCGGAACCAGGGGTGGCTCTGGTTCGTCTGGGCGGTGGCGGCGATCTTGGCACTCGCGGTCCGGAACATCGTGCGAAGCCGGCCGGGCCGGGCTCTCCAGGCGATCCGCGACCGCGATCTCGCCGCGGAGGTGATCGGGGTGAGCCAGATCCAGTACAAGGTCGGCGCGTTCGTGGTCTCGAGCGGTTACGGGGCCGCGGCGGGGGCCCTGTACGCGGCGTATACCCGGTACGTGAGCCCGCTCGACTTCACCCTGTTTCTCTCGATCCAGTTTCTGACCATGATCGTGGTGGGCGGCGTGGGCAGCGTAGCCGGGTCGATCCTCGGCGCGCTGTTCCTGACGGCCCTCCCCCGGGTGGTCGAAGCGGTGAGCGCCGGGTTGCCCTTCGTGGCCCAGCGGACCGGGGATTGGGGGATCACGGTGTCGACGTTGAACACCGCCCTCTTCGGGTTGCTGATCGTGGTGTTCCTGTTGGCCGAGCCGCTCGGGCTGATCGAACTGTGGCGGCGGGCCAAGCGGTACTTCGCCAGTTGGCCGTTTTCGTACTAAGGCGATGGGCGCATGAGGGCGACGGTCCAGCTAGAGCCGGTACCGCTCGAGCCGCTCGATCCCGTCTGCGTCGGCGGCCACCGCATAGACATGGTTTCGCCCCACCCCCACCAGCCGCCGCCCAGCCGGTAGTTGGCGGCTTCCGCTCGGCCGGCCCGCCGCGTCGAACTGGTCCCACGCCGAAGGCGCACCCGAGGCCACCGACCGCTCGACCCAGAGGGTTCCGTCCGGCGCGATGATCGGCGCGGCGTCGGTAAACGCCGGTTTCGTCGCCGCGAACGTCATGTTCGCCACCATCTCCGCCACGGCCTGGTCCGTCATCATATCGGCCGTGACCGGACGGAGCCCCCCGGGCGGGCGGTCCGCGCCGCCTTTCCCGCTGGTACCTCCCGTGATGAGGCTCCGGCGGACAAAGTCGGATCGGTCGTTCGCCGTCACCCGGATCGGTTTCCATTCGACCCGCGGGCCGGCGACTCGACGGCCGTTCGGCTCGATCCATTCGACTCGGTAGTCCGCCGCTCGGATGATCGCGATCCGGCCGGCCGGCGTCACGGCCCACGAGTCGCCGGGCGCAAAGACGTACACTGAGAAGGTCGGCCGATCCCGGCGGGGCGGTGGCGGCGGCCGTGGGCTCGCTTTGAGTCGAGCGATCGTCTCCATCGATCCGGTACCGGGAACGAACCGGACCACCGGCAGAGAGTCGGGGCGCTCGTCCTCCAGCATCCACCCCGGGATGACCGCGTGAAAGCGACCTGCCTGATCGACGGCGCGGGGAGTAAGTTCGGCCGGGAGGCCCGGCGCGCGGCCATTGGCGACCCGGTGGATCTTGAGATCGGGGCCCAACACGACGAGGCGGTTGTTGCCGTCGTCGGCCACCATCAGTGAGTCACCGGCCATGGGGGCCAGCCGGCCGGGAAACCGGTACTCATCCGGGCCGCCGCCGTTCCGGCCGATTCGGACCACGGTCTTCCGGCTGAAGTCAGCGATGCCGAGCAACTCATCGCCGCGATCGACGAGGACGACCCGGCCGTCCGGCCGCTCCGCCAGGGCGAACACCCGGACGAATTCGTGGGTCAAGACCGCGTCGGGCGGCCCGAGGGGGCGGGGGATGGGTGCGGCGACGGCTTGCAGCAGGGTGGCGCTGAAGAGCAACATGGTTGGGAGTCCCATTGAACTGGAAGGTCGCGGTGAGCACCCGCTTGAAGATGCGGGTGGGCGCTCCGGGGTCGCACCCTAGCTTCGCCGGATCGTCCGAACCTCGACAATGACTTCAAGGGTCGCCGCTAAGGCTTGGCCACCGCCGCGGCGATCGCCTCGGCGGCCTTTTCCACCAGCGGTGTCATCAGGTCCTCGCCGTCCGCCCCCGCTTTGCGCTTGTCGTTGCCGGAGGCGAGGATCGCTCCGTCGGCCGACTCCAGCCGGTAGCCTAACGACAACTCGTCCTTGCTCTTGATCGACCCCGCCACATCCCGCGCGGTCTTGGCGGCGGTTTGGGCCAGTTCCTTGGCGGCGGCGGACCGGGTCTTGGCGGCCACCTGCCAGGCCTGGGTCTCGACCCGTCCGGCGACCTTGCCCAGCAGGCTGCTCGGGCTGCTCCGCTCGTGCTTGACCGACGCGAACAAGACGGCCTTGCAGCCGGCCCGTTTGGCTTCCTCGCGGGCTTGGGACGGGAGCTTGGCCGCCAGCGTGACGACGCCGAGGGTTGGCCCGCTGAGGTACGATCCAAAGGCTTCCCGGACCGCGGCGACCGCCCCGGCGTTCTGGCCCCCAGCCATCTGCGCGGTGACCGGAGCCATGCAGATGAGGACGGAGTCCGAGCCGGGGACCCGGGCCGGGGTTGGCGGGAGCGAGAGGAGGAGGCTCAGTGCGGCCAGGATTGTCGGCATCGTTTGGCTCCGGGGCTACGAGTTGAAGCTACTCACCCTTCTATTGCGTCCGCAGAAGGCCAAAACCGTCATTCGTACCGAACCCGGCTACGGATCTTGCCCTCG
>JANNQX010000201.1:0-3491 GCA_031400975.1 Gemmatimonadota bacterium
CGGTCGTTGGCGTGCAATGTGCCGACGCCCTCGCCGATCTTCAGAGCTCCTTCCACGCCGAACTCGAACTCGTCGAGGTGGCCGAGCCCGAGCTCCAGGCCGGGATCCAGGCTGCGTTCGCCAAGCAGGCGTTCTCCGTCGAGTTGGTTGACGGAGTAGAAGCGGATGGAGACAACGGCTCCACTGATGTACGAAGCTTGGCCAACGAACCCCCCGTTGTGAAGTTCGTCAACCTGCTGATTCGGGAGGCCCATGCCGCCCGAGCCAGCGACATCCACCTCGAAGCCACCGATGACGGTCTCAGAGTTCGGCTTCGCATTGACGGCGTGTTGACCGAGCTACCCCGCCCACCCCGATCGCTCCACGCCGCGATCGTTTCCCGTATCAAGCTGTTGGCGGAGCTCGACATTGCGGAACGACGCGCCCCGCAGGACGGTCGGATCAGGGTCCGGCTCGACGAACGGGAGCTCGATCTCCGAATTTCGACGATTCCAACCATTCATGGTGAATCGGTCGTGATGCGGTTGCTCGACCGCGGCGGCCAAGCGATCGGACTGGACGATCTCGGCATGGCGCTGGACACCCTGACGGTGTTTCGCCGTCTGGCCGAGAAACCGCACGGCATCGTGCTGGTGACCGGCCCCACCGGGAGCGGCAAGACCACCTCGCTCTACGCCGCGCTCGGCCTTCGGAACGCCGTCCAGGAGAAGATCATCACGGTGGAAGACCCGGTCGAGTACCACCTGGCTCAAGTCACTCAAGTCCCGGTGCGAACCAAGGCCGGCGTCGGGTTCGCGAGCGCCCTCCGGAGCATTCTGCGTCAGGACCCGGACGTGCTCATGGTGGGCGAGATGCGGGACCGGGAAACGGCCGAGATCGCGGTGCAAGCCGCGATGACGGGCCACTTGGTCTTTTCGACGTTGCATACCAACGACGCATTGTCGGCCATCACCCGGCTGGTCGACCTCGGGGTCGAATCCTACATGATCGCGGCGGCGGTGGAAGGGATCGTGGCTCAACGGCTGGTCCGCCGGATCTGCGGTGACTGCGTGGAGCGGTACCGGCCCGATCCGGCCACCGTGGCGCTGGTGGCGGGCCGCCCGATTGGCGAGTTGGTGTTGAATCGGGGCCGAGGCTGCGGGGCCTGTCGCGGCACCGGCTACCGGGGCCGCATGGGCATCTATGAGCAATTCATCATCACCGACCAAATTCGCGATGCCATTGCCCGGGGGGTCGATAGTCAGAAGTTGCACCGCTTGGCTGATGAGCAGGGGATGCGCACCCTTCGCCAGGATGGGTGGCTTAGAGTCGAAGGCGGCGTGACCACGATCGAGGAGGTGCTCCGTGTCACCTAACGATCGCCGGGGGTTCACCTTGCTCGAACTGTTGGTGGTGATCAGCGTCATCGCGATCCTCGCGGCTTTGGTCACGCCCATGGTGTTCCGGAACGTCGGTGACGCAAAGCAGTCGGCCGCCAAGGCCCAGCTCGGCATCTTCGAGCTGGCCCTCGATGCCTACCGGCTCGACAACGACTACTACCCGAGCACCGGCCAGGGCCTCGGCGCCTTGGTCCAGCGGCCAACCGGAAATCCGGCGGCGGCCAATTGGCGCGGGCCGTACCTCAAGCGGGGCATCCCGGCCGATCCCTGGGGCCGCCCCTATCTCTACCAAAGCTCGGCCCGCCCGGGCGCCGAGGGCTACGACCTCAAAGCACTGGGGCGCGACGGGGTGGCCGGCGGCGCCGGTGAAGACGCCGACATCAATCTGGCCGATACCACGGGCCGGACCCGATGACGCGGTTCGCCTATCAGGCTGCCGATCGGTCCGGACAGATGGCGAAGGGGACCGTTTCCGCGATCGAGGTGCACGCCGCCCGGGCGCAGTTGGCCGAGGCCGGCCTGTTTCCGCTTGAGATCCGGCCGGCCCCGGGCCCCAGCCGTTGGCGGCGCACTTCAAAGAGGGACCTCGCCACCATGTTAGGCAGCCTTGCCGGCTTGGTCGAGATCGGGATCCCACTCGACCAGGCGGTAAAAACGACCGCTGACCTTCTGGGGGGCGAATTGGGCCGGCAACTCCTTGAGACCAGGCAGTTGCTCCGGGAGGGCGCCCCGTTGACGGCCGCGCTGGCGGGCGCGGGGTGCACCGTGCCCGTCGCGGTGTCCGGTGTGCTCCGAGCCGGCGAGCAGGGCGGGCAGCTGGCCGCCAGTCTGCGCCGGGCCGCCGAGTCGCTCGAACGAGAGGCCGAAGTGTCTGGCCGGCTCCAGCAAGCCTTAGCCTATCCGGTGCTGCTCTTGGTGACCGGTCTCGCGTCACTGACCCTAATCCTCGGCGTCGTCGTGCCGAAGTTTTCCGTGATGTTGGCCGATACGGGCACCGAACCGCCCTGGGCTGCACGGTCGCTCTTTGCTGGCTCAGCCGCGCTTCGGGCCCATCCGTGGGCTGCGATTGCTTTTGCCGTGCTCGGTTTGGCCGCCCTCCTGGTGGCGGTGACCCGAGACGAATTGGCGCTTCGCCTCCCGATGATCGGAACGCTGGCCCAGCAGCTCGCAACCAGCCGACTGGCTAACGCCCTGGGCGGGATGCTGAGCAACGGGGTGCCACTGCTGACGGCGCTCAAGTCAGCCGCCCCCGCGATCGGCCGCCCGGAGTTGGCCCGCCGGTTGGACCGGGCGCGGGATCGCACCGCGCAAGGGGAACGCTTCGCCGCGGCACTGGACGCGGAGCAGGTGATTTGGCCACCCGCCCTCCGGCTGATCGCGATCGGTGAGGCCAATGGGCGGTTGGCCGAGATGGTCCAGAAAGCAGGCACGATGGCCCAGGCTGAGGCGGAGCGGCGAATTCGGACCTTAACCACCCTGCTCGAGCCACTCCTCATCGTTGGGTTTGCCCTCGTGATCGGGTTCGTCGCGGCGGCGCTGCTCCAGGCCGTGTACTCGCTCCGGCCCGGAGGAACCTGATGGAGACCATCGACCACCGCGGAGTGACTCTCATCGAGCTGCTGGTGGTCATCGCGTTGCTTGGCGGGATCGCAAGCGTGAGCGGGTTTGCGCTGGCCGGCTGGCGGCGGAGCGACCACGCCGCCGATGACCCAATTGCCGCCGGGCGCCGTCGAGCCATCATGACGGGCCGGACCGTACGGCTTTCGATCGGCGGCGGGGATTCGCTGCCTCTGTCCGTGTTGCTCCGACCCGATGGCCGAGTGCTTCGAGAGCCGGGGGGCCGATGACCAACCGCCGAGGAGCCGTGCTGCTCGAAGCTGTAGTGAGTCTGGCCATCCTGAGCCTGGTCGGCGCGACGGTGCTGAGTCTCCTCGGCGAAGGGCTCGGTTGGTCGAGCCGGATCGCCACCGAAGCCCGGCAACTCGAATCGGCGTCACGGGTCCTGACCGCCATGACCTTGCTGACCCGCCGCGAACTTGACCTCCGGCTTGGGGTCCGAGAGGTGGGCGATCTCGTGGTGACGGTGGGCCGGCCGGAGCGGTCGTTGTACCG
>JANNQX010000202.1:0-2013 GCA_031400975.1 Gemmatimonadota bacterium
CGCGGAAAGACCGAGCATTTGGCGGGCCTGGGCCGGGGTGGCGACGCCGCGATTCAACTCATTCGCAAGCCGGGCGGCTCGTTCGACCAGTTGGGCGTTGCTCCGCGCCTTCTCGCCCCGTTTGTAATACACATTGTCCTCCAGCCCAACCCGGACGTGACCGCCGAGCAGCATCGCAAAGGTGGTCATTGGGACCTGGTGCGGACCGATACCAGACGATAACCATAGGGTATTTTCGGGCATTTCCCGGACCAGGTGGACCACGTTCTCGAAGGTCGGCCAGCTGGCGGTCTGATAGCCCATCACGGTTTGGATCCAATACGGCGCCTCGACCACGCCATTCTTGATCAGGTCCCGCATCACCCAAGCGCCTCCGGTATGATACGTCTCCATCTCCGGCTTGACACCGTATTTCTTCATTTCGGTCGCGAACCGGGTGACGAGTCCGTAGGTGAACGGCAAGCACTCGTCGAATTCCTGTTCCGCCCGTGGAAACGGGAGTGGCGCATTCCGAGCCGCCAGCCGGAACTTGCTCATGTCAGGCGTCAGGTTCAGTGACGCGACCTCGGGCCGGGCCGGGAGGCACTGGAGCCGCTCATCCATGGTCATGTCCGGCCCGCCACCGGTGGTGTTGTTGATGATGATATCCGGACACCGCTCCCTGATCTTCCGGTTGACCTCCGCCCAGACTTCGGTCGTTGTCGCCGGCCGGGTGATGTTCTTCAGGTCTCGGGCGTGGACATGGACCATGGTCGCCCCAGCCTGATACGCTCCGAGTACCGAGTCGGCGATCTGGTCGGACGTCTCAGGCAGATTATCGTTGGCCTCTTTGCCCTGCACCCCGCCGTTGCAGGCACAGACGATGATCACGGGCGGCATCTTGCCGACCCGATCCATGTATTCGTAGGCGTCAGCGTAGCGCCATAGATAGTCGTACTTGCTTGCCATAATCAGGTCCGATTTGAAGGGGAAAAGGTTTACCGGCGAGATTTAGTTCGTTTGGTCGGCATCGGGGTGTCACGCCTGATTTGACGGATGCCCGCAACCAGGCGGTCGCGCCACTGGCGTTGGCCATCGAGCGAGGCGCTCATCATCGCGTCGGTCTCACGACCGAGACCCTCGATGAGGTTCGCGTCGAACTGACGCACCGTACTGAGATCGGCCCAGATGCTCTGATAGGCTGGGCCGTACTTCGTGAAGTACTCGCGAATCCCGGTATCGGCGTTGGTGTTTGCCACTCCGAATGGCCCCATGAGCGCCCACCGGAGGCCGAGGCCGTCCCGGATCGCGTCGTCGACACCCTGGACGCCGCAGACTCCCGCAGCCACGAGGTCCACCGCCTCGCGGACCAACGCCGCCTGCATCCGGTTGAGCACGAAGCCCGGCACAAACTTGTTCATGACGATCGGCGTTTGACCGAGTTCGCGCATGAACTTGACGGTCCGAGCAACGACCTTCTTGTCGGTTGCGGCTCCACCCAGAATTTCAACGGCCGGGACGACGTGGGGCGGATTGACCGGATGCGCCACGATACACCGATGGCCGCCCGGAACCCCGGCCGCAATGTCGGTCATGTCCAAGGCGGAGGTGCTGCTCCCAATGATGGCTTTGGCCGGGGCAAATCGGTCGATGTCACGGTACAGCCCGTTCTTGATATCGACCTTCTCGGGGCCGCTTTCCTGAACGTAGCCGGCGCCTTTGAGAGCCAGCTCGAGGCTCTCGGCTACGGTCACCCGCCCAATTTGGGCCTTGGCTTCCTTCTTCTTGATGACACCGCGATCACGGAGCGCTCGGAGGTCGCCGCGGAACCACTTCATGGCCGCCGCCGCCATGTCCGGATTCGGGTCGAATACCTGAACGGTGCAGCCCGCCCTGGCAAACACCGGAATCCAGCTCCGCCCGATGACCCCGGTGCCGATCACGGCAACCGTGGAGATGCTGAGTTTCTTCATATCAGTTCGCTTGGAAAGGAGTTACGGTTGACCTTCGAATCTATCTCGCCCGTCGGCCTCG
>JANNQX010000203.1:0-12813 GCA_031400975.1 Gemmatimonadota bacterium
GGCGCGGCCAACTCGGTCAACTGGCCCACCGGGCTCGGCGGCAAAGGGAACGAGGGCGTGACCCAGCAGGTCAAGCAGCTCGACGGGACGATCGGGTACGTCGAGTTGGTCTACGCCCTGGCCAACAAGCTCCAGTACGCCTCGGTTAAGAACACCGCCGGTAAGATGGTCGACCCGACCCTGGAAACCGTGACGGCCGCCGCCGCGAGCGCCAAGCTCCCGAAAACCACCGACTTTCGGGTCTCGATCACCGACGCGCCGGGCGACAAGGCCTACCCGATCGCGTCCTTCACATGGCTCCTGATCGCCGCGGACAACGGCGATGCCGCGAAGGGCAAGCAGATTCGGGATTTTCTGAGCTGGATGGTATCGGGTGACGCCCAAAAGATGGCTACGGACCTCGGGTACGCACCGTTGCCCGGGGACGTGCAGAGCTTGGTGAAAGATCGGATCAAGACGCTCAAGGCGGCAGGTAAGGCTATCTCCTGATGGAGGAGCAAGGGTCAGTCCTGGAGGGGCGGAACGTCGGCGACACCCTGTTTCGGTGGGGTCTGACCGCAGCCGCGTTGGCGGTCCCCACCCTCCTTGGCTTCCTGGTGTACGAGTTGTGGATCGGCTCCCGACTGGCCATCGATCGATACGGCCTCGGGTTCATCACCGGCTCAACGTGGGATCCGGTGACCGAGGAGTTCGGGGCTCTGCCGCTGATCTTCGGCACCCTGGTGTCGGCGGCTATTGCCCTTATCATCGCGGTCCCATTGTCGTTAGGGGTCGCGATCTTCTTGACCGAGTTCGCGCCGAAGTGGCTTCGCCAGCCGGTCGCCTTCTTGATCGAACTGCTGGCGGCTATTCCGAGCGTGGTGTACGGCCTCTGGGGCGTCTTCGTTCTGATTCCGGTCCTCAAATCGACGGTGTTCCCTTTCCTCCGCGACACCCTCGGGTTTCTTCCGTTCTTCCAAGGGCCGATCTACGGGAACTCGATGCTCGCCGCCGGCATCATCTTGGCGATCATGGTGATGCCCTATATCATGTCGGTGTCGCGGGAGGTGCTGAACGCCGTACCGGCCAGCCAGCGCGAAGCGGCCCTGGGGCTCGGCGCCACCCGGTGGGAAGCGGCGTGGACGGCGGTGGTGCCGTACGCCCGTTCAGGGATTTTGGGGGCTGTGATCCTCGGGCTCGGCCGCGCCCTCGGCGAAACCATGGCCGTGACGATGCTGATCGGCAATCGGAACGAAATCGCCGCCTCACTCTTCGCCCCGGGCTACACGATGGCGGCCGTGATCGCCAATGAGTTCAGCGAAGCCACGAGCGACATCCACTTTGCCGCCTTGACCTACGTCGCGCTGGCCTTGTTCGTGGTCACGGTCCTGGTCAACGCCCTGGCGAGGCTCCTGATTTGGCGGGTGTCGAAGGGCCAGGCCGGGGGAGGGCACGGGCTATGAACCGGCTGATTTGGCGGCGATGGAAGAGCCGGATCATGGTCGGGGTGATGATGGTCGCCGTTGCCGTCGCGGTGACACCCCTGATCCTCATCCTCGGCACCCTGATCGTGAAAGGCGCCGGCAGCATCAATCTGGATTTCTTCACCATGACGCCGGTGCCGGCGGGTGAGACCGGCGGCGGGGTGGCTCATGCCATAACCGGGACCTTGATGATGGTCGGGATGGCGTGCCTGATCGGACTCCCGATCGGAATCGGCGCCGGAATCTTCGCCTCCGAGTATCCGAAGAGCCGGCTGGCCGCCACGGCCCGGTTCGTCGCGGACGTGATGAACGGCACGCCCTCCATCGTCGTCGGCGTCTTTGCCTGGACCCTGATCGTGGACCAAACCAAGCGCTTTTCCGGCTATGCCGGGAGTGCGGCGTTGGCCATGATCATGATCCCGATGGTGCTTCGAACGACTGAGGAGATGATTCGCCTGGTGCCCCATTCACTCCGCGAGGCGGCGCTTGCGTTAGGCTACCCGAGGTGGCGGACCAGCTTGTCCATCGTGGTCCGCACCTGTCTCCCCGGTATCGTGACCGGGAGCCTCCTGGCCATTGCCAGGGTGGCCGGCGAAACGGCTCCCCTGCTCTTCACCGCCCTGGGCAGCCAGTTCATGAGTCGCGACCTCTCGCAGCCGATCGCGGCACTCCCGCTGACGGTGTTTACCTACGCGACTGGTCCCTATGAGGAATGGCACCGGATCGCGTGGGCCACGGCGTTGGTCTTGATCATGGTCGTGTTGATCCTGAGCGTGCTGGCCCGGCTGGCCACGAGGGCCCGTGGGTAGCGTCTCGGCACTCGGCACTCGGGGCTCGGCACTCGGCTCGGCGGAGCGGGTTCGGACGGTGGGACTGACGGCGTACTATGGCGCGTTTGCGGCGGTCAAGGATGTGTCGCTCGCGTTTGAAAGCAATCGGGTTCATGCGTTGATTGGGCCGTCGGGGTGCGGCAAGTCGACGTTCTTGAGGACGTTGAACCGGTTGCATGAGGTGGCGGGCGGGCACGTGACCGGGCGGGTGTTGCTGGATGGGGATGAAATCTATGGGTCGAAGGTCAATCTGACCCAACTGCGGCGGCGGGTCGGGATGGTATTTCAGAAACCGACGCCGTTTCCGACGATGTCGATCTATCAGAACGTGGCGGCAGGGCTCAAGGTCGGCGACCAATTGCCGCCGGCCCAAGTCGGCGAGGTCGTGGAGCGGGCGTTGCGACAGGCGGCGTTGTGGGACGAAGTGAAGGACCGGCTCAAAGGTAGTGCGATGGCGTTGTCCGGCGGGCAACAGCAGCGACTCTGCATTGCCCGGACGATCGCGCCGGAACCCGAGGTGGTATTGCTCGACGAGCCCACCGCCTCACTCGACCCCCAAGGGACCCAGCGAATCGAGGAACTGCTGTTTGGGCTGAAAGACCATTTCACCATCATCATCGTCACCCACAACATGCAGCAGGCAGCCCGGGCGTCCGATACGACGACCTTCTTTTACCTGGGAGACATGATCGAAACCGGGCCGACGAAGCAGATGTTCACCACTCCGACCAACGATCGGACCGAGGCGTACATCACGGGACGATTCGGATGACCGGCTCGGCGCTCGAGGCTCGGCACTCGGCACTCAAGGTGGAGGGCTTTTCGTTCTTTTATGGGAAGCGGCAGGCTCTGTTTGAGGTATCATTCGAGGTGCAGCGGCGGGCGGTCACGGCGATTATTGGGCCGTCGGGCTGCGGGAAGTCGACCTTTTTGCGCTCCGTCAATCGGATGAACGACCTGGTGCCGGGGTCGCGGTACGAGGGGCGGATCGCGATTGATGGGGTTTCGATCTTTGATCGGTCGACCGACTTGGTGAGTTTACGACGGCGCGTCGGGATGGTCTTTCAGCGGCCGAATCCGTTCCCGAAGACTATTTTTGAGAACGTAGCCTATGGGCCCCGGCTCAATGCCCTGGTGCCGACTCGCGAGCTGCCGGAGGTCGTAGAACACTGTCTCCGACAGGCTGCGCTGTGGGACGAGGTAAAGGACCGGCTCGACCAGGCGGCCACGGGACTGTCCGGCGGGCAGCAACAACGGCTGTGCATTGCCCGAGCCTTGGGGAACCAGCCGGACATTCTCCTCATGGACGAGCCATGTTCGGCCTTGGACCCGATCGCAACCCAACGGATCGAGGAACTGATGTTCGAACTGAAGCAGCAGTACACGATCGTGATCGTAACCCACAACATGCAGCAAGCGGCCCGGGTGTCGGAAATGACGGGGTTTTTCGACGCCGGCCGGCTGATCGAATTTGGCGCCACCAATCAGATCTTTACCGCGCCGACGCATGAGCGGACGGAAGCCTACATAACCGGGAGGTTCGGATGACCAGCGAAGGCCATCGGCATTTTCATGACGAGCTCAGTCAAGTCAAAGTCAGGCTCCTGACGATGTCCGGCGAGGCCGAGGCCGCCGTGCAGCTGGCGGTCGAGGCGTTGCTCGAACGGAGCGCCGAAAAGGCCGCCCGGGTGATCGGCGGTGACCGGGTAATCGACCGGATGGAGGTCGAGATCGAGGAACAGTGTCTCAGCCTCCTGGCGCTCCAGCAGCCAATGGCCAGGGACCTCCGGCTCCTGGTGGCCGCGATCAAGATCGCCAACGATCTCGAGCGGGTCGGCGATCACGCGGTCAACATTGCCCAGTCGGCCGATCGGCTGGGTAAGCACCGGCCGATCACCCCGGAGCCCGAGATCTTCGAGATGGCCCGGCTGGCCCGCGAGATGTTGTCCGATTCCCTCGAGGCCTTCGTTCGGGGCGACGCCAATGCGGGACGGGAAGTCTGCCTTCGCGACGACAAAGTTGACGCCTTGAACCGGTCGATGTTCCGGATCTTGTTGACCCATATGATGGAAGATCCCCATTCAATCGGCTCAGGCCTCGAGCTCCTGTTGGTGTCGCGGAACCTGGAACGGATCGCGGACCTGGCGACGAACGTCGGGGAGGATGTAGTCTTCCTCGTTGAAGGCAAGTCGATCAAGCACCATGCGGAGGATTTCGGCACTCAGTGACGGCCGCCAGCCAACCCCCTTCCCCCCAGGTTCCCGAGCGGATCGCCGCGATCGACGTCGGCTCGAATTCGATTCGGCTTTCGGTGGCCGAGTATGAGCCGTCGAGCGGCCTCCGTATCATTGACGAAGTGAAAGACCAGCCCCGGCTGGCTACCGGGATTGCCGCCACCGGCCGCCTCGATGGTCTGGCCATGGACCGGGCCATCGCGGCCCTCAAGCGGATGAAGGAAGTCGCCGACCGCCGCCAGGTCAGTCGGATCCGGGCGGTCGCAACCTCGGCGGTGCGGGAGGCCGATAACGGTCGCGACTTCGTCAAGCGGGTCAAGCGGGAAACCGGGCTCGTGCTCGAGGTCGTCACCGGCGATGTCGAGGCGACCCTGTCGTACCGGTCGGTGGCCCACCATTTCAAACTCACCAACAAACGGGCCTTGATCGCCGATATTGGCGGAGGCAGCCTGGAGATGGTCGGCGCCGTCAACGGCCTGGTCGAAATGACATCGTCGCTGCCCCTCGGCGCGGTTCGGCTGACCGAGATGTGGATTGCCGGCGACCGACCGGCCCATAGAGAGATCGCCGACCTCCGCGCCTGGGTCCGGAAACGGCTCAAGAGGACCTTGGCCCGGCGGCAGTGGGGCAAATCGGCCGTGATCGGCTCGGGCGGGACCTTCACCAACTTGGCCCGGATGGTACGCGGGCGCCGGGGGCTCGAGGTCGGCGACGCGGTCCATGGCGAAACCGTGACCACGGCTGAAGTGGAGCAGATGTTGGAGTGGCTGGCAACCAAGTCCTCGGAAGAGCGGGCCGCCATCCCCGGCCTTAACCCCGAGCGGGCGGACATCATCCTGGCTGGGCTCGGGGTAACGGCCGAATTGCTTGATCTGATCGAGGCCCCGTCGCTGCTCGTGAGCGCCTATGGGCTCCGCGAGGGCCTGCTACTCGACATGGTCGGTGACGACCGGGCTTTGGCCGTCGACCCGCTTCGGGCCATGCGGGAATTCGTCGATCGATGCCAGGGCGACAAGCGCCACGTCGAGCAGGTCCGGGTCATGGCCCTCGCCTTGTTCGACCGCCTCCATCAGGTCATCGGGGCGCCTCCGGCGGAACGGGCTATCCTCGAGGCGGCCGGATTGCTCCACGATGTCGGCCAGGTGGTCAGCTACCGGAGTCACCACCGGCATAGCTATCAGTTAATCCTCCATGCCGACCGATTGAGCCTCGGGTCGCGGGAGCGGATGCTGGTGGCCTTGGTCAGCCGATACCACCGCAAGAAAGGCCCGAGCCGCAAGCACGACGAGTTTGCTCGGCTCTCGGAGGCCGATCAGGAAACGGTGCGGCGTCTTTCCGGGATCCTGCGGGTGGCCGACGGCCTGGATCGAGGTCATGCGGCCATGGTCGAAACTCTCACCACCCGACTGACCAAGGACCAACTCTCAATCAAGGTTGCGGCCAAAAACGGGGGGGGTGACCTCGCCCTCGAGATCTGGGGTGCCTCGCGGAAGGCCGACGTGCTCGAGAAGGTCCTCGGCCGGCAAATCGTCATCTCCGTCGGGTGAGCATAGGTGGCGGGTCGAGCCAACCTCCGAGATCATCCGACGATTGCTGCCGATCCGCGGTCTGTCCGAGCCACCGTCCCGAAATCAAAGCCCCGGCTCATCGTCAAGCCGTCGCTGATCGCTGCCAGGGTCTCGGCCTCTCGATAGGCCCACTCCAGGAGCGCCAACTCTCCCTCGAGCGCTCGCCGCTCGGTATCGTCGTTTGCAGCCATTTCCAGGGCCAGCCGATCGACTAGCGGTAGCCGAGGCAACACGGTGGTTGGCTCGCTCCCGAACCCGCCCCGGCCCCAGAACGACCGCTTGGTCAGATGGAGCGCCAGGCGCTCGGAGTCGGTGGCTTCGAGGACCGGTACCGCCGGAGGCAAGAGTCCCTCGGGGTGGCGACCCCACCAGCTTCGGAGCGCGATGGCCGCGACCCGCGCGAAGTAGCCGTCGGGATTGGCCGCGTCCGACAGCTTGGCCACAGCGTATTGGACTGCCTGCTCGGGCGCACCTCGACCGTTGAGGCGGGCCAGGAGCTTGCCGGCCACGCTCAACCCCCGGTCGCCGAACAGAGTCAACCCGCCTCCCGCGTGCGGAACCACCAACCGCCAGCCCTCACCCGGGTCGGGCCGCTTGAGCTCGGCGTGCTCGAGGTCTCGAATCCGAATCGGGACCAGCCCGGAGCCGGACTCGGCCAGCGCCACGACGCGGTCGGGCCGGTGATGGAGCCGGAGCCACATCATGACATCGTAATCACGCCGAATTCCCAACTGAGCCGCCACGATCCCAACGGCTCGATCAGCAAGGTACCCAACCTTCGCGCCAAGATCGTGGGCCCCGGGCAACCACTCCTGGAGATACCGTCCATATCGCCACGCCGCCATTTCCGGCTTCAGGGGCGACCCGATCCGAACCAACCCGAATCCGGGCGGCACTTCCGCGAGGCCGATGTTCGCGGTGGAGTAGCGAAGCCGGGTGGCCCGGAAGAGGCGTTCGCAGGCCTCAACCGCTTCCCAACGCTCTTCGATCGGCACCAAGTTCCAGCGGTCGCACCCGCGGCAGATGGCCCAGAGGCGCCCCCGAGCTGGATCAAACGCGAGGCGGCGCCCGATCGGGAATTCCTCGATCACGTCGTTGGAACCGAGGGAGGCGTTGCAGGACAGACAGTGGCTATACATGGTCAGGCCCCATAGGGCACCCAAATGTTTTTAACCTGGGTGGCCTCCCGAAGAAACTCCTCGCCGGCGCCTTCCTCATCGTCGAACCAATCCCGGGCCCGGCCGTGATCGACCCAGGTCCGCTTGAGATTCCCGGCCGAGAGCTGCTCAACTTGGCCACTCATTTCCCGGGTTCCGAAACACCAGATCCCGTCGACATCGTCGTGCCCGGCCAGCACCGGAACCAACTCATCGACGGTTCCAGTCACGATGTTGATGACCCCGTCGGGAACGTCAGAGGTATCGAAGACTTGGTAGCAGTCGAGGGCGGCGAGCGGTGCCGTGCCCGAGGGCACCACGACGACCGTATTGCCCATGGCCACCGCCGGCAACACGACCGACAGGAACCCGAGCAACGACGGCGACTCGGGCGCGACTATGCCGAGGACGCCTAACGGCTCCGGCATGGCCAAGGTGACGCTCCGCATCGGGGTCGGATGGACCCGTCCGTCGTACTTGTCCGCCCATGCCGCGGCCAAGAACGCCCGCCGCACCGCCGCCGCCACCTCTTCCCTCGCGGCCGCCTCGGTCACCCCACTGGTCCGGACCAATCCAAGCGCGAACTCCGCCGCCCGAACCGCGAGATTCTCCCCCACAAAGTACAAAATCTGAGCGCGCAGATGCGCCGTACTCCGACCCCACCCCCCCGCGGCCCCTCGAGCCGCCTCGACCGCGTTCCGAATGTCCTTCCGGTTCCCCATCCCAACCTCGCCCCCACCGACGGCGAGGCTATACCCCGAATCGGCCCGAACCTGCCTGCCGCCGATGTACAGCTTATAAGTTCTCGGCGTGTGCTCGGCACTCGGCACTCGGCGCTCGGCGCTCGGCGGGGGCGGTGGCGAGTGCCGAGCCCCGAGTGCCGAGTGCCGAGCATACTCGTACAGGCCTTCCCGGCCGCCCTCCCGGCCGAAGCCGCTCTCACGGTAGCCGCCGAAGCCGCTGGCGGCGTCGAAGACATTGGTGCAGTTAATCCAGACGGTACCGGCTTTGACCTGCGGGGCGATGTCGAGGGCGGTGTTGACGTTCTCGGTCCAGATGCTGGCCGCGAGGCCAAAGCGGGTGTTGTTGGCCAACTCGACCGCTTCAGCGGGGGTCCGGAAGGTCATGGCGACGACGACGGGGCCGAAGATCTCGACTTGGGCAATGGTCGACGCAGGGGCCACGTCCGTGAACAGTGTTGGGGGGTAGAACAAGCCGTCGACCGGGCAGGCCCAACTGGGTTGCCAAAGCGCGGCGCCTTCCTGGGTCCCTTGAGCGACCAGCGAACGAATCCGGTCTAGTTGCACAGGGGCCACGATGGCGCCGATGTCGATCGACTTGTCGAGCGGATCCCCGACCCGGAGCGTTTCCATTCGGGCGCGGAGCTTGTCGTACAGTTGGTGGGCGACCGGCTCTTGGACTAGGATCCGGGAGCCGGCGCAGCAGACCTCACCCTGATTGAACCAAATCGCGTCTACCACGCCTTCGACCACGCTGTCGAGATCGGCGTCGTCGAAGACGATGAAGGGTGACTTACCGCCCAATTCAAGCGAGAGCTTCTTGCCACTGCCCGCCGTGGCCACCCGAATGCTCCGACCGACATCGGTCGAGCCGGTGAAGGCGATCTTGTCGACGCCGGGATGAGCGACGAGGGCCTCGCCGGTGCGACCGTCACCGGTCACGATATTGACAACCCCCGGCGGGAGGCCGGCCTGCTGGCAGATCTCTCCAAACAACAGCGCGGTGAGGGGAGTGTATTCGGCGGGCTTCAGGACGACGGTATTTCCCAGGGCAATGGCGGGGGCAATCTTCCACGCCAGCATCAGGAGGGGAAAATTCCAGGGGATGATCTGCCCGACGACCCCGAGCGGTTCATAGCCGGGCAGTTCGACGCTCATCAGCTCGGCCCACCCGGCATGGTGGTAGAAGTGCCGCGCCACCAGTGGAACGTCGATGTCGCGCGATTCCCTGATCGGCTTCCCGTTGTCGAGCGTCTCGAGCACCGCGAGCAGCCGGCTGTGTTTCTGCACTTGGCGGGCCAGGGCGTACAGGTGGGTGGCCCGGTCGTGCCCACCTAACGTTGCCCATCCGGACTGGGCCGCTCGGGCCGCCGCCACCGCGGCGTCAATGTCGGCGGCCGTTCCCTGGGTGACCTCGGCGAGGTGCGCCCCGGTGGCCGGGTTCGTCGTCGAGAAGGTTGCCCGGTTCGAGGGCGTGAACTGACCGCCGACAAAGTGGCCAAACCGGCGGGCATGGCGGTCGAGCCATCGGGTGGCCTCCGCGACCGCTTCGGGGGCGGTGCCCCAGGCCATCGAATTAAACTCGGCTCTCGGCATGCTCGGCTCTCGGCGCTCGGCGCTCGGCACTTGTTAGGGGAGGGGGTGGCGGTGGGTGGCGGAGTAGCGGCCGGTGGCATGGAACTCGAGTTGACGTTCGATATCGGTCAGCAGGGTGCTGGCGCCCAGGCGGAAGAGACGGGGGGCCAAGTAGAGGGGGCCGAGTTCTTCTTTCATGAGGGCGAGCCAGTCGAGGGATTCCTTGGCTTTGCGGATCCCGCCGGCCGGCTTGAAGCCGATTCGGTGGCCGGTGCGTTCGTGGTAAGCGCGAATGGCTCGGGCCATGACGAGGCCGACGGGGAGAGTCGCGTTGACGGGCTCCTTGCCGGTCGAGGTCTTGATGAAGTCGGCGCCGGCCATCATGCAGACCAGGCTGGCCCGATAGACATCCCGGAGGGTGCCAAGTTCGCCGGTGGCGAGAATGGTTTTGAGGTGAGCCTCGCCGCAGGCGGCGCGAAAGGTCCGGACTTCATCGTACAGCGCTTGCCAGTCTCCGCTCAGGACGTGGGCGCGGGTAATGACGATGTCGATCTCGCGGGCGCCGGCTTGGACCGAGGCTCCGATTTCCTGGACCCGTTGCGCAAGGGGCGACAGGCCGGCGGGGAAACCGGTTGACACGGCGGCGACCGGAATACCGCTCCCTTCGAGGGCCCGGACGGCGATCTCGACAAAAGCGTGGTAGACGCAGATGGCCGCGGTGGTGATTGGTTGGTCGGCGTGACCTAACGCTTCGAGCAGATCCTCCCGAACCGGCCGCCGGGCTTTGGCACAGAGCCGCGCGACCCTGTTGGCCGTGTCGTCGCCGGAGAGGGTGGTCAAGTCGATCAGGGTCACCGCCCGAAGTAGCCACCCAACCTGCCAGTCCTTTTTCACCGAACGGCGCTTGGGCAAGGTGTCGGCCCGCCGCTCGACGGCACTCCGGTTGACCCGGGCGTCGCGAACCCAGTCGAGTTCCAATCCCATCCCGGGGTTCCGTGGCCCGGCCACAGGCTCCGCGGTTGGGGTCGCCGCGGCGACCATCGGCCGGTATCTGATCGGATTCCTGATCATTGGTTCCAAGAGGTCTACCCGGGCATCCGGTGGGCCACCCGCTCGGCGATCAGCGCTGGGTTGCGAAAGAAGAGCACCAGCAGCATGCCGGCAACGAATCCGCCGGCATGGGCCCAAAACGCCACCCCGCCTGACTCCGACCGAAGGGCCGGGACCCCGCCGAGGATCTGGAGGAAGAACCAATAGCCGAGCATCGCCACCGCCGGCACTGCGATTCGGGTGATAAAGATGCCTAGGAATACCACCATATGCACTCTGACCTTGGGGTATAGAACGATATAGGCACCCATCACGCCGCTGATGGCGCCCGACGCCCCAACCATCGGGATGGCGCTGCTGGGGTTTACCGCTGCCTGGGCGACCACAGCGGCCACCCCCGTTGCCAGGTAGAACAGGACGAACCGCATCTTGCCCATCGAATCCTCGACATTGTTTCCGAAGACCCAGAGGAACCACATGTTGCCGAGCAGGTGGAGCCAGCCGCCGTGGAGGAACATCGAGGAGAACACCGTGAACCAGTTGCCCCGTACGACCTCGCAACCAAGCCGGTCCAACCCCGGCACCGGGCTTCCAGCCGGTAGGTGGCCAAAGGTGGCCCCTGGAATCAGCCCCAGGTTGCAGACGGAGGCCGATAGTTGCGGATCGGTCCCCATCCCCTGGACGAAGATCCAGGCCGCGACGTTGAGTCCGATCAGGACGAAAGTGACGATCGGCGTCATCAGGGTCGGGTTATCGTCTTTGTAGGGGAACATGTCTCAATATAAGGCCGATCCGGAGCCGAGCGGCCAGGGGCCAACTGGAGGCGCCACAAGTATATTGGGGCACCCCAACCAGAGGGCGCTCGTGGCCGACGCGTCTATTCCATCACCGACCCGAACCGTTTGACCCAAGGCTGACGATGTCGATTGCGAGGTCCCTCCTGCTCAAGGCGGCCGAAAGCCAGTGGCTGGCCGACCAGATGTCACGCCGCTCGTTCTCCCGTCGGGCAATCCGAAAGTTCATGCCGGGCGAGGAGCTAGCCGACGCCATCGGCGCCGCCGCCACGCTGCAGGGCCAGGGCTTGGGCAGCCTGTTTACCAGACTGGGTGAAGGTCTCACCAAGCTGACCGATGCTGAGAGCGTGCGCGATCACTACCTCGAGGTGTACGACCAGTTGGCGGCCCGGAAAATCAAAACCTGGATATCGATCAAGCCAACCCAGCTAGGCCTCGACATCGACGCCGACAAGTGCCGGGAATACCTCCATAGCTTGGCCGCCAAGGCGGTCAGCACCGGGTCCTCGCTCTGGATCGACATGGAGGATTCGAGCTATGTCGACCGGACCTTGGCCCTGTACCGCGACCTCAAGGCCAAACACGAACCGATCGGGCTCGCCATGCAGTCCTACCTGTTTCGCACCCCAAAGGACATCGAAGCCCTCCTCCCGCTCAAGCCGTGGATTCGGCTGGTCAAGGGCGCGTACGCGGAGCCCGCGTCGGTGGCGTTCCCGGTCAAGCGCGACAATGATTTGGCTTTCTACGATCTGTCGCTCAAAATGCTGGAGGGGGTGAAGAAGTACGGCGGACTTCCGGTGTTCGGCACCCATGACATCGCGCTGCTGGAGAGGATCGTGGGGGCGGCCAGGGAACGAGGTATCAAACCGGGCCAGTATGAGATTCATATGCTCTACGGAATCCAGACCGCCGCGCAGCGCGACTTCGTGGCCCGGGGAGAAACCGTCAAAGTGCTGATCAGCTACGGCCACGCCTGGTTCAAGTGGTACATGCGGCGCCTCGCCGAACGGCCCGCGAATGTGATGTTTGTCGTCAAGAGCATCCTCAGCTAGGGGCGGGCGCGAACCTTGGCCGTGTCGGTCAGCAAGGACCAGTAGTCGACGCTGTCGGCCACTGCGGCCAGCTCGAGGAACCGGGCTACGGTTTGGACTTGCTGGGAGCCAAACTGGGGCGGAGATCCTCTTCCCATCGGGTAGCCCCGGCCGAACCGGCTTCGAATCAGGATGCTATTCGGCCTGGTCGGGAGCGCCCGGACGTTGCTGACGAACGCCGGGAAGACCCCGTTTCTGAACAGATACTGCTCCACGTTCGAGAGGTAGTAGACCGATACGGTCCGATTGGTTTCCTTGAGATAGGCGCCAATGGCCTGGAGCGCTCGCGGGCCGGCGAGGTCGCCGACCAC
>JANNQX010000204.1:0-52920 GCA_031400975.1 Gemmatimonadota bacterium
CCTCGAGGCGAACACGACCGGCTCCTGGGCGAGCATTACGACGCAGAACTCCGGCAACTTCTACCCGACGAGCCAGTATGATCCGCCGCCCCCCTTCCTCCAGACCTGGGTCCGGTCGCTGGTGCACTTCCGGGAGGGCGGGACGGACGTCATCGCGGTCTGGGATAGCGTAGTGGTCGATGATCCCAAGACGTTGCCGAAGTTAGCGCGGTATCGGGCCACCGACTTGGCGAAGATCAACGCGGCAGCGAACGTGGTCGAGTGGCAAATCCACAGTCCGGTGGCGCCGCAGCTCGCTTCCGGGAGGGTGTCGTGGTCGACCCCGGGAGGCCAGTCCGTCGTGGTGCATACCCTCGCACCGGCCCAACAAACCCGCGCCGTCGGGAACCAGACCCAGATGTGGTCGTCCCAGGTCAATGTTCCGTCGTCGGAGCGAAGGTTCCAGGTCCGCCTCGCCAAGTCGGTCTTCAGCCGCCACCAGGTGTTCCTGAACGTCATTGCCGTTGGGGGGGCGGTATCGCCGGAGCTGATCCCTGGCGGTGTCCGGGTGGGCCAAACCTCAATCCTCTTTCGGGCGAGTGGAGTCACCCTAACCCGATAGGCAGCCTCGTCCTTGACCCAGTGCGTCTGGCTGCGATCTTCGGCCTAGTTCCAACCGGAGGCGCTTGCGTCGGGAGGCGCGCCCTCATCCTGAGGGCGCGCCTTTCGTTTCGCTGCGGACCTTGCGGCGCCATCCGGGAAGGGTTCCAAGCCCAGCGACCACACTCCCGAGCCCAAGCCATTGAGCCGCCGATGGCTGGCGAGCGCGGATCACCCTGTCCTGAAGGGCATCGTTGCCCTGGGCGAGGGCGTCCAACTGACAGTGGGCGACATCACGGCGAATTGCGCCGCCCGGCTCGAGGATTCTATGGTCCCCCGTCGGGTCGAGTTTAGGGAGTCATTGCCAAAGGCGACACCGGAAAGATCCAGCGAGCCTTTGGTGCAACGTGAGGCGGACGGGAGCTAGCGCTGGGTCGGCCGGAACGTTCGCCGCCCGGCGATCCTGGCCCCAACGGTCGCTATCCGACCGACCCGCCGGTTCGACCCATTCGTCGGTGTCTGACCATCAGGAAAGACCGGACTGGCTCGGCCTAGGTGAACACCGGCTGTAACGGCGAACACCAACATCGTGATGCTCGCGTACGCCGCGGACAGGAATAACCCGGTCGTGAAGATGCCGAGAAGTGCGGCAATCGAGAAGCCGGTCAGGCTGGACTCGGCGGTTCTTCGCGGGTCGCGTTTGGGCAGTCGCTTGAGCTCAGCCAGGTACCGCCGTCCGTCCCGGACTCCAGTACCGTAAATCAACAGGAAGAGCGCGAGGCCCGCTACGCCGAGTTCGACGCCGGTCTGAATCAACGCGCTGTGAGCAGCTTTTTCTCTCCCGTTGAGCCAGCCGAAGTAGACGGGGAAGTTTCCAAGCCCGTAGCCCGTGGGGCGCTTGATCGTCCACACGATCCCTCGTTTCCAGATCGCGAGCCGACCCTCGCTCTTGTCGGACATATTGTAGTCTTGCTCGCCGCCAAATGCCCCAAATCGGGCCAACTGTTCGTCGGTGGCTACGACCTGAAACAGGAACATGCCTAGCGCGACTCCTCCGCCCATGATTAACCGCTTGAATCCCGAAGTGCCGATCAGGATGAGCGAGAGCGCCACGGCCGCGATCCCAAGGAGCGCGCCCCGCGACGCGGTCGGCGCGACGGCGGCGGTCATGACCAACGCCGCCGAATACCAGAGGAGCTTTCCGAGCTTACCGCTGCTGGATGCAAGCCAGAGTGTCAAGGGAATGGTGCCGATCAAGATCGCGCCGAAATCATTCGGGTCGATTGAGCCTCGGTCTCCCGCAATGTAGACCCGCCCTTCCTTTCCGACGATCTCCGTGTTGCCCGACACCGCCATGTACGCGGCCGCCGCAACCGCAAGGCAATAGTACTGGAGCGATTGTCGGAGGATCCGTCGGTCCCGGAAGAGCACGGTGCCAATCAGGAAAGTGCCCCACTGCACCATGTATTTCTTCTGGAAGAAATCCCATGATCCGACGGACCAAATCCCGATGAACATGGTCACCAGGGCGAGGCCGAGCAGGCCGACCATGGCCCGGAAAATGATGGATGATCGCCAAATAGTCTTCCAACCGGTCCGATTGATTGTGGTGGCAAGGACCAGTAGGCAGATGAACCCGATTACCTTCGGTAAACTGGGAACCTCGATTTGCGGAAAGACCTCTTGAACCCGAGCGACGCTGTAGGTGAGGAACAAGCCAAAAAGAGGCCCCAACGCTCGCTCTGGGCCGGCGGCCTTCGTCAGCGAAAACGAGGACGACGCCCTCGGTCGGTGAGGGCTGGGTACCGCACCGATTTGGGCGGGGGCGGCCACGGGAAAGCTCAAGCTTGGTCACTTTCTTTGGGTGAGCGGGTCTCGGCCGCCGCAACCGCAGAATATCAAGAAACGGGCCCCATTGCAAAGGATCACCCGGCGTGATCGTGATCAATCGATTCCGACATGACCCATGGGCCGCCCATCTGCTGCATGCTCGCGACAGCCGCAATTGACGCCTTGCCTCTCAGTCGGTTGATCGGGTGAACCCAACCGAAAAGAAGCCGAAGCGGTCACCCGTTTCGAGCAACATCGCCCTGGGGGCCGCCACCAACGTGGTTCTAATGGTGGTGACGGTCGCCACGTCGCTCTGGGTGTCGCCGAGACTCCTCCACGGCCTCGGCGATGTTCGCTACGGAGTGTGGACTCTGGTTGCCCAGCTTACCGGGTACTTTGGGGTCCTGGATTTCGGCACCCGCAGCGCGATCGGCTTCTTCGTTTCTCGCGATCTCGCGCGGCAGGATCTACCCGGCGTCAACCGCGTCGCTTCGACCGCGGTCGGGGGCCTGGCAATCGTCGGTCTTGCCATCGTTATTTGTTCGGCCGGTCTCGCGTATTTCATTCCGGTACTTTTCAATATCCAGGGGGTTGCGCCCGCGGAGGTCCGAGGCGCGGCGATGATTATGGGGGCGGCAGTCGGACTCGCCCTGCCCTTCGACGTGTTTGGAGCCGTGTTGACGGGTTCCCGCCGACAGCATTTTGTCCCTGGCTTTGAGATTCTCACTCGGGTCCTAACCACCATCCTGATGGTCATTGCGCTCGAGAGGAATGCGGGACTGCCCGTGCTGGGGTTGATTCAGTTGACTGGGCGAGGTGTGGCGTGGCTCTGCCTCGTGGCCACCAGCTTCCGGGTCTTGCCGGAGCTCCGCCTCTCACCTCGCTTCATGAGCCGGGCGACGGCCTCCGAGATAAGCTCGCTTGGAGCCAAGAGTTTCGTCATTAACCTGGCGTCCATTCTGATCAATAGGCTCGATGCGGTTGTCATCGGCGCCGTGCTGGGGATGGCGTCGGTCACGGTGTATTCGCTGGGCCAGCTGGTCGCCTCTTACGCGATGAACGCTGTGAGCAACATCAGCGTCGCGTTCTCACCCCAGTTCGCCCATTTGGCGGCCACCAAAGAAACAGCCAGGATGCAGGGTTTGTTGCTGTCCGGGACCCGGATAGTGGCGCTGTTGACCTTCGCCATGGGGGCAGGCCTCTTCTGCTTCGGTTCGCCGTTCCTCGAACTCTGGATCGGGGCGGTGTACGTAACAGGCAACTGGGCTCACCGGAGCGATGTCGTCCTCTGGCTGTTGGTGGCAGCCCAAATCCCGAAGATGCTATTTCAGGTCTCCTGGCGGTACTTATTTAACAGCCACCAGGCGGCCTTTCTCGCCAAGGTCCAAGTCCTGGAGGCGATCTCGAACGTGGTTTTGAGCTTGGTGTTGGTCAGGATCCTCGGGCTTCCTGGGGTTGCCCTCGGTACCCTGATCCCTCTTTTGATCAACAATTGCTTGATCATTCCGGCCCATACCAGCAAGGTGTCTGGGATTCGGATCTCGCGGTTTGTCAGGGAGGCTCTTGCGGTGCCGTTTCTGCTTTTCCTGATCTGGCTCGCGGCTGGCCTCTCGGTTCGGGGAATCGCCCCACCGACAACCTGGGGTGCGTTCATTCTCGGGGTCTCGGTTTCTAGTGTGATCATGGTCGCAAGTGCGTTTGGGTTTGGTCTAAGTCCAGAGCAACGAGGCTCCTTCATTGCAAGACTCCGCAGGTCCGGGTGAGCTCGATCCGGCCCCCGGGCTCCGCTGAGTAGGCGTTGCGTGTCCGCAACGACTGTTGATGCGCAGATTCAATTCTCAGCCCAATATCTGTGCTCTTTCCCCCCTACATTATCCTGGCATTTGACTTGTAAAGTGATGTGCGTGAACCACTTACACGAATACGCTCCAATGGTACTGGAGTTTGGAACGCGATTTGCCTAAGATGGGGCAGAGCAGGGCAGGTGTGTCTCGTCTTAGTGCGGGTGGCCGAGGTGTCGCCGAACGATCCTGCTGTTAAGTTGCTTGGAACTCAACGGAACTAATCTCGGAGAACATGACACGAATGAACCCCCGCATCCGTAGGATCGCACCTTTGGCCGCCTTGCTGGTCGCTGCCCCGTTGGTCGAGGCGCGGGCGCTTGATGTTGCCGGCAATGCTGTCTCGTACTGCCTAAACACCGGGGCGTTCACGGCTTGCGCCAGTGCGACGATCACGGTATCCGGCGGCACCTTGACGGCTGTTGTTCGGAACATCAGCAACACCCTGGGCTCCACAACGATTGGCCGTTTGACCGCTTTCGGGTTCTTTTATCTGAACTCAGCCCCGACTGCCGGCTCAGCAGGGTTCGCTAGCGTCAGCGGTCTCCCGCCCGACCAAGTTTGGCAGGATTTGCCGGCCGCCAGCAGCTTCCGAACGAGCCTGACGAACGGCACGTTCCTCGGTGCCGCCCAAGCTCGCCGGCACTGGGATAACAGCGCTTCGACTCTGCCCCCGGGCAGCCAGGGCACCTTTACTTTCTCATTGTCCGGGGGGGCTACGGACTGGAGCAAGGTCCACTTCGCCTGGCGCGGCCAGGTTTTGGGCAACAACGTCGCTTTTGCGAAGTGCTATGAGGGCGCCGTGGGCCAGAGCACCCCGAAGCCCGGTGAGTGCATCGCGAGCCGGATCGATGAACCGCCTGTGACTGTGCCGGAGCCCATCTCCATGCTCCTTTTGGCCACTGGCTTGGTCGGGATCGGTGGCGCCAACTTCGTTCGGCGTCGTCGGAAGAATTCCTAAGTCAACGACTTTTGACAAACGTGGTACCAGCGCGGCCGCCCGGAATCTCCGGGCGGCCCGTTTTTTTCCGTTCTGCCCCCGGCACCAGGGGGCCCCCCAAGGACAACGGTCGCCCTGTCGGCGAGAGTCACTCGGCCCCAATGAAAGCCGAGTTGTCCGTTTGCTACGGACACGATTAAGATCTTATCCGGTCGCCGGTTGGCGGGGCCAAACCCGAGTTCCTTCAGCGACCGATTCCGTTTTTCAATTGAGGAGAACAGGCGTGGACAAACAGACTGTGATTGTTGGTTCCGGGCCTTCGACGACCCGAGTTGACGAGGGCGACCGAGTTCGGGTTTGGCGCCTGGTCTGGGGATTCGGCGTCCTTTTCGTCTTGGCTGGGGCGGTTGATCTTGGGGCCGCCATCGGTCCGCTCGATTTTTCGAATCGCGCCCTCCGGTTCACGACGGCCGCCGGTCTAATGGCGGGGTGGCCGATCTTGGCGCTCGGATCGGTCGGGGCCCTGGTTGGGGCTGCCGGGTTAGACAGCCGCCGCCTCGTCACGCTGGCCTCCGTTCTTCATGCAGTGCTCGCCGCGACTCTGGCCATCGCCTTCCTCTTTCTGGTTCTCGACCGTGGGGCGGCAATGACCGCCGTGGGTCCCGCCACAGCGACGGTCACGATCGGGTTCTTTCGGGCTTTGTTGTCGGGTGTGTGCTTTCTCGTAGTCCATGTCCTGGCGGTTCGAGCTGGGGTGAGGAATGGCTGAAGACGGAGCGATTAGACCGACAACATCGTTCGACCGGCCGGGTGGGATGAGTTTCGGGATGGTGCGTACCGCCCGAGCCTGCGGCTGGGCATTCTTCGCAACCGGGCTATTCGGGCAGTTGGTGACTTTCTTTCCCCCTCAGTGGCAGCGCCCGGAATGGGAGGTCGCATATTTTGGGGAATTCTCGGCTACGATCGCCGCGTTGGTGATCGGGCTGGGATTGCTTGCCGTGGTTGACTCGGCAGAGAGGCGGCGCTTCGTACCACTCCTCTCAGGGTGGATGCTTCTCGTGCTGGGAGTTTGGGCGGGCGTCGGTGCCATGTTGGTTGCCTTGGACCTTCCGCTGCTCCTAATGGCCGCCCGGGGGGCCGAAACCGCCCAGCAGGCCACAGGCATCAAGATCGTCGGGTTCAAGGCTCTTGCCTTGTCTGCGGTCTATTCGATTGGGTTGATCACCCTTGCCTGGGTATTGCTGAAACCGGCTCCCCGTTCGAAGTCGACCCGGGCACCGCTGACTGGGCTCTCGAAGTAAAAAGACGAGAATTTCATGATTCTGTTGCTGTCATGCTACATAGTTGTTGTGAGTTCGCATCGATCGGTCTGGTCTTCGATGTTGCGGGGGCCCGGCACTACTATTGCCCTGTAGCATTGGTCGCCCTGAGTAGATCGGTGCCGAGAAGGGAAACCCGTGGTTGCCAAGACCGGGATCAAGCCGGACAACGATAGACTAGCTGGCACCTGGGCCCGTCGAGAGCTGTCGGTATGAGCGACGCTGCCATCAGCGTCGTCATCCCAGCGTACAACGCGGCCGGGTGCGTTGGGAGAGCCATCCGAAGTGCCTTGGCCCAAACGGTCCCCGCCGCAGAGATCGTCGTGGTCGACGATGGGTCTACCGACGATACTGGAGCCGTTGTTGAATCGTTTGGGGCCGCTGTCCGGCTGATTCGCCGCGAAAATGGCGGTCCCGCAGCCGCCCGCAATACCGGTGTCAAGGCGGCAACTGGCGACTGGTTAGCATTGCTAGACGCCGACGATACCTGGCGAACGGACAAACTTGCCCAGCAGCTCCCCTTCTTGGTAGATCCGGCCGTCGGCATCGTTCATGCCCGGAAGACCCTCTCCCGAGGCGTGGAAATACCGCCCTACATCGATTTCGATCTCCTCTGGGCCCGCAACTGCATCATCAACTCCTCCGCCGTCGTCCGTCGATCGTGCTATGATGAGATCGGCGGGTTTGACGAGAACCGGCGCTTGCTCGGAGTCGAGGACTATAATTTCTGGCTTCGGGCGGCGGCTGCCAACTGGGTAATCGCTACCTGTCCGGAATGGCTTGTCAGGTACACCCCTGCACCCGGGCACATCTCGGGTAACCGGGAGCGTTTCTTAGCGGCGGAATTGGCGAACATCGAAGAGGTGGCTCGGCGGGTGTCCCTTCCTGAAGGGATGGTTTTGGATCGGCAACGGCGGGCGTTGTTTGATCACGCCCGGGCTTTTTTTGACGCCCGAGAGACCCTGTCCGCGCGACGGACCTACGGCGAGCTGGCCCGGCGGGGAGCCGGACCTTCGAGCTGGCTTGGGTGGGCCATGACCTTTGTTCCCCTTCGGGTTCTCGAGTGGCGGCGCCTCGCTTTGTACGGACCCGCCTTCGACCGGCGGAGAGGCAAGGGTCCCACCGTTGGCGCCGGCCGGCGGGTGACGGACGGCCCCGGCAACTGGGTGGCAGGCCGTCCAACCCGGCCGGGGGCCAACCCCGCCGAGACGAAGCAGCCCCGCCCCTGACGACATTTGTGGCCGCTTGAACAGGCGCTCCGGTCGCCGCACGATGGTGAGCGCATGGCCGCCGAGATTGAAAAGGGCGTTGGTTACCGCCGGGAGCTGGCTGATGATGGCACCGGATTCCGCTGAGGGTCGATGAGCGCGTTGCTCCACCCCAAGATTTCCGTGGTGATTCCCTGCGATAACGGCGAGAGGTATGTCGGGGAAGCCATCCAGTCGATCCTTCGTCAGTCCCGGCCGCCCGACGAAGTCCTCGTGGTCGACGATGGTTCGACCGATGCCTCCGCCAAGGTGGCTGGGGCGTTTGGCTCCCTGGTTCGGGTGCTATCGCAGGACAATCGAGGGGAAAGCGTCGCTCGGAATCGGGGCATCGACGAATCCACGGGCGACTGGATAGCGTTCTGTGACGCCGACGACCTCTGGGCACCGACCAAGCTTGCGGAGCAGCTCGCCGGCGTCGAGAGCGACACCGTCGCCGTGTCCACCAGGACGCTCGATTGGCAGGACTGGCCGAACGGAATCAAGCTGGTCCGGGAGGAGCCCGAACCAGCGACTTGGTTCGATTTCATGCTGGAGGTTGGGGCTCCGTTCCAAATTTCTTCGCTGATGGTTAGGCGAGAGCTTCCGGTCCGGTTCGACGAGGGCATTCGCTACGGCGAGGACTTGATCTACCTGCTGAACCTGATCCGGGTCGGCAAAGTCAAACGGGTCGACCAAGCCCTCAGCACGTACCGAATGCATCCGAAGTCTCAAAGCAAGAGCCGCCGCTTGGTGGCTCTGGATTGGCATCGGGCCGTTGACGAATGGCTTCAGCAAAACGAAGCGGAGCTCGGCCGATCGGAGGTCGACCGGGGTCGTCGTGTGGCGGGGAAGCGGATCGCGGCCGCGGCATGGAAAGCCTACTATGCCCGTGATTGGGAGTCGCTGGCCCGCGTCCAGGAGTATTGCCGAACCCAAGCGGCGAACCTCGACCTGGTCAAGGTCATGCCGCAGCGACGGTTTCCGGAATTCGTCTACCAAGTTCACGATCGCCAGCGGAGCTGGGCCCGGACCTGAGCGTTCTCCGGCCCGGCCCCGACTCGGTAGCGCCCATCAGTGTACCTTTTTGAGTCGCACCTGGGCGGGCACGCTTGCTGCAATGTCAAGCTAGGCTGGGGTGGGAATTCCGGGTAAGCGACACGAGGAGTCAGCATGACCGAGGCGCGGAAGCATCCAAAGACCGACCGAAGACGGCCTGAGCCTCGAATGAAAGTCGTCCTCTTCTGCGGCGGCCTCGGTCTTCGGATGCGCGATTATTCGGAAATCGTTCCCAAGCCGCTGGTGCCCATCGGCGGTCGGCCGGTGCTTTGGCACATCATGAAGTACTACGCGCACTTCGGGCACCGTGACTTCATCCTTTGCTTGGGCCACGGGAGTGATTCGGTCAAGTCCTTCTTCCTCAATTACAACGAAGCACTCCCGAACGACTTCGTCCTAGATCGGGGGCACCAGCGCCTCGACCCACTCAAGACCGATTTGAGCACCTGGTCAATCACCTTCGTCGACACCGGTGTTGACACGCCGATTGGAGAGCGCCTTCGGCTGGTCGCTCCGCACCTCGCCGGCGAGGAGATGTTCCTCGCCAACTACAGCGACGGCGTGACCGACTTGCACCTCCCGACCATGATAGATGCTTTCAAGAAGGGCGGGTCGGTCGCGAGCTTCCTGAGTGTACGGCCCAACCTGTCCTACCATTTTGTCACGACCGACCCACAGAGCGGCCATGTCGTGGGTCTTGAAGACCCGATTGAGAAGAATCTGCGAGTCAACGGAGGGTATTTCGTTCTTCGCAAAGAGATCTTCGACTATCTCGAACCCGGGGATGACCTGGTGGCCGCGCCGTTCCAGCGCCTGATGCGCGCTCGCTCGCTGATGGCATACGAGTTCGATGGGTTCTGGGTCTCGATGGACACCTTCAAGGACCGCCAGCGGCTTGAGGATCTCGCGGCAAAGGGCCGTCCTCCGTGGATCGTCTGGAAGCCGAACGGAGCGCGCTAGGTGCTGACCTTTAGTTTTCCGCAGTTGGACCGCCCGCTTCGGGCGGTGTTCCTGGGGGCCCATTCCGACGATATTGAGATTGGTTGCGGAGCGACTGTGCTCGGTCTGGTCAATTCCAAGGTCCCGATCGAGGTCCTGTGGGTCGTCTTTAGCGGGTCGGGCGAGCGGCGGGCCGAAGCCCAAGTCAGTGCGGCAGGTTTCCTCGCCGGAGTAGCGACGCCCCGCATTTCGGTGGAGCGTTTTAGGGACGGGTACTTCCCAATGGACCCAGGTATCAAGGACTGCTTTGAGAGCCTCAAGTCGTTCGGGGTTCCAGACGTAGTGTTCACCCACGTCCGAGACGATCGCCATCAGGACCATCGGGTCGTCTCCGACCTGACCTGGAACACGTTCCGTGAGTCCCTGATCCTCGAGTACGAGATCCCGAAATACGACGGGGACCTCGGCCGACCGAACGTCTTCGTTCCACTGACCGAGGTGCTATTGGATCAAAAAGTCAGGCTGTTGCACGACTGTTTTGGCTCCCAACGATCCAAGCCCTGGTTTTCGAGCGAGACCTTTCGCGGCCTGGCGAGGCTGCGGGGAGTCGAAGCGGCGGCTCCGAGTGGCTTCGCCGAGGCCTTCGTGGCGCGAAAGGTCGGTTTGGGCTTCGGCTGACACCCGGGCCGCAGGCCCGGGTGGCGCTAGCTTTTTCCGGGGAGGCGGCTGGCCACTTCGGGGATGAGCGATTGCGCCACCGCGAGGCTCAATGGATCTGCTTGGTCGGTGTCAAAATCGGTCGTGAGGGGCAGGACGATCCGAACGAGAGCCTCATCCGATCGCCGCTGAATTGCCGCGTCTTTGAGCAGATTCCACTTGACTCGATACTCCGAGGCCTCGACCCGCCCCCGCCCCTGATACCAGTAGAGGACGAGAGCCCGCTGGGCGCCCTTTTGGAGGAGGTAGCGGTTGACGGTCCCGGCTCCTGCGCTGGTGGTAACGGCCAAGGATTTGGAATCAAGCGGCTCCCAGCCTGCACCCGGCAGGCAGTTCTTGGGCGAGTGGATTGCCTTGCCGCTGACTTGCTTCTCGTAGTATCCGACGTATACCGACATGGTCCGGCCCGAGTCGATCGCGAAACGGCGGAGCAGGTAGGAGTCCATGCCAGCGACCTTTCGCTCCTCGTCCGGGATCTTGAGGTCGTCAACCTGCTGAAACCCCTCGATCTGGGTTGGCAATGTGACGAGTTCCTGCCTCAGTGGTTGGGGCTGAATCCGGTTGGGTCCAAGCCCGAACGTAATCGCCGACCCCGCGGCGAGGATCAGCGCTGGAGACCATCCGAAGCTAGGCATCAGACTCCTCTGGGGAAAAACGCAGTTCGATCGCTCGAAGGAGCATGCCGACTATCCCGACGGCGCCAAACGCCACCACGAAAATCAGCCACCCTTCGCTCAGATGCATGAAGCCCTTGCCGAACGACGGATCGACGAAATAAATCAGAAACGCGGTCAGGAATATCCGAGCACCGTTCAGGAATACGGCGATCGGAATCGTTAGGCAGATCAGGGCGATCCGGCTCCACCCCTTCCCGAGAAACATGCCGCCGATCAGGACCCCAAGACTCAAAAGGGCCGTGAGAGAGCGGAGGCCGCTGCACGCCTCGGCGACAAAAAGCCGATGGCCGGGGATGTCGATGACGTTGCCATTCAGTTGGAATGGAATGTCCCGCCAACTGATGAGGGCGCTCCCAATCTTGCTCGCCAACAGCTGTAGCGGGATCGCGAGAGTATTGAGGAGGACGGCGGGGAGCGGGATCGCGAGGGCCCCCACGACAAATGGCAGCCACCACCTTCGAAGCTGCGGGAGGCCCCGCCAATAGACAACAAGCCCAGCCATGGCCACGATCAAGGAAACCCGCATCGTGAAGTACTCGCCCCCAAGCGTTCCGGCTAGACGAAGGATGACGGCAAGTACGAGCAGTGTGGTGCCGATTCGCGGGCGGCCGGATGTCGGCCCTACTCCCGATCGATAGGCCAGCCAAACGCAAACCGGAGCCAACAGAAGGCCCTGACCGGCGTCCGGATTGCTCCACCACTGTCCGAGAAGGTCCCGAAAGGTGTCAAAAAACAGCACGGCGAAGGCGATGAGGGCAGCGCGGGCGGCGACGGGAAAAGCCGGAAACAAACGACTGCGGACTGCGGCGCCGGCGGCCGGCGCAGCGGCGTCCAGCGGGCTTACCATCCGCCCCGCCGCAGGAAAATGACGGGGATCGTCTTAATCATGATCTTGAGATCCTCCCAAAATCCCTGTCGGCCGACGTATTCGAGGTCATAGGCGAGCTTGGTCCGAACGCTCTCGATCGACGTGTCGTACTCCTGGTTGGTCTGGGCATGGCCGGTGATTCCCGGCAACGCGCGCTGGCGCAAATCATAGCCGGCGATTTTCGCGCGAAGCTCCGCGAAGATCTCGGGACGCTCGGGCCTCGGGCCAACGACGTTCATGTCGCCCCGAAGTACGTTGATCAATTGGGGCAGTTCATCGAGTCGATATTGACGCAAGAAACGACCGATCAGGGTCACCCGTGGGTCCCGCTTCGATGCCCATACAGCTCCGGTCGTTTGCTCGGCGTCGACCCTCATCGTTCGGAACTTGATGATCAAGAACGGCCGCCCCCCGAGATCGCGTTGCCGACTGGTCGCGCGGAGGGCGTCTCCCGGACCGGTCCGGGTATTGAGCCCGATGCGGGTCTGGGTATAAAAGATCGGCCCCCGGGACGTCAACTTAATCGCGATCGCGACCAAAAGCATGATCGGCGCGGAGACGATCAAGCCAAAGGCCGCCACCACGACGTTGAGGGCCCGTGCCGATCGCAGCGAGGTCATTCCCGGCTCCTCGGACTTGGAGGCCGAGTCCCGCGCTTTCGGGCGCAATCGTTCGTTGCCATCGGTGGCGTACGCTCCCACGCGCCGTCTTTCCACTTTAGGTGTTGCTGCCACTAGAAGACACGAGTGGCAACCAGTCCAAGGGAAATCACACTGGTGACGACAAATAGCACGTCACGGGCCCGGCTCCAAATCGGCGATTTCAGGCGTCCGATCCTGATCTCGTCACCGGCTTGAAGGTTGAACTGGTCGAGAGTCGTCCCCTTGGTGATCGCCTCGCCGAACGACTCACCAGCCCACAGCTCCTGCTCGGCTCGCAAGACCTTGGAGCTGGACATCTTGGTGTTTGCGGTCGGGCCGCCGGCCAGCATAATGGCTTGGCTGAGTTGCTCGTCAGCGGGAAGCTGGTAGAACCCCGGCCGGCTGACCTCACCGAGAACCGCCAACCGAATGTAGGCCTTCGTCACGATGGTCGGTTGACGGAAATACCGACTGAGTTGCTTCACCAAGTAGGAATTCAACTCGGATCGGAGCACCCCACCAAGTTGAATCTCCGCGACCGTCGGAATCAGGATCGACCGGTTCGGTGTTACCGTGAACGAATCGGTTACGGCTTGCTCGCCCACGATGGCAAGAAAGATCTGATCGCCAGTTTGGAAGTCACCGTCCCGGAGTCGACGACGGATTTGCTCGCCCTCACTCCGTTTCACGGCTTTCAGGCGCCCACTGTAGCCAGGCGACGCCACGATCTGATCGATCTCCCGCAACTTCGCCTCGAGGTCCCCGCGGATTGCGACGGCTCGGCTGGCGGGCAGTTCGTCCGTCGATACCGGGGTTTGCCCGGCCGCGGAACTAACCACGAACGCCATCAGGATTCCTGACCAAGCGATCCGAGCGAATTGCACGGGTGTCATTGCCTTTTCTTTCCCAAAGATTGAAGATCCTGGTGCCAAAACCACCGAACTCAGGGTTCTACGGCAGACCCCGTGCTAGTGTGGTCGGGTCGCCGAGCATTTTCCCCTGGCGACGTAACTCGTTGCCCAAAATCAATTTACACCGTTGGCGGGCAAAAGTCGTGTAGGTTCAGCGCCACGATCTGTGGGCCGCAAACCACGCTCAGGTACTCAGCCGAGGCACAAGTGCAGGCCCGGCGCAACGGCTGAGTCGAGCCGTCGTGCTTTCACCGGTTTCCTCTAGCAATTCTCGGACTCCGCCCTGGAATTACACCTAGCTGCAGTTTCCCGCATGCCAGTCGCGATTGGGTCCGAGGGGCGTCCGCCCGTGAAGTCATGCCGGTTGCCCGGCCCCTCGAACTCGGTGCTTCAGGTCTGGTTTAGATCGGGCCTTTTGCGCCGAGTCGGCGAAGTGCTTGATCGCCCGGCGTCCGTCCGATGCCGACGCCTTGTCACTCAGGGTGTCAAACACGGTGGAGGGCGAGAACCGGCGCTGGGTGGCCGAATCCGGAGTTGCTCGGTCAGGCATGGGTCCCTCGGGACTGGGTGCCATTCCCGAAGGACCTGATCATCCGGCGAGTTGGTTAGGCGACCGGCTCCTTCGGGTTTGGAGCGGTCGTCGGCCCGAGTGCCATTGGCTGCTCCTCTTCGAGCTCGGCGGTGTAGCCGTACGTGTAGTACCGGTACGATCCGTGTCTGAGTGAGACGCCGTTGAGCACGGCGCCGAGGGGCCGAATTGGAAGCCGATCGAGGACTTTGAGCTTGTCTTCGGCTAGCCGCCGATCGGTGGCTCCGCTTCGCATCACGGTGATCAACGCACCAGTGACGCTACCGAGAATGTACGGATCCACCCCGGCCGCAAACGGTGGCGAGTCGATCAGTACGACGGCATATTGACTCCGAGCGGTAGCCATCAACGCCCGCATCTGAGCATTCCCGAGCAATTCGGGTGATCGAACGGCTCGTTCGCCGCATGGAATTACGGATAAATGGCGATGACTTGTTGGCCGGATGATCGACTGGGCATCGACCCGCCCCAGGAGATAGTCAACGAGCCCGGGGCGGCGATCGAGTTGGAACGAGGAGTGGAGGACGCCGCGCCGGGTGTCTCCGTCGATGAGCAGCGTTTTGAACCCGGCTTCGGCAAATGACATCGCGAGGTTGGCGCAGACGAACGACTTGCCGTCCTCGGGACTCGGGCTCGAGATGGTGGCCATGACCGGTGCGCCGTTGGGAAACGAATGAACGATGTTCATTCGGATTTCCCGGAACGCCTCGACGACCTGCGCCTTGATCAACTCCCGATCTCCGGAGTTGCCGCTTGTGTCCGGCACCACTCCAAGGATCGTCAGACCGATGCCGCCCCCGCTGACTTGCTCGGGGTAGTTGATTCGGCTATCGAGTATGTCGCGGAGCAGCACGATGCCTGCGGCCGCGCCGAGGCCCAGCAACAACCCGAGCCCGATGAGGATGCCTGGTGTCAGGCCGGACGGATCTCGCGGGGGGACGGCCGGGTCCATCGCCCGAATGTCCGGGATCTGACTGGCTTGGGCGAGTTGCGCGGCTTCGAGGCGCCCGCGGAGAATCTTGAAGAGGTTCTCTGCCGCCTCGAACTCGCGAACCAATCGCTGCTCGGTCGTGGACCGCTCCGGCATTGAGCCCAACTCCCTGGTTTCGCTCGCGATTCGCTCGGTTAGGTCGTCGGAGGAACGTTGGAGTTGCCGGGCGAGCGCCCGAGCCAGGTTTGGGATGACCGTGCCCCGCAAGGTCGCGATCTTTTCCCTGACATCCTGGACGATCTTGAGCGAGTCCGTGTACTTAAAGCGGAGCCCGCGGAGCTCGGTTTCGGCTACGGAGAGTTCGTTGAGCGCCTTGGTCAAATCGGGCGCGTTCTTGACGGTAGGAATCGTCTGGAAGGCGTCGACGGTCAGCTCGCCAGCCTGGTTGCGATCCAGCAGGTTGAGGATCTCCCGTCGGTCGCGTTGGAGCTCATCGGCTCGTTTCTTCTTCTCGAAATAGTCGGTCATGGCCGTCGGTTGGGTCATGACAAGGCCGGGTGTAATCGTGGCGTTCAGGTTAGGCAGGGTGACAGTCCTAATCCGGAACTGTTCGAGCTCGATTTCCTTTTCCTTGAGGCGCTTGCCGGCAAACTCCGCCTGTTCGGCGAGAATGTCGCGCTGCTCGATCATCGATCGCTTTTTCAGGCCGGTGGCGACACTTACGAGCTGTTCGGTGGCGGAGTTAAGCGTCGCGGCGGCCCGTTCGGGGCTCGGATCCGCGACCGTGATTCGCATGAATTGCTCGCCCTGAACTGAGATCTTCATCCGATCCCGGAGTTCTTTCGAGGCTTCGCGAGGCGCGGCGACGGCAAATCGAAGGTCGCGCCTTTTTTCCAAGTCAGCGGCGACGGGCTGCCAAAGCCAGCCAATCCCTTTTCCGATCGAGTCGCCGACGGTCCCTCGTTCGACGACGAGCCCGCCCCGCCGGAGGAACGAAAGTCCCGGAAGGTTCGGGGCGAAGTCAGCCCCTTTCGTGAGGGTATAGGCTCGCCCGTCCGGGCTGATCGCCAAGGCGAAGTTCCCCATGGCGAATTCGGCTCCCAGGCCGAACGACCGAAACAACGGCGTGGCAGTAGGATCGGCGGGCTTCACAAACAGCCGCTCCCGCCTAACGACGGAGTCGAGGACCACGTAGCTCTCAAGAAGCTCTGGCCACTGCCGAGATTGCAGGAACCCATTCGGTCGGATCGGACCAGAGGTCCGGGATTCGTCGTCTCGGTCCCGGGTTTCGATCCAAACCGTCGCGTCCGCGGTGTATTTCTTGGGAATGACTCGCCCAACCAACGAGCCAACGAGCCCCCCGAGGACGGCGCCGGTGAGGATCCACCATTTGGCCCGAACAAGAGCCCCGACGAGGCGTTTGGGGCCAATGCCGCCTTCATCGGGCGGCCCTTGGGTAGGGGGCTCGTACCCGCTCGGCAGCTGGTCTAGCGTGTGGACTGCTTCACTCGGTACTAACGGACCAACCATAGCGGGGCTCCTAAGCCGACAGACGAGTTTCGTTCCACTGGGCCTTGAATGCAAGGTCGGGACCGGAAGTCAGATTGGGAATTGGCCCGGTTGATGCTGAGACAACGCACCGGATAGGCATGTAGATCCAACAGTGTGTTGCGAATCTGCAACACCATCGTCATACTTGTTGTGGCGAAACAGCGACAGTAAAGGCGGCAAGAGTGACTCTAGGCACCCCATGGACCGGACGGGTCGAATGACGCGACCGGTTGGCTCCGACAGTGCCCCATTGGGGCGAGATCCTCTGTCGATCCCGGCGGACATCAAGTCGAGCATCCGGATCTTGCTGGTTGATGACGAGCACACTCTCCGGGAGAGTTGCGCCAGCGTTCTGGAGATGAACGGCTTTGCTGTGACGTTATGCGGCCGGGGCGAGGACGCCCTTGATTTGGCCAAAACCCGTCCGTTCGACATCGTCTTAGTCGACCTGTACATGTCCCAGGTGTCGGGACTTGATATCCTTCGCGCCGCGCTTCGAACCAACCGAGAGACCATCGTCGTGGTTATGACCGGAAATCCAAGCGTGTCGACCTCGATCGAGGCGTTGCGCGCCGGAGCCTGGGACTACCTGCCGAAGCCTTTTAGCGCGACTCATCTTGAGGTCCTGGTCGGGCGGGCCTCGCACGCCGTGATGGTCGGGCGCGAAGCGACGGAGCTGCGCCAAAAGGTTCTTGAGCAGCAGAACCAGAGCGAATCGGTCTCTCTGATCGGCATCTCGCCGGCCTTTCGTCGCGCCGTCGAGCTGGCCCGGAAAGTGGCCGCGACCGATGCCTCTGTGTTCATCGACGGCGAGAGTGGGACGGGTAAGGAAGTAATCGCCCAGTTTATTCACCAACACAGCCGTCGGGCGAAGCGTCAACTCGTGCCGATTAACTGTGCGGCTTTGCCCGAACCATTGCTGGAGTCGGAGATGTTCGGCCATCGCAAGGGTGCGTTCACCGGAGCCGACCGAGACAAGCCGGGGTTGCTCGAGACCGCCAACGGCGGAACGTTGTTTCTGGACGAGCTCACCGAGATGCCGATGCCGCTGCAGGCCAAGCTTCTTCGGGTCATTCAAGACGGGGTGGTACGTCGGGTCGGGTCGGAATCGCAGGACGCGGTCGTCGACGTTCGCTTCATCTCCGCGACCAACCGCGACCCGCAAAAGGCGGTTGAGAGCGGGCTGTTGCGGGGTGATCTCTACTATCGATTGCGTGTCGTTCCCGTTACCCTGCCGCCGTTGCGGCGACGACAAGAGGACATCCCACTGTTGGCGAATCATTTCTTGGCGGTCTTCTGGGCTCGGCACAAGCACAAGGACCCACCGCCCCATCTGAGCGAACAAGCGATCGCATTTCTAAAGTCTCGTCCCTGGGGCGGCAACGTTCGAGAGTTGCAGAACGTCATCGAACACGTCGTCGTGCTGACAGAGTCCGGGCACTCGATCACCCCCGACGATATCCCGGTCTATGACGATCCCCAGGTGCAGGAGGAGGCGGTTCGATCACTCGACGTGGCGTCATCCGAGCCGTTTCACGTCGCGAAGGATCGGATCATTGCTCAGTTTGAACGGGAATACCTCGAGAAGCTGACGACCCGGGCGAGCGGTAACATGTCAAAAGCCGCCCGCCTGGCTGGGGTCGATCGGACCACCCTGTACCGCCTGATGGATAAGCATCACGTGGCCCGATCGAATCGAGGGGATGAGCCGTGAGCGCCAAGGCGGCGTTCGACTTTGACGTCCTTCTCGGAAGAGCCGCAGAGTTGGTCGCCGCCGATTGGGATGCCCTGCGGTCGGACGCGGCCGGGCCGGGGGAAGCCCAAGCCGAAGTCGGTCTGGTGTTTGACGCTGTTCGGACAGCTCTTCAGGGCGAGGGGGTCGAATTCAAGCTGGCCCCGACGCCACTTGGTCGCCGGGTCGTCCAGCTATTGCGCCGGAATGTCGTCGCAATCGTCGCGGAGGCCACTGACCGGGTCAGCGTCGACGAGCTCGTCCGCCTACTTCGGGCTTTTGAGCAGGTTGCTGCCTGGCTCGAGCCGCGTTGGGATCGGCAGTTTTCCGATCGCCTTTCCGGTCCCGATGCGCTCGACCTGGTTGTGGAGGTCGCCCACGACCTTCGAAGCCCCTTGACATCGATTCTTTTTTTGGCCGAGACGCTCAAGCGAGGTCGGAGCGGCCCGATCACGCCGTTGCAAGAACGGCAGCTTGGGCTGGTCTACACCGCCGCATTCGGCCTGAGCTCGATCTCAAGCGACGTCATCGAGTTTGTTCGGGGAGGCGATCGGTTGCTCGGGGACGAGTCGAGCCCGTTCAGTGTCGCCGAGATCTTCGAGTCGGTTCGCGACATTGTCCAGCCGATCGCGGAAGAGAAGGGCCTTGAAGTCCTGGCCAGCGCCGAGGTCAAGGAGCTCCGGATCGGTCAGCCGACTGCGCTGAGCCGGGTATTGCTCAATCTGACGACCAACGCGCTCAAGTTCACCGACCGGGGCTCGGTGCAACTGGGTGCCCGCGAAATCGGCACGGACCGAATCGAATTCTCGGTGCGGGATTCGGGCCGAGGGATCCCACCTGAGGCAATGGCCTTACTGTTTGAACCGTTTCGCCGCCGCCAGAAGCCCGGCGATTACGCCTTTTCGGGGTCGGGCCTCGGCCTCTCCATTTGCCGGAAACTGATCGAGACGATGGGCGGGGAGCTTCAAGTCCAGACCACCGCCGGCGCTGGGACCCGATTTAGCTTTTCGATCGCCTTGCCGATCGCCAGCTAGCTTGAACCTCCGCTCCAATGCCTTCTTTGAGGTACTGCTCAGTGTGGTAGAACGGCGCTACACAGCCACCAGGGGCTCCTGGCTCGCCGGCCCTCGATCTTAACTGGTTGGCGTGGTCATTAGAAATCCCCGGGCGGAGTTGTCCATGCCGGCTTCCACGAGATGCATTCACTGAACCGCAGTGGCTTCATGGTCGGCGCAACAGCCGTGGCGTTCGTTGAGTCGGTTTCCGGGCCCAATTTGAGCTCCCGATCCGGCGTTTCTATCTTTTCTCCATTTTCCGCGGGAGCAGCTGTGTGCGTACGACCTTGAGCGGGGCGGAGACGAAGGTGGGGGAAAATGGCCCAGTGTCCGACGGCACCCCTGATGGGGCTTGAGGGTGTCGAAGCCTCGGGTGTCGGTGATCATTACGGTGTTCGACCGGCCCCAGTTCATCGAAGCGGCGCTCCGGTCGATCGAAGCTCAGACTGAGCCCGAGTGGGAGATCGTTTTGGTCGACGACGGCCAAGTCCTCGATTTGGCGGCGGTCGTCTCCCCGTTTGGCTCCCGGCTGACACTGGTGGCTGGCCCTGGTCGTGGCCCTGGTCCAGCCCGGAACGTTGGGATTGAGGTGGCGCGTGGTGACTGGGTCCTGTTCTTGGACGATGATGACCTCCTTCGCCCGACGGCTTTGGCCTCCCTTCTCGAGGCGGCCGAAGGCGGAAACGGGCACCGGTGGGCCGCCGGGCGGTTCCGGTATATCGATGTCGATGGGAACCAATTGCCCCGGATCCCGCGGGGACAATTCGAGTCTGGTGATGTCTACGGCGCGATGATCCTGGGTTGCCAGTTCGGACCCCCGGCCGTGGTTCTCGTCCGCCGGGATCTAGTTGCATCCTACGGCAGATTTCAGGATTTTCGGTTCTTCGAGGACCACGACCTGTGGTTGTCGATCGCTCGTGATCACCCCGTTGCCGCGACTGACGTCGTGGTGGCTCTGTATCGGGTCCATGGGGCCCAGGCCACGTCCAATTGGCGGATCTCGAATGAAGGCACCCTCAAGGTCCTGGAGAAGCACCGGTTGCGGGCCCGCCCCGGCTTCGCCGCAGAGTTCACCAGGGCTTGGGCCCAAGCGAGTTTGCGTTTCGGGGACGAGCTCTATCTTCACGGGGCGCCCGTTGAAGCCCGGCGCCGGTGGTCTGAGGCGGCAAGCGCCGATCCCGACTTGAATCGGGCCGGCCTGCGCTATCGTTGGCTCAAGAGTTTTGTTCCCGGGCCGTTGCTTGCGGCCGGCCGCCTGGTCGCGCGCCGCCTCCGGAGCGGGCGCCACCGGGAATAGCCGGGTTGGCACGCTACCTGCTTCTCGCGATTGGTTGTCAATAACTGGCGGCCCGCGGCTGGCGTTCTTGCCGGGTTGGTCTTCACTCGATCCAATCGGAGTCCGATTGCCGAACTACGCAGCCAACGGCCGACCGATCCCATCTGAGACCATCATCACGTGCCGGCCACCGCTGCTCGGTGCAATGTCGGCGATTTGGGAGTATCGAGAGCTCTTCTTCTTCTTGGCATTGCGCGATGTGAAGATCAAGTATCGGCAGGCGGTCCTCGGGGTCGCCTGGGCCGCGATTCAACCGCTCGTGACGATGGTCCTCTTTGCCTGGTTGTTTTCGCAGAGAATGAACCCGGAGGCTGGTAGCCAGGATTCGAAGGTATTTTACCTCTCAGCGTTGGTGCCCTGGCTCTATTTCTCGGGGGCTGTCTCGGGCGCCAGCAACAGCCTCGTTGGCAACGCGGACATGCTCCGCAAGGTCTACTTTCCCCGGTTAGTACTGCCCGGGGCGGCGGCGCTTGCGAGCCTGGTGGACCTGGGGGTCGGATTGGCGGTCCTTTTGGTTTTCATTGCCGTTTTTGGCTCGCTCTCGCTGAAGCTACTGTTGTGGATTCCGCTCGTCATTCTCCTCTTTGTCGCGAGTTTGTCGGTTGGTGCTTTTCTGGCCGCTATCAACGCCAGGTATCGAGATGTGAAGCACACCGTCCCCTTCCTCCTTCAGATCTGGCTCTTCTTGAGCCCGGTCATTTACCCGATCACGGCCATCCCCGAGCAGTTCCGTTTTTTCGTCGCCTTGAACCCGATGGTCGGCATTCTGGGTGCGTTTCGGGCGACGGCGATTCCGACGTCAACAGTGGATCTGCCATCGCTCCTGGTTTCGATTGGCTCCACCGTTGTTCTGGGTGGGTTTGCGCTGCTCTATTTCCTTCGAACCGAGGTCGAACTTGCCGATGTCATCTAGCCGTGTCGGGGATTAAGGGTGCCCGCGATTCGAGCCGAGCGGTTGAGCAAGATGTTCCGAGTGGGCAATCGGGGGCGGGGAATGCTGCGGGAAGCCTTGACGGCTCGGTTGAGGGGCCCGCCAGCGCGATCGAGCGAGTTGTGGGTTCTCCGGGATTTGAGCCTGCAAATCGAGGCCGGCCACGTCGTCGGCCTTGTGGGCAAGAACGGCGCGGGAAAGAGCACGCTGCTGAAGATCCTCTCCCGGATTACCGCCCCGACCTCCGGCGTGGTCAAACTGCGTGGGAAGGTGACGTCGTTGCTCGAAGTCGGCACCGGTTTTCATGAAGAGTTGACGGGCCGTGAGAACGTGTACCTGAGCGGGTGCATCCTGGGGATGTCGAAGCGCCTGATCGATCGGGCGTTCGATTCGATCGTGGCCTTCTCCGGGGTCGAGGCCTTCCTCGACACACCGCTCAAGCGATACTCCAGCGGGATGCGGCTTCGGCTTGGATTCGCGGTGGCGGCGCATCTCGACGGCGAGATCCTCTTGGTCGACGAAGTGCTGGCTGTTGGCGACGGCGAGTTCCAACGGAAGTGTCTGACGGCCATGCAGGATTTGCAGCGACGGGGCCGGACGGTCTTGCTGGTGTCTCACAACCTGGCTGCGATCGAGAGCCTCTGCTCGAGGGTCATTTGGCTTGACGCCGGCCAGGCACGAGCGGATGGACCAACGCATGACGTCCTGTCGGAGTACGCCAAATCGTTCTCGGGCGGCGGCGGGACAGCCGCTGACTTGTCCGCCCTGACCCAGCGCACCGGGTCGGGGGCGATCCGGTTTGACCGATTTGATTTGCTGGACGCCGATGGGTTCACGCCGATGACGGCGGTCCGACTCGGGGGCTCGTTCGCCATGCGGTTGCACTTCACCTCACGGGTTTCGATGCAAGGTCTTATCTTCGGGGTCACCTTCCATAGTCCGCTAGGGAGCGTTGTGGCCCAGACGCATACGTTCAATGCCGGTCAGGAGGTCACCGTGGTTCCGGGCCGGAGCTATCTCGACGTGCAGATCCGAGACTTCAACTTGATGCCCGGTCGTTATGTGTTGAGCCTGTATGCCGCTCACCTTGGCGACATCTATCACGATTCCCTCGAGCAATGCCTCGATCTCGACGTCCTCCCGACGGCCCGCTATGGGCAGCTCCGGGGCATGGATGGCTCCATCGTCGCTCTCGACTCGGACTGGGGTGAACCGATCGCTTCCGAGGCTCCATGAGAACAGGGGCTCGCCTTTGCTCGATTCGAAAACTCTGCGTTAGGGGGCGGTCGTGGGTTTTCTAGGGTTCGGAGCGCTCAAGGTAGGGTCCTGGGTTGAGATTCGAAGTGCCGAGGAGATTTTCGCGACGCTCGACCCGGAGGGGCGCTTGGACGGGATGCCGTTCATGCCTGAAATGCTGCGTTTTTGCGGCCAACGACTTCGGGTTCATAAGATCGCCCACAAGACCTGTGATACGGTGAACCACACCGGGATTCGATCGGTGGCGAACGCCGTTCACCTGGACCTTCGTTGCGATGGGGCCGGCCATGGAGGGTGTCAGGCGGCCTGTCTGTTGTTTTGGAAGACAAAATGGCTTCGACGGGTTGGTGGACCAGTGGCTAGCGCGTCGTCGCCAAGCCAGTCGATTCCACCGGCGATCGCTTCGGCTTTAGGTCGCCTTGCCTTTCGGCCCGAGTCGCGGGGGGCGGTCGAGGATCCATCCTATCAGTGTCAGGCCACCGATCTGCCGGGATTCTCGAACGACCTGTCGCCGTTCGATCCGCGGCCTTACTTCCAGGACGTGCTAAAGGGAAATGTGTCCCTGCGTCGGGCCCTCCGAGCGTTCGCGATTATGGCCTTCAACAAGATCCAACGGTGGCGGCACGGGTCGCCGTATCCCGACCTCTGGCGGCGCCAATGGCCGACCAAAACGCCAACCCAGGTGCTCGGTCTTCAGCCCGGTGAGCTGGTGAGGATCAAGTCGAGGAATGAGATTCTCGACACGGTCGACGAGAACCTCCTAAACCGCGGGCTCAGTTTTGATCGGGAAATGGCGCCTTTTTGTGGCCGGGAAGTTCAGGTTAAGTCCCGGGTTGAGCGGCTCCTGGATGAACGTACCGGTCGGATGCTCACGATGACCCGTGACTGCATCATACTAGACGGCGTGACCTGTCGGGGTGACTTGAGCGATGGGCGGTTGCTCTGTCCCCGAGGCAGCTACGCTTACTGGCGTGAGATCTGGCTCGAACGCGTCCCTGCCTCGGGTCCGTCCTTGGCCGAACCGCCAGCTGCGGGCTCTGGAGGGCCGGTCGCCTAGGTCGAAGTACCCGCGAAAAAATTGTCCCCGCCGTCCTTCCCAGCCCCCCAAGCGGCTCCGCCGAGGCTTGGGGCTTGTTTCCCAGATCCCACCCGGCTGTGCACCCGAGCCCTGGAGGAAACGTCTAAATGACGTATAATCAGCCTACGAACTAGTCAGAGCTAGACGCGTTAGGAACGCAATTTGCTTCATCTCTTGACTAGCAGTGTATTATAATTTGTCAGATAATTTTTATGTCATTGAAAATAAATATCTTACCTGGACATACTGTGCCTAATTTCTTACATCGATATCGCGCGATGCAATGGACTTTTGCCACGCTTGTCCTGGTTGCAATTGCTGGGTGTGAACCGGCGTCGGACGCGCCGGGCGGTCAGGCGGCGACCGACCCGGTGACGTCGATCCAAGTATCCCCGGCAACCCCTTTACTAGTCCTCGGTGAATCGATCTCCCTCGTGGCCGCGGCCCGCGATTCTGAGGGTCGAGCCGTGGACGGGGTCAAATTCACCTGGTACTCGACCTCCCCCCAAGTGGCGTCGGTTTCGGAGGCAGGCGTCGTTTCGGCGCTCGAAGTTGGTTCCGCTTCCATCACCGTCTCAGGCGGCGGACAAGTGGCCGTGGCGGTGGTCACCGTTGTTTCGGCGCCGATCGCGTCCCTTGGCTTCTCCTCAATGGTCCCTTCGTTGACCGTCGGCGAGCGGGTGCCGTTCGCGGTGGTTGCAAGGGACGCTGCCGGTCGACCGCTGAGTGGACGGCAGATTTCCTGGACGAGCTCGGACCCGTCAACCGGGTCGGTCTCCGCGGCCGGAGAAGTCACCGGACTGACTCCCGGGGAGACGATCATCACGGCGTCGAGCGAGGGGAAAACCGCAGCGGCCAAAGTCACTGTCGTCGAAGCCCCAATCGTGTCGGTGGCGATTCGCCCGTCGGCGACGAGTCTGATCGTCGGTCAGGTCCAGCAATTGTCACTCCACGCTGAGGATGCAAAGGGCAGTACCGTCGGTGCGTCCGCGGTATGGTCCTCAAGCGCGGCCGGGGTGGCCACGGTCGCAAACAACGGTACGGTGACTGCCGTCGCGCCGGGAACGGCACAAATCACGGCGGCCGTTAGCGGCCTGACCGCCGTCGCGACCGTGTCGGTGAGTCAGGCGTTGCCGGCTTCGGTCACTATCTCTCCCGAGTACTTGAAGATCGACGTTGGCCAAACCTCCGCGGTCGAGTTGGTTGTCAAGGATGCCGCGGGGCGAACGATTCAGGCGCCGTCAGTTACCTGGCGTTCGACGGCCCCGCGATTCGCGACCGTTAGCTCCACTGGCGTCGTGACTGGACTCAGCGGAGGGTCGGCCGTTATCACCGCGTCCGTCAATGGCCGCACCGCCCAAGCGACCGTCGTGGTGGACCCGTCGATTGTCGCGGTCACGGTTGTACCCGCGACCGTGGACCTGTCAGTGGGGCTGACTCGCCAACTCCAGGCGAACGCCAGAGACGCTCGCGGTCAGATCGTGTCCGACCGATCGGTGACCTGGTCGAGTAGCAATGGAGTCGTGGCAACCGTCTCGGCAACCGGACTGGTCTCCGCTCTCGCGGTCGGAACCAGCACGATCAGAGCCACCATTGCAGGCAAAACGGCTGAGGCGGTGGTCGCCGTCACGAACGCGGTTGCGGCCAGCGTCGTTCTATCGGAGCCTGCGGTAAGCCTCACCGTTGGCGGCGGCGGCCGGCCCGTGTTTGCCACGTTTCGGGACGCCGCCGGCAATCCGATTACTGGGCGGTTGGTCGACTGGGCTACGAGCAACCCCGCCGTGGCAACCGTATCGAACAACGGCGTCATTACAGCCCAGGGAGCCGGGACCGCGACCATCACGGCCCGCCTCGATGATCAGACGGGTCGGCTCGTCGTCACGGTAGAACCGGCACCGGTTTCGACGGTGAGCGTGACGCCTGGTGTGGCCAATCTCACGGTTGGTCAGGTCCAAAATCTTGTGGCGGAACCCCGGAACGCCGCAGGGGCCCCGCTGTCCGGTCGGTCGGTGGCCTGGTCCACCAGCGCGGCAACGGTTGCCACGGTATCCTCGACCGGGCGGGTGACCGCGGTCGGGGCCGGATCCGCGACGATTACCGCATCGAGTGAGGGCAAGTCAGGTAGTGCGTCCATTGTCGTCGTGGCGGCGCCGATCGCGACCGTCAGGATCACCCCGCCGACCGCGACACTCGCCGTCGGCGCTTCGACACCCCTTTCGGCGGCCGGGTTCGATGCGGTTGGCAATCAGGTCTCGGGGAGGACCGTTGGCTGGCAAAGCAGCAATGTCGCCGTGGCGACGGTCGGCGCCTCCGGGGTCGTCACCGCGGTGGCGCCAGGACTGACGCTGGTGACCGCGACCATCGATGGGAAATCCGCGACGTCCAGCATCACCGTCACCGCCATTCCGGTGGCCTCGGTGTCGATCACCCCTGCGGCGCTGTCCCTCACCGTCGGTCAGACGGGGGCCATGACGCCGGTTGCTCGGGATGCTTCGGGAGGAGCCTTGGTCGGCCGGGCCGCGGCTTGGTTGAGCTTGACGCCGGCGGTCGCGACGGTCTCCGGAACGGGGTTGGTCACCGGGGTCGCCGCCGGCTCGGCGGTGATTCGAGCCACGATTGAAGGGCGCACTGGATCGGCGATTGTCACGGTCAGTCTGGCCCCGGTTGCTTCGGTTACCGTGTCACCCGCGGCGTCGTCGCTCACCGTCGGTGCCACCGCCCAACTCACCGCCGCCCCGAAGGATGCGGGGGGTGCCCCGCTTGCGGGTCGTTCGGTCCTATGGGGCTCCGGAACGCCCGCGGTAGCCACGGTGTCCGGCACCGGCCTCGTTACCGCTGTCGCCCCGGGAACCGCCATTGTCACCGCGACTTCTGAAGGGGTCCGGGGTACTGCGTCGATCACTGTGTCGGTGGTGCCCGTGTCGTCGGTAGTGGTGACGCCAACATCGGTTTCGTTGGATATTGGCGCCACCCGAACGATCGTGGCCACCGCCAGAGATGCCGGAGGCAATTCCCTGGCCGGCCGCCCCGCCAACTGGTCGACGACGGCGCCGGCGGTGGCGACGGTTTCTGGAGCCGGTGTTGTGACCGGAATCGGGGTTGGGACGGCCAGGATCGAGGTAACGATCGAAGGTCGCTCGGCGATTTCAACCGTCACCGTAACCGCCGCGCCGGTGGCTTCGGTTGTCGTTTCACCCAGTTCGAGTAGCGTCGTCGTGGGCACGACCTTGGCGCTCTCCGCCGTTCCGAGAGATGGGACCGGAGGAACCCTCACGGGTCGCTCGGTGATCTGGGGATCGTCGAACCCATCGGTTGCGACGGTGTCAGCCGTGGGCCTCGTGACGGCGTTGGCACCCGGCAGCATCACGATCACCGCAACGAGTGAGGGCAGGTCGGGTACCGCAGTGGTCACCGTCTCGGCCGTACCGGTGGCTTCGGTGGTCGTGGCTCCGGCGTCGGTGGCACTCTTGGTGGGTGAATCGGGGACCTTGGTCGCAACCGCCAAGGACGCCGCCGGGAATACGCTGGCCGGCCGGGTGCCAACCTGGAGCTCCAGTGCGGTGGGGATTGCCACCGTTTCGGCGGGCGGGATCGTCACGGCGGTTGGGATCGGAACGGCGACAATCACCGCCCGGATCGAAGGTAGGTCGGCAGCCGCGATTGCCACCGTCAGTGCTGTACCGGTGGCCTCGGTCGTTGTTACGCCTTCCAGCGCCAGTTTGGTCGTCGGTCAGACGAGCACCCTCACGGCAACGCCGAGAGATGCCGGGGGGGCGGCGCTCGTTGGCCGTTCGTTGAGTTGGTCGTCCAGCCAACCCGCGGTTGCCACCGTGTCGACGGCGGGTGCGGTAACCGCCGTGGCGCCGGGGACGGCGACTATATCGGCAACGACCGAGGGTCAGACCGGGACCTCGGTGATCGCGGTCTCAGTCGTTCCGGTCGCGGCTGTGACGCTCAGTCCAACGTCCGCGGCGCTGACACTCGGGCAGACGACGACCTTGGTTGCCACGGGGAGGGACGCGGGAGGTAATCCGCTCGGGGGACGGCCGGTTACCTGGACCTCAACGGCCTCGACGGTGGCCACCGTGTCAACAGCGGGCATCGTCACGGCCGTTGGGATCGGGAGTGCCACCATTACCGCCCGGATCGAGGGCGTTTCGGCGAGTGCTGCCATCACGGTCACCCCGATTCCAGTCGCGTCGGTTGCGGTATCACCCGCAACGGCGGGTCTCGTAGTCGGTCAGACCGCCAGCCTGACGGCCACGCCGAGAGATGCCGGGGGCGGAACGCTCACGGGTCGTTCGGTCACTTGGACTTCGAGTCAACTCGGTGTTGCCACCGTGTCGGCCTCCGGGACCGTGACCGCCATAGCGCCGGGAGTCGCGAATATCTCGGCAACGGTCGAGGGCAGGGTGGGCAGTGCGGTGATCGCCGTCTCGGTGGTCCCAGTCGCTGCTGTGGCGCTCAACCCGGCTTCAGCTGGGCTGACGGTTGGACAGACGACAACCCTTGTTGCCACGGGCAGAGACGCTGCCGGCAACACTCTCCCCGGGCGGCTCACCACCTGGAGCTCGACGGCCTCGACGGTGGCCACCGTTTCCACCGCGGGTCTGGTGACCGGGATTGGCGTTGGTAGTGCAACGATCTCAGCGACTATTGAGGGGATTTCGGCGAATGCGACGATCACGGTCAGTGCCGTTCCGGTGGCGTCGGTTATCGTGTCCCCAGCCACGGCGAGTCTGGTTGTTGGTCAGACCCAGACCCTGACAGCCTCCCCGAGGGATGCGGCCGGTGCCGCGCTGTCTGGTCGGACAATCGTGTGGACCTCGAGCCAGCCGGCGGTGGCCACCGTATCCGTTGGGGGCGTGGTGACGGCGGTCGCCGCTGGGACCGCGTCGGTCACGGCGACCGTCGAGGGTAGGACGGGGTCGACAGCGATCGTGGTGTCGACCATACCGGTCGCCTCGGTCGGGGTGACGCCGTCCTCGGTGGCATTGACTGTCGGCGATACCCGGACGGTAACGGCCACGGTCAGGGATGCCGCTGGCAATCCGCTTGCCGGCCGGTCGGTGTCGTGGAGTTCCGCGGATCTCACGATCGTCACGGTTTCCCCGGGCGGTCTCATCACGGCCGTCGGGGCAGGCGCCACCAGCGTCTCGGCCACGGTCGAGGGGCAATCGGGGTCGGTCGTCGTGACGGTGAGCCCGGTGCCCGTCGCGACCGTTGCGGTGTTGCCGTCCAATAGCAGTCTCGTGATTGGGCAGACCCAGATGTTGTCCGCCACGCCGAAGGATGCCGCCGGGTCCCCACTAACCGGCCGGGTTACCACGTGGTCCAGTAGCAACGTTTCGGTTGCTTCGGTATCGGCGACGGGTTTGGTGACCGCCGTTTCCATTGGTGGTGCCACGATCACGGCGACGGTGGAGGGCAGAGCCGCCTCCGCGAGCGTGACGGTTGTTGCGGTGCCGGTCGCGAGCGTCGCGATCACCCCGGCGACTCTCACAGTTACAGTCGGCCTGACCGCGCCCCTGAGCGCCGTGGTCAGGGACGCCGATGGCCTGCCACTGACCGGTCGGCCCGTCACTTGGACCAGTAACAACCCAACCATCGCGACGGTTGGGGCCGACGGACTCGTGACCGGGCTGGCGGTCGGGTCGGCCGTGATCACCGGCTCGGCCGATGGGGTGAGCGGGACCAGCGCGGTGACAATCGTGCCGGCGCCGGTGGCCGCGGTGGCGGTCACACCGGGAACCGCTAGCTTGATGGTTGGACAGACCCAGCCGCTTACGTCCCTGGCCACGGACGCAGCGAACAACCCCCTGTCCGGGAGGCCAACGGTGTGGTCGACGAGTAATGCGGCGGTCGCGACCGTCTCCGTGGCCGGGCTGGTTGCCGCCGTAACGGTGGGGACGGCCACGATTACGGCCACCGTCGAGGGCAAGAGCGGTTCGGCTCTTATCACGGTGGTGTCGGCGCCGGTGACAACAGTGGTCGTGTCGCCGGCCTCAATAGACCTACCAGTCGGGCAGTCCCAGGTTCTCTCGGTGACGCCCAGGGACGCCTCCGGCAACCCTGTCGCGGGTCGTGTTGTCAGCTGGTCGAGTTCGTCTTCGTCGGTTGCCTCGGTGTCGTCCACGGGCACGGTGACTGCTGTCGCGGCGGGGACGGCGACGGTTTCGGCGACGGTCGAGGGGGTGACCGGCTCAGCATCGGTCGCGGTCACGAACCTGATCGGGACAACGGCCGCCTTTCCCCTTCGGACCGTGGCCGGAAGACGTTACCTCGTCGATGCCGCCGGAAATCCATTCCTCGTCCATGGCGACAGTCCTTGGACCCTGATCGCGAGTTTGACTCGCGACCAGATCGATCAGTACTTCGCCGATCGCCAACAGAAGGGGTTCAACTCGGTCATCATCGAGCTGATCGAGAAAAAGTTCGCGACGAATGCCCCGAACAACGCCTATGGGGCACCTCCGTTTCTGACCCCTGGGGACTTTTCGACGCCGAACGAGGCCTACTTTGCCCACGCCGAGTATGCGATTCGCAAGGCGGCCGAAAGAGGGATCGTGGTATTCCTGACCCCCTTGTACCTCGGCTGGGAAGGGGGGGACGAGGGCTGGCAGAGGGAAGCGGTCGCGAACGGCGTGACAAAAATGGCAGCGTGGGGCCGCTACGTCGCGACCCGATTCAGCGGGTTGAACAATATCGTCTGGATTCACGGCGGCGACTACGTCCCGGCCAGCCTTTCCATCGTGCGAGCCGTGGCCGAGGCAGTGCGCGCGGTCGACACCAGGTCGCTGACGACGTACCATGGCGTTCCGGGTAGTTCGGCGGCCGCCATCGTCGGCTCCGACACCTGGCTTACGCTCAACAACATCTACAGTTACGAGACGGTCGTGGCCCAAGCAGCGGCGGAGTATGCTCGATCAACGATGCCTTTCTTCTTGATCGAGGCGAGGTACGAGCAGCCTATCTGGGATGCGGTGGTGATTCGTAGTCAGGCCTATCACGCGGTATTGGGCGGCGCTACCGGACAGTTGTTTGGCAACCGGCCGATCTGGTATTTTGGTGCTGGTTGGCAGGCAGCTTTGGGATCGCCCGCCTCGACGACGCTGCCCCATCTTCGCCGGCTGATGGAGGCTTTTCAGTGGTGGACGATGGTTCCCGAGGTGGCTCAGACCCTGACTGCCGGGGCTGGGACGGCACCTACTCAAGCGACCTTCGCTCGGGCGTCCAACCGGTCGTTCGCGATCGGGTATACGCCATCGGTTCGCAATCTGACTTTGGACCTCACCAGGCTGGCGGGACCGCGGGTGAGGGCCCGCTGGTTTGATCCGACCAACGGCGTTTACACCGAGGTAGCGGGTTCACCTTTCGCCTTGGGGTCGGTGACGCTTCGACCGACCGGGAACAACAGTGCCGGGCAGGGCGATTGGGCCATCGTTCTTGAGTCGGTGCCGTAGCCAGTCCGGGGGGGCGTTGGACGACGGGTTCAGGCGGGCCCTACCGGTGCCCCCGACGGTCGCCTAGTTTTGGGGTGCTATGCGGCCCCGACACGAGGTTGGGGCTGCGACATACCCGACGGGCCGGCTTGAGCGTTGGTTCCTGACCGAGTCCCCGCAACCGACAATCGGTGCGGGCGAGCGGTGGGAACCAGCGACCAGGCGGGCCGTGGAGTTCCAGAGTGACTGGTCCCAATTCCCGGACCGGCCGACAGGCCGCGTTCGCTTCGTTTCCCACCCCCGCCTTGCCTTCTCCCCACGCCGCGCTGCTCATCGACTTCGACAACGTGACGATGGGGATTCGTTCCGATCTGACCAAGGAACTGAAGGCTCTCCTGGCGAGCGATATCATTCGAGGTAAAGTGACGGTGCAGCGCGCCTATGCTGACTGGCGCCGTTATCCTCAATACGTCATGCCCTTGACCGAGCGCTCGATCGACATGATCTGGGCGGCCGCGGTCGGGTCGACGAAAAAAAATGCGACCGACATTCGGCTGGCGATCGATGCCATGGAGTTGGTCTTCACCCGACCGGAAATTGGGACTTTCATCATCTTGTCCGGCGACAGCGACTTCTCCTCGCTCGTCCGCAAGATGAAGGAGTACGGCAAGTATGTGATCGGGATTGGGATTCGGGACTCGGCGAGTGACCTGCTGATTGAGACATGCGACGAATACTACTCGTATAGCGACCTGGCGGGTCTCAATAAAGAAGTCCAGGCCACGACGGCCCAACGTGACCCGTGGGAACTGTGCCGGGATGCCGTGGCCCAGATGGTTCGTCAGGGTGACGTTATGCGATCGGATCGCCTCAAGCAGGTGATGCAACAGATCGATCCGAATTTCGACGAGCGGAATGCCGGATTCAATCGATTCAGCAAATTCGTGACGGATGCGGCGGGCCGCGGGCTGATTACCGCGACCAAGCTCGACAACGGCCAGTACGAGATCGCCCCGGTACCCGGTCACGAACGGGCCATGGCCGCCGGATCCGAGGCGGCAAAGGAAGGCGACGAAGCCGGTCGTCGGAAACGCAATCGGGGCCGGGGGAGGGATTGGGATCGGGGGCGGAAGGAACGGCGTGATGAAGTTCCAGCCGCCGCCGCTGGATCGGCTCCGCCGGCGCAGGCGGCCCAACTGCCGCTCGGTCCGGTGGACCAACTCACCCTCGGCGGCGCATTTGCCCTCGTCACGCGGGCGCTCACTGAATTGCCGACCCCGGCCCGTCACGAAGCCCTGCTGGCCCGAATGGTCGCGCTCCACGGCCGGGAGGACCCGCTGTTGGATCCCGCCCGGTTCCCCCGGCTCCTCCGCCAGGCGAATGACGCCGAGATCGCCGAGGTCAAGAAGATCGGGGAGGACGCCTATGAGATTTCGATGTCGCGGGTCGAGCGAGCCCGGGCCGGTGGGAATTCTCCGGGATACGGCAGTGCGGCAGGCTCGCCGCCGGCAACCGTTGAGTCCGCCGAGCGGGCCCGCGAACCGGGATCGGGTGAATCCGACCCAGCGGCGGATCTAGGGGCTCGGCCGGCGATGCTTCGGTTTCGACGGGGATCGCGGACGCCGTTGCGGCCCCAGGAAATCCCGACGGTGGGTATGATCCGAAATGAGCCTGACGAAGCCGTGCCGGCGGTTCTGGCGGCCGCCGTGGCTCAGCCGACCGTGGACAAGCCGGCTAAGGCCGCTGTAAAGGCCCGCCCGGGGCGAGCCAAGGGCGGGGCGGCTGCCAAGGCCCCGCCGGTCGCTCCGGCGCCCGTCGTGGTCGCCAAAGCTCCCAATGCCGCCCGGGGCCAGCCGCGGCGGGGCCGGGCCCGAACGGCGAAGGTGGCCTGACCACGCTTCCAGATCGGTTCTTTAATCGCTCGGCCGAGCAGGTAGGCCCAGAACTGGTCGGATCGATTGTCGTTTCCACGATCGGAAGCAGGGTGGTCCGCGGCCGGATCGTCGAGACGGAGGCCTATCTCGGGTTTGAGGACCCGGCTTCCCACGCCTACCAAGGGCGCCGGTATGCCGGAAACGCCGCCATCTACGGGCGTCCGGGAACGTGGTACGTCTACCGGTCTTACGGCATCCACTGGTGCGCGAACCTGGTCGTTGGCCCGGTCGGTGTTGGCGCCGCCGTGTTGATCCGGGCTCTCGAACTTGATGAAGGGGTCGACGTTGCCCGATCCCGACGCGGGAAAGTTCCCGATCGGGCGCTGGCAGACGGGCCCGGTAAGCTGTGTCAGGCCCTTGGGATCGATCGGGCGCTCGATGGACGTCAGATGCGGGGGGGAATGGTCCAAGTGTTTTCGGGGGCGTCGTGGCCGAACTTGGTTGGATCGCGACGGATCGGCATCAGCAAGGCGGTTGACTGGCCGCTCCGATTTCTCGCCCCAAAAAGTTGAGGCGGCCCCCGATGCGGGGCCGCCTCTTTTTTCGGATGATCCGAAGCCGGCGGCTTCAGCCGCCTCCTCTTTAGTAGCCGCCGCCGTGGATGCCTTCCTTCGAGGCGCCGAGGGAAAACCGAATCCCACCGACGATGCTGTGGGTCGGGCCGCGAAGGAGGTTTCCGGCGGACGGGGATGAGGCCAGCTGGTATTGCCCGAAGCCAACCAGGCGAGCGATCCGGAACTGAACCCCTCCTACCAGAGTGACGAAGCCGTCGGTCGATTTGTTGCTGGCCAGCTGACGGGCGAGGTTCGCCTGGACTTGCGAGGTGAAGATCCCGCCGGGAACCGGGTCCATGACCTGCAAGAGGCCAAATCCAATGCCGAAATAAGGCTGGGTGCGACCTCTGACCGGGTACCCGGTCAAAATCGCCGAGTACTTTCGAATGCGGTCGAAGCTAACTCCGCGCTTGCCACCTTCGGTGGTGACGTCAGTGTAGTGGGTGGTTTCCTTGCTCCCGATGGCCTCGTCAACGCTAATGATCAGCCCTGAGCGTTTGGCGACGATGTTGAGTTGGCCGCCGATCGACGGGGCCCAACCGCGGAGCTGTGACTGAGTCTCGAAACCCAGGAGTCCGGCTTGGGCCCCGATGTACCACTTGAACGAGTCGGATTGCTGCGCCCGGACCTGGGTCGTGACCAGGGCAAGGCCGATTAGGCCTAAACTAGCGGCTCGGGGAATACGCATTGGAATGGCCTCCCAACCAAGAATCGAAGGAACGTGACTCAAACCCCTGTGGCAAACACCGTGCTCGGACCAATCGCTGCAGCAAGCACACCGGGCAATCGGACTTTCCGGGTGCAGGTTCCCCGAGATCTCAATCGTAATGGATTGAAAACAAACAAGTTACGTAGTTCAAATCGGCTGTTCGCAGAGTGTCGAAATTCCATACAGGCAGTATCGTCCATCAGCAATTGGCTGGCATGGGTGGGTTTTCCCAGGCCTGTGGCCGAATGCGAGAGCGAGGCGTTACTGGCCCAGAAGTCCCAGGCGCCGGCCAACTTTGGCAAAGGCCCGGAGGGCCTCATCCAGATCATCGACCGTATGGCCTCCGGATACCTGACATCGGACCCGGGCGGTGTCCTGGGGCACCACGGGGTAGCCGAAGCCGGTTACAAAGACGCCTTCGTCAAGAAGCATCTCACTCATTCGGATGGCGGCGGCGGTTTCGCCCACAATGACCGGAATGATTGGAGTTTCGCCCTCAAGTGGGTTGAAACCGAGTTCTTTGAGGCCGGCCCGGAAGTACCGCGAGTTGTCCTGGAGCTTCCGAACTCGTTCCGGATGGGCGCCGAGAAACTGAATGGCGGCTAATCCCGCGGCCGCCACCGGGGCCGGCAGGGCGTTGGTGAATAGTTGTGGGCGGGCGCGCTGAATCAGATAGTCGGTGACTTCGGACGAGCCGGCGACGAATCCGCCGGCGCCGCCGGAGAGCGCTTTACCGAGGGTCGTCGTAATGATGTCGACGTCGCCGACCATTCCGAAGTGCTCGGCGGTGCCTCTGCCGGTGGCCCCGAGGACTCCGGTCGAGTGGCTATCGTCGACGACCAGTACCGCGCCATGTTTTCGGCAGACCGTGAGGAGGTCGGGGAGGTTGACGATCGATCCCTCCATCGAAAAAACTCCATCAGTCACCACCATCTTCACCTTCCGATCGGTGGCGGCGGCCAGCTTGGAATCGAGGTCCTTCATGTCGTTGTGCCGGTATACCCCGGTCTGACATTTGGCGATGACCTTGGCGAGCCGGATTCCGTCGATGATCGAGGCATGGTTGAGCTGGTCGCTCAGGACGAGGTCATCCTCCGTCAGGAGGGTGACGGGGAACGCCTCGTTGGCGTTCCAGCAGCTCATGAACGACACCGAGGTCGGCGTTCCGACGAGCTTTGCTAGGGCTGCTTCGAGGTCTCGGTGGATCGTGAGCGTTCCGCAAATGAACCGAACCGACGCCGACCCGGCCCCGAATTTGTCGAAGGCCGCTTTGCCGGCCGCTACGACCTCCGGCTCGTTGCAAAGGCCGAGGTAGTTGTTGGAGGAAAGGATGATGACCTCGCCGCGGCCTTCCATATGAGCCCGGGCGCCTTGGGGGCCCTCGAGGAAATTCAGCCGCTTGTGGATCCCGTCTCGCCGGAAGCCGGTCAGCGCCTCCGAGAGGCGGCGGTCGAGGGTGTTCGTCATTGGGCGATCTCCAGAATGACTTTACCGGCTGTCCCATCCTTGATGAGCGCGATGGCCTCGGCGATCTGGTCGAGCGGGAACCGGTGGGTAATGACCGGTCGGGGATCGAGTTGGCCGCCGCGGATCATCCGGCCCATGGTGTTCCACGTCGAATACATCTTCCGCCCGGTCACGCCGTAGAGCGTCAGACCCTTGAAGATGATTTCGTGGGCAAAATCGACTTCGGTGCTCTTGCTGGGGGTGCCTAGAAGATTGACTCGACCGCCGAGTCGGGCCGCCTTGAAGGCTTGGGCATGCCCGGCCGGGTGGCCGCTTAGTTCGCAGACCAAGTCGACCCCGTTCCCGTGGGTGGCGTCGAGCACTCCTTGGACGACATCGTCCCGGCTCGGATTGAGGGTCAACGTCGCGCCCATCTGTCGGGCCAGGTCGAGCCGGATGTCGTTATAGTCGCTGGCGATGACCGCAGACGCGCCAGCCGCACGGGCGACGCCGACGGCGAAGCACCCGATCGGGCCGCATCCAAGGACGAAGACGGTGCTGCCGGCCAGCTCAACGCCTTCGAGGACGGTGTGGACGGCGTTTCCGACTGGATCCATGATGGCGCCGATTTCCACCGGAATGCCGTGAAGCCGAACGATGTTCGTTGCGGGCATTGCGATGTATTCCGCGAAGGCCCCATCCCGATCGACCCCGATGATCTGGGTCCGCTTGCAGAGGTGTCCATAGCCGGTTCTGCACTGGAGGCAGTGGCCGCAAACGATGTGGCCCTCGGCCGTGACGAGTTCGCCAACGTTGAGGATCCCGGCTCGCCGGGCCTCATTGCCGAGTTCGACAATTTCGCCGGCGAACTCGTGGCCGATCACGACCGGCGGCTTGAGCCGATTACTCGCCCAGCGATCCCATTCCCAGATGTGGAGGTCGGTGCCACAGACGCCGGCTGCCTTGACCCGGATCAGTACGTCGGCGGGTCCGCATTGAGGCTTGGGGACCTCTTCGAGGGTCATCCCAACGCCGGGCTTGGTCTTTACGATTGCGCGCATGGATCCTCAGGCCGGAGGAAAACCGGCGCAAGATACACGGTTGTTTGGGGCTCGGTAAGTCAGCGGGTGATTAGGGGGGCGGCGGGCCTGAGTCGTTAGGTGGGGAGTTCCGGCGGTGTCCGCGGTTGTTCCCGGGCGATGTCCCGCCCCCTGGTCGAACGGGCCTGGGGCAGGCGCTGATGCCAGGGGTCGTGCTCCGCTTCTCGTTCCGCGCTCCAGACGTAGGCCCAGAGTCGACTGCCGGAGGCTGGTGTTGCCCCGGGCGAAATGATGATCCCAACTGGGGACGTCGAGGCTGAGGGGGATTCCGGCACTGGGATCTCCGAAGAAGGTCCGTAACTATGCAACGGACACCTTGGGGACGCGGGGACCCCGACGGATCGACACAGCCGTTGGTGCCGTTCGAACTACTTCAGGGGCAAGAGGGCGTTCGGGCGGATCGGAGGGCCGGAGAGGAGGAAGCCCCGGAGTCCAGGCTGGTTCGATCGACCGGCCGAGCCTGAGTTTGCGGCCGGGATCTTTTGCCAATCGGGGTAGTGCCGAAGACAGCTTTCGGGCGCGATTTCGGCGTCGGAGGAGACCAGGGCGTGGAGGCCGTCAGAGGCGGTTCGCTGTTGGGCCTGGATCATCAGCGCCCGTTGCCGGTCCGGTGGGAGCGACAGGATGGTGGCGGCATCGACGACGACCAGGTGATACGGTCCGGTTACGGAGGCTGGAATCCAGTGCCCGAGCATGACCACAAAGGCTTCACATTGCCCGCTAAGGGACTCCGAAGCCAAGGTGCCTTCGATCTTCGTCGCGGCCGTGGTATCCCCGAGAAGACAGTGGATTTCGAGGTCGTGGGCCGCCAGGAGATAGACTGCCCGCTCGGCTCCGGCTCCGATAATCAATCCCCGGTCGCCCGGCTCGAGGCGACGGAGGACCAACGCCACGGGGTCATTGGCGGACATCCCCCAGTGGCTGGGTGACCGTTGGGCTTCCCGCAACGGGAGGATCTTCGCTCTCCATTTCCGAAACGAGGGCAGCTTCAGCCGGTCGATGATCTGTTGATCGACCGTCTCTTGCATGAGCATCTCGGTCAGCACCAACTGGTCACTTCGGGCACCGTGGAGTTCGCTGGCCGCGTCGTCGCCCAGGCGCATCAGCTCCTCTCGGGACAACGAATCCTTGTAGTCCTCGATTCGCTGCATCAGGTAGGCGCGATACTGCTGCTCGAGGGACGGCAATGACCGGACCCGCCGCGCCGGGGCGGTGGCTTCTTTGGCGTCGAGTTGAGTCGCGGTGCGCACGATGAGCGAAGGGGTCGGATTGCCCGAAGTATAAGCCTAACCGCCTAACTGTGGAGGGGGGGGCCTCAACCGGGGTCAATTCGGAGGATCGCCCCCTTGAGATACCCAGTCTCGGCCACCGTCAGGATCTCGGGATGGTCGGACGGCTGGCCCAGATGTTCGACCATGGTGACCCGGCGCCCGCTGTCTGCGGCCGCTTCGCCGAGCATGTGAAGGAATTCGGGCCAACGGACGTGGTAGGAACACGAGGCGGTGAGCAGGTGGCCTCCAGGGCCGACGAGGCGCATCGCCCGGAGGTTGATGTCCTTGTAGCCTTTCAGCGCTTGGGGGACCGAGCCCTTGTTCTTGGCAAAGGCCGGCGGGTCGACGACGACGACGTCGAAGCGTTCCTTGGCTCGATCGAGGTCCCGGAGCCCCTCGAACGCGTCACACTCGATCCACCCGAGATTGGTAAAGCCGTTGAGCTTCGCGTTGGCTTGGCCCCGGGCGAGGGCCTCCGCACTGACGTCCATTGCCACGACTCTGCGGGCGTGGCGGGCCAGATGAAGGGCAAACGAACCATGGTAGCTAAAGCAATCGAGACCGCGACCGCCGGGCGGCATGAGTTGGCCGGCACGGAGACGATTGGCTCGCTGGTCGAGGAAGGCCCCGGTTTTTTGCCCGGACCACGGGGCGGCGAGGTATTCGATTGGTCCTTCTCGGACTCGGATGTCCTCTGGGACGGTTCCGTGGAGGAGGACGATTTCCTGGGCGAGGCCCTCGCGGCGACGGACGTTGGGGTCGTGCCGAGCCAAAATGCCTTCCGGCTTCAGCACGTCGAGGACCGCCGCCAGGATATCGGGGCGGCAGGTCTCGAGGCCGGCGCTCAGAATTTGGATCACGACCCATCGATCGTACCGATCGACGATCAGGGAGGGGAGGCCGTCGGCTTCGCCGTGGACGACCCGGAAGGCTGTGGCGTCGATCCCCTGCCTCCGAGCGAGGGCCTGGTGGATTCGCTCGCGCCACCATGTTTGGTCGATCCTGGTATCCGGCCGGCGGTCGAGCAGGCGGAGCCGGATTTCCGAGGCCGGAGAGTAGAGCGCCAGGCCGATGGGCCTCCCCCGATGATCCGATACGACGGCCACCCCTGGTGTGGTTTCGTCGGACGTGACGTCGCTGGCGAAGATCCACGGGTGGCCTTGGGTCCAGCGTTCGGCGCCTCGTTTGGTGACTCGAACTTCCTCCACGGCCTCGCCTTCTTCGGGATCAGTGGTCCCAATCTAGCCCCCCGGCTTGGTTCGTCCGTATCTTGGAGGAGTCGGCCTGACAGAATCAACGAGGTTTCCTATGGTGTTGTACATCGGTCCCGATGTGGTGGCGCCCCTTGCCTCATTCCTCGCCGCGATCGGGGGCGCGATCCTGCTGTTCTGGCGCCAAGTCAAGGCATTCATCCATCGGGTTGGGGGGTGGTTTGGGCGGTGAGCCGCCTGGTCCGGCTGGTGGCGTCATTTGGCTGACGGGGCTCTCGGGATCGGGTAAGACGACGATCGCTACGGCCCTCGTGGCGCGGTTCGCCGAGCTTGGAATCGCGGCCGAGCTGCTGGACGGTGATGCCATTCGGCGGGCAGCCGGACGGGTCGGGTTCTCGCGGGAGGACCGCCGCCAGCAGGTCGCAGCCGTCGGCGCGGCGGCTGTCACGCTGGAACGACTTGGACGGGTTGCCGTTGCCGGGCTAATTTCGCCCTATCAAGCTGATCGCGACGCGGTGCGGCGCCAATGCCGGCGCTTTCTCGAGGTGCATGTCGCCACGTCGCTGGCCGAGTGTGAACGCCGAGATCCGAAGGGACTCTACGTGAGGGCCCGGGCCGGGGCCCTTCGTCACTTTACCGGGATCGACGATCCCTACGAAGTGCCCCCGAGTCCAGACGTGACGATTCCGACCGGGCTGGCCCTGGTCGAGGCGGTTGGGTTGATCGAGGCGCGCTTCCGAGCCCTCAGCTAATCCCAGATCAGGGTCGGTTCGGTCGACGCTTCGATCTGCGCTTTGGTCCAGCCGGGAAGCACCTCCACGACCTTGAGACCAGCGGGTGTGACGTCGAGTACACATCGCTCCGTGATTATCCGATTGACGCAGCGCTCACCGGTGAGGGGAAGCGAGCATTTCTTGAGGATCTTGGGGCTGCCTTTGGCGGTGTGTTCCATCACGACGATGACCCGCCGGGCTCCCGCCACCAGGTCCATCGCTCCCCCCATGCCCTTGACCATCTTTCCCGGGATCATCCAATTGGCAATATCGCCGGTCTCTGAGACTTGCATCGAGCCTAGAAAGGTCATTGCCACATGACCACCGCGAATCATCCCGAACGAGGTGGCGCTGTCGAAATAGCTGGTGCCGGGTAGCTCGCTGACCGTTTCCTTCCCCGCGTTGATCAGATCGGGGTCTTCGTTTCCCTCGAAGGGGTAAGGGCCGACGCCGAGCATCCCGTTTTCTGACTGGAGCACGACGGTCGCTCCGGGCGGGATGGCATTGGCGATCATGGTTGGGATCCCGATGCCCAGGTTGACGTAGTACCCGGTGATTTCGTTCAGGCTCAGCAGCTCTTGAGCCGCACGGTTGACGATGTCGAGCCGAATATCGTCGCTCATCGGGCCCGAACCGTTCGGCGTTCGATCAGTTTCTCTTTCGACTGGCGCTGGAAGATTCGTTGGACGAAGATCGCCGGAGTGTGGACCGCGTCCGGCTCGATTTCGCCGGGCTCAACGAGGTGTTCGACTTCGGCGATGGTGATTCGGCCGGCTGTGGCGGCCATCGGGTTGAAATTCCGGGAGGTCTTTCGGAATTGGAGGTTGCCGAACCGGTCGCCTTTGTAGGCTCGGACGAGGGCGTAGTCGCCGGTGATTCCGCGTTCCATCAAGTAGCGCCGTCCATCGAACTCGCGGACCTCTTTGCCTTCGGCGACCAGGGTTCCAACGCCGGTGGGCGTGAAAAAGGCGGGGATTCCAGCTCCCCCCGCGCGCATTCGTTCCGATAGCGTTCCCTGCGGGATCAGTTCGACCTCCAGTTGCCCCGACAGCATTTGTTTCTCAAAGACGTCGTTTTCGCCGACGTAGCTCGACATCATCTTCTTGACCTGGCCGTTCTTGAGCAAATGGACGAGGCCGTGGGTTGAGGTTCCGGCGTTATTGCTGACGATGGTCAGGCCGGTGACGCCGAGGTCGCGGACCGCCATGATGCATTCGTCGGGGACGCCGCAGAGCCCGAACCCGCCGACGAGGAGCATGGCTCCGTTCGGGATGTCGGCGCAGGCTGTCTTGGCATCGGCAGAGACTTTGTTCACGAGGCTATGCTCCGACTGGTTCGGGTGTTCGAAGATAATCGGCTGCTGCGGCCGGGGTCACGGGGCAAGCCAGCCTTTGAGAACTGCCGAGGCGGCTTCGAGCCGGGGCAAGTCGATGCCGGTGCGGGTCCCAAACAAGTGGACCAACGCCTGGGTCGCGACGTTGCCGGTGGCCCCGGGGGCAAAGGGGCAGCCGCCGATCCCACCGGCGGACCCGTCGAACGCGGTGATTCCGGACCGGGCCGCTGCGTCTGCGTTGGTGACGCCGCGCCCGAAGGTGTCGTGGAAATGCAAGGTGAGGCGCTCGGCCCCGACCCGGGGTATCAGCTGTTCCAGGAGCCCGAGAACTTCGCTCGGGGTGGCTTTCCCGATGGTATCTCCGATCGAGAGTTCGGAGCATCCGATGTCAAGCAGGGTGTCGCAGACGGCCAGGACCGCCCCAGGCTCGATCGGCCCTTCGTAGGGACAGTGCCAAGCGGTCGAGACATAGCCCCGGACCGGGACCGGGGAGCCGCGGACGACCGGGCGGAATCGTTCGATTGATTCCGCGATCGTGGCATTGATGTTCTTCTTGGCGAAGGATTCGCTGGCCGCCGTGAACACGGACACCTTGTCGGCCTTGGCGGCGAGGGCCCGCTCGAGGCCGACCTGGTTGGGAACGAGGGCGGAATAGCGAACGCCGGGGTGCCGGGCGATTCGGGAAAACACGTCCGCCGCATCAGCGAGTTGGGGAACCCATTTCGGGGACACAAACGAACTGACTTCGATTTCAATGAATCCCGCTGCCGACAGGGCGTTGATGAAGGCGACCTTGACGTCGGTTGGGATGATGGTCTTCTCGTTTTGAAGCCCGTCACGCGGGCCGACTTCGACCAGGCGAATCGGGATCATCGACGGGCTCGCTCGGCCGCTCGGATTCGGGCAATGGCACGGAGGTGCTCCGCGTAGGTTCTGGTAAAGACATGCTTGCCGTCGAGCCCAGCGACGAAGAAGAGGTAGGGGACCGGGGCGGGGTCGAGCACAGCCTCGATGCTCTTGGTGTTGGGTGCGCCTACCGGCCCCGGCGGAAGCCCGGGGTGCAAGTAGGTGTTGAACGGTGAAGGGAATCGGTAGTCCCGTTCAAACAGGCGCGGTTTTCGGCTGCCCGTCGCGGCCTGGATGGCGTACTGGACGGTCGGGTCGGCCTGCAACGGCATCCGGATTCGTCTCCGATTGAGATACACCGCCGCCACCAAGGGCCGGTCCTCGTCGGCCTGGGCTTCGCCCTCAACGATCGAGGCCATGGTCACCAGATCCATCCGGGACAAACCCGCCGCCTTGGCTCGGTCGTCCCAGGCCGGGTTCCATCGTTTTCGAAACAAGAGGGCCATTTCGCGAACCAGCCCCCGCGCCGAAATCATCCGGGAAACAAAATACGTTTCAGGAAGGAGAAATCCCTCCATCGATTGGGCGTCCACCCCGAATTCGCGAAGGAGCGCCGGATCCGTGGCGGCGACCTTGATCGAGTCGGCCGGAATGCCGAGGCTCGATTCGGCGGCGGCCGCAATGTCGACGATTGTGAAGCCCTCGGGGACCGTAAACCGGGCGGTTTTCTCACTCCCGGTTGCGAGCGCCTTGAGCAGGGCGAGGGGAGCCTCCCCCTGCTTCAATTCGTAGAATCCAGCCTTGAGCTTGCGGTCGTACCGGCCGATCCGCGCGAGGAAACCAAACCACTGACGGTTGGTGACGATTCGGTGGGCGACCAAACTGTCGGTCATTTCGCCGAAGCCCGCGCCCGGGGGCAGGAACACCTCTTCGGTGGGGGCATCGGCTGCCGGTCCACCGCAGGCCCCGACGAGCACTACCAGAGCGACGAGGCCGGGCCAGAAGTTCACGGCCCGGGGCGCCGGCTGTCGAGATAGTGTTGGAGAATGACGGCGGCCGCGAGGGCGTCGACGGCATCCCGCCGGCCCTTGATTTTTCCGCCTTGTTCCCGGATTACAGCGAGGGCCCGGGCGGTCGACATCCGCTCGTCCCAAAGGAGCACGGGAAGGTAGGTTCGGCCCCCGATCGTCGCGGCGAGGTCGCGGGCCTCGATCGCGACGGCGCCTTCCTCGCCGCTCGACTCAAGGGGGAGGCCGACCAAGACACCGGTGGGTTTCTGGGCCGTCACGTGTTCGAGGAACGCCGGCATCGGGAATCGCTTGCCGACCCGACGGGTCAGTGTGTCGAGGGGCGTGGCGATCATTTGGGTCTCGTCGGAAATCGCCAACCCGATTCGTTTTTCACCCCAGTCGACCGAAAGGAGGCGACCGGTGGCCGGCAAGGTTGGGCTCACGCCCGATCCTATTGGACCATGGTGGCGAAGAACTCCTTGTTCGATTTGGTCCGCTTCATTCGTTCCAGCAGGAATTCCATCGCCTCGACCGGGGGCATATCCGCCAAGAAATTCCGGAGCAGGTAGACTCGGTTGAGCTCGTCTTTGTCCATCAGGAGCTCCTCTTTCCGAGTTCCGGACTTCTGGATGTCGATGGCCGGCCAGATCCGCCGATCGGCCAGGCGACGATCGAGGACCAACTCCATGTTGCCGGTACCCTTGAACTCTTCGAAAATGACTTCGTCCATCCGGGAACCGGTTTCAATCAGCGCCGTGGCAATGATCGTGAGCGAACCACCGCCATCGATATTGCGGGCCGCGCCAAAGAACCGTTTGGGCTTTTGGAGCGCGTTGGCGTCCACACCGCCGGACAGAATCTTGCCGGAATGCGGTACAACCACATTGTGGGCTCGGGCCAACCGGGTAATCGAGTCGAGCAGGATGACGACATCGCGGCCGTGTTCGACCAGCCGTTTGGACTTCTCGATTACCATGTCGGCGACCTGGACGTGCCGATCGGCGGGTTCGTCAAAAGTCGAAGCAATGACCTCGGCCTTGACGTTTTCCTGCATGTCGGTGACTTCTTCGGGGCGCTCGTCAATCAGCAGGACGATCAGGACCACCTCGGGGTGGTTCTCATTGATCGCGTTGGCCAGTTTCTGCATCAGGATGGTTTTACCGGCCTTGGGCTGGGCAACGATCAGGCCCCGTTGCCCCTTGCCGATGGGAGACAACAGGTCGACGACCCGCATCGAGATGTCGCCCTTTTTGCTTTCCAGCCGGATCCGAGCATCGGGATAGCGCGGCTTCAGGTTGTCGAAGGCGATCCGGTGCTTGGTTTTTTCGGGCTCTTCATAGTTCACCTGCTCGACTTTGAGCAGAGCGAGGTAGCGTTCGCCTTCTTTGGGCGGGCGGACTTGGCCGATGACCGTGTCCCCGGTCCGAAGGTCGAAGCGTTTGATTTGGCTGGGACTGACGTAGATGTCGTCGGGACCGTAGAGGTAGTTCCAGTCCTGGCTCCGGAGGAAGCCGTAGCCTTCCGGGAGGATCTCGAGAACCCCCTCGCCCCGGATGACGGTATCCTTGTCGAGCAACGACTGCTCGATCCGGAAGATGAGATCCTGCTTGCGAAGGCCGGAGTAGTTGGTGATGTTCAACTCTTGAGCCATCTGATGCAGCTCAGCGACAGACTTCTGTTTCAGTTCGGAAATGTCCACGGAGGGAACCTCGTAGCCTGAGACCGCTGATCAATGGGTGAACTGGTGGTCGAGATGCTCCGAACAATGGAGCGGGTTGCGTGGCCGTTTTGCTGATTGGGGAACGCTCGGATGGCTACGGTATTGTAGCCCGCCACTAGGACACCGTCAAGGGTTCCGTGCATCACTTTCCTTTGTTCTTTTCCGCCTGGCGAACTCTGCGGGCCGGGAGCCGCGAAGTCATCGATGCGTTGGTCCGGCCCGAGTCCGAGCGGGCCCCCGATGAGTTCGCGGCGTTTCTGGCCGGCTGGCCGGGGGCTCATTACTGGGCCGACCGGGCCCGGACTCGGCTGATTCTGGTCCGGCCTCTTGAACAAGACGCTCCGGTGTCGTGGATCGCACACGTCCTGCTGTTCGGGCTCACCGCCCTGTTTTCGCTCGCCGCCGGGGCTGCGATGGTCGGAGTATGGACCCCAATCCGAAGCCCTGGTGTCGTCGGGTTCGTTCAGGATCTACGAACCTTTTTTCAGGGGCTGGTCAACGGCGATTGGCGCCTGTTCCTCTTCGGCTGGACCTTTGCCGTCCCGTCGCTCGGGATCCTCCTGGTGCATGAGCTGGGTCACTATTTTGTTGCCAGGCGGTACGCCATCGACGTCAGCCCGCCGTATTTTCTTCCCGTTCCCCCGACGTATTCGCCGATCGGAAGTTTCGGCGCATTCATCCGGGCCCGAACGCCGGTCTTTGACCGCCAGCAGCTGGCCGATGTGGGGGCCGCCGGTCCGTTGGCCGGCTTCGTGGTCGCCGTGGCGGTGCTGGTCTGGGGGTATCTCACGTCCGAGCGGGTACCCTTTGAGCCGGGGCTGACGAAAAGCTACGTCTCGTTCGCCGGCCAGGTCTTTACGCTCGGCGATTCGCTGCTGACCCACTACCTGCGGGAATGGCTGCTGCCGGGTGAGACCGCCGTCCGATTGAGCCTGCCCGCGTTTGCCGGCTGGGTCGGTTGCTTCCTAACCGGTCTCAACTTGCTGCCGTTGAGCCAGCTCGATGGCGGCCACATCGCTTACGGGTTCCTGGGCCGCCGGCAGGGACTTCTGGCGCTGGCAACGGTCGTCGCACTGCTCTATCTGGCCCAATTCTCTTTCAACTGGTTGATTTGGGTCGTGATGGCATTCGTGATCGGGGGCGGTCGGTTGCAACATCCTCCCGTGGTCTTGCCGGAACGGCCGATTCATCAGACCCGGGCCTGGCTCGGGCTGGCCTGCCTCTTCGTCTTGGTGGTGACCTTTGTCCCGATCCCTTTTGCCCAGTGAGGGGTGACGATGGATGACGCCGAACGACTAGGCAAGCTGCGTCATGACATCGCGAATCCGCTCGCGGCTTTGCTCGCTGAGGTTCAGCTCCTCTTGATGGAGCCCGGCGCGCTGACGCCGGAAGTAGCCGCGTCGATCAAGGAAATCGAGGGGCTCGCGATCCGAATGCGGACCCTGCTTCGGGAGCCTTAGTCCTCGATTCGGCAGCCAGCTACTTGCCGCTCGAGCACCTGCCTGATGCCCCTGGCAAGGGCGCTGACTCGGTACGGCTTCTGAAGAAAGGCATCGGCTCCGGCGGCCAGGAGGTCTTGGACCACGTCGTTCATTTCATAGCCGCTCGAAATCATGATCCGCACGTCGGGCCGGGCCGCCCTCAGGAAGGGGTAGGCTTCGGCGCCCCCCGCGAAAGGCATTCCCAGGTCGAGGATCACCAAATCGATCCTGCCCTCGTGGGTTCGGGCAACCTCGACGGCTTCGATCCCGTGCCGCGCGATCAGGACGTGGTATCCCAGCCGTTCAAGGATGGCTTTGGTGACTTCGAGCACGGCGTCATCGTCGTCAACCAGTAACAGAGTTTCATCGCCGGTCGGGAATGGCTCGACGGCGGCGGCCGGCCGATCGGGAATCGAGCTCACGGCCGGAAAGACAATGCTGAAGGTGGTGCCCCGGCCGACCTCGCTTTCGACTCCGATGTGACCTCGATGGTTCTTGACGATTCCGTAGGCGGCCGCCAGGCCGAGGCCCCGACCCTGGAACTTGGTGCTGAAGAACGGTTCGAAGATCCGGGCGACCACGGTCGGATCGATGCCGGTGCCACTGTCAGCAACCTCGATCAACACCGCTGGGCCCGGCTGGGTTCCTGGACGGGCGGCTGCGGCCTCCTCGCTGAGGTCGATTTGCCTGGTCCGGACGGTCAGGCGGCCGACGGCGGGGATCGACTCAGCCGCGTTGATGCAAAGGTTGGTGATGACCTGACCGATCTGAACGGGGTCGGCTTCGATGGCGGGCGCGGTCGGGTCCAGGTCAGCTTCGAGTTGGACCCGGGGGGGCAAGGCATACTTCTGAAGGTGAAGCGTTTGGCGGACGATTTCGTTGATGTTGATGGACTGGGCTTGGTACTTACCCCCGCGGGCGTACGCGAGCAGTTGCTGGGCGAGCGCCCCCCCCCGTTTGGCTGCGTCGGCGACCTGGCCGAGGCGAGACGCCGCGTCGGGGAAGGCGGGGTCGGTCAGGAGTAGCTCGGCGTTGCCCAGGATGGTCGTCATCAGGTTGTTGAAGTCATGGGCCACCCCGGCGGCGAGCGTCGCGGTCGCTTCCATTCGAGACGCGGCTCGGAGGATTTCTTCGCCTCGAACCCGTTCGGTAATGTTGCGAGTGATGCACGTCACTGTCGGAGCGCCGTTCGCCGTGGTCCCGCGGGCGGTCATCTCACACCAAACCGGCGAATCGTCGAGGCGGATCAGCCGGAAGGTGGTCAGCTGTTCTGGGGCGCCCTCCGCCGCCCGGCCGATCGCCGCGGCAACCCGGGCTCGGTCCTCCTCCGCCACGAGTTCCATCAGGGACATCCCGTTCAGCGCATCGGGAGTCCGCTGGAGCAAGGAGTCCGCCGCGGGGGAGGCAAACAAGAAGGTTCCGTCCGCCCTGTGTTGCGAAATGAGATCTTTGCTGCCTTCAATCAACCGCCGAAACCTAGCCTCCGCCGCGTCGAACTCTCGACGGGTCTCACGGAGGGTGGAAACATCGTGGGCCACGACGAGCACGGATCCGACCGGCCCGGTCGTCTGTTCGGCGACCGCGATGCCGGCGAACCAACGGGTTTGGCCGCCGATGTCGGCGGACCAATCGAACCGCCTGGTGTCGCTGGTAGCCGCGGCGCTTTGCACAGCCTCGAGCCAAGCCTGCGCTGTTGGCGCCGGAAGGCCGAATTCCGACGGCGTCCTGCCGATGGGGACCCCGCTCTGGGCGTCTAAGACGGACTCGGCCGTCGGGTTGGCATACAGCAATCGGCCGGCGGGGTCGAACCGAAAGACGGCCGCGGGCAGGCGATCGAGCGGGCCCGGCTGGGCAGCTTGGAGGCGATCACCTGACTCGCGAAAGTATGCTGCGGTCAGTCGGTGGCGGGAAACCGGCACGGGCCGGAACGAGACCGTGAGTCGCATTGGGTGACCGTCGCGGTGGCGGGCGACGATCGCCGTTTGGTCTGCGAGGGCCATTGAGTGGTGGGGGAACAGATCCTCGATCGAACGGCCGACGAGTTCGGCATGGCCGTAGCCAAACAAGGACTCGGCCGAGTGATTGACGCCGAGAATACGGTCCTGATCGTCGGCGATCAGGGCGGGGTCGGGTGCGGATTCAAGGAACGAGACGAGCGATTGAATGCTCGGCTGGGGTGTCATTGGGGGTTCCGTTCTAACGTCATGTCCACGTTAGAGATGAATCTCGGCCCCTCAGGTAATTTCTCGCCAGTGGCCGAATGGCCCTAGGCCGCTTGTCGTTAGGCTTGGATCAGAACTCGGCCCGGAGCGTCACCGTGGGGATCGGCGGCAACGTGAACAGCCGCCGGTATAGCGTCGGTCCGCCACTGCGGTCGAGAGCCAGTGGGCCGGTCCCACTGCCTTGGACATAGCCGAACGGCGCGACCCCGGTGCCCAGTAGGTTGATGATCGAGCCGCCGAGGGTGAATCGTCGATGGGTCGGCCCGCCGAAAGAGTACGCCATACCGAGGTCGATTCGGAATGTCCCGCTCGTGGCGGCTGAATTCTCCCGGCCGTAGATCGCGGTGGGGATGGTCCGCCCTGGGACGACGGCACCCGGCACTCCTGGCGCGGTCGGATCGTCGAGCAGAAAATCAATCGGCGTAATCGGCGAGCCGACGGCGGCGTCGACGGCGCCGAACCAGGTGAGGCCTCCGAGTTTGATCTGACCAAATCCCCTGATCTGGTGGGTTCGGTCGAGTGACCAGCGGACCCAACCCTCGCCCCAGTCTCGCTCGGATCGGCCGATGACGTAACTCAGCGACAGTGAGTGCGGGCTATTTGGACCGCCCCGGTAGGCGACCTGGGCCTCAACGCCCCGGGTCCGAGACCTGCCGAACCGGAAAAACTCGAACCGACCGAACTGGCGCTGCGAGGTTTCTGGGGTCAGCTCTCCGATGCCGGACCCGCTCGACAGGAAGGTTGAGATCCGAGCGACGAACGGTGCGAGCTCGACGTTGAGGTCGATCGCCGCGTGATCGACCGTAGCCGTCGGCACGCTGTCATTGGCTGGAAGCCAGAAGTCGAGGAAATCGAAATCCGGCTCGGAGCGAGCTTCGCCGAGGAGGTGGTAGAGGCGGCTGGTCCGGCCAACGCCTGCGCTGACCTCGACTCGTTTCGCCGGCGACCACCGAACGTGGAGTCGTGGTTGGGTGCTGTACTGCGCCCCCGCCGCATCGAGTCGAATGGCGGCTTCGGCGGTCAGGGGCCCGAACCGTCGGCTGAGGCTCGCATATCCGCCGATCTCGACCCGACCGGCGTCAATGGCGGCGCGAGCGGCCCCGAAGGGGTTTGGATCGCGGATGAAATCGCGGGGCGAGTCGGCGATTTGGTTCACCACGTTCCGCCAGCCCACGGCGAAACCGGTTGCCACCCGGGTGAGTTCGAAAACGGAGCTGAGGTCGCCGGTGACAGCCAGGCGGGTGAATTGATTCCGCAGGTTGGCATTGGCGATACTATGGAGCCCGGGGACGTCTTCGCCCTTTTGTCCAAAGTGAGCCGCCGAAGTCGAAACCTCGAAGGTGGTATGAGCTCCGTCTTTGAGGCGCCATCGCCCGCCGATCATGGCGTTGTCCCAGTTGAGGAAGCTCTTGGTGCCGCCGGTCTTGCCGGCCCGGTCCTGGGTCGCAAAAACGGTCAGGCGTCCGGTGGGCCGCTCGGCCGGTCCAAACACCAAACCACCATAGAGATCCTCGAAATGGTAAGGGATGTCGAGGTTGGGAAGCAGGTCGAGCGACTTCCAATAGAAGACCCGGGCGGTGCCGAAGTAGCGGAGCCGGTCGTTTCCGCCCCCGGCGTACCCAGAGAAGGATCCGTAGCTGAGGCTCCCGCCGGCGTGGAAGCCGTCCCGGCGTCCGGTGCGGCCGGTAATGTCGATCAGGCCCGCCGTTGAGCCGCCGTTGGCCGCCGAGTAGGGGGCGGCTCGGACCGTGATCTCCTCGGCGGCATCGGCGGGGAAGGACGAGAACAACCGGCCCAAGTGATACAAGTTGAGGACTTCAAACCCATCGATGCGAGTGGTGATTTCCTGAGCGTCGTAGCCGCGCATCAAGGGCCGAGCCGACAATGGGCTCGAAAAGCTGACCGCCGGAATCATGGCCAGAGCCCGATACACGTCGGTTTCAACGGCCGGGGGCACCGTCCTCGCTGCGGCCATCGGCATTTGCCAGCGGCCATGGTCGGCAAGGTCAAGCGGCCGGTGGGCCGGGGTGGACGCGATCAAATCCGAAATAATGACCGGGGCGCGTTTGAGCACCACCGTGAGCGGGGATCGGAGCGGGGCCAGCAAGGGAATCGTGTCGGGTCGCCAGCCGATGGCCATGACGATGAGAGTGTCGGGCGGGGTCGTTGAGATGGTAAAACGGCCGAATCGGTCGGAGACTGCTGAGCCGCCGCTGTGCCGGGCCACGATCGAGGCGTTGGCAATCGGCGTGGTGCCGTCGGCTGAGACGACGGTGCCCCGGATCGGCCCGGTTCCGATCGCGGCTGCGACGAGGAGAGGGTGGATCAGCGCCATACGACGATCCTTCGGGTTTCCGCCGCCGCGCCAAAGACCCCAAATCCGCCAGCGAGGTTTGTTTCCGGGCCGGTCAGATTGAAATGGTAGCGGTCGGCGTCGCGGTTCATGGCAATGAATCGGATCGTGGGTCCGACCCGTTGCCCCGCGGTTGGTTGGCGGACTCCGAGGTCGGCCTCCGGCCCGTGAGTGAAGCCGACGGCGAAGAGGACGGCGGCGGAGTCGAGGGCCAGGACGGTGGCCCCGTCGGCCCGCCATTTGACGGTGATCCGGCCGGCCAGGGCCCCTCCGGCTTGGACGGGGGTTCCGGTAATGAAGAGAGTGTCGCCGAGTGGCGTTTCGATCCCGACCGGGCCCGGAACCTGGGTGGTCGCGGCGATGGGCTTGCCATCGAGGGTCCCGGCGAGTCGATAGGTTCCGCGCGGCGCGATCGGCAACCGGGCGAGATACTGGCCAGCGGAGTCGGGGTCGAATTCCCAGGTGGCCTGCCGGCCATCGGGATGGACCAGTTCGAGGCCCATTTCTTCGGGCAGAATCGGTGGTTCGTTTTCGTCGGCAGGATCGAGCCAGCGGAGCCGAAATCGGCTCAGATCCGACCCGGCAACGAGGACCGCTTCGATGAGCGGGGTTCGGGTGGTCGGAACCGGGGCATCGACCACGTGAGCGCAGGCAGCGAGGAGGGCGGGCACGAGCCAGCGGGCGGAATGAGTTCGCATCGGTCAGCTGCCTCCGAGGTTTGGTCGAGGATTGCCCCGACGAAGCTATCTCGGAGGATCAACCGAACGTCAACGGCTCCCGAAACGGACCAGGCTCCAACGCCTGGTGGACGTTGGAGCCTGGTTTGAACGAGTGGGCCCGGCGCGAGTCGAACGCGCGACCTTTTGCTCCGGAGGCAAACGCTCTATCCAGCTGAGCTACGAGCCCTTTCCTTAACCTGGAACTGGTAAAATCGGGGCGCCGGGATTTGAACCCGGGACCTCCTGCTCCCGAAGCAGGCGCGCTACCAGGCTGCGCTACGCCCCGTGGTACATGGGCCCGGAGGGACTCGAACCCCCAACCTTCTGATCCGTAGTCAAACGCTCTATCCAATTGAGCTACGGGCCCCCTCCAACAACCAGCGCGAGCATGGGCGGTACAAGGCTCGAACTTGTGACCTCCACGATGTCAACGTGGCGCTCTAACCAACTGAGCTAACCGCCCGGAGCAGACGGACAGACGGACAGCAGGTCAGGGGGTCAGGGAGGCTCCGCGTGCATCGGTCTCTCTGTCCGTCCGACCGTCTGTCCGTCCGACCACCAATAGCGGGGGTGGGATTTGAACCCACGACCTCCGGGTTATGAGCCCGGCGAGCTACCAGACTGCTCCACCCCGCGACGCTTGTTGATGCCCGGCTAGCCGGGCCGCTACGAGAGCGGGAAACGGGACTCGAACCCGCGACCCCAACCTTGGCAAGGTTGTGCTCTACCAACTGAGCTATTCCCGCGACTGCCCGATCAAGGGACGCCCAA
>JANNQX010000205.1:0-19278 GCA_031400975.1 Gemmatimonadota bacterium
TCTTGAACCCAGGCCGGGTCGCGATCTGGCGAACAATGGCGGCCCCGATCGGACCGAGCCCCATATGCAGTACTCGAATAGCCATCCGGCAACTCCTCTGAAGTGGGTGGTTACGAAGAGAAACTAGGCTTTTCAGGATCCGGCCGCCACCCGATATCTTGTATCAATGAACCGGTCCCTGGTTTTGCCCCTGTTGGTCGCCATTGCCGCCGGCGCCGAGGCCCAAGACGCCTTTACCGGGGTCAGTCGGATCGTCGCCGTTGGCGATGTCCATGGCGACCTCGCCCAGTTTACCACGGTCCTCCGGCAAGCGGGGGTCATCGACGGAAAGAACCGCTGGATCGGGGGCCTGACCCATCTCGTCCAAACCGGAGATGTGCTCGACCGGGGACCCGATTCCCGCAAGGTCATGGACTTGTTGATCGACCTGGAGGGCCAGGCCAAACGGGCCGGCGGCCGGGTCCACGCCCTGATCGGCAACCACGAAGCCATGAACATCTTGGGAGACCTTCGGTACGTCTCGCCGCGAGAGTATCAGGCGTTCCGAAGTTCCAATTCCGAGGCCTTGAGGGATCGGGCCTTTGCGGTATTGGCCGATTCGGCCCGGAAGGACCAGCCGGAGTATCAGAAGGAGTGGCGGTCCGAACGCCCGCTCGGGTGGGTCGAGCACCGGCTCGGCTTCGAGGGCGATGGGCGTTACGGCGCCTGGATCCGGACCCATAATGCCGTGGTGAAGATCGACGATTTTCTCTTCCTCCACGGCGGAATCGGACCGGAATACCTCGGCCAATCGATTACCGCCATCAATCGCCGAGTCCGGGAGGCCCTCGTTCCCGGCGCCGACCGCGGAATTGCCGAAGACAGCGAGGGCCCGCTCTGGTATCGGGGCCTCGCCACCGGCGATGAGGCCCTCCTGGCCGCCCATGTGGACCAGGTGCTCGCCGCGTTCGGGGTCCGCCATATCGTCATCGGGCACACCGTCACGGCTGGTACCGTCCTAACCCGAAACGAGGGCAAGGTCATCATGATCGACGTCGGGCTGTCGGCGGTGTACGGTGGGCCGCCCGCCTGCCTCGTCATCGAGAACGGGAAACCGTTCACCCTGCACCGGGGCCAGAAACTCGAACTGCCCTTTGGCGGCGACCCGCTGTCCTATCTGCGGGCCGCCGCCGCGCTCGATCCGGAGCCGTCTCGGCTCCAGAAACTCATTGACCAGCTGGTGGCGACTCCGCCGGAACAGCCTTAGCCGGCAACCGTCGGGCCCGCGCCGCCCGAATCGCGGCTTCCTGATCCGCCTTTCGGCCGGCCTTGAGGCCGACCGCCGCCCCGACCGCCAACCCGCTGCCCGCTCCGATCGCGGCCCCAGCCAACAGGCCGTCCAATCCACAGTCCTCGCACCCCCGGCGAAGATCCTGAGGGTAGTCGATCTCGTAACCGATCTTGCCCCCAAGAAACAAGCCAAACGTCGCCCCAACCAACCCGCCGACGACCCCAAGTAGGTTCGCCTTCTTGGTCTTGTGGGCGGCCCGATACTCAACCGGGCTGACGTCCGCCGGCAGGTCCTTGGGAATCGGGAGAAGACTCGGTGGGGTACCGGCGAGGCACCCCGAGAGAACCACCGCAACCGCGGCAACGCGGCACAACTGGGTCCGTTTCATAATGGCCAAACTCGCCCGCAGCCGTGGCCGCCCCGTGACTTGGAGCGAGCTACCCAGGCGGCTTCGCCCGCGGATCGTTGTAGGTCCGGTACACCATCTGCGAGGGTCGACCAATCAGGTACCGCTCCGCGCCCTCGGTGAGGGCCCGAGCGTAAACTTCCATCGCGCCGTCGAGGGCTTCAATGGTTTGGTCGATGTCCGAGTCCTGATGGGCGTAGCTCACCACCAACGATGGAGCCAGCACCCCACGGCGAATGATTTCCTGCAGAAACAGCGAGCGGTACGCCTGACTCGGCTTCAGATTCGGATCGAGGGTGCCAAACACCAGGTTACAGTCCGCCCCACTGACCGTAATGTGCGACCCGAGCCCCCGTGCCCGAGCGACGTGCTCGACCCCGGCGCGGAGCCGGGCGCCCACTCGGTAGAGATGCTCAATGACCGGCTCCCGCTGATAGACCTTCATGGTCGCGATGGCGGCCGCCAGCCCATGGGTTTCGCCACCGTGAGTGGTCGACATGAGGAAGACCCGAATCTTGTCCGATTGCTCTAGGTCGCCGAGCCGGAGGTACTCGCGCTTCCCGGCCAAGGCGGAGACCGAGAATCCGTTCGCCAGAGCCTTGCCCCAAGTGGACAGGTCCGGATCGATCCCGAACCGATGCTGCGCCCCATATCGGTGCCACCGAAACCCGGTGATCATTTCATCCAGAATGAAAAGCGCTCCGGCCTCATGCGCCAACCGCTTGAGCTCGTGAAGAAAATTGTGCTGCGGATCTCCACCCCGGGTTGGCTCGAGGATAAAGCCCGCAATCCGACCGGGATGAGCCGCGAGCAGGGTCTTGACGCTGTCGATGTCGTTGTACTTGAACTTGACCGTCAAACCGCGCACCGACTCGGGAACGCCTCCCCAGATCGGAGTCGACCCCATAAACCAATCATCGACCGCAAAGAACGGATGGTCCCCACAAATCGCTATCAGATCGCGGCCAGTATAGGCCCGGGCAATCTTGACCGCTCCCGAGGTCGCGTCGGACCCATCTTTCGAGAACTTCACCATCTCGGCATTCGGTACCATCTCAAGGAACTGCTCCGCGGCCGCCACCTCGATTGCCGCCGGCCGGGAGAAGTTGACTCCCCGCTCGAGTTCCGCCCGAACCGCCTGAACTACCTCCGGGAAGGCATGGCCCAGGGTCACGGCCCGGTTGCCCATGCCGTACTCGATGTACTGGTTGCCGTCAGAATCCCAGACCCGGCAACCCAGCCCGCGGACGATGTGGCCCGGGGCCCGAACCGGGTACTGGTCATCGCCCTTCGCGTAGGTATGGCACCCGCCTGGAATGATCTCTTGGGCTCGGGCTCGGAGTCGATCGGAAGCATCCAGGACGAGGTCTGGCTTGGTCATCAAAAGCGCCCATTTGAAGTGGAGGTGATCAGTCGCTCGACGAGCAACAAGCGTGCCAATAATTGCACTCGACCGGGACTCTGGGTCCTGGCAAAGCACTTCGCCGCAAAGGTTTACGGGCATTTGTCCGGACCGGCACTGATCGCCTCGATCGGCCCATTTCCTGCATCAATCGATCTCAGCCCCGCCCTAAAACCCACACTGCTCCTAAGGTCCCAAACGAATGCCCGGAATCCGTGATTCGCTGGCCAATACGCTGTTTCAGGAAGGCGTTGGGACCGAGATGCACGCCTTCGCTTCGACCATTTTCCCCATCTGTCGAAGCATCACAGGCAACGGGGTCCGAGAAACCCTCGGCCATGTCCGGCGCCTCATTGACCTCACCGTTCACGAGGTGCCCTCGGGAACGCCGGCGTTCGACTGGACCATCCCACGAGAATGGAACATTCGAGATGCCTGGATCAAAGATCCGTCGGGCCAAAAGATCGTGGATTTCAAACGGCACAACCTCCACGTCCTCAATTACAGCAGTCCGATTCACGCCAAACTGCCGCTCGCCGAGCTTAAAAAGAAAATCTTCACGATGCCCGATCAGCCCGATCTGATCCCATATCGGACTTCGTACTACAATGACAATTGGGGTTTCTGCATGCCCCATAACCAACTCACCCAATTGGCCGATGGCATCTACGAAGTCTTCATCGACTCCGACCACAACGACCAGGGGTCTCTGACGTACGGCGAGTACTTCATTCAAGGCGAAACCAACGACGAGATCTTGTTCTCGTCGCATTGCTGTCATCCATCGCTCGCCAACGACAACTGCTCCGGCATCAGCCTCAACGCCCATTTGGCACGGGCCCTGACCGGTGCAAAGACCCGCTACTCGTACCGCTTTATCTTCGCTCCTGGAACGATCGGCTCGATCACCTGGCTCTCCCGGAACCAAGACACCTACCACAAGGTCAAACACGGCATCATCCTGTCCTGCGTCGGCGATCCCGGCGGCCCGACCTACAAGCGAAGCCAGCGTGGCAACGCCCTCGTCGATGTGGCGGTCGAGCATGTCCTTCGCGAACATGAAGCCAATCCCAACATCCTCGACTTCTGGCCCTACGGGTACGATGAACGCCAGTATTGTTCACCGGCGTTCAATCTGGCCGTCGGACTCCTGTCCCGGAGCAAGTTTGGCGCGTTTCCGGAGTATCACACCTCGGCCGACAATCTCAGCTTCATCGATGGCGCCTCGATGGAACGGTCCTACCGACACGTGCTCGAGATCATCGACATTCTGGAAAACGACTACAAGCCGGTCAACTTAGTACCGCAGTGCGAACCGAACCTGGGCAAGCGGGGGCTCTACGGGGCAATTGGCGGCGACAAGAGCGCCTACGACGCGAACCTGCCGGTCTTCTGGGTCCTCAATCAAACCGACGGCACCAGGACGCTGCTCGACATCGCCACCCGGGCCAAAATGCCCTTCGAACGGATCCATCGAGCCGCGAAGATGCTCAGCGACAACAACATGCTCAGAGCCGAGTAGGTCCAACTACTTCTTGAAGTCGGCCCAGGCCTGGTCCTTTTCGGAGATAACCGACACCGGCAGGGGCCAGGTGATCCCGAACGCCGGGTCGTTCGGCCGATAGCCGCCATTCGAGTCCGGAACGTAGAAGGCCGAGCAGAGATAGTTGACCACCGTGTTGTCCTGGAGCGTCTGGTACCCGTGGGCGAACCCGCGCGGCACATAGAGTTGCCGCTCGTTTTCAAATGAAAGCTCGAACCCCTCCGACTTGAGATAGGTCGGCGACCAGGGCCGCAGGTCGACCACGACGTCGAAGACCGCCCCCCATACGCACCGTACCACTTTCACCTCGTAGTGGGGGTCAACCTGGAAGTGCATCCCCCGAATCGTACCCTTGGTGTGCGAGAAAGCCGTATTGTGCTGCGGATAGCTCACCTCCAGGTCGTGGGCGGCGAACTCCTTCATGCACATCGAACGGCCGAAGTAACCCCGGTTGTCTCGATGGGGCTGCATCTGGATCAGGTGCACGTCTTGAAGCGTCGTTTTCTGGATCTTCACATCAGAACCCCGGTTGACGAAAAGCTAGCTCGGCTGGCCGGCTGGCTGGGTGACCCGCAAGTCCTGGTCGAGGACGCCGTCGGCGATCGCCTTCCGAATATGGGCGACCCGGAGATACCGGGGACCTTCGAACTCTTCCAACGTCACGCCGGACTTGCGATAGGACTCGTAGAGCTGAATGGCGCCCTTCCGCGCGTCCCACTGAGGCTGAAACGCCGGCAGGGCTTTGGCGATCTTCTCGAAGCTCACCCGGTATGACCGGTTGTCTGGACCCGCGGCGGCATCCAACTCGATTCGGCAGTTCGGGACCACCTCGGCCACGATTTCAGCGATCTCCCGGATCCGGTAGTTGTGAGCCGTCTGCCCCACGTTGAACGCTTGGCCGCTCACCACCGCGGCGGGAGCCTCCAACGCGGCGATGAACGCCCTGGAAATGTCCGCGATGTGGACGATCGGCCGAAGCGGAGTGCCGTCCGACTTGAGCAGCACGACACCCTTCGTCATCCCCCAGGCCACCAGATTGTTCAGCACAATGTCGAACCGCAGCCGAGGCGAAACTCCGTACGCCGTGGCCGGTCGAAGGAACACCGGACAGAATCCGTTTCCCGCCAGCGGCGCCACATCCCGCTCCACCCACACCTTCGACTGACCGTACGCCGAGACCGGGTTGAGCGCTCCCGTCTCGTCGATCATGTTGTCGCCGGCTTTTCCGTAGTTCGAACACGACGACGCAAACAGATACCGACCAACCCCAACCTGCTTCGCCAATTCGGCAATCCGGACACTGGCCCGGTGGTTGATGGCGTAGGTCAAATCGGGATTGAGGTCGCTCAGAGGATCATTCGACAATGCCGCCAAGTGGATGATCGCATCGAAGCCTTCGAGATCGCGGGCCTCGACATCACGCACGTCCTTCACGATGGTTCGGACCTCGGCAATCCGACCTCCCGCCGCAAAGGTGCACCGCCGATAGAGGTCGGCGTCGAGCCCGACCACCTCATGGCCGGCCTCGATCAGCATCGGGGTCATAACTGACCCGATGTACCCTCGGTTTCCCGTCAGCAGTACCTTCATCGCAATGGTTCCTTCTTCGACATTTGGATCATGGATTTATCGGGCCGAATCTGCAAGAACCGTGTCGATCGAAGCCGTCACATGCCCAGCCTCGCTGTAGCACGTCACCATCAAGATACTCCAGTTTTCTGAGGCGACGGAGCCTCAACTGTGGCACGTACGCAGCAGTTCGTCCCGTGCCTCAGCCGGGGCCTTAGCTTGAGGTAACCTCATGCCCCGATTAAATCGGCTGCCCGGCCTGACCGGAATGCTCCTGCTGATCGGACCTCCCGCCGTCGCCCAGGTTGCCTCAACCGGGACCATTCAGGGCCGGGTAACCGACCTCGCGGGTACCCCCATCGGCGCCGCCTCGATCCGAATCGCCCGACCTGATCGGGGGTTCGCTCAAGAGCTCCTGACCGACTCGGCCGGCAATTTCCGGATTGGTTTCCTCGTCCCCGGCGAGTTTCGCCTCACCGGGCGGCGGATCGGCTATCGGGCCACGGTCCTCGACCGGGTCGGCGTGGACGCCGGGTCGATCACCCGGCTGGTCATCAGGCTCGAGGCCGCCGTCCGAACGCTGGACTCGTTGGTCGTGACCGCGCCGGTCGTGACGATCGACCCCGAGGGCACCGAGTTCGGCACCGCGATCACCGCCCGAGAGCTGTCCCGTTTGCCTTTGCCGAACGAGGCCCGCGAGCTGGTTCGGTTCGTCAACGGAGCCCGGCCCGATCAAGTCTGGGGTGGGGCAACGGCCCAGGCCAACAACTATCAAATCGACGGCGTGGCCGTCAATCACCCGGGCATTGGGGGCGACCTCCTCCAACCGAGTCCGAGTTGGATCGAGGAAATCCAAGTGCGGGGGCTCGGCGCCGGCGCTGAACACGGGAACTTCCAAGGTGGCATCATTAATCTCGTCACCAAGTCGGGCAGCAACCGACGGTCGGGAGCCCTTCGGCTTGCGACGGAAGCCAGTCGGCTCAACGGCTCCAATCTAGTTCCCGGCGAGGCCGGCTCGGAAGTCAGTGACCGGCTTGAGGCCGATGGTCATTGGCGCGGCCCCCTGGTTCGAGACCGGCTCTTCTATGCTCTTTTCGGCCAGGTGGTCCGGCGAAACCTCCGAGTCCTCGACCAGTTTTCCGACGCCGTCGGACCATTCGTGTCGGACCCGCCCAAAGAGACCGAGCGGAAATTCCTCGGGAAGCTCACCTGGCAACCGACAGCCACCGATCACCTCGACCTATCGATCGCTCGCTTCGATACCGAGGGCGACCGGTTCGGGCAAACCGGATTCCGGCGCGCCTCCGCAACCCAGCGCCTTACCGCCGGCTCCTGGCTCAGTAGCCTTTCGTGGCAGCGGACCTGGTCCGCCCGGAGTTTTCTCGAAGTCAAACTGTCCGGGTACCAGGGGAGCGACGACCGACTCCCCTATCAGCCGGCGACGATACCTGCCGTCCAGATCGTCAATCAAGTGGACCCGTTGGAGTATCAAAATGCCGTCTTTGCCGAGCGAAGGCGCCCTTCAACGGCGGCATTGACCGCTCAGTGGGACCGTTACGTCCGCTTCCTGGGCGCCGAGCACCATCTCAAAATCGGCGGCGAGTTGGGCGCCTCGAGCTGGAGCTACTATCGTGCTCGGACTGGCGGCCTCACCTGGCGCCCAGGCTATCGGACCTCCCCGCCCGCGTTCGATCCCGCGAACCCATCCACCTGGAGCTTCAACGGCGCTATCACCAGTACCTGGGGGGGAGACATTGCCCTCGATTCCAAGACCGAAAACAGTGCCGGCTACATCCAAGACCACTTTCGGATCGGGACCCGACTGACCGTCAGTCCCGGGCTCCGAATTGGGCGGTGGACCGGAAGCCTTGGCGATCCAACCGGCAACCTTCAGCCGGTCGTCCGGACCACTGGCCTCGATCCCCGCATCGGCCTCAGCTACGCCGTGACCAGGGACGGCACCCTCGCGATCAAGGCCCATTGGGGCCGCTACCATCAGAGCCTGTTCGCTTCGTTCTTCGACCGCTCCGCCGGTAGCGAGGTCTACCAAGACGAGGAACGATGGGAGTTCTCCGGAGTGCCTTTCACCGATCCAACCACTACGATGTCGACCGCCCAGCGGAACGCCTTGGCCGCCCAACGGTTGTTCCGGCGGGTCGAAACCACCCGCCTGAGCGAAACCGGTGTGGTCACCGATTATCGGCAACCTTTCGTCGATCAAGCGGTACTAGGCATCGAGAAGACCTTTGGATCGCATTGGAAAGCCGAGGCGGTGTACGTCGCCCGGCGGAACCGGAACATGGTGGCCTTGGTCGATCGAAACTTGGCCTCCAACTATACGATCTTTACCAACGTCGCCGTCCTCGACCGGTTCTTCTCAGCCTTCTTCCTCAATGGACAGCCGTTGCGGCTTGCCCGCCTGGCCGTGTCCAATGAAGACATCCTGTTTTGGTGGAACCAGCTACAATCCGGGGCCGTGATGGGGCCGGAATTCCTTCCGCCCGGCATGACCCCCGAGCAAGTCGCGGCGCTCCGCTACGACCCGGACCTCGTGCTAACCAACGTGCCGGGCGCCCGCCGCCGGTTCGATCAGCTCCAGCTCCGGGTCCAGGCCCGCTACCCAACCTGGTGGTTCGACCTCGGCGGAACGGTGACGGACTTGGAAGGGAATCTCAACTCAGTGGCGGGTCCTGACGACAACGGAGGTTCATCCGCGGGCCCCTACGTCCGCCTCAACGAAAGTTTCGATGCGTTAGGCAACCTGTCCAACCAGTCTCGCCTCGAGATCAAGGCCCGCATCGGGGGTGACCTTCCGCTCGGGTTCCGCGGATCGGTGTTTTCGAGCTACGCCAGTGGTGACCGGTACACACCAACCCTGACCCTTTCGAATCTCCTCTTCGAATTCGAGGCCGATCGGCCCGACATCACCCCGGAGCGGCTCCGGCGGCTCCGAGGATTTTTCATGGGAACGACGACCGGCCAGCGAATCTTCGTCCAACCCCGAGGCGCCTACAAGTATCCAGCTCGTATGACGGTCGATCTCCGGCTTGAGCGCACCTTTTCCCTGGGCCGAAACGACCTTCGGGTCACCGTGGATGCCTTCAACCTGCTGGGCTCTTCCACGGTCACCGAGGTCCAGACGTCCTACAACGGCGAAACGGACCCCTTCGCCACCGGGCGCCTTGGTGCCGTCCGCAATCGTCTGGCCCCCCGCACCATCCGGATCGGCACCGCGCTCGAATTCTGATCCGAGGGTCAGTATCGGAGCAATGACGGGTCGACTTCTGCGCCCCAGGCCAGGATCCCGCCGAGCAGATTCTCGACCCGCTGATACCCTTTCGCCACCAGAAGATCCGCCGCCTGGGCGCTTCGGGTGCCCCCTTTACAGTACACCACCACGTCGCGATCCCGCGGAATCCGGTCGAGCGACTCCAGCACCTCACCCAACGGAATGAGCACGGCACCGTCGATCCTTCCAATCGCCCACTCATGCGGTTCCCGGACGTCTACCAAGAATAAGTCGCGCCCCGCCCGCCGCCGCTCCGCCAACGCCAGCGCGGTGAGATCCCGCTCTTTCGGCTCCGGGACCGCGCACTCGACCTCGTGGTCGACCAACTCCCGAATGGCCCGAGTGCCGCAGACCGGGCATTCAGGATCTTTGCGAACCTTGAGCCGGCGAAATTGCATCTCCAAGGCATCGATCGTGAGCAGCTCCCCGATCAACGGCCGCCCAATCCCGAGCAACAACTTGATGGCCTCCGTGGCCTGGATCGTCCCGACCAAACCGGGAAGAACCCCGAGCACTCCTCCTTCGGCGCAGTTCGGTACTGCGCCGGCCGGCGGCGGATCCCGAAAGAGACACCGATAGCAGGGACCGTCCGTGGCCCCGAAGACCGAGGCTTGGCCTTCGAACCGATAGATGCTTCCGTAGGCGTTGGGTACCCCGAGAATCACGCACGCATCATTGACGAGGTATCGGGTCGAGAAATTGTCGGTCCCGTCGACCACGACGTCGTAGCCTTCGACAATCTCGAGCCCGTTCGCCGCCGAGAGTCTCGTATCGTACCGCTCGACCTTCACGTAGGGATTGAGATTCAGCAGCCGCGCTTCGGCCGAGGCCAGCTTGGACTGGCCGATCGCGCTGGTACTGTGGAGGATTTGTCGCTGGAGGTTCGAGGCATCGACCACGTCGAAATCGACGAGACCCAAATGCCCGACCCCCGCCGCCGCGAGGTACAACGCTGCCGGCGAGCCGAGGCCGCCACAACCAACAATCAGAACTCGCGATGCCTTGAGGTGCTCCTGGCCCGCGAGCCCAACGTCCGGTAACACGATATGCCGGCTGTAGCGGACCAATTCACCCTGGGAAAGCGTGGTGTGGGACATCAGACTAGCCTCCCGCGACAGAGTTGTGGATCCGGCCTTGATGCAAAATACCACCTCGTCCAGACTACCGGGCCGGCGGCGTGCCCTCCACCGCTTGTTCAATGCCGTGAAAGAGGTCAACATTGAGGTGATCAATGTGACATTGGTCGTCCAGGAGGACGAGGGGCCCCTGGCGGTCCGCGCTCTCCATCGAGAATTTGTCGGGGGAGTCGCCAGTGCCCGAACTGCCGGACATCCTCAACTACCGGGACGCGCTGAGGGAGCGGATCATGGGGCACACCCTGCTCGGCGTGCGCCTCAAGAACCTGTTCTTGCTCCGAACGGTCGAGCCGCCGATCAGCGAGTGCGCCGGCCAACGGGTGGTCGCGGTGGAGCGGATCGGCAAACGAATCGCGATCGGCCTCGAGCACGATGCATGGCGCGTGATCCACTTGATGATCGCTGGACGGTTGCACTGGAAGGCGGCGGGGGCCGCGATCGGTGCCAAGTTTGCCTTGGCCGGCTTCGACTTCGATGACGGGACCCTCGTCTTCACCGAGGCCGGCAGCAAACGGCGGGCGTCGCTCCATGTCGTGCGCCGAACGGCACTCGAGCAGTTCGAGCGCGGAGGGCTCAACGTCCTCGAAGCCACCGAGCCTGCGTTCGCCGATCGGCTCACGCTGGGAAACCACACCCTCAAGCGAGCCCTGACCGATCCTCGAGCGTTCGATGGGATTGGCAACGCGTTTTCGGACGAAATCCTTCATACCGCCAGGATCTCGCCCCTGCAACTGACTCGGAACCTCAGCACGCCGGAGGTCACCCGGCTCTACGACGCCTGCCGGCAGGTGCTTGCCCATTGGACCAAGCAGCTCACCGACGAGCGAAACGGCGCCTTCCCCGAGAAAGTCACCGCATTTCGACCGGAGATGGCCGTCCACGGCAAGTTCGGCCAACCCTGCCCAGTTTGTGGCAGCAAAGTCCAGCGCATCCGCTACGCGGATAACGAAACCAACTACTGTGCTCGTTGCCAGACGGAAGGCCGACTGCTAGCCGACCGGGCCCTGTCTCGGCTACTGAAACAAGATTGGCCCAAGTCCCTCGACGAATTGGACTGACGATGCAGACCTGATGTCCAACTCAGCGCAGGAGTAACCCCATGTCGGCATGTGGATTCCGTTACTTCGCGCGGCCGTTGTCCTTGGCTTGCCCCTCAAAGCCCTCGCCGCCCAGACTGATTCGGCCCTCAAGCTCGGCCTAACCCCGAGGTGGCGGGCCGAGCAATTCCTCCCGAGCCAAGCCACCATCGAACTGGCGCTCAGCCGTGCTGGACATCGGAACCAAGGAGGTCCGGTACCGAGGCGTACTTCCGATTGGCCGAGCGGGAACGACTGCTGCCGGCCGACCGAAAACACTTCTTCGTCATCGCCGCCCAAGCCATGCGGCGGATTCTGATCGATCAGGCCCGGACCCGCAAACGACTTGTCGTCGCCATGGTGGAGTCTTGACTCCACCCACCATGGCGATGAAAGGTCCCTGACATGGACATGTCAGAGAGTGGGTGGAGCTCAGGGCACCAGCGTCTTGAACACCGCCTCGGCCTTGGCCAGTTGGCCCCGGAGCTCCGCCAAGCGCTCGGTCACATCGCGGCCCAGCCGCTGGTCGGCACTCTGGGTCATCCGATAGAGGTAGTCGGCATGTTCTTCCAACCGGGGCGTCGGGTAGCGGCCGGGTCCCGCGGTGAGCGTTCCCGCCAGCTCGGCCAATCCGGGACTGGCGTCGGTCTTTCGTCGCTGCGCGACCTTCGCGACCAACCCCCTGACCGCGCTCACCAGGTCGCGGGCGGCAAGGGCCGTCGAGAGCTGGTTTCGGTAGTCGAGCGCCGTCAGACCTTCCTTGGTAAGGCGCGGATCCGGGAGGACCCGAAACGACCGGGTCGAGGACCAAGCCCCAATCGTTAGGCGAACCTGGTAGGCCCCCGGTGCGACCCAGGGTCCATTTTGGCCCGCCCGCGACGAATTGGCATCCCACGGCCCCGCCAAGGCGTAGTCCCACCGAAACCGATGATGACCGGCCGATTTCGACAACCGTGACGGACCGAGCTTCTCGACCTCGAACCGCCGCATCGCGTTCTGCGCCGGCACCTCAGTGCTGTCGGCAGGCCCAGCACTCGAAAACGCCCGCAGAAGTGAGCCGGACCCATCGAGAATCTCTAACCGGACATCGCCACTCGACGCATTCGACAGGAAGTAGTCGAAGTAGGTGCCGGGGGGCGGATACGTTGCCTCGGCGGATTCCCGTGACCCAACCGCATATCGGAGCCGGATGGCCGGCCGCGGTACGAACAAGTACCCAGGTTGGGCTCGGTCAACCGAATCGATCTGCTGGAGCGGAGAGAGATCGTCCAGGACCCAAAACGAACGGCCCATGGTCGAAAGGACCAGGTCGTTCTGGTGGACGACAATGTCGGTTACCGGAGAGACCGGGAGATTGGCCTGAAACGGATGCCAGGTCCCCCCGTCATCAGTTGAGACAAAGAGCCCGAATTCGGTGCCGGCATAGAGCAGGCCTTCTCGACTTGGATCTTCCCGAACGACCCGGGTGGGGTAGTCGGCCGGAATACCATTATGACCTGACGTCAGGCGGACCCACGTCTTCCCGTAGTCGGTGGTTCGGTAGATGTAGGGCCGCCAATCGCCCAACAGATACCGATACGCCGCGAAATACGCCTTGCCGCGACGATGCCGCGACCATTCGACGCTCTGAATCCGGCCGCCCCGCGCCAGATCGGCCGGTGTCACTTTGGCCCACGTGGCCCCGCCGTTCCGGGTGATGTGCACCGGCCCGTCATTGGCCCCGACCAGGATTGCACCCCGCTCGAGGCGCGATTCCTGGACTGCATAAATGGCGCTGTAATACTCCTCGCCGGTAATGTCCCGGGTAATCGGAGAGCCCGAAAGGACCTGACCCTGGGGTTCGTTGGCCGTGAGGTCGGGCGAAATCCGATTCCAGGTCTTGCCCTCGTTGTCGGTCCGATAGAGATACTGCGAGGCGTGATACACCGGATACGGCGCGTAAGGTGACACGTGAATCGGGCTGACCCGCTGAAACCTGTCGCGCAACTCTCTCGGATTGTGACCGTAGAGATCCCGGGCACCAACCCAATACACCTGCTCCTGCCCGGTCCGGTGATTGTAGACCCCGAACTGCCCCTTGCAGTTTGAGTAGGTAATCGCCGGATCGCCCGGCTTCGGAATGGCCGGCCCGGTCTCGCAGCCGCCGATTTGCCTCCATAACCCCGCCGGCTGGTCGACGCCCCAGGTGTGGGGCGGGAGACTCGGCACGGCAATGGTCGAGTTATCCTGTTGGCCCGCGTAGATCCAATAGGGCGTCGCGTCGTCGACCGCCACCTGATACAACTCCGCCGTCGGTTGATTCAACTGGGTCGACCAACTGACGCCGTCATCTTGGGTCACATTGGCGCCGCCGTCGTTCGACTGAACCCAGATCTTCGGATTCTTCGGGTTGATCCACATATCGTGGTTGTCGCCGTGGGGGACCGGCCGCCGCTGCCAACTCCGACCCCCATCGGGTGACACGAAGAAGCTGGTCGAGTTCACGAACAACCGGTCGGCGTTGGTCGGATCGGCGTCGATGTTGGTGTAATAGAAGGGCCGGTCGAGCAGTGAGGCCTGGGTACTCATTAACCGCCAGGTGGCCCCGCGATCATCGCTCCGGTACACGCCCCCCTCGCCGACCGGGGCCTCGATCAACGCATAGACCCGGTTCGGATCAGCGGCCGATACCGCGAGATCCGCCTTGCCGAACAATCCCGTTGGTAGTCCCCCGCCTAGCTTGGTCCAGGTGTCGCCACCGTCATGGCTCTTGTAAACCCCGCCTTCCCGAGCCCCACTAATGATGGTCCATGGCTTCCGCTCCCCTCGCCACATCGTGGCGTAGACCTCCCGGGGATTGTCGGGCGCCAATTCGATATCCGCCGCACCGGTCGAATCGGAAACGAACAGGACCTGTTGCCACGTGGCACCGCCATCCGTCGTCCGGTAGACTCCCCGATCGGCGTTCGGCTGAAAAGCCTGTCCGATCGCGGCGACAAAAACTACCCGAGGATCCGTCGGGTGAACCACGACCGCGCCGATCTGGCCGGTCCGTTCGAGGCCGGTCAGTCGCCACGTGGCACCGGCGTCGGTCGACCGGTACACACCCCGGCCGCCAATGACATTGCTCCGAATCCCGTCTGAACCGGTGCCTACGAAGATCGTGTTGGGATCCGAATCGGCCACGTCGATCGAACCGATCGATGGCGTGGCGAAAAACCCATCCGAAATGTTCTCCCAGCTGATCCCGGAGTTGACCGTTCGCCAGACCCCACCCCCGGTACTCCCCATAAAAAACGTTCCCGGCAGGCCGGCGATGCCCGCCACCGCGGTCACCCGGCCGCCCCGACTGGGTCCCACCATTCGGAACTTGAGGTCCTCAAATCCGGAGGGCGAAACGCGACCCCCACCCGCAGGGGACTGGGCATCACCCCCCGTGGCCCAGACAAGACCGCCGAATGCCACCCCAATCCTAACCCGAGCGAGCATGCCTAACATATTACCTCACAAATGGTTAGCATCACTGGTCAAACGACTTCCTTCGGCAGTTGACACGCTAGTGGTCGGGCACGGGACATGCGTCGGAGGTCGCCATGATCACCAACCACGTTGTCGCCCGATTCCGGGACGGTACCACCATGAAGGGTACCAGCCTCAACGTCGATCCGACCAAAAAGACCTGTCACATTCGGGGAGCCGATCAGAAGGTGGTCGAAGTTCGGTTCATCGACTTGAAGGCGCTGTTCTTCGTCAAAGACCCCGCCGGCAATCCAGCCCACAACGAAGCCACCGACCCAACCCCGGGCGACCCCAGGCTGGTTGGCGGCCGCAAAGTGGCCATCAAGTTCGAGGACGGCGAAACGATCGTGGGGATGTCGAATCGATTTCCACCCCTGGGCAACACCTTTTTCATGCTGCCCATCGATCCCAAGAGCAACAACGTTCGGATCCTGGTCAACCGTGGCGCCACCGTCGCCATCACCGAGGCACCCAAAACCGCCGCCGCGATCTAGCGGCCCAGCTGCTTCTCCCGGCCGGCCCGGAACTCATTCCCCGGCCGCCACTCCGGAAACCGTTCGGCTTCCGCCACCCAGTACCCTACCGTCAACAACAGTCGCAGGTCCTCAACCGCTCCGTCGAGTTTCCAAAACGGCTTGATCTGATCCGAAGGCTTGTGGTAATCCTCGGCGACGTACTGCTCCCGCGCCTTGATCCCATAGTCGGCCGGTTGCCCGATATAGTCCACGCCTCCCTCGGCGTACAACGCCGGAACTCCCTGCTTGGCGAAGTTGAAGTGATCGGATCGGTAGTAATACCCCTTCTCCGACTCCGGATCGGGCCGGATCACCCGGCTCTGGAGGGCCGCCGCATCGCGGATGTAGTCATCGAGCTCCGACGCGCCTAGTCCGATCACGGTCAAATCCTTGGTCCGGCCGCTGAGGTTGAGCCCGTCGATGTTGATGTTGGCCAGGGTCTTGGCCAGCGGATAGAGCGGCGTCACCGAGTAGTACTGCGACCCCAGCAGTCCCTGCTCCTCGGCGGTCACCGCCAAGAACAGAATCGATCGCTTCGGGGGTGTCGGTAACGCTTTGAAGGCCCGGGCGATCTGCAACATCCCGGCGGTGCCCGAGGCGTTGTCGAGGGCGCCGTTGTAGATCGAATCGCCGTTCACCTTGTCGCCGATCCCGAAGTGATCCCAGTGCGCCGTGTAGACGATGTACTCGTCTTTCAGCTTGGGATCGCTGCCGGTGATCTTGGCCACCATGTTTCGCGACTGGACGGTCCGGAGGCCGTTCTTAATCGTCATCGAGGCCGACACCCCGAGCGGCACCGGCGCAAAATCCCGGGTCGCCGCCTTGACGCGGAGGCCGTCAAAGTCGTGCCCCGCCATCGTGAACAGCGCCTTGGCCTGGTCGAGCGTGATCCACCCTTCGATCGGGGCCCGGCCCAGGTTCTTGTCCGGCGTCACCAAGTCGAACTGTTCGCCGGTCTTGCCTTGCACCACGGCAAACGGGTAGCCGGCCGGGCCGGTCTCATGAACGATCAGCACGGCTGCCGCGTTGTGCTTGATCCCTTGTTCGTACTTGTAGGTCCACCGGCCATAGTACGTCATGGCCTTGCCGCCGAACTGGGTCGAGTCGGCCAGGGGCGGATCATTCACCAGCATCACCAAGGTCTTCCCGGCGCCATCGAGTCCCTTGTAGTCGTCCCACTCGAATTCCGGAGCTTGGACCCCGTAGCCGACGAACACCATCTCCGAGTTGGCGATCGCCGCCGAGTCGGCGACGTGCTTGGTCCACGCCACCACGTCGGTCTTGAACGCCAGCACTCGCTTGGTGGAGCCCTTGGTGAGGACCAACGCCGGCGTCGGCTTCGGGGTGATCCCGACCAACGGCACCTGTTGGATGTAGGTCCCATCCGGATTGCCCGGCTCGAGGTCGATGGCCTTGAACTGTTGTTCCAGATACGCCACCGTCCGGTCCTCACCCACGGTTCCCGGCGAGCGGCCCAGGAACGAGTCCGAGGCGAGGATCGTGATCTCGTCGAGCAGCGGCTGCTCCTTCAGCACGGCTGAGGCCGCCTCCGGCAACACCGGACGGGCACCACCGGTCGTACCGCTGCCGCTCTTCTCCGCCTTGGCGCAACCCCATCCCGCCAAGCCCACCGCGACCGCCGCGATTGTCTTCCGCATTGAAATCCTGTTGTCATGGGACGAAAACGACCGAGGCCGGCACACCCGCACCGGCCCCGGAAAACTATCATCTGAAGGCGCTCACGGCCCGAAGCCGGGCGGGGCCTTTTCCTCACCAGGTGCCGAGAGCACCTTCTTGAAGCACCAGAACGTCCCCACCCACACAAAGCCGAGGGACACCGTCATCGTGATCCAGCCACCGATCGTCATGGGTCAGTTCCTCGTCAGTCCGCGGGTTTAGTATCGTCGATATCGAGGCCCTGAGCGCGCCAGCGGGTCTCGCCTATTTTCACCACGACCAGCAAAAACATCAACGTCGCCAGAATGACCAGGACCCCAACCCGCGAACCGGGCGTGGCCCACGCCGCCGTGATCCACCCGCCGAGATTCTGGAAGCAGAACGCCACGAAGATGATGATCAAGTAGGCCGGCGCAACGTACTTCATCACGAATTTGAACACCGGCGGAACTTGGATTGCGGCGCCACTGTGGAGTTCCTTCCAGCCCCGGTCGATCCCGAACACCCAGCCGAAGTAGATGATTTGAACCGCTGCCATCAGATAGATCAGCAAGGTGCCGACCCAATCATCAACTGTGTGCCAAAATGCCCCGTCCTGCGTGTACCACAACGTGAACACGGCGCCGACCGTGCCCAAGGCCGCGATCAGGGTGGTCGCCTTGCCGTGGCTCCAGCCCAAGGCCTCCTTCATCAGTGCGACGGCCGGCTGGTACATCGAGAGGGAACTCGTGATGGCGGCCAGGAACAGCATGAAGAACCACAGCGCCCCGACGACGTTCTCAAACGCACCCATGTGGGCGAACACCACCGGCAGCGTCGCAAAGCCCAGACTGAAGGAGCCGTTGGCCACCGCGGCCGTCGTCCCCGAAAGCCCAAGGAAGACGAATGCCGCCGTCAGCGTGATCATGCCGCCGAAGCCAACCTCGAACAGTTCGTTGGTGGCGCTTGCCGTCAGGCCTGAAAGCGCCACATCATCCTTGGGCTTCATGTAGGAAGCGTAGTTGATGATGACGCCAAATCCGACCGACAAGCTGAAGAAGATCTGACCGGCCGCCGCCAACCAAGTCTGGGCGTTGCCAAGCTTGGAATAGTCCGGGTTCCACATGTAACCCAAGCCGTTGAGAACGCTCTGGTCGGGATGGGCCGGATCCGGCGTGCCCAAGGTTAAGACCCGCACCAGCACGATCAGGGCGCAAACCGCCATCGCCGGCATCGCGTAGGAGCAGAATTTCTCAATGCCCTTCGACAACCCCCGAAAGACGAAGTAGAGATTGACGGCGAAGACGATGACCCAGGAAATGATGGTGAACTTGGAGTCGCCGGTGAACAGCAGACCGTCCTGCGAGGCCCCGGTAAAACTGTTGTAGAACGACGCGGCCGCCGCCGTCTGCTCGGCAATCGGAACCCCCTGGGGCACCCCGATACCACCGGTCAGGTACTTGAGGAAGTACCCGAAGGTCCAGGTCTCGAGGAAGATGTAGTAGAACGACACCGCCAGCGGAATCAGGACACCAACCACGCCGAGGTACCGCCCCATACTGCCCTTGGCGAACAGGCCCATGATCGCCGGCGCCGAGTGGAACCCCTTCTTTCCGCCGTACCGGCCCATGGCCCATTCGGCCCAGCCGATCGGAATGCCCAGCAATAGCAAGGCACAGAAGTAAGGAATCAGGAAGGCACCACCGCCGTTGGCGGCAGCCTGGCCGGGGAACCGCAGGAAGTTGCCCAGGCCAACCGCCGAACCGGCGACGGCCAGGATGACTCCAAGGCGACTGCCCCACTGCTCTTTGTGCTCAGAGGACATGAGCGAGTCCATGGACAAGAGGGTTTAGTACGGAAGGCGGGAACTACCCCAACAACCTACGGCGCAATGTCAGTCCAGTCAACGTATCTTCAT
>JANNQX010000206.1:0-5728 GCA_031400975.1 Gemmatimonadota bacterium
CCCAGTGGTTGGGCCGAGCGGCGCCGGGTGAGCCTGGGCCTGTGGCGCGATACCCTGGCAGCAGTCGTCGGTAGTCGGGACACCTCGGTCTTAGAAACCGGCGTCGATGCGCTCGATGTCCAATACCTACTGACCGGTGGCGAGCGAAGCGAATGGCTTCGGGGATGGCAGTCGCCGGCCACGGCACCGGTCGCGGTCCGGTTGATTCTCTGGCACCGGGTGCCGAGGGTTCGGTCCGACACGCTGGTCTACTTGGTGGGGAGCCGAGGATGAATCGGCGCGGTTTCGTTCTCCTGTCGGTGCTGTGGGTGGTTGTGCTGCTCAGCGGGGTGGCGTTTGGAGTCATGGACCGGACCCGGGTCGAGACCACCGCGCATCACAACCGAGCTACTGAGGCCCGGGCGGCGTGGGCGCGGAGTGCTTGTCAGCAGATCCTCGAAGCTCGGTTTGCCGAGCATCCCGGGCCTCGCGTCGTTGATACGGTCGATCTGGGTCGCCGGACGTGGTGCCGCGCCACGCTCGTGGGGGTCGACGGATTGGTTGATCCTAATCAAAGCACCGGCGCCGGGTTGCGGGCGGTGATCGGCCAGGACTCACTCGTGACGGCCCTGCTGGATTGGATCGATCCGGACTCAACTGGGCGCGGCGGTGGGTCCGAGAACACCTGGTATCGGTCGGCCGGGCGCCGGCTACCTCGGAACGGTGCGCTCGCCTCGGTGAACGAACTCGAGTGGGTTCGCGGCTTCGACCGCGACGTGATCGAGCGGCTCCGACCGAAACTGATCGTCGTGCCGGTGGAAGCCTGCGAAGGTCCCTGTGGGGCCACCACCTTCGTGGCCGACATCGAGGCTGGGGTCGGGCCGTCGCCGATTCGAGTCTATGGCCGGGTCGTGTATCGAGACGCCGGGCACCGGTTGGCGGTCTTGCTCCAGGAGATGGAATGAGCCGGCGCCCTGTGGTGCTGGTTCGGCCCAATCCACCGGACGAGGATCTCACCGAGATCTGCCGCGCCGCTGGGGCGGAGCTCGCCGGTACTCGGGTGAAGCGGATCACGCTGGCGCTCGGTGATGGCCTGGCGCAGGTGAGGCGGATCTCGACCCTTCCACCAGTGAGTCAGGCCCGGCTCCGAGCGATCATCGGCGGGGAGCCTGCTCGGTTTGTCCGGGTGGCCCAGGAACCGCTGACCCTCGACGCAGGGTGGCTACCCACTGGGAAGCCGCCGCTGGCACTGGTCGTGGCCGCCCCGACGCTGAAACTGGAAGCCGCCGTGGAAGGGTTCCGGCTGGCCGGTGTCCGAGTCGAGCGGATCGTGGTTGAGGGCTATGAGAGTGCGAACGTGGACCTACTGCCGGCCAATGAGCGTCGGCGGCGCCTCCGGCGGGAATGGAAGCTCGCGGGCTGGCTTGGGTTCTCTGCCGCCCTGTTGTGGCTTGGGTTGGCTGCGCGGTGGACCGCGAGTCTTCGGATCGAGGAGCGCGAGTTGCGGAGTCGGCTGGCGGAAATCGAGCCAGCGTCCGGCGCGGTGGCCGAGGCGCGCCATCAGGTCGATCAGACGGCGATCACGATCCGGGCCCTCGACAGCATTGGGGGGCGGCGGGGTCGAATGGTCATCGGTCTGGCCGATGCCGCCTCGGGGCTGCCGGATCAGGCGTTTCTGACGGCGCTCTCGGCGGATCGAGACAGCATTCGGCTGGCCGGGCTCGCGGTGTCGCCGGCGCGATTGGTGGAGCGGTTAGGCAAGCGGCCGTCCTTGGAGCGCCCGAGGCTGTTGCCACCGGTCAGCGGCCGCGCGGTTGTCGGGGTGCCCGGCATGGCGCCGTTCGAGATCGTCGCCGGCCGGGGCAGACTGCCATGACGGGGCGAGAGCGGATCGCAGTCCGAGCCGGCGCCGCCCTGGTTGCCGTTGGGGTAGCCGCGCGCGTGGTTCTGGCCCTGGCCCATGGCGTTGGAGCGATGGGAGACCGGGTTCGGTTGGCGAGGGAGGTGGTCGTCCGGCAGGAAGGGTTGATAGCGACGTTGCCTGAGCTCGAACGGCGGGCTGACTCGCTCAAGACCCGAGTCTTGGCGTTGGCGGATCGGCTGGTGCCAGGTCGGACCGAGCCGGAAGCGCAGGCCGAACTGTTGGCCCAGGTGGAGGCGGCAATCGTCCACGCTGGCGCAACGGTGGAACTGACCGATGCGGTGTCGGATTCGGTCGGGTTCGGGCGGCTCCGTCGAGTTACCGCCAGGGCTGTTTGGCAAAGCGACCTTCGCGGTGTACTCAGCTTGATGAGGCGGCTCGAGTTCGGGCCAACCTTGCTCACGGTCGAGCAGGTCCGGCTCAGCTTGAGCCAGGCGGTGGCCCCGGGCCAGGCCGAGCAGATCCGGGCCGATGTGATGGTTGAGGGTTGGTACCTGGCGGGTGAGGAATGACGGTCGTCGGGATCGTTCGGGTGGGAGCGGGCCTGGTGCTCCTGACTGGGCTCGGGGTGGCCGCCGCGTCGTTCGCCCCCCGGGTAGTCCAGCCCGAGGCGGCGGTTGGCCTCGATCGTCGCCCGGAGCTATTCGTCGAGGGCGTTAGGCTAGCCCGGGTCGACAGCACGGCGGCCGCCTTGGTGGGTCTGGCTCCGTTTCGAGCCGACCGAACCCCAGCGGCGGAGCGGGCGGCGCCGCCGGGTGGCCCCACAACGTCGCTTCCGAAGCCATCCCTCAAGTTGACGGCGGTTGCGTTTGGACCGGTGCCGGCTGCCATCATCGAAGGCTTTGGCGGGTCCGAGGCCGGCCGGGTGGTGGTAGTTGGCGACACGGCGCTGGGCCTCAAGATCCGCGCGATCACGGCACGGTCGGTCGTGATTGTCAGCGTCGACACCACGTGGACCCTTCGGCTGGACGAGGTGCCGCCATGAAGACCGTGGTCATGATGGTTCTCCTGGCCCAAGGGGCAGACTCGACCGTGATTCGGTTGGCCGACGCCGATCTTCGCACCGCCCTTCAGCTCTTCGGGCGTTTCCTTCCGAAGCCGGTGATCACCGCCAACATCCCGGCGGTGAAGGTGTCGCTGGAGACCGTCCGGCCGGTCAGCGGGGTGGCCGCCGTCCATCTGCTTCGAGGCCTCGCCGAGGCGCATGGCCTGGTGATGACCGAGGACTCGGCCTATTTCCAGATTCTGCCCAAGCCAACCGAGGCTCCGGCCCCGGTTCCGTTGGGCCACGCCCCGATCCGGCTCCATGTGGTCCGGTTGAAACACGCCCGCGCTGCCGATGTGGCGGCCACGTTGACCCAACTGTTCGGAGGCGGTGGGCCGTTTTCAGGCCGGTCGGGCCTCTCGGCGGGAACGTTGGGCGATGAATTGCGGCGCCAACAAGTGCCCCCAGCCGGAACGCCGCCGCCTCCCGCCGTGGCTGAGGCGGCGGGGCAGTCGGTGTTGAGCGGCGCGGTGACCGTGGTCGCCGATGACCTGACCAACTCGATCTTCGTTCGGTCGAGTGATGAGGATTTCACGGTGGTGAATGAAGCGCTTCAGCAGATCGACGTCCGGCCGCTCCAGGTGCTGATCGAAGTCCTGATCGTCGAGGCGCAGAGCAACAAGAGCTTCTCGCTCGGCGCCGACCTCTTTCTGCCGGCCAAGGGTCCGGATGGTTCGGTCGAGGCCCGGGTGGCTGGGGGCGGGCTGGGCGATCTCGTCATCCGCCTGCTCAAACTGGGTCGGGGCGATATCGACGCCACGATTCGGATGGCTCAGAGCCGTGGGCAGCTCGAAATCGTGTCGAGGCCGGTGCTGGTGGCGTCCAATAACACCGAGGCCCGGCTCTTGGTCGGAAGCCAGCGTCCTTTTGTCCAGGTCAGCCGGTCGCTGCCGACCGATGTGCCGAGTCGGGATCAGGTGGTCCAGTATCGCGATGTCGGGACCAAGCTCTTGGTGCGGCCCACCATCAATCAGGACGGGTACGTGTCGTTGCTGATTCAGCAGGAGATCAATGCGGCCACCAATGAAGTCCAGTTCGACGCGCCGATCATCTCGACCCGGGAGGCCAGCACGCAACTCCTGGTGCGGGATGGTCAAACTATCGTGATTGGCGGGCTTAAGGACCAGCAGCGGGAGCGGAGTCAATCCGGGATCCCGATTCTCTCCGGCATCCCGATTATCGGGGGCCTGTTCGGTGGGGCCAGCCGGCGGAGCAGTGCCACCGAGCTCTATCTGTTCCTGACCCCGCGGATTCTCAAGACCGACGAAGACGCCGACCGGGTGACTGAGCTTCGCCTACCGCCCGAGGACCGCCATGACCGACGCGACGATCATTAGTGCCTCCGCCAGCATGCGGGCGGCGCTCGAGTTGGCGGCGCGGTTCGCGCCGCGAGCAACGCCGATCCTGATCGTCGGGCCGACCGGGAGCGGGAAGGAGGTCGTGGCCTCGGCTATTCACCGGTTAAGCGGGCGGCCTGGGAGCCTAGTGGAGATCAACTGTGGCGCCTTGCCGCGGGAGTTGATCGAGGCACAGCTCTTCGGCCACCGAAGGGGGGCGTTCAGCGGAGCCCTAGCGGATGCGCCTGGTCACATCGAGTCGGCCGGCCATGGCACTCTGTTTCTCGACGAACTGGCCAGCATGCCAGTCGACGCGCAGGTCAAGTTGCTCAAGGTGCTCGAAGAGGGTTGGGTGATGCGAGTTGGCGAGAGCCGACCGAGAGCGGTGGATGTGCGCTTCGTTGCGGCGGTGCAGGCTATGAACGCACGGGAAATCGACCGTCGCTTGCTCCGGTTCGACCTACTCCACCGGTTGTCGGGCGTGGTCATCGAACTGCAGTCGCTATCGGAGCGGCCGGAAGACGTGATGGCCTTAGCCGAGCACTTTGCGGCGCGGGTAGGCCAGGCCCTCGATCGGAGCTGCCAAGGCGCCCTGTTGAATCACCTCTGGCCAGGCAATGTTCGCGAGCTGCGGCACACCATCGAACGGGCCGCCGTGCTGTCATCCAACCGCCGCCTGTTCGGTGTGGACATCGTGCGAGCGATTGATCTTGGATTGCCGGTTGGCGGCCTCGGAGGGCCTGCTTCGGACGCCGACCGGGAGCGGGTCATCCAGACGCTGGCGGTGGCCGGGTGGAACGTCATCCGTGCGGCCGGGCTCCTTGGGGTTGGGCGGGCCACCCTGTTCCGTCGATTGAGGGGGTGGGGCTTGTCGGTGGCGGCTGTTCGGGCGTCTCACGAGTCTCGATACGGTATCGAGACTCGTGAGACTGTGTCGGCCCTGAACGCGCCATCAGCGCCTGTAAGTGGTTGATCTGTAATGGTCCTCGGGCGCGGGGACGGTGGCACCCCGTGTGCGTTGAAGGCTTCAGACCCTTACTGGAGCGGCAACGTGTCGATACGGAAACGATTGGGGACGGGCTTGGTCGGAGCGCTGGCAATCCTAGCGGCGGATGTGGCACTCGCCTTGGCGCAGATCACCGTCACACCCGATGGCGGGCTGGAGCCCAATCGCACCATTCATACAACCGGGCACGCTGCCACGTTCTTGGTGAGCCGATCCTCAGGTTCCGGCTTTGGCGCTTCGATCAGTTTCACCTGTTCGGTGGCAAGCGTGGTCATTGCGTGCACGGCTCCGGGAAACATCTCCCTTTCTCCGGGGCAGTCTCAGAACGTCAACGTCCTCTATGATGTCGGCAATGAAGGAACTGGTACCGTCACGCTCAGGGCCAATTCGTTGGCCGGCCAGGATGATGGATTCACGAACGTTCCGGTGGTCGTTCCCCC
>JANNQX010000207.1:0-31700 GCA_031400975.1 Gemmatimonadota bacterium
GGCCACGACCCCCGAGTGGCGGACGGCACCGCTTTGGGGCATCGGCCTCGCCGAGCAAGCCCAGGGCGGCCGGGCCTTTTACCTCCACGACGGCCGGGCCACCACTCTCGAGCAAGCCATCGAACTCCACGGCGGCGAAGCCACCGCGAGCCGGATTGCCTTCCGGAGCCTTTCGGCCGGTGACGTTGGTCGGTTGCTCGCCTTCCTGAGGTCGCTATGAACCGGCGTCAATTCGTCCATCGCCTCGAGGGTGTCGTCGGCGGGTGCGCCGCCCTGTCGGCCACCGGGTGCATTCCGTTCTATTTCGCCAACGTGTCGGTCCAGGGTCGCCGGCTGCGGGTCCGGATCGACGAATTGTCCCGCCAAGGGTCCGCCTTGATCGATCCGCCAGGCGGAGACCTGCCGATCTTCCTGCACCGGCTCGCCGACGGCGGCTACTCCGCGGTGTCAACCCGTTGCATGCACCGCGGGTGTCCGGTGGAGCCCGCCGCCGAGAAGCTGGTTTGCCCCTGCCATGGGAGCGAGTACACCCACACCGGCGAAGTCTTGAAAGGCCCGACCGAGCGCCCGCTCCAGAAATTCGCCACGGTGATCGAGGGCGACCACGTGGTGATTGAACTGTGATTGCCGCCCTGATGGTGGCCGCGCTCGCGGTGCAGGATACCGGCATGGTCCAGGGCGGGATCTTTCAACGGCCCTTCATCGCGTCGGCCGGCCGGACCGCCATCGGCGGCTATGCGGAAGCCAACGGCTCGTACCTCGTCACCGACGGGGTGGGCGAAGGCTGGTCGATGGAACTCCGGCGTTTCAACATCTTCCTCTACTCGGCGGTCGGGCGGCGGATCCGGTTTCTGTCGGAACTCGAGTTCGAGCACGGTACGGAGGAAATTGCCCTCGAGACGGCGCTGGTTGATTTCGTGATTACCCCGTCGCTGGTTGCGAGGGCCGGGATCCTCCTGCCCCCGATCGGCGCCTTCAACGCCAACCACGACAGCCCTCGATATGACTTCGTCGACCGGCCGCTGGTGTCGACTGAAATCATCCCCGCCACCCTGTCGGAGGTTGGCTTCGGCGTCCACGGACGCCTCGCCCCCAGGGGGTTCTCAGTCTCCTATGACGCCTACTTCACCAATGGGCTCGGCGACGGGATCATTTTGAACCCGCACGGCCGCACCCGACTGGCGTCAGGCAAGAGCGAAGAACGGTTTGCCGAAGACAACAACGGCTCCCCGGCGGTCTCCGGCCGGGTCGCGGCGTCGGTTCGTCGCTGGGGCGAACTCGGGCTCTCGTATTATGGGGGGATCTACAACTCGTACCGGACCGACGGCGTGGTTGTTGCCCCGAAGCGCCGACTGTCGCTCGTGGCCGTCGACCTCGCCACCGACGTCGGCCCGGTGGCGCTTCGTGGTGAAACCGCCTGGGGCCGGATCGACATTCCTGAGGATCTCGGTGAGCTGATGGCCGATCGCCAATGGGGCTTCTATCTCGATGCCGCGATGCCGGTCTGGCGCCCCCACATCCGGGGCCTCGAACGTCCCATCGTGAGTGCTGTGGTTCGGGTCGAGCGGGCCGATTTCAATCAGGGCCGCTTCACCTCGACCAATCTCGCCCGGGGTGACGACGTCAATGCCATCACCGCCGGGATCAGCTTCCGCCCGGCGGCGGGTACGGTGTTTCGAGCTAACTACCGTTACCAATCGTCCCGCGACGTGGTCGGCAACCCGCCGGCCAAGACCGCCGGTTTTCAGATTGGCTTCGCAACATACTTCTGAGCACTCTATGGAAATCGAACTCGCCTTCCTGCTGGGGCTCGCCATTCTTGGCAACGCCGTTTTCGCCACCTTCGAAGGCGAAACCCCGTGGTGGAAGAAGGTCCTGAAATGGACCATCCTGTCGGGCGCGACACTGGGGCTGGCCCGTTCGATTGGCCACTGGGCCTTGGTGCTGCCGGCGGTCTTGGGGCTGCTTGGGTTGGCCGTTCATTTCTGGTGGTGCCGCCGGAACGGGATTCATCCCCTCACGGCGGTGCCTCGGCGCAGGTACTACGAACTCCGCGGGTGGCAGTGGCCCGACTGAGCCGTTGGGTCCTGGCGGCCGCCGCCATCGCTGGAGCACCACCGTCGGTCATTGTTGCCCAGTCGGAAGTGCAGCTGAGTGTCCAGGTCACCGGAGGCGGGCGGGCGTTGCCGGGCGCCCGGGTCACGCTGGACTCGGTGGCTCGTTCAACCGATCGGGCTGGGCTGGTTCGGTTCGCGTCGGAACCCGGCGCCCATCGGCTCGTGGTCGCCGCGGTCGGATGGATACCGGACACGGTAGCCCTGGTCCTGGCTGCTGATACGTCGATCAGCATCGAATTGAGCGAGGCGCCGGCCGAGTTGGAGACCCTGATCGTCACCTCCGCCCGAACCAACCGGCGGATCGACGACGAGGCCCTTCGGGTCGAAGTTCTCGACACTGAGGAAATCGACGAAAAGCAACTGATGACCCCCGGCGACATCGTGATGATGCTGAACGAAACCGGGGGTGTCCGGGCCCAAACCACCTATCCATCGTTAGGCGGGGCCGGGATTCGGATCCGCGGGCTCCGGGGCCGCTATACGCAGGTCCTCGCCGATGGACTCCCGCTCTTTGGCGAACGGATCGGGGCCTTCGGGCCGCTCCAGATTCCACCGATCGACCTTCGCCAGGTCGAGATCATCAAGGGCGTGGCCTCGGCCCTCTTCGGCGGATCGGCGCTCGGCGGCGTCGTCAATCTGATCTCCAGGCCCCCCTCAGGCGGCGGTACCACGCTTCTCAATGCCACCAGTTTGGGCGGAGCCGATTTGGTGTCCTATCTGGGCCGGGAACTGTCCCCCAACTGGGGTGTCACCGCGCTGGTCGGGGGTCACACCCAACCGAAGGCCGATCGCGATCGCGACGGGTGGGCGGATGTAGCCGGGTACCGCCGGGCCGTGGTCCGGCCTCGTGTGTTCTGGCATGACTCGACCGGCCAGTCCTTTCTGGCCACGGTCGGTACCACGATCGAGTCGCGTACCGGCGGAACCATGCCGGGCCGGCTTGCCCCCGACGGACTCCCGTTCGAGGAGCGGGTGGGAACGACCCGGGTCGACGGCGGGCTGGTCGGACGCTGGCGGGCAGGCAGTGGTCGATGGCTGCAACTCCGGTCCTCCGGAACATCGCTTCGGCACCAGCACCAGTTCGGGCCGGTCGACGAGCCCGATCGCCACCTGACCTGGTTTGCCGAGGCCGTCGTCACCGAGACTCGGGGCCCAACCGAGTTGCTGTTTGGCGCGGCGATCTCGGCCGATCGGTATCGGTCCGAGCGGCTGCCGGGGTTCGATTTTGCCTTCACGGTACCGGGCGTCTTCGTCCAAGCCGACCATGCGGGCCGCGGGGGGGCGGTGGCGGCGAGCGTTCGCCTCGACCATCACAGCCGGTACGGCACCCAACTGAGTCCGAGGGTCTCCGGACTGGTCAAGGCCGGCTCTGGTTGGTCGCTTCGCGGGTCGCTCGGCGCCGGGTTCTTCGGCCCGACGCCCCTGGTCGAAGAAACCGAGCGCACCGGCCTGGCGCGGTTGCAGCCGTTAGGCAACCTTCGGGCGGAGCGGGCGGTGAGCGGGTCGATCGATGTCCGCGGCTTGCTCGGCCCCCTGGAGCTGAATCTGAGCGCCTTCACGGCTCGGATTGCGCACGCCGCCGAGGTCCGCGACGCGGCGACGGCCCTGCCACGGGTCGAACTAGTCAACGCCCTTGGGCCGGTTCGGTCGGCCGGGGCCGATCTGTCCCTCGTTTTTCGCCGGGCACCGTTTGCCGTGATCGGGTCGTACGCCTTCGTTGCCACCAGCGAACCGGAGCCGAACGGCACCTCGCGGCGATCGACGCCCCTGACGCCCCGGCATACCGCCGGTCTGGTGGCGGTGGCTGAGGGCGAACGGGGTCGGATCGGATTGGAGTTGTACTACACCGGCCACCAATCGCTCGATGCCAATCCCTATCGGTCCACGTCCGATCCCTACCTCGTGGTCGGCCTGCTGGCCGAACGGCGTTTCGGCCGGGCGAGTCTGTTCGTCAACTTGGAGAACCTGACCGACGTCCGCCAAACCAAGTCCGACCCCTTGACTCGGCCGTTCCGGGCGGCCGATGGAAACTGGACTGTCGATGCCTGGGGGCCGCTCGACGGGCGGGTCGTTAACGGGGGCGTTCGGTGGATGTGGTAGCGGGCTGATCGTTTCGGGGCACCCAGTCGGCCACCCGGTCCATGACGACGCCACGCGCCCGGTCGGACATCCCGAGCCAGGCACCCACCTCGCCCAGGGTCCGGCCGCAGCCATCGCACCGGTGGTCGTCGCCGATCCGGCAAATCCGGCGGCAGGGCGACATGATTGGCGGGCTCATTCCGTCACCGGGGCGTTGAGCGTGAAATCGGCGTACACGATGCCGTCCCGCTCGACGACTTCGCCGGGAATCAGCCGGAGCGGCGCCTCGAACATCGGACCATCCGAGACGATCGTGTGAAACTCGCCCCGTTCGCCGCACGGATCGATATCCGGCGCTAAGGCGTCGAGGAAGGTGCGATCGATGGCCCAGCCGGCAAATCGCGGCGGCACCTTGGCTGGATCGAGACTCGCCACGTGGGCCACCACCCCGGCCCGGAGCATGTTCCGGATCAGCAAATCGGTTCGGCTGCCCCAGAGCGGAAACTCCGGCACCAAGCCCAACGGCTCGAGCAACCGCTCCCGGTACGCCCGGACATCCGCCAGGAAGATGTCACCAAACGCCACCCCGGTGATCCCGGTCTGTTCCTCGACCTGCCGGAGCGTGCCGGCAAACGCAAACTCGTAGAACTCGTTGGTACAGGGATACGGCAACTCAACCTCGAACAGCGGCAAACCGACCAGCGCGGCCTGGTGGCGAAGCACGCTCCGGCGTACCCCGTGAATCGCCACCCGGTCAAAATCCCGGGTCACCGTCGTGATCAGCGCCGCCACTTCGCGGCGTTGCTGACGCAGCAGGTGCAGCGACCACGCCGCGTCCTTGCCGGTGCTCCAGGCCAACGCAATCGCCATGTGACCTAACGGTTGATCCCGAACCCAACGGTCACTCGCCGGCCGAGTGCCGGAAAGCCATACGCCTCCTCATACCGCGACCCGAACACGTTCTCGAGCCGGGCCTCCACCACCAGTCCCGGCCCGAACCGCCACCCGCCGTAGAGCCGGGCATCGAGGTAGTCGCCCGGGTTGACCCGTCGGAACGGGAAGACATTGAAGTCGCTGTCCTCCCGACCCAAGGCGCCGAACATCCCGAGGCCGGCCGTCGTCGCCCCGTGCCGGAATCCGAGATCGGCCGCCACGGTATGACGGGGCCGGCGGATCAGCCGCTTCTCCTCGACGCTCGGGGCGCCGAGATCGATGGCGTCGGTAAAAGTGTAGCTCAGCCGGCCGTCGAATGCGCCGTGCTCCGCCCGCGCCGAGGCCTCGACCCCCCGGGTCCGGGCCCGCGCGATGTTGACGCTTCGCCCGAGCTCCGGAAAGTCCGCCGATTCGAAGCCGATCAGGTCGGTGAGCCGGTTCTCGAACACCGTGAGGCTCGCGACCGACCGGCCGCCATCGAAGAACCGATCGATGCCCGCGTCGATGCCCCGCGAACGCTCCGGGCGGAGACTAGGATTTGCCTTCTGGAACGGGCTGCCGTACCGGGCCGCCAGACTCGGCGGCACGAACCCGGTGCCGACGGTTGCCCGAAACTTGAGGCTGGCCGCCGGGAGGAAGTAGGCGGCGGTGACCCGGCCCGTGGTCCGGGCGGAAAACGTGGTGTAATCATCATGCCGGGCCCCCGCCGAGATCACCAGGTTCCGGTTCGGCGTCAGGGTGAGTTCGCCGTAGCCGGCCCGGAGCCGTTCGTCGCGCCGGCCGTCGTTATCGGTCACATCGCTCCACTCCGCGTTGATCCCCGCGATCGCGGCCACCGTGGAACCGACGGCCACCCGATGCTGCCAGTCGGCCACCCACCGGTTGGTTTTCAGGCGCGACACGAACTCGTCGCCCCCGTTGAACCGGCTTGTGCCGCGCAGAAAGTACCCTTGGCTGCCTAACGTGAGCCGAGTGGACCACCGGGAGGTGGGTTGGGCGTTGAGGTACGCGGTGGCAAGCGAATGGTCGAACGTCGTGGTGCCGGACGGGGTCGTGTTGCTGGCCCGGATGTCGCCCGGGCTCACCACCGATTGCTGGAGGCCGCGAACCGTGGCGCCGATCGCGAGGGTGGGACTGGCGCGGTACTCCAGCCGGAGCGCCTGGGTCCGTTGGTCGTAGGCGTTGTCGGGCCGCTCGTTCTTGGCGTCGGCGCCCGAGAACGAGCTCACCAACCGGAATCGTCCGCTGCCGACGGCCACCGTCGTCCGGCCCCGGTAGGTTCCGAACGAGCCGGCTTCCGTTTGCGCCGTCACGCTGGTTCCGGCGTCGGAGAGCGCGCTCGAGATCGCCACGACGCCGCCGATGGCCGCCCCGCCGAACGAGGTGCTCTGCGGTCCCCGGGCAATTTCCAGCCGGTCCGTCCCGCCGAATTCGAACCCGCCGAGCAGTGCTCCCGGGTTGGCGTTGGCATCGTTGACCCGGATCCCGTCGATCAGGATCAGGGTTTGGTTCGAGTTGACCCCCCGCGTAAAGAGCGAGGTCGTGCCCCCGAGGCCGCCGGTGCCGACCACGCCGAGGCCGGGCAGGAGGCGCAAGGCCTCGGACAATCGGGTGACCTGGCGACGGGATCGCTCGTCCGCGGTCAGCACATCCGCCGCGGCGGCGCGAACGCGGGCGGCCACGACCTCGCGGCTGGCGGTCACCACCAGCTCTTGGAGCCGGACCGAATCGCGGGGCTGCTGGGCCGCCAGGAACGACGGAACGACGAGCGCGGCCACGGCCGCCATGACAGGGAAACGGTTGATGCAGGACATCGTGGGTTACCTGAGGACCAAAGGTATCCCGAACGAAAAGCCCCGTCAGCGACTGACGGTGCTGGCGGGGGCAACAAAACGCGTTGCCTCGCCCCGCTCCCTCCCCCGAGGGAAATCGTGCGGGCGAGACAAGGGCCGGTCTCCTGGCTCGAGGGTCGGTCGCGATGCCTTCCCGCGGCCGGCTTCGGCCCCAGTGGCAACTCATCTCGCGAACGAACTGATCCCTCTTACAGTGGCGGGGCCGCGTCGGCTTTGAACCGAACTTCCGGGAGGCCCTGTCTCTCGATTGCGCGCCAACACTACCCCCCATGGTCGGTTTCAGCAAGGCTCGCGAAATCGGGGCCCACCGATGTAACCTCCGGCATGATGTTTCTCTGGTTGGCGCTCGCGGTCTCCGCCGATTTGCCCGGGGTGGCCATCGAACAGCGCCTGGCTGATCGATTCAAGGTGGGCGTTGGCGATACCATTGCCCTGACGCCGGCGGCCGACCAACCGGCGCGTCGATTCATCGTCGAAGCCATCTACCTGCCCAGGCCGGACCCCGCCACCGCGCTCCGCGGTGAATACCAGGTTCGCTTTCACTTGCCCGATCTGGCGGCCATGCTGGGCTATCCCGACCGGGTCGACCGGATCGGCGTCGCGATCACACCCAATGTTTCGCCCGACAGCGCCGCCCGCCGGCTCGATCAACTGGCCTTCGGATACCGGGCCTACCCATCGGCCGCGATCGCCGCAGAGTCCTCGCAGACCTTCGCGGTGGTGAGCCGGTTTCATCGGGCCATCGGCCTGATCGCGATCGTGGCGAGTGCGGTGTTCCTGCTCTGCATCATGCTGCTCAAGGTCGAGGAGCGCCGGCTCGATGCCGCGGTCATGCGGATGATCGGGATCAGCCGGACCACGATCTTCACGGCCTTCGTGCTCGAAGCCACCCTGATTGCCGCCGTCGGATCGGTGGTCGGCATCGGCCTGGCCGCCGCCGCCGGGGCGATCACCAATTGGGTCTACCAGCGCCGGTTCGAAACCTCGCTGGTCTTCGCCTACCTGACCCCCGACATCATCGCGCTCGGCGTCGGCCTGTCCCTGGTGTTAGGCATCGGCGCCGGCGCTCTCGCCGCGGCCCGGCTGGTCCGGGCTCGGCCGTTGGCACTCTGGCGGCGGGCCGCGTGATCCTCCCGCTCGTCATCAAGAATCTTCGCCGCCATCCGGTCCGGACCGGACTCGTGGTGTTAGGCATCGCGGTCGCCGCGGCGCTTTTGCTCGACATGGTCATGCTCTCGGGCGGGATGGAGCGGTCGTTCAGTCAGATGCTCTTGAGCCGGGGGTTCCAGATCCGGCTCTCGCCGAAGGGCACCTTGCCGTTCGACACCGAAGCCACCATCGCCAACATCACCCCGGTCCTCGCGGGCCTCGCCGCCGACCCCGATATCGAAACCGCCGGTCCGGTGGTGGCCGGCTCGATCCACACCCCCTCGGGCGATAGCTTGGTCACCGTGGTCGGGTATGGCGTCGATCCGGCGGGGCAGGGCCTCTATCAGCTGGAACGGGGTGCGGATCTCGGGCCCTCGGATACCACCGGCCTTTTGGTGAGCGCACCGGTCGTCGCCACCCTCGGTTGGCGAATCGGCGATACGGTCACCGTCTTGGGCCGTCTCGATCCCCAGTCGGCGCAGGCCGCCGTCGAGCGCCGGCTTGTGGTCCGGGGCGTGGTCCGGTGGCTTTACGACGCCAGGGGCCAGCGCTCGATCGGCGTCAACTTCCGGGTCATGCAACAGCTCGGCCGGTTTCCCGATCGCGACGTGGCCTCGATGGTCATGGTCAAAATCAAGGACGGCGCTGATGTCGAAGCCGCCGCGAAACGGATCTCGGTGGCGTATCCAACCATCGAGGTCAACAGTGTCGCCGCCATGGTGGTCCGGTTTCGCACTCGCCTCGCCTACTTCCAACAGCTCTCGTTGATTCTCGCCACCATCAGCTTGGTCGTTGGTGTGTTGCTGGTGGGCACCATCCTGACGATCGCGGTCAACGAGCGGAGCGGTGAGATCGCGGTGCTCCGGGCCATTGGCTTTCGGCGGGTCCGGATCGTTCGGATGGTGATGACCGAGGGTGCCGTCCTGACCATCATTGGCGCGGGATTGGGCGTCGGGCTCGGACTGGTGACGGCGCGTTACCTCGATGCGATTCTGACGTCTTTTCCTGGGCTACCGGCGGCGATATCGTTCTTCGTTCCCGATCGGCGCGCGATTATGATTGCCGCCGTTAGCGTTCTGCTCTCGGGGATTTTGGCGGCGGCCTATCCAGCGTGGCTGGCCGCCCGGTTGCCGGTGGCCGAGGCGCTCAGGGCAAATGCGGAGTGAACGGCCACGTTGGCGAAGGCAAACGCCGGGGAGAATCTCAGTTCATGCGTTCCCCTTCTAAGCTCCTTTCGGAACGAGAGCTGGCCGATCTCCACCGGTTCCTCGCCAACCTGCCGGGCGGGATCGGTGGGATCGACGCTCTCGACGGCTTGTTCGCCGCCTTAGTCTCGGCGCCCGACCTCGTCATGCCAAGTACCTACCTCCCGGTCGTGCTGGGTGACGGGCAAGAGCCACCGTTCAAGTCGGCCAAGGAGGCTGAGCGGCTCCTCGGGCTGATCATGCGCCACTGGAACGGGGTGGCCGAAGCCCTCCTTGACGATGACTACGAACCGCTCTTCCTGCTCGAGGACAACCGGCCCGTCGGGGAATGGTGGGCCCAGGGATTTCTTATCGGAATCGACTTGGGCCCGCCCGGCGGAGGATGGACTCGAATGGCGCGAGACCGCCGGACCGGAAAGTTCCTCTGGCCGATCTATGCGCTGGCCGATGAACACGATCCCGATCCGGTCAATGCTGAGCCGGCGATCAACGACCAGAACCGGGAGCGGATCTACAATACCGTGGCCCCGAGCGTGGCAGCGATCTATCGCCATTTCGAAGCGGACCGTCGTCGCTCACCCAGCGGTCCGAGTGCGCCCCGGCCTTACTCGTCGGACCCTCCCTCCGACCCGTCGTTCAGCCATCGGTACGACCGGGAGCCCCCGATAGCGTCAGACGATCATTGGGAGGTTGGCCTCGTGCCCCTGGCCGAGACGATTGAGGATACCCCGAATGCTCGGATCATCGCCGTGATGATTGTGGCGGCCGGAGGTGAGATCATCCGCCTAACGCCCGAGTTCAGTCCGCCGGCCGACCCCGCCGCCCTCGCCAAGCTGGTGGCTCACGAGGTCGACGCAGCCGTCGAGGTCCACGGTAAACCACCCGCAATTTGGGTGGCCGATCAACCGACCCAGACTGCGCTCCGGCGCTCGAACCACCTCAAGGGGACGATCCTTGAGATTCGATTGAGCCGTCCGGCGCTGGAGGTCGTCGCGACGGATTTCGCCGAGCAATTCGGCGGCGCCAACCCGGGGAAACCGGCGGCCCACGCCAACACCTGGACCGCCTGGGGCCTGACGCCCGAGTTGGTGGGTAGGTTGTTTCAGGCGGCCGCGGCCCTGTTCCGCGTGGGGCCGTGGCGGCGGTGGAATGACAGCGCCCACCTCACAGTGCGGTGGCCCGAGCCCGGCGAGGTGCCCTGGGCGGTGACCGTGATGGGTGCCGCCGGGATCGAGACAGGCATCGTCTGTTTCCTCGATGCCCGAGACGCCGGGATCTTTGCCAACGACATGGGGCGCGGCAAACCGCTCGAGGCATTGAAGGGCACCATGGTGAGTCTCCTTTACAACCGACGGGACGAGCTCCCGGCGGAGATGCGGAAGGAAGTGCTCCGCCACGGCTGGGAAGTGGCGGCGCCCGAGGCCTATCCGATGGCGATGGTCTTCAACGCCCCGACCGCCGGGTTGGCGGAGCCAACGGCTACCCGGCTGGCGGTGGTGCTTGAGGCGCTCGCCCGGCTCGGGATTCGGCGCCGGACGGCCCGCTGGACTGACCGGGAGACCGGCCTTGTCATTGCCCTCCCGCCCGTCAGGTCCGGTACGAGCACGGTAGGCGAGGGTCCATGACGGCCAAACCCGTTGCTGACAACGACCACCAAATCCTGGCGCTGTGGGCCGCGGACTGTGCTGAGCACGTCATCCACCACTTTGAAGCGCTGCAGGCCGGGGACGCCCGGCCCCGCCAGGCCATTGAGGCGGCGCGGGCGTGGGCCCGCGGCGAAATCCGCTGTGGCGCCGCGCGGACCGCCGCGATCGCCGCCCATGCGGCCGCTCGCGGTGCCGACGAAGGACCGGCCCGGGCCGCCGCCCGCGCCGCCGGTCACGCTGCCGGAACTGCGCACATGGCCGCCCATGCCCGCCACGCCGCCGCGTATGCCGCCACCGCGACCCCGGTCCCCGCCGGGGAGCGCGATTGGCAGTTCGGACGCCTTCCCGAACGCCTCCGGCCGGCGGCGCTAGGATGACGGGAACCGATCGGACGCCCACGTCGTCATTACCCATAGCAGGATAGCCCAAGGCAATGTTGTGAAAGCGTTTGCGTCAACCAAAACCGAAATCCTGACCCGCGAACGAGAATCCTCGCTCCGGAGCCGGCTCATTGCCCGGGACGAAACCGCCCTGGTTGAGCTCATCGACCTGGCCTCGCCCTGGCTGCTCGGGATTGCTCAGTCAATGTTGTCGGATCAAGAAGAATCCGAGGAGATCGTATTCGACGCCTTCAAAATCGCCTGGGAAAAAGTTGGCACCCTGCCGGTCAATGACGAACAACGATTGATCCCCTGGCTCTGCCGGGTCACCCGAAATCGGGCCATCGACCGGCTCCGAACCCGGCGGCGGCATCGCGCCAAACTCGACCGGGTCCGAGCGATCGATCCGGCCAGTGAATCGGTCGTGGCCCCCTTAGAGCCCAACGAGGCGGCCCTCCCTGGGTGGCACGTGCACCAGAGCGTCCACGAGGCGTTGACTGGCCTCCCGTCGGATCAATTGGCGGCCGTTAGGCTTGCTTATTTTGCCGGTTTGTCGCAGTCGGAGATTGCCGATGAACTCGGAATTCCGTTAGGCACCGTCAAAACCCGGCTTCGTCTTGCTTTCGACAAACTGCGGGGGGCCCTAGCACCCCTCAAGGACTGGGTCCTATGAACTCGCATGAATGGTTCGTTGAGCACCGGCAGGATTTCGCCGCCCGGATCCTCGACCCCGAGGATGAACGAAACTTCGCCGATCACGTCACCCGGTGCATCGGGTGCCGAACCGCCGTCGCTGAGTTGGAACGAGAACTCGCCTGGCTGCCAATGGGTGCTACCCCGGTCCGACCGCGGCCCGGCTTCCGGTGGCGGGCCACCCGGGCCGTCTTCGGCGCCCCGCGCCGAAGCCCCTGGGTCGTCTGGCTTCCGTTGGCCGCCGCAGCTGGCCTCCTGCTTGCCGCCGGTGTCGCCCTCAGGAACGCCGCCGCCCGCGAGTCGGTGCTGACGACCGAACTGGACCGCTCCCGGCGGGCCATTGCGGCGTTAGACGACTCAGTGGCCGTCCTCCGCGGGGCCGCCCGCGTCCTCCAGGCCAGCATCGAAATGGAAAAACACCAGGGCGGATTGCTGATCTTCGCCGACAGCGTCACTCACCGGTGGAATGTGGTGCTTCACGGCCTCCCGCCCGCGCCGGCCGGTCACACCTACCAGTTCTGGTTCATTACCAGCGACGGCATGGTCAAGAGCGTCGAGCTGCAACCCCTCGGCTCGGGGCCGCTGTTCGTCACCCTTAGCATGCCCCCCACCGGCGGCCACGTGATGGGAGCCGCACTCAGTGTCGAATTGACCGGCAGCGTCGCCGCCGAGCCCAAGGGCAAAGAGCTCGCCCACCTCATGCTCTAAGGATCGCACCCGATGCGAATCACCCTTGCGGTGTCCCTTGGCCTGGCCCTGGTGGGCGCTCGGACCCGAAGGCCGGCCGACATCGAGCCCAATTTCTGGGTCTTCACCTGTTACAACTGCCAGAACACCGTGCCGTCGCTCAAGGTGTTCGACGAGACCTATCGCGCCAAAGGCCTCACCGTCATCGGCATCCACACCCCGGAGTTTCCCCCGTACGGAGGCGAACACGACCGGGCCAACGTCGCCAAGGCCCTCGCAAAGGAGGGCATCAAGTACCCTAACGCCCAAGACAACGACCGCGCCACCTGGGACCTCTATGGGATCCGGTACTGGCCGAGCTTCGTGCTGATCGACAAGCAGGGCCGGATCCGGTACGAGGGCTACGGCGAGTTCCACGTCGGGGACAAGTGGCACCAGGAATGGGCCCGCCGGATCGAATCGCTCCTGACCGAGTAGATTACCCCGATGAAGTCCCTCGTCTTCCTCATGGTCCTGGCCGGCCTGGGCTGCGCCGAACCTCCAAAGAACCCCTCGCTGATGCGGTTAGCCGTCGAGCCCGCCGGCGAGGCCTTTGACTTGGTGCTCTACCCCGCCACCGGCGCTCGGATCAACGCCCGGCTCAAACCGACCATTGAGCTCGACGGCGGCGGCCGCCTGACTCTCGATTCTCCCTCGATGACCTCGGACAGTGCCTACTTCGCGGCCCCGCCCCGGGTCCGCCTGGCCCGGGGCCAAGGTCGGATCGAAGGCACCCTCCGAGTCGGTGTCTGCCCCGCTGGGCTCAATGCCTGCCAGGCGATTGCCGTCCCCGTGTCCGAGCCGGTCCCCGCAACATGAAGGTGGTGGCGGCAAGGGAACTGGCCAAAACCTACTCCATCAACAACCGGCCGGTGTCGGCCCTTCGGGGCGTTTCCCTCGACATCGAGCAAGGCGAATACGTCGCCATCACCGGGCCCTCGGGGAGCGGCAAGTCAACCCTGCTCCAACTGCTGGGCGGACTCGATCAGCCAACCAGCGGGTCGCTCGAATTGATGGGCACCGCCGTCGAGCAACTCTCCGATTCAGAACTCACCACCCTTCGGCTCACCAAAGTCGGGTTCATCTTTCAGCGCTTCCACTTGATGCCGGTCCTCACCGCCCGGGAAAACGTCGAACTCCCCATGGCCGAAGCCGGCGCATCGCGCTCCGACCGCTCGGCCCGGGCCCGCGAACTTCTCGCCTACGTCGGCCTCTCCGACCGGATCGACCATCGGGCCACTCAACTGTCCGGCGGGGAAATGCAGCGGGTTGCCATTGCCCGGGCCCTCGCCAACCACCCCGCCCTCATCCTGGCCGACGAACCCACCGGCGAACTCGATGCCGACACGGGAGACCAGATTCTCGGCCTGTTCGATCAACTCCATCGCGACGGCGTGACTGTCGTGGTCGTTACCCACGACGAGCGGCTGGCCGGCCGAGCCGCCCGCCGGGTCTCGCTGCTCGACGGACGGGTCAGCAAGGACGAGCGTGCCGCGCGCTGATTTCCGGACCGTTATGACCCTGGCCTTCCGTCATCTCTTCGTCAGGCCGGGCCGGGCAATAGTGCTGTGGTTCGGATTCGCCGTCGGTGCCGGTGTGATGATGGTGCTTCTCTCGGTCGGCGAAGCGATGCTGATCCAATCGCGGGACGTCAACCTGGTCGGCGGCGGGCAGGTGACCGTGCTACCCGAGGGCATCGACCTCGAGGGGCTCCGGACCGGCTCGATGGGCGGACTTTTCTTCGGAATCGACCGCGCTCGGTTCCTGGAACGGCAGTTGGTCGGCGGCAAGCGACTTGGTGACGTGGTACGCGCCACGTCGCCGGTCATCGAGCACAAACTGGTGTACCTCGAGCGGGGCGGTCAACTCACCACTCTCCGGGCCGGTGGTGAGCTACCCTCGGCGGCGCGGGCGGTCGGAGCCGGCCTCAACGTCATTGCGGGATCGTGGGACGAAAGCCCGGAGGACCGCCGCTTTGCTCGGCCAACACCCGAACAGCTGTACCACGAACTCGACCGGTTCCACGCGCCGGTGGCCGATTCAACCTGGGCGGAGTGGCACTACTTCAACGTGGCGCCGAGCGCCACCGAGTGGTGGTACATCACCTATATGGTCCGCGGTTCGGGCCAGCTGCTGGTAACCCGGTACCGCGCCGGCCGGTCCCCGGCCCGCTTCGAGTCAGCCGCCCCAATCGGGGCGGTTCGGTACGACACGACCAGCGCCGACCTCGCGATCGGGCGTCACACAGTCACCCAGCGGGAGGGCCGCTATCGAATCCAGGGCGACGCCAAGGGCCCGTCGGGTTCAATCCGGTTCGACCTGATCGTGACCCCGGAGCCTAACGCTTACTTCCCACCGGTCGAGTTGAAAAGCGATCGGACGCTGTCGGGGTATGTGGTGCCGGTGCTTCGGGGCAGTGCGATCGGCACTTTGTGCGAAGGTTCTGAGTGCCGCCAGCTCGACCAGGTGGCGGCCTACCACGACCACAATTGGGGCATTTGGCGGCAAACAACCTGGAATTGGGGGCAGGCCCGAGGGGCTCGGATGAGCCTGGTCTACGGGGGCGTGCTCACCAACGACAGCACCCAGACATCCCCGGCGTCACCCTATTTTCTCGCCGCCGTTGACTCGCAAGGGGTCCGGCAGATTCTCCGGTTCAGTTCGATCGACTACCGGCCTGGGGCGTTTTCCCTGGTGGCCGTGCGGGAGCCCGACACTCTCCGCCTCGACGTCGCGGTCAAGAACACCCAAACCACCCCAATCGGCACCGGCGCGGCCCGGCTTTCGTTTCTCCAGATCCGGGGCCAGTTCACGGTTCGCGGTCGCCTGCTCGGCACCCCCGTCGCCGACTCGGGTTTTGGTTTCTTCGAAACCTTCACCTCGGGTACGCCGGCGCCGCCTTAAGTTCATCAATTTGATCGATGTGCCGGACGCAATGCCGGACCAAGAAGTAGGCCCATTGCAGTCCATTGAGCGGCCCCAAGGCCGGGTGCGGTGCCGCGAACGTCGTGAGATCGAGTTCCGTCGTCGCGATGAAATCGATCGTCGCCCGGCGGCTTTCCTCGAACACCGCGATCATCTCCTCAGGCGTCGTCCACCGCCCGGCCGGCATCACGAACTCCGGCGCCGGATACACCCGGTCTCGCACCAAGAGTCGCCCGTCCACCCGGGCCTCCGCGCCGACGGTCGCCGCCAACACCGCCGCCGCCGGCGCCTCCCGCACCAGCTTCCCCCGAATCAGCTTCCCAGACCCCGTCTCCGCCACCACTACATGCTCCACCGTCTCCGCAATTGACCACCGGTCCGGCGCCATCTTGAAGTGAAACTGCCCCCCCGTCACCCCCCGAAACGCCGCAACAAACCGTCCCCCCGACTCCCCCAACATCGCCAAAACCGACCCCCGTTCAATCACCGTCCCCCCCAATCAGTCCGAATGCCGAGTGCCGAGCCCCGAGTGCCGAGCTAATATTCACCATGACCGAATCCCCGCCAAGTGCCCGTGAACTCATCGATACCTTCGCCAAAGGCTGGTCCAAAGCCGACCTGGACCGGATTCTCTCGGTATTCAGCGACAACCCGACCTTCATTGAAACACCGTTCGCGGCACCGCTCGTTGGCCGGGACGCCGTTCGCCGGTATTGGGCCGACGTTCCATATAATCAGTCTGAGATCACCGTGACGACGGGGGAGGTCCACGCGGCCGGCTCCTGGTTTGCCGTCGAGTTCAAAGTCGTGTTCCGCCGCCGCCGCACCGGCGAATGGGTCGAGGCCCGAGGTGCCATCTTCGCTGAGTCGGCGGATTCCAAGATCACCGAGATGCGGATGTATTGGCACCGGAACGGATAACGGCGATATTGAGGGCAACGTGTCGCTTTCTGGGTCCAGGTGTCATCCTGCGAGGACACTACCAGGACTCGGGTCGCTTCGGTAAGATGTTGCAGGAAAACGACTTGGCCATTTTCGCCTGGTTGGCACGAAACTCGATAGTGGATGGTTGTCGTTCGTTCGTTCCAGTCCCCACGAGGTCGTTGCGCGGAGGTTCCTCATGATGCCTGTTCTTTGGTTGGCCACGGCGGTTTTTGCCGCCGATGACTCGATCCCGCTGGCGAAAGCCTCGGTCGACCTGGCCCCCCCGATCCGAATCTGGATCAACAACAGTCGGCAGTTCCGCGAAGGCGAGCGAGCCCAAGTCCAGGTCGAAAGCCGGGACGACGGCTATCTGATGGTCTTCAACTACGATACCGATGGGCGGCTTCGGGTCTTGTTCCCGGTCGATCCCAGGGAAGACAACTTTGTCCGTGGGGGCCGTCGGTACGAGGTCCGGGGCCGCGGCGATCGGGAGTCCTTTATCGTCGGGAAGGATGGCGACGGGCTGGTTTACGCTCTCGTATCCGCCGACCGACTCCGGTTCGAAGACATCGAGGTCGGCGGCAACTGGGACTATGACCGGATCGCCATCAGCGACAACTCCCGGGATCCCGAGTCCGATATCACCGAGATGGTCCAGCGGATCGCGAGTAGCCGGGGGTTCGACTACGACATCCTCGACTATCGGGTCTATCGATACGGGGCCACGACGATCGCCAACAACTGGTGGCACCCCCGTCCCTACGGCTACTACGATGACTACTACTGTGATTCCTGGAATCGTCCCAGCTTGTTTGGGTGCCGGGCCTATCCGGTAGGCGGTTGGTACGGCGGGTACTACGGCGGCTACGGGTATGGCGGCTATGGCTACGGCGGCTATGGGTACGGTGGCTATGGTGGCTGGGGCCGAGATTGGCGGTATCGCAACACCGGCGGCTACTATGGCGGCACTCGCGTGCGGGGTCCGGTCGTCGTGGGGCGGCCTCGGGGCTATACCATTGTCCGGCGGGCCAACGACAATTCGAACAACGCAGCCGGTCGGTCGGGCTCGTTTGGCGGTGGCTCGATCGGTGGCGGCGGTCGGCGCCCAGTCATCGACTACCGGCCGCGGGATACCGGTCGCGGGGTGGGTGGTGATCGAGGCCGTCCTTCCGGAGACGTTACGGCGCCCGCCCGCCCCCAGTACGATCGGCCTCGGGCTCGGCGCTCGCCGCCGAGTGAGGATCGAGGCCCGATCGTCGAGCGAGATCGGGGTACCCCCCGGGGTCCGGTGGACTTTGGCGACCGGCCGGCTCGCCGGGCCAACGACGGCGGGAACGACAACGGGCGCCGGGCGGAACCGCGGCAGGAACAGCCTCGGAACGATCGTCCACGGGATAATGCCCGGCCCCGCAACGATCCGCCGCCCCGGGTCGATCCGCCTCGGCAAAGCGCGCCGCCGCCTTCTCAGCCGCGGAACGACGCCCCTCGGCGGCCTCGCGAAGGCCGGCCGCCAGCCTAACTGCGCTGGTTGCGACTACGGATCTGATGGTGATTTGAGGCGCCGGGGTTTTCACCCCCGGCGCTTCGTCTTGTTTCGGGGCCCGTCACCGCTCAAATCCGATACAATCATTGTATCGGATTGCCCTCGCAAAGCGCCGGTAGAGTCGTTACCGGACCCCCGGCGGGGCCGACCCGCCTCCTTTTCGGCGGGCGAAATCAAGCCCCCATTCCAGGTACTCAGCCCCCCGCAGCCCAACCCGCATCGCCGCCGCGACCGCGTCGTCCTCGGTCATCCCGTGATCGAGGATGAAATGCGGCAGCAACGCCCCACCGACCCGATTTCCGCTGGCACAATGGAACAGTAGCGGCCGGGCGGCGTTGGCGCGGACCACGGCGAGGATTCGTTCAAGGGTGGGATCGTCGAGCGTAGTGGCTGAGACCGGGATGTTCAGGTACTCCATTCCCAGTTGACCGGCCGTGGCGGGTTCATCGAACGGCCGGGGTTCCATGGGATCGCGAATGTCGAGGATGACCGTCACACCGGCATCTCGGAGCGCCGCGAGGTGTTGGGCCGACGGCTGGCCGCCCGTCAAGAGGTTGGGTAGGGGGGCGGCGGCGTTGGCAACCCCAGTAAGGGCATCAAGTGGATTCGTCATTCCTGAAGATTAGCGCCCACCTTACCTTACCGGCCATGCTCCAGATTGCCCTCGCTCAGTTTCGGCCCCGAAAGGCGGCGTATCGCGCCAACCTCGATCAGGTTGGCCGGCTAATGGCCGACCTGGCGACGGCCGCACCGGTCCCCGATCTGTTGATTCTTCCTGAAACGGCGATGACCGGCTACTTCGTGGAGGGCGGCGTCAAAGAGCTGGCGGTCAGCGCCGAGCAGCTGTTCGCCGACCTGTCCGCCCTCCATGGGGCGGCCGGCCTTCCGCCCATCCATGTGGTGACCGGTTTCTACGAGATCTGGAACACCCGGCTCTACAATTCGGCTCTCGTCGTCCGGCTCGGCGGGTCGGAAGCCGGGGTCAAGCATGTTCACCGAAAAATCTTCCTGCCGACCTACGGGGTGTTTGACGAGGAACGGTTCGTTGAGCCGGGGCGCTCGATTCGAGCATTTGACCTCGGCGCCTGCCGGGCCGCTGTGATGGTGTGTGAGGATGCCTGGCATTCGCTGGTGCCGACGATTGCCGCTCTGGACGGGGCCCAAGTGATCGTCGTGTTGTGCGCGAGCCCCGCTCGCGGGATTCAGCCGAACGACGATGGAGACGGCCGCCCCGAGAGTACCAAACGCTGGGAACGGGTAGCCCAGGCGATTGCGTCCGAGCACGGGGTCTTCGTCGTCATAGCTCACTTGGTCGGGTTCGAAGGTGGGAAGGCTTTCCCTGGCGGATCGGTGGTGGTCGATCCAGCCGGGGCGGTGCTGGCCCGGGCCCCGATTTTCGAAGATGCCCTGACCCACGTGGCGCTCGATTTGGATGAGATCCCCCGGGCCCGGGCCGAAGAGCCCCTGTTGTCCGACCTGGAAACCCATCTTCCCCATCTGCTCGAGTCGCTGGCCGGTCAGCGGGAGCCCAAGGACCCGGCACCAGTCCGACCCGCCCGGCCAGCGGTGCCGCCCCGTCAGGGCGAACCACTGGCCATCGATCCCGAACTCACCGAGCGGTGGCTGGTCGAGTTTCTCAAGGACGAGGTTACCCGGCGGCGGGGATTCGAGCGAGTGGTGTTGGGCCTATCGGGCGGGGTCGACAGTGCCGTCGTGGCCTATCTTGCCGCGCGAGCGTTCGGGCCTGATGGGGTGACGGCGGTCCGGATGCCGTACCGAACGTCGAGCCGGGAAAGTCTCTCGCACGCCGACCTGGTGATCGCCGCCCTCGGGATTCAGTCGCGGACCATCGACATCACGGCGGGCGTCGACGGATTGGCCCAGGCCTTGGGCGACCCGCCGCCCCCAGCCCGGCTCGGCAACATCATGGCCCGGATGCGGATGATAACCCTGTTCGACCTTTCGGCCGCCGATCGCGCTATCCCGTTAGGCACCGGCAACAAGACCGAGCGATTGTTTGGGTACTTCACCTGGCACGCCGACGATTCGCCGCCGGTCAATCCGATCGGCGACCTGTTCAAGACCCAAGTATGGGCGTTGGCCCGGCACCTCGGGGTGCCCACCGCGATTGTCGACAAGGCGCCCACCGCTGACTTGGTGGCCGGCCAAACCGACGAGGGCGATTTCGGCATCAGCTACGGAAGGGCGGATTTGATTCTGCACTGGGTGCTGTCGGGCTACCCGAATGAAGCCATCGAGGGTCTCGGTTTCTCCGCGGCGGAGGTGGCAACGGTTAGGCGCCGACTCGACTCGACCCACTGGAAGCGAAAGCTTCCCACCGTTGCCATGTTATCGCCAACGGCTATTGGTGAATTCTACCTCCGCCCGGTGGATTACTAGCCAATGGCCGAATCGCATCCGATGTTCTTCTCGAAGGGTGAAATCACCACCTTCGTGATGCCCCATATGCAAAACGTGATGGGCGACCTGTTCGAGGCCCGCCGCGCCTGATGCCGAAGGCGATCACCGCGGTGCTCTCTGGCGGCGGCGCCAAAGCCGCCGCCCATGTCGGGGCCCTCGAGGTGCTGGCTCAAAATGGGATCATTCCGACCCGGTTCGTCGGGACGTCGATGGGGGCGGTCATCGCCGCCGGCTTGGCCGCCGGTCTGTCGGTGGCCGAAGTCCACCAGCGGCTTCGCCGGATCCGGAAAGACGACGTCGCCAAGTTCGACCGCACGGCCCTGGTCAAAGGGGTGTTTTCGCAGTCGTTGCTCAACGGTCCCCGATTGCGAGAGACGTTAGGTACATTGTTACCCGTCACGAGTTTTTCCGAACTCAAATTGCCCCTCTCGGTAACCGCCGCGGACCTCGATACCGGCGAGCTGATCGTCTTCGGGGATGGGGGCGTCGTCGACGTTCCGCTGGCCGATGCGCTTTACGCCTCCTGTGCCCTGCCGGTGCTGTACCCGCCGGTGGTGCTGATGGGGCGCCGGCTGGCCGACGGTGGGCTCAGGGCGGTGGTCCCGCTCGAGGTCGCGGCCCGCTTCGCGGCGGATTCAGTGGTGGCTATCGACGTGGGCCCGGGGTTCGACGCCGCGCCGTCTCGAAACAAACAGCCGCCCGCCTTGGTCCGGGCCCACAATGACTCCCAATTCGTGCTGATGGCGACCAACACCGCTCTTCAGATAGCCCTCTGGCGAGCAACACCCGGGCGCCCGCCTCTGCTGTACATCCGGCCCGACATTCACCGGGGCGAGACCTTCGCGGTTGGGCAAGCAGACTCGTATGCCGAGGCCGGCCGGACGGCCGCCCGGTTGATTCTGGGCCGTCCGGCTTGACCGACTGGTTCAGGGGGTGGATGTTGGGGGGTGGGCATCCCCGATCTGGAGACCCGGCCGTGAACGAAACCAAGATATTCTCCGTCGAGGAAGCGGAACGTACCCTCCCTCTGCTGCGGCGGATTCTGTCGGACCTGAACGTGGAGTACGAGGTCTGGCGGATCGCGGTGGCATCGTACGAGGTTTTCGCGGCCGAGAGCCGGGTTGAGACCGGGGAAACAGAGGACCTGGTCCGAACCCGGACCGACGTGACCGCCGCGGCCGCCCGGATCAATACCTACCTCCTCGAACTCGAAGCCGTCGGCTGTCAGTTCAAGGGGTTCGAGGAGGGCCTGGTCGATTTCTATGCGCTGCGAGACGACCGGCTGGTCTTTCTCTGTTGGAAACTAGGCGAAGCGCATATCACCCATTGGCACGAGGTCGATGCCGGCGTGGCTGGCCGGCAACCGATCGATGTCGCCGACTTCAGTGGAATCATTCCGTGAGACACCTCTGGCTCATCGTCCACCTGCTTGGCTTCACGATGTGGTTAGGCGGCGGGTTGTCGGCCATGTTCGTCGGCTTGGCCTCCAGGCGGGAGCCTCGCGATCGGCTGAGCACCGCGATGCGGATGCTGGCGGCGATCTACCAGGCCCTGGTGCTGCCGGGCTCGTTGTTCACGGTGGTGTCGGGTCTGGTGCTGACCCTGCTGATGTACGGGGGGCCGACGGTAGCCGGCGTGAGTCACTGGCTCATGGCCATGCAGGGCCTCGGGTTAGCGGCTGCGGTAATTACCCTGGTGGTGTTGGTGCCGGGCGCTGGTAAGCTGGTCAGGGTCGATCCCGTCGCCCAGGCCGATTTGTTCGACGCCCTCCGGAAGAAGCAGGCCCGGTTCGGGATGATTTCCGGTCTCCTCGGCTTGTTGGCTTTGGTGGCCGGCGGGATGGGGCGGTAGGCGGCTCGGCACTCGGCGCTCGCCGCTCGGCATTCGAACGGATGCCGGTTTTGCAGATGGTCTTGACCGGGCAGATGGGGCAGTGGGCTCGGCGGGCCGTACAGATGAGGGCGCCGAGTTCCATGATGCCTTGGTTGAAGGACCAGGCGGTTGGTCCGGATCGTGGCATCAGGGCGGCGGCGGTTTTCCAGAGTTTTTGGTGGTCCTTCGCTTTCGAGCCGGCCCGGGGATGGAACGCTCGTTTCAGGACCCGGGCCACGTTGGTGTCGACAGCCGGTTCGGCTTGTTCGAACGCGAAGCTCGCGACCGCGCCGGCGGTGTAGCGTCCGATTCCGGGGAGCGCCCGGAGCTGTTCCACGTCGTCGGGGATGGTGCTGTTTTGCTCCGCTACGACCGTTTGGGCCAATCGATGCAGGTTGGTGGCGCGGCGGTAGTAGCCGAGTCCCTCCCAGCTTTCCCGAACCATGGTGGGTGTCGCCGCGGCTAACGCGCTCAGGTCGGGATACTCAGCCAAGAACCGATGGTAAAAGCCCTTGACCCGGCTGACCTGGGTCTGCTGGAGCATGATCTCGGAGACCAGGACCCGATAGGGGTCGCGGGTTTGCCGCCAGGGCAGGTCGCGGCCGTGCTTTCGGAACCAGGTCACGACCCGGCGCCGGAAGGTCGTCAGGGTGGACTTCGACGGCATGGGGGGACAAGATACAGCCATGACTTCAGCGGTGCTCGGGGTACCTCGGCTGGTTGGGCGGGTCGTCCTTGATGGTCTGGCCCATTTGGGACGATTCAGCGTGATGTGCGCCGAGATTTTTCGGGGATTCCGGGAGTGGCGGGTCTGGATACCCCGAACCATTACCGAATGTGCCAATATCGGAGTCGGTAGCCTCCTGATCGTGCTGGTCGTTGCGGGGTTTGCCGGGGCCGTGACCGCATTTCAGTCGGGCTACCAATGGCAGACCAGTCTCCCGCTCTACGTGCTGGGAACCCTGATCGTCACCAACATCGTCTTGGAGCTCGGGCCGGTGTTGGTCGGGCTGGTGCTGGCCGGCCGGATCGGGGCCCGTTATGCGGCCGAGTTGGGGACGATGCGGGTGACCGAGCAGATCGATGCGCTCGAGAGTTTGGGACGGTCGCCGGCGTCGCACCTGGTCATTCCGCGCGTCTTGGCCGGGTTCCTGATGGTGCCGATCCTGACCATCATTGCCGACGTGGTGGCCGTGGTGGTGGCGTGGTACGCGGTGAAGCAGGTCTTGCCGGTGACCGACGAGGACTTTGCCTACGGGGCCCAATACTTCTACCGGACGTTCGACGGGTACTATTCGGTGATCAAGGCATTCTTCTTCGGCGGAGCGATCGCCCTGATCTCGTGCTACATGGGCTTCAATACCAAGCAGGGCGCTGAAGGGGTTGGTCGGGCCACGACCGGTGCGGTGGTCGCCAGCTCGGTCGTCATCTTGCTGCTCAACGCCACGTTAGCCCGGCTGCTGCTCAACCAATGATCGAGCTTCGCGGCATCAAGAAGCGATTCGGCGAGCAGGTGGTTCTCGACGGGGTGGATTTCGTGGTTGCCGACGGCGAAACCGTCGCGCTGCTCGGGCCCTCGGGCACCGGCAAGAGTGTCTTACTCAAGCATATCAACGGCTTGATCCATCCGGATGCCGGCCAGATCCTGGTCGACGGCAAGAACGTGGCGCTACTCCGGCGGGAAGACCTGGCCGAGTTGCGAATGAAGATCGGCTACGTGTTTCAGAACGGGGCGTTGTTCGACTCGATGACCGTGTATGAGAACGTTCGGCTCGGCATCGTCAATGAAAAGCACTATGGTGACGATGACTTCTGCCGGGCCCGGGTGGCCGAATGCCTCCGGTTGGTGAACTTAGCACCGGACACCGAGAACAAGTTTCCGGCCCAGCTATCCGGCGGGATGCGGAAGCGAGTCGGGATTGCCCGGGCCATTGCGGGCCAGCCCAAGTACTTGCTATACGATGAGCCGACCTCCGGACTTGATCCGGTCAACTCGGACATCATCGACCGGCTGGTCAAGCGCCTGGCGGAGGAACTCGGGATTACCAGCGTGATGGTGACCCACGATGTCCGGGGCGCCTTTCGAGTGGCCGACCGGATCGCGTTGTTGAGCCAGGGCAAGATCGTGCTGCAGGGGACGCCCGACGAATTCAAGGCGTCGAACATCGACGAGGTGCAAGCGTTCCTGGAACGGGATTTCGAGACCGACGAGGCAGCCTGAGCGACTATGGATCTCCATCATAAGCAAGAAGTCACGGTTGGGTTGCTGGTCCTCGGTGGGATTGGCTTGTTCATGGCCGGGACCATGTGGCTCAAGGGCCGGAGTTTTTCGAGCTCAGGCGAGCCAGTGCGGATCGCGTTTGCGGACGTCGGGACTTTGAAGCGCGGTTCGGCGGTGCGGGTGTCCGGTGTCAACCTAGGCTCGGTCGATCAGATAACCTTCGAGGGCGTCGGCAAGGTTGTAGTCACCGTCAGCTTGAAACCGATCGTGCAGCCCAAGATCGATGCCACGGCCAAGCTCGGCTCGGCGGGGCTCATGGGCGATGCGTTGATCATCTTTCATCCCGGCAATGCCAGTCAGCCGCTGCCCGCCGGTACGACAATCCAGGGTGTGGCGGATCAAGGGCTGGTCGAAATCGGCACCGAGTTGAGTGGCCAAGCGAAGCTAGCGCTGACCGGGATCAGCGAAGTCGCCAACAAGCAACTGGCCGACAACCTGAATGCGACGCTGTCGGCCATGCAGCGAATGATGGCGGTCTATTCCAATACCAAGTCGGGGCCGGTGAGCGAGCTGACCGCGACGATGCGCCAACTCCAAACATTGACGGGCCACCTCGATTCGACCCTGGCTGCTGCCAATTTACCGAGAACCCTCCGGAGCGCCGATACCCTGGCCACCAACTTAGGGTCGACTAGCAAAGAGTTCGCGGTGACGGCGGCGCGGTTCGACAGCCTGCTGCAGAAGATCAACCGAGGTCAGGGTAGTTTGGGCAAACTCGTCACCGATACGACTCTCTATTCCGAAATGACCAAGGTGACGGCGGCGCTCAAGGAATTGGTCGACGAGATCAAAAAGCATCCCGGCAAGATCACCATCCAGGTCAAGGCTTTCTAAGGCTCCCCTCAAGCCCGCTGCCGGCCCCGCCGATACTTGGGGCATGCAGATCATGGCGTCGAACATCCAGCTCAGTAGCGCCCATCGATTCGAGGCGCGGCACGCGGTCAAGGAACGACTCCGGGTCGCGATCCGTCCGATTCAGGGCTCTTTTGTCCACGGCGGTGGAGAGGGCCGTGACGTCGAGAAGCTGGTCAAGCTCCTCAAGCGCTACCTCGACGACCGCTCCGACGGCGGGGACGACGAGAAGATTGCCAAGAAGATCGACCGGTTGGTCAAGCGGATCGAACAGCGGCAGGGCGACGGGGCGGTGCGGTTCGACCTCAAGTACCGGCGCCAAGAGTCCTATCGCGAGGTCGAGGCCACCAGTTTCCGGGCCACTGGGAGCGTGGCGACGTCGGATGGCCGCCAGATCGACTTCAGCGCCGCGTTGGACTTGGCCCGAGTCTACGCCCGGACCGAAACCATTTCGCTGCGGGCTACCGGCACGATCAACCCTGGCGCCCCGGCAGCGAACCCGGCGCCCGCAGCGGCTCCCGCCGTGACGGCTTCGGCTCCGCCGATCGCGCCTCTGCCCAATCAGCAGGCTCTATCGTTAGGTGGCAGCCTCCTTGGTCTCGATGCCAATGGCGACGGCCAGATCGATGTAGCGACCGAATTGGTGGGCCAGAGCGGGAATGGGTTTTCGGAATTGGCCCAGTACGACGAGGACGGCAACGGCCTCATCGACGAGGGCGATAGTGTCTTCAGGAAACTGGCCCTGATCGACAGGGGCGCCGATGGGCTGACGGCCGATACCCTGGCGCTTCGAGGCGTCGGGGCGATCTACACCGGCTCGGTGGCGACTCCGTACCGTTTCACCGATGGGGCGAACCAGACCGTCGCCAATCTGTCGCGGGCGGGCGTCTACCTGAATGAGAACGGTACCACCGACATCGCCCAGCAGGTGAATGTTTTGATCTAACCGCTCCCGGCGGGTTCAGGTCCCGATGACCTCGAGTCCGACCGCACGGGCCGCGGTGCCGAGCGCCTTGTCATGGGTAGCCATGACAAGTTGTTCCCGGTGGGAGTCGCGCCAGCCGATCGCCGTGGCCAGGTGGATCGCGTCCAGGGTGCCGAGGGGGGTGGGGAACGGCTCCGAGGCCCGCCGGAGGAGCGATCGGGTGACGTCGACCAACTCCACTTCCTCAAGGAATCGGTACAAGTCGGCTCGGCGGGCGGCGACCTCCTCGACGGTCAGGCTCCCGGTGCGGGCCATCCGATCGAGGGTGCGGAGGCATTCGACCTCGGTGAGGGCACTGGCCACCGCACCGGCGAATCGTTTCCGCTGGGCGAGTGGCGACGGCTCCCCGAGAACGAGCCGGAGCACGACCGAAGAGTCGAGGTAGGCGATCATTCCAGCTTTATCGAGACGATTGGCGTTCTTCCAAGAGTGCGGCGAGGCTATCCAGCGGGCGCCCCAGCGGGCCCGGCAATTTCATCGCGCCCCAGGCTTTGGTGGGCATTCGGGAAGTCAGGGGCTCCCCCGGTGACGCATACGGCACCAGTCGAGCGACCGGGGTGTCCCGTTCGCAGACCACGACGGAGTGTCCCCGGCGGGCGGCGCGGAGATAGGCGCTCAGCTGGGCCTTGAGTGCGGCCACCTTGACGGTTTTTTCACTCGATGTCGACATGGTCTTAATATGGTCACATGTGGTCAGATTGGCAAGGTCCACCTCGACACCGCAGGACTCGGGTTCGGGCCGGTGGGACGGACGCCCTTGCGGGGGGGCTACCGGTAGGTTGCCGACGACGTGAACCCGGGTCGGAGGCGGCATGCGAATCGTTCCTGCATTGGTCCTGAGCACGGGGTTGTTGCTGGTCGGCTGCGGGGCTGAACCGCTCCGGCCGAACCTCCCGCCGGTTGACAAACCCTCGCTCAGCTTGCTTCCCTACGACACGACCGCCCTGGCCAAGCGGCTCGATTTCTCAGGCAAGCGACGTACTACCTCGCGCCGACGGCGACGCCCGTCAGCGCCAACGGGGCTGTGACGGTCTCCCTCGTGTACGTGTGCGGCAATCGGTTCTTGCTGCGCAACCACCTCGACATTGCCGTCGAGATCCGGCTTGACGTGGTGGGGACCGCTGAAACCCGGAAGATCTACCCGGCGGCGGCGCCGACCACGGCACCCAACTACAGCGAAATGAAGTTCAACACCAGGAACCGTGGCACCGTGAAGGCCTATTTCAACCAGCAGTTGCTCGCGACCAAGACCAACGCCAACACCCCCTGCTAGGCCGGGCCGGTTATTATGACGGATGCTCGGGGTGACTTTCTTGGGGACCGGCGCCGCCTGTCCGACCGTCGAACGCAACGTGTCCGGCCTCGCGCTGATGCGCGAGGGCGAAATGATGCTGTTCGACTGCGGCGAAGGCACCCAACGCCAAATGATGCGGTACGGGGTCGGGTTCAGTTTTTCCGAGATCTTCTTTTCCCACTACCACTCCGACCACCTCCTTGGCGTCATCGGCCTGTTCCGGACCATGGGGCTACTCGACCGGAAGGACGGGGTAACGCTCTATGGTCCGAAGCCGGCCCAGAAAATCATCACCCACGCCCTCAGTGTCGGGGTCGAGCGGACCAAATTCCCAGTCGAGATCGTTGAGGTCAAGCCAGGCGACCGGCTCAAGCGCAAGGAGTACGACATCTCCGTGTTCGAGACCGAGCATCGGATCGACACGGTGGGCTACGCCTTGGTGGAGCGCGACCGGCTCGGCCGGTTCGATCCTGAGGTGGCGAAGTCGCTCGGCGTATTGGAAGGCCCGCTCTGGGGACTGCTCCATCGAGGCCAATCGGTGACGCTGCCCGATGGCCGAGTGGTGCCGCCGGACGCGATCGTCGGGCCGCCTCGGCCCGGGCGGACCGTGGTCTACAGCGGCGATACCCGACCGTGCAACGGAGTCCGGAAGGCCGCCGCGGGGGCGGACCTCTTGATTCACGAGGCCACCTTCGGCTCCGACGAGCGGGAACGGGCGGTCGAGACCGGCCACTCCACCGCTCGCGAAGCAGCCGAATTGGCCCGCGATGTTGGGGTCAAGCGTCTGGTCCTGACCCACATCAGCGCCCGTTACAACCGCGATGCCCCGGAGCTGGTCGAGGAGGCGCGAGCCGTGTTTCCCTCGGTCACGATTGCCCGCGACGGGATGGCGGTCGACGTCCCGTTTCCCGACCGGCCCGCTACCACGCCTCCTGCCGCAAGCTAGCGTCCACCAAATCCTGGAGCCGCGCCGGCGGCCGCTCATCGCCTGGGAGCCGGCCTGAAAGGCCGAGGGCTCGGCCGGTGCGGATGCGGCGTCGCCAGCTTGCCAGCTCCTCCGCGGCCACCACGCCATGGAGTTCGGCGCCGATTTCCCAGAGGTGGCTCCGGGCCGACAGCGCGGTGACCCGGGCCTCCCGGCTCACGGCGGCTTTGAACCAGGTCACCGCCCGTTCGAGCCGGCGCCGGTCCGCGGCATGGGCCAAGGCCCGGAATCGGTCCGGTAGGATCGCGAACTCATCCAGGATCAAGTCGGGGAATCGGGACGGGAGACCGCCCCACCGTTCCAGGACGAGGCGCCCGAGCAGGCTCGCCTCGACGCGTTTGGTGCCGAACGCCACCAGCGATGGGACCCGGCCCGCGGTCCACAGCGTGATTGACCAGATCCCAGCATGCCAGATCATCTCGATATCCCGCCGTTGAAGACGGGAACACGATAGCGGCCGGCCAGTTGACCTGAATAACCGAAATGGCGGCTATTTGGCTCCGATTGCCGCAAACCGGGCGACGTAGGCTGGGACGTCGAATTTCTTGGCCGCGGCGGTCAGGCTCATGTACCGGACCAGGCCAAAGACCGGCCGCCGGTAAAAGGGCCGGTCGTATTTGCCGAAACACCAGAGGATGCCGCCATACGAGTTGGGGTCGCGGCCGTCGAGCGCGTACTTGTTGTTCAAATGCTCGAGAATCGTGAGCGCGGCTCCCGCGTCTTTGGTCCACATCAAAACTGATTTACCCCAGAGCATCCGGACGTAGTTGTGGATCTCTCCGTCGCGGACCAGGGAGCGTTGGGCGGCGTTCCAGAGGTCGTCGTGGGTCCGGGCGGCTTCGAGGTCGTCGTCCGAGTAGAGGGCGGGGCGGGGATCTTCGGCGTGATCGGCCAGTTCCTTCTGGGCCCAGGCGGGCACCGCGGCCAGGGTTCGATGCTTCGGGTTTAGGTACACGTGGTTGAACGACAACTCCCGCCAGGTCAGGGCTTGGTCGAGAAATTTGGCGTAGTTGTCTCCGGCACCGGCCTGTTGAGCGGTGAGTAAGACTTCCTGGATGCTGATGGTTCCGAAGTGGAGGTGGGCCGAGAGCCGACTGGTGGCGTCGATAGTGGGGTCGTTTCGCTGATCATAGCGGGGTAGGCCGTGGGCAACGAAATCCAGGAGGCGGGCCCGGGCCGCCCGTTCACCACCCCGAATCGTCGGCGACGGCCCGACCGCGTGATCGATGTCGCAGTCGGAGACCAATGCGGCGAGGCTGTGGGCGGTAGTCGTTGGGCCAACTAGTTCATCGAAGGGGATTTCGATCCGGCGGCAGGTGACGAGTTCGGGATTGTCGACCGGATAGAGGTGATGGGTCAGGGCATCCATCAACACCGGCCGGATCGAGCGGGCCGCGAGGTACTCCTTGGCGTGGGTTTTCATCGGCACCACCGTGGCCGAATCAACCGCGATGACCGGGACGGCGATCTTGTCCCGAAGCCGCTTCAGTTGGCGGGGCTGAATAAACGTTGGAAAGAAATCGGTAACCACGAGCGCCGCTCGGCGGGCGAGGCTAACCAGCGGCGACTCGGTACTCCCACGCTTGGCTTGCTCGAGCTGGGTTTCGAGGTAGAACGCGTACTGGATGCCGCGGTCGGCAAACCCCCGATAGAGGTCGACCGCCGATTCGAGAATGAAGGTGTGGAATCGGTCGCTGGCCCAGGGGTAGTCGTGGCGGAGGCCCTGGTAGACCAGGACCGGGAGCCCTCGGTGGTTTGCCTGTTCGATCGCGAAATTGAGGGCGAAGTTGGCCCGTGAGCGCATGGTGACGCCCTGCATCCAGTAGAGGACGAACTCGCCGGTCGAACTGGGCCTGGGTTCGGAGCCGGCGTGGATTCGGAGTGAGTCAATCATTGGCGCTGAGGTTAACTCTGGTCGTGATGGAATTGCTAGGCTGGTTCGTGGAATCCGGCCGCCATTTCGGCGTGTTGCTTGAATCCGACGAGTAGGCTGCCAATAAACGTGGCAAAGCTGCGGCTTGGGGCCGTGGTCTGAGCTAGATGGATTAATGTAAGTTGTTATAAACAAGCATCTTACGTTCTTGCGATCAGTTGGGTATAATATTTGCACATGGTTGTGGTGTTGGGAAAAGCAGCGGTGGGCAGTGGGTTGGGTTCGGGGCTATAGGACTAAGTTCCCCCCGGATCGACTCCTCCTCACCGCTAATTTTTTTGCGTCCATGGGTGGAGGTCACTAGCTTAGTCCGCCTGCCTGGGGCGGTAGCTCAGTTGGGAGAGCGCTGCAATCGCACTGCAGAGGTCAGGGGTTCGATCCCCCTCCGCTCCATTTTCAATGCCCCTTGGTGTAACTGGCAACACGTCTGACTCTGGATCAGAAGAGTCCTGGTTCGAGCCCAGGAGGGGCAACTCGAAGCCCGATCGCATCTTAGGTGCGGTCGGGCTTTCGTCTTTTCACCCCATTTTCGACCTGCTGGATACCATCTGGATACCATGGCGCAGGGGATCGGGGGCCTAACTGCCCACGTGAGCTAGGCGTCCAACCGCCATCCGGGGGTCCCGAGCCCCGCACTGGTTTTGTTGCTGGCTTCGCTCGATGCTCATGGCGTTTTCACATAGCTACCGATAGATATAGATATCGTTGGACTGCGAGACCTCACTTCCGAAGGAACCCCCATGCGCCTCGGCCGCTTGCTCCTCCTGCTGGCCATCGTCCTCGCTACTCCAGCGGTAGCCCAACCCAAGAAACCTGACCCCTGTCTGCGTACAACGGTCCATCGTGAACACCTAGATCGGTCCATCGTGAACGGCTAGATCGGGCATCGTGAACACCGGGATCG
>JANNQX010000208.1:0-2208 GCA_031400975.1 Gemmatimonadota bacterium
GAAGGTCCGGGACTGAGACCGAGCCTCCGCGATCGACTGAGAGTTATGCCGTTCTTCCCGGATCAATTTCTGATATCGCCGCAATCGATCGCGATCGAGATCTCCGGCGGCAATCGCGGCCACAATCGCGCACCCGGGTTCGGATTCGTGGCCGCAATCGGTGAAGCGGCAAGCGCCGGCCAGCGCGGTGACGTCGTCGAACACCTCGCCGATGCCATCGGCCGCATCGACCAGTTGCAACTCCCGGATGCCCGGGGAGTCGAGCAGCCACGCCCCGCCGGCAAGACGGTGGAGCGATCGGCCCGTCGTCGTGTGGCGGCCCCGGGCGTCGGTTTCGCGGATGGCCGCAGTGGCCTGCTGATCAGCGCCGCAGAGACTATTGACCAAGGTCGACTTCCCCACCCCGGACGATCCCAGGAGCGCGATCGTCTGGCCCGGCTGTAACCATGGCTGAAGCACCGCGCCGTCGCCGGTGCTCCGGGCGTCGATCGCCTCGACCACAAGCCCGGGCGTCAAACCCCTGGCGGCCTCGAGGTATGGTCGGATGTCGGATGCCAGGTCGGCTTTGGTGATCACAACGACCGGGGCGACCCGGGCCTCCCGAGCAATCGCGAGATACCGCTCCAAGCGGGCCGGATTGAACTCGTCATTGGCCGATGTCACCAGAAAAACTGTGTCGACGTTGGCGGCAATCAACTGGACCTCGCGGCCCTCCCCGGGGCTCTTCCGCTTGAACAAGGTCCGCCGTTCGAGCAGACGGCTCGGCCGCCGGTTGTCGCCATCGAGCACCAGCCAGTCTCCGACCGTGGCCGGCCCCTGAGAATCCACCGGCGCGACCCGGCCTTCGAAGCCCGGACCCACGACCTCGAGCGCGCCGCGGTGCACCGCCATCACCCGCACCAGAACGATGCTTTCAAGCTCGCTCGGCTCAATTTGGGCCGCAAAGTGGGCATTCCATCCCAATTCAGCGAGCCGCCAGCGGCCTAACGGCATTCCAGCCTCAGCCCGACCGACTCCGCCGGTCGGCCTCGGCCACCCGTTCGGCCGCCAGCTGCCAGTCGATCGTCGGCGCCACCTCCTCGTCCTCGAGCCCGAGTGCGGCCCGGGCCCGCTCGACCACCGCCTCGCCGTCGGGGACCAAGAGACCGAAGGCAATCTCGGCCTCCCGGCACCGCCGCTCCTCATCGGCCGCGGCCGCCTTGGTCCCGTCCCGAATGCCCGCCGCGCCGAGCTCCGCATGAACACCTTCGTGCACGATCGAGGCACCGACCTGCGCCGGCGTGATGTCGGGGTGGACGAGGAAGGTCAACTCGATCAGGCAGACGCCGAGGTCGGGATAGTACGCCGCCCGGCAGGGATAGCGGCGGACGAGGATCGCCGTGAAGTCGGTTCGAAGCCGGGCCATCCGATCCGGGGTGTACCGCTCGATCAGCGTCAGGGCCTGGTCCAACCGGTCCAGTGCGGCGGCGGTGCTGATATCGGGGCGCCCGTTGTGGACCAACACCGGCACGTCATGGCGGAGATGCTCCTCGATGGTCGGAGTGTCGGGATCCCGCCGAAGCATCTCGACCGCTGCTCGGTACCGCGCCGAGGCCTTCATCTCAGGGCACCAGGCGACGAAACTTGGCGAACCAGCCCTCGAGCGTCGTGATCTTCGCCGCCTCATGACTCGGCCGTCGCCGGATTCCGTGGGGCTCCTCGGGGACCCGGACCAACACCGACTCGACCCCAAGCATCTTGAGAGCCTTGTAGTACTGTTCGGACTCCGACATTGGAGTCCGAAAGTCTTCCTCGCCCGTCATGATCAGGGTCGGCGTCTTGACGTTCTTGACCACCGAAAGCAGCGACCGCTTGGCGTAGTTTTCCGGATGGTCCCAGGGAAAACCCGGAAACCAGTTGTTGACCGAGGACGGTGCCATATCCGCGGTGAGCGAAAAGCTCTCCCAGTTGATCACCGGATAGAACGCCAGCGCCGCCTTGAACCGGTTGGTGTGGCCGATCATCCAGGCGGTCAGGACTCCGCCGCCGCTGCCACCAGTCACGAACAAGTTGTCCGCATCGACGTAGCCTTTGGCGAGGACGGCGTCGACCCCGGAGTCGAGATCGTAGAAATCGTCCCCGGGGTAGGCGTGGTGAATCAGATTGCCGAACCGCTCACCATAGCTGGTGCTCCCGCGGGGGTTGGTATAGAGGACTACGTACCCGGCC
>JANNQX010000209.1:0-6337 GCA_031400975.1 Gemmatimonadota bacterium
CGGGGCCGTTTTCAGGTGTTCGAGCACCGAGAGCGCGGCTCGTTCCTGAATCTGCACGGCCGGAATCACCGTGATACTGGCCGGGGCGTCGTTGAGTTTCTCCGGCACCCGGGACACCGAGGTGACTCTGATCTCATCGAGCTGATAGGTCCGGTTGGTCAAGGCGATGTTCACGGTGGCCGTACCGCCGGCCGTGACCGTCACGGCATCAAACCGCCTGGCGCCGTAGGGGATCAGTACGACAGCCACCGAATAGACCCCGGCAGCGAGTCCGTCGACCCGATACAAGCCGTCAGTGCCGGTCACCACCGACCCGGCGCCCCGCCCGGTCCCATCGCGGACCGAAATCTGGGCGCCGCCCAGGCCAACGGAGCGGGCACTGTCGGTCACCCGGCCGGCGATTGAGCCGGCCTGGGCAGCCAAAAGGCCCGGAATTAGGATCAACGTCGCCGCCACCAGCCACGATCTGATCGCACGAGGCATACCGGTCCCTCAATTTGTTTGGGAAGAAAATTGGGCCCATAAAGGGGCCAAACTGATTGACTGACAACAATTTCGAGATCAAAGGGGCAGACTGTCAAGTCACCACACAGTGTCAAGTTGTGCAACCCTTCCGCCCTGAGTCGTCCCTTGGCTTTGGAAAGCAATCAACCCATCTTTCCTAACTTGAGTTCCTAGGCTGGGATAGGCCCTGCCACCACAACGAAGGACGGTCCGAATGAAACGCCATCTCCTCACCCTCGCTGCGCTGACTAGCCTCGCCTGCAACGCCACCCCCCGGGGCCAGGTCGTTCAGTCGATCCCCACCGATTCCACCGAGTTCTTCCGGACCCAGGTCCAACAGATGTCCAACGTGTCGGCTACCAAGGACAGCCTGTTCCGCGATCTGGCCGAAACCACCAAGTTGTTGGCCGACATCAACGTCGAACTCGCCGCTGCCGGCAGCTCCCGGAAGAAGGCCGTTGAACCGGTCGTCTCACCGGAAAGCCCGTTGTCCGCTTCCCCGAGCGACCGCGCCTTGGTCCTCAAGAAGGTCAAGGATCTGACCGCCCGGCTCAAGAGCAGCGAGGCCCGGTTGGCTTCGAGCCAGCGCAAGATCAAGATGCTCACCACCGAGTCCGACAGCCTCCGGGTCGTCTTGGCCGACTTCCAGACCACGATCGACGGGTTGAAGGCCATGGTCGAGGGCCAGAAGACCTCGATCGCCAACCTCGAGTCCGAGCTCAACTTGTCGAAGGCGCAAGTCGTCACGTTGGCCCAAGAGAAGACCGTCCTCCAGGACACCGTCTCCGCTTTGACCACCCGCGAGAACACCGTTTATTACGTGGTCGGCTCCAAGAAGGACCTGATGGCCAAGGGGATCATCCGCGAGGTCGGCGGAACCCGGTTCCTCCTGGTCACCCGGACCGGCGAGACCTTGAAGGCGTCCGACAATCTTGACCCGTCGGCTTTCACCGCCATCGACCGGCGCCAAACGGCCGAGATCCCGATGCCGCGCGCGGACAAGCAGTACAAGGTGGTCACCAATCAGAACCTGACCTTCGCGAACCTGGCTGCTGAGACCAAGGGCAAAGTCCGGGGCACGTTGCAGATCACGAACCCGGAGAACTTCTGGACCAATTCGAAGTTCTTGATCTTGGTCGAGAACTAGTCCGACCGAGGTTCGAGCGGTAAAAAAGGCGGGCTTCGGCCCGCTTTTTGTTGCCCGCCACTCAGCGATCGAGGCAGCTAGATCGTCCCAAGGATCCTGAGAAAGTCGGTCAACAGCGGATTGAACAGATCGGGCCGCTCCAGCATCAGGAAATGGTGGACCCCTTCGAGCTCTTGATAATCGATACCGGGCACCAGGGCGGTAACGTAGTCTCGGTAGGCTGGGGGCCAGGTCGTACCCTTGGCCATCACGGCCAGAACCGGAACCTTGACCGGATCGTCAGTCCAAATCGACGGGTCCATCATCCCGCGGATCGAGCCGGTTACCACGTGAAGCGGGGTCGCCTTGGCCATCCGGATCACGTCCTGACGAGCGGTGGCAAGGCTCTCGCCCGGAAACATCGGAGTGATCATCTGCTCGAAGGTCGCCTCGGTGCCGGGGCCCGAAAACCTTTGCACCGCTCGCTCGATCCCGGCGCTGTCGAGTCCGGGTGACTTGAGTCCCCCGTCCACCACGACCATTCCCTTGACTTTGGCCCCGAAAAGCCGATAGAACTGCCGAATCACCGGCGTCCCCATGCTGTGCCCCACCAGGACGACCGTGTCGACCTGGGCGGCCTCCACGACCGCATTGACGGCTCGGGCAAAGAAGCCCATTGAGTACGGCACCGTGGGCTTGTCGCTCCGACCATGGCCCGGCAGATCAATGGCCACGACCCGGACCCGGCCGTTCAGCACCGGAATCTGACTCTTCCACACGTTCAGGTCAGAGGCCCAGCCGTGGACCAGCACGACGGCCGTTCGGCCACCACCGAGGCTCTTGAAATGGATCCGGACCCCATCGAGCACGGCGAACCGTGATGGGGCTCGGCTGAGGGCGTCGATTTGCGCCCATCCGGGGCGGCCCACCCCAAGGGCCCCAAGCGTCACGGCAACCACGCCAAATCGAGAGCATCGCATGCGTCGGAGTATAGCATCGGGCCGGTTAACTTGGCATCAGATGGGTTATCGATGACTGGACCTCGCCCCCACCCGCTCGTGGTCCTCACCCCGGTGAGGAACGAAGCGTGGATCCTCGACCGATTCCTCGCGGTTACGACGCGGGTGGCCGACCATATCATCCTGGCCGACCAACACTCGACCGACGACAGCCGCGCCATAGCGGCCCGGTATCCGAAGGTGACCATGGTCACCAACCCCGATCCCGGTTTCAGCGAGGCGACACGCCAGTCGGTTTTGTTGGATGCCGCCCGGCGACTGATCCCAGGGCCGAAGGTCCTCCTGGCCCTCGACGCGGACGAGATTCTCGCGGCCGACGCTCCCGGCAGTCCCGGCTGGCAGACGATGCGAACGGCACCCCCAGGCACGGTGTTGTCGTTCGAACTCATCGATTTGCTGCTGATCACCGACCGGTGCATGCGACACGACCGGTGGCGGCCCTTTGGGTACGTCGACGATGGGGCACCCCACGAGGGGCGGTTGATTCATAGCGGCCGGCTCCCGTTGCCGCCCGAGGCACCCCGTCTCAAGCTCAACGATATCCGTTTGCTCCACTATGCCCCGCTCCGCTCAACCGGCCAGGCGTCGAAGCTGCGCTGGTACACCGTGGTCGAAAACACGTTAGGCACCTGTCCACCGGTGTTCAAGCGCCGGCTCCGGTACCAAAACCACCTCGACTTTACCTGGGAGGGGCGGATCGAGCCGACTCGCCCGGAGTGGTTTGCCGGATGGGAAGCTGAGGGGATCGACATGCGAACGGTGGCCGATCCGCCGTATCACTGGTACGACGTCGAAGTCTTGCGGGCCTTCGGCCAGTATGGGACCCGAAAATACTGGCTCGACGATGTCTGGCGATTCGATTGGGAGCCGTGCCGGCGGTGGGCCGTGGCCCAAGGCTACCAGGGCATCCCCGCAGAGCCAGTCAATCCGGCTCCCGATTGGCTGGTGTGGGTCATGCGGCTACTCGGCTACCTGCATCGCCATCAAGTATGGATCAGACAACGGCTCTCCGGGCGACGGAGCCGGCGGTTGGCCTGACGGATCAGCCCAGGCACGGCCCGCTACGACGGTCGGGAACCAAAGCCGCCCTTCCAACATTGTACCGACATGCGAATCCTCACTCTGCTGGCCACCGCCATCGGCCTCATCGTCGGAGGCCGCGAGGCCTCGGCCCAAGGTCCCAAAATCCTGCTCAACGCCAAAAACGGCCTCGCCCTCGAGGGGTTTGACCCGGTGAGCTACTTCACGGAGCCAGCCCCGGTCAAAGGGGTTGAGGCCTTCTCGGCCAAGCACCTTGGGGCCACGTACTACTTCGCCACGGCGGAACATCGGGACCGGTTCACGATGGAGCCGACCAAATACGCCCCACAGTTTGGCGGGTATTGCGGCTACGCAGCCTCCCGGGGCTACCTGGCGTCGGTCGACCCGGAGGCTTATACGATCATGAACGGCCGGCTCATTCTCCAAAACAGCAAGAAGGTGCTCAGGTTGTGGCAGAAGGAGCCGGAGGCCCGCCTGAAGCTGGCCGACACAAATTGGCCCTCGATCGTAGAGCGGGAAGGCAAGCCTACCCCCTAGCCGGGCGGTTGCCGCCCGCACCCCTTGGTCGCCGGATCGTCATCAATGACGGTTGGGCGGCCTTCTCGTGTCCGTCGCCGTATATTTGATTCGTCCGTGTGGGGCGTCGTCACTCCAGGAGTACCTATGCGATCGATCTTCTTAGCCGGGGCCCTTGTCACCCTGCTCGCGCCTCGGGCCATGGCTCAAGCCCCGGACACCCAGCGGGCCCTGGAACGGGCCATTCTCAAGGAACTGATCGAGGTGAACACCAGCGACTCGGCCGGCCACACCCCGGAATTGGCCGCTGCCATCCGAACCCGGTTGATCGCGGCCGGATTTCCCGCGAGCGATATCGCCGTGATCGGATACAGCCCGCGGTTCCAGAATGTGGTTGCCCGGTACCGGGGGCGCGCCACCGGCAAGAAGCCGATCATGTTGATGGCCCATATGGATGTGGTCGATGCTCGGAAGGAAGACTGGTCGTTCGACCCGTACCTCTTCAAGGAAGAAGGCGGGTTCTATTACGGCCGGGGCACCACCGACAACAAGGCCGGGGTCGCGACGCTGGTGGCCAATTTCGTTCGTCTGAAACAAGAGAAGTTCGTACCCGAACGCGATCTGATCATGGTCCTGACGGCCGACGAGGAGACCTCGGGTGAGAGCATAGTCTGGCTGATGAAGGAACACCGTGCCCTCATCGACGCCGAGTATGCTCTCAACACGGACGCCGGAGGCGGGGCGCTGGTCCAGGGCAAGGCCCAGGCCTTCGGGGTCCAGACGGCGGAAAAGGTCTACCTAACGTTCTCGTTCGAGGCCCGGAACAAAGGGGGCCACAGCTCGCTGCCGATCAAAGACAACGCCATCTATCGCTTGGCGGCCGGACTCGGCCGCCTGGCGAACCTCGACTTCCCGGTCCGGCTCAACGAAACCAGCCGAGCGTTCTTTGAGCGATCCGCCGTTTCGGAAACCGGCCAAACCGCTGCCGACATGCGGGCGGTGGCCGCGACCTCCGACCCTGCCGCCGCCGCGAGGCTGAGCGCCCTGTCGCCCTATTACAACTCGGTGATGCGGACGACCTGCGTGGCCACCAAGCTTCTCGGAGGCCACGCCGACAACGCCCTGCCCCAAATGGCCAGAGCGACGGTGAATTGCCGGATTCTTCCCGATGACACCCCGGACGCGGTTCAGGCGGTGTTGGCCCGAACCGTTGCCGACCCGGAGGTTGTGATCACGATCACCCAGCCGGCCAAACCAAGCCCGCCGTCGCCGCTTCGAGCGGACGTGGTCGGCCCGGTCGAGCGGATCGCCAAGGAGATGTGGCCGACCGCAACCCTGGTGCCCGAGATGTCGACTGGGGCCACCGACGGGCTCTACGTCCGGAACGGCGGCATTCCGGTCTACGGTGTCGGAGCGATCTTCGAAGAAATCAACGACATCCGGGCCCACGGGCGGGACGAACGGGTCGGGGTCGAGCCGTTTCACAAGGCGGTGTCGTTTTGGTATCGGATGCTGAAGGCGCTCTCGACGGGTGACAAGAGCGCATGAGCCCCTTTGTTCGACGAAGCCTGATTGCCGTCGTGGGCGTCAGTGCCGTGAGCTACGGCGGGATGGTCGTGTATTTGCTCGCCAACGAGCCGAAGATGGTGTTCCAGCCCGACTCGTATGGCGGGCGGGAACAAATCCCAATTGCCGATTCACTCGGGCTCGCCATCGAGCCCCGGAAGATCAGCTCGACCAACGGCGTCCAGCTGGTGACCTGGATCATCCGTTCGGCGGACTCGACAGCCCCCTGGCTGCTGACCTGCCATGGCAACGCCGGCAATATCACGCTCGCGAAACGGCAGCGGTTCTATGCGGATGCCGTCCGGCACGGGGTCAATGTGGTGGCGTTCGACTATCGCGGTTTCGGAGCCAGCAGCGATTCCGCGCCGACGGAGCGAGGGCTCTACGACGATGCCTTCGCCGTGTATCGCTACCTCAGCGACAGCATGCACATTCCGCCGGAGCGGATCGTGATCTACGGCCACTCGCTGGGGGGCGGGGTCGCGACCGAATTGGCCACGACCGTGCCGGCGGCGGGGTTGATCCTGGAAGGGACATTCCGATCGGTACCGAGCGTCGCGAAGGG
>JANNQX010000210.1:0-4394 GCA_031400975.1 Gemmatimonadota bacterium
TGCATCAGTTGCCATGCGATGGTCGGCACGCCGCTGGCCGGCGCGCTCAAGCTTCGGGGCCCGAACCTGAGTCACATGGGAAGCCGGACCACGCTTGGCGCCAACATGTATGAAAACACCCCGACCAATCTGGCTAAATGGCTTCGGGATCCCCAGGCGATGAAGAAGGGCAGTCACATGATCCTTCCCCGCCCGTTGACCGAAGCGGAGATCACGGCCCTGGTGGCCTATCTCCGCATGCACAAGTAAGGCGAGGCAAGACAGCTATGGCTACCTCGGCACTCGAGCACCGCGCCCCCGCAATGCCCCACACCTACGCCAAGACGGGCTTGTGGAGCTGGATCACGACCGTTGACCACAAGCGGATCGGGATCCTCTACGGTGCGACGGCGTTCATCTTCTTTCTGATCGGGGGCATTGAAGCCCTGATTATCCGGCTTCAATTGATGGGGCCGAACGGCACTTTGGTCGATCCGGACACCTACAACGCGCTGTTTACGATGCACGGCACCACCATGATCTTCTTGGGTGTCATGCCGCTGAGCGCTGCGTTCTTCAACTTCTTCATTCCGCTCCACATCGGCGCTCGCGACGTGGCGTTTCCCCGCCTCAACGCCTTTAGCTACTGGGTCTTTCTGCTTGGTGGCCTGTTCATCAACTTCAGCTTTTTCGTGGGGGCTCCGCCTGATGGCGGGTGGTTCGGCTACGCCAATCTGACCAGCAGCCGGGTCATGGAGGCCACCGCGGCCGCGCCGGCGCCTGGGATGAACATCGATTTCTGGCTCTTGGGACTCCAGATCCTTGGGATTGCCTCGATCGCCGCCGCCCTTAATTTCTTCGTGACGATCGTCAACATGCGGGCGCCGGGCATGAAAATGCTCCGGATGCCGATGTTCGTCTGGATGAGCTTTGTCGTCCAGGTGCTATTGCTGCTGGCCTTCCCGGTCATCACGGTGGCGCTGGTGTACTTGATGATGGACCGGAACTTTGGGTCGAGTTTCTTCATGCCCGACGGCGGCGGCGATCCGATCATGTGGCAACACTTATTCTGGATCTTCGGCCACCCGGAAGTGTACATCTTGATCCTCCCGGCCTTCGGGATTGCCTCCGAAGTGCTCCCGGTATTTTCTCGGAAGCCGCTGTTTGGGTATACGGCGATGGTTTTTTCGGGAGTCTTCATCGGTTTCGTTGGCTTCGGCGTGTGGAGCCATCACATGTTCTCGACCGGCATGGGGCCGTTTGCCGACACCTTCTTCTCGCTCGCCACGATGGTGATCGCGATCCCGACCGGCGTCAAGATCTTCAACTGGATCGGGACGATGTGGGGCGGTTCGCTCCGGTATACCAGTGCGATGATGTTCTCGATCGCGATGGTGGCCCTGTTCATCATCGGCGGGCTTTCGGGGGTGATGCACTCCTCCCCGCCGGCCGACTTGCAGCAAACCGACACCTATTTCATCGTCGCCCACTTCCACTACGTCTTGTTCGGCGGGTCGATCTTCGGGTTGACGTCGGGTGCCTACTACTGGTGGCCCAAGATGTTCGGCCGGCTCCTCGATGAGGGGCTTGGCAAGGTCCACTTCTGGCTGATGTTCGTCGGGATGAACGTCACCTTCTTCCCCATGCACTTCCTTGGCCTGCACGGGATGCCGCGTCGGGTGTACACCTATCCAGAAGGCCTCAACTTCGAGTTCTGGAATCAGATCGAGACGGTCGGGGCTTTCTTGATCGCGGCCGCCTTCTTGGTCTTCATCGTGAACATCATCAAGACCTGGATGGGGCCCGCCAATGCGCCGGCCGATCCGTGGCACGGCGCGACGTTGGAGTGGTCGATCCCCTCGCCCCCGCAGGAGTTCAACTTTCCAAAACTGCCGGTGGTCGGAAGCTCGATGCCGCAATGGGATGCCCGGCGAGCCGCCGGCGGGCATTTGCCGGAGCCGGCCTTGGTGAGCGGGGCCGACATCCCGATGCCGAACCCGTCGTACTGGCCGTTGCTGGCCGCCATCGGGGTCAACCTGGTTCTGGGCAGCTTGCTGTTCGTTCGGATGTGGCCGAATTGGTGGCAGCTCACGATCGCCAGCACCCTGTTCCTGTTCTTCAGCGTGTTCAAGTGGGCTTTCGAGCCGACCGGGCATTAACTAGGAAAACGGAGACTAGAAATCGTGGCCCAAGCCGCTACCGCCCACGCCCCCGGCGAGATCGACGAACACCATTGGACCTCGACCGGGCTCAACACCCGGAAGATCGCGATCTGGGGTTTCATTGGCTCGGAATGTCTGTTCTTTGCGTCGCTGATCTCGACTTACCTCGTCTATCGCGGTAAGAGCCTCGTCGGGCCGCTGCCGCACGAGGCGTCGCAGTGCATGCTCGACGGCAAGATGCAGACCTGCGCCCAGATCTTTTCGATCCCGCTGGTGACGTTCGGCACCGCCGTGCTGTTGTTCAGCTCGTTTTTCGTGGTGCTGGCTCTAAACGGAGCCCAAAAAGGTAACCGGAAGCAGATGCTGTGGTGGCTACTCGCGACCGTCATCTGCGGGTTCTTTTTCATCGGGATGCAGGTCTACGAATTCAACCATTTCTACCACCTAGGTCTCGGGTATAGCACCAATCTGTTCGGGTCGACCTTCTATACCTTGACCGGATTTCACGGCGCCCACGTGACCCTTGGGGTGATTTGGCTCTCGACGATGCTCATTCTCGCCTGGCGCGGCAAGGTGCCGCCGGAGAAGGCGCTGAATCTCGAGATGGCGGCCTTGTACTGGCACTTCGTCGACGTGGTCTGGATCGTGATCTTCCCCGTCGTCTACTTGATGCGATAACCCGGAGGATCCTCGAATGCATTCTGCTGATGCGACCGGCGCACACGGGGCTGATGACCACGCGCATCCCACGCCGGCGATGTATCTCAAAGTGGCGGTGGTGCTGTTTGCCCTGACCGCCCTCGAAGTGCTGGCGTACGAGGTCGGCCACCGGCCGACGTGGCCATTGCACGGCATCGTCGAGCCCCTTGTGGTTCCGATCCTGCTCATCTTGTCGGCGTTCAAGTTCGCTCTGGTGGCGATGTTCTACATGCACCTGAAGCAAGACTCGAAACTGTTCACCAATCTGTTCGTCTGGCCGCTTCTCCTGGCCGGGGTGATCATCATCGCCTTGATCGTTCTCAAGATCCTCTGGCTCAAGGCAACCTACTAGACCACCGGTTTAAAGGGCGGGCTTCGGCCCGCCCGTCGTTCCCCACCTGCACGGCCCTGTCGACTACACTCCGGAGGCGCACGATGAATCAATACCGAGTGACCGCTCTCGTGACCGCGTTGATCGTTCTTGCCGTGAGCCCCGCTGTGAGCCAAGCGCCCCGGGAGCTGACTCAGTGGGAGCGGACCGCCCGGGAGCTTCTCAAGGAATTGGTGGAGATCAACACCTCAGAAAGCGTCGGCAGTACCGCCAAAGCGGCCCATGCGATGGCCGCCAGGCTCAAGACGGCTGGGTTCCCGGACTCCGACGTCGTGGTCGTGGAAAACGCCCCGCGGAAGGGCAACCTGGTGGTCCGGCTTCGGGGCCGGCCGACCGGCAAAAAGCCGATCCTGTTGTTGTCCCATATCGACGTCGTGGAGGCCAAGCCGGAGGACTGGACTCTGCCGCCCTTCACCTTCATCGAGAAGGACGGGACCTTTTTCGGCCGGGGGGTGGCCGATAACAAAGACGAAGGGGCGATGCACCTGACCTTGATTATGCGGATGAAAGCTGAGGGCTTGGTTCCGGATCGAGATATCATCGTGGCGTTGACGGCCGACGAGGAAGGCGGTCCGGCCAACGGAGTGGAATGGCTGGTCCAGAATCGACGGGACCTGATCGACGCTGAATTCGCGTTCAACGAAGGCGGTGGCGGCCGGGTCCGCGACGGCGTCAAACTGTCCAATGATGTTCAGGCGAGCGAAAAGAAGGTCGCCAGTTTCGTCTTCGAGAGCACCAATCCGGGCGGCCACAGCTCGGTACCGGTCAAGGACAACGCGATTACCCATCTGGCCGAGGCTCTCGTCAAGCTGGGCGGATTCGACTTTCCAGTCCACTTAAACGAGATCACCAAGGCCTACTTTGCCCGCTCGGCGACCGTTACCGCGGGCCCGGTGTCCGCCGCGATGAAGGCTATTGCGGCCAACCCGGCCGACGCCGCGGCCGCCCGGGTCCTGTCCGAAGACCCCCGGTATAACTCCCAGCTCCGGACTACCTGCGTTGCGACGATGCTCGAGGGCGGCCACGCCCGCAATGCACTACCCCAACGGGCCCGGGCCCACGTCAATTGCCGGGTGTTGCCCGACGAATCGCCCGATGACGTCAAGCGCACCTTGGAGCGGGTCATCAGCAATCCGAAGGTGACCGTGACCCAGCAGGGCACC
>JANNQX010000211.1:0-14452 GCA_031400975.1 Gemmatimonadota bacterium
GGCTCGACCCCGTCTCCTCGCATCGCATAGTCGTACCACTGCCCGCCGATGACTTTCACCGCGGCTTCGACCTGATAGCGATGATGGAGATACAACGGGACCAGCACCTCCTCGAGCGTTGCCATCGGCGCGCCGGTGGGAATCGCCCGCTCGCCGAACTGGTCCAGCGCCACCCGGCGCACTAGCATCATTCGGTCGAGTTCCCCGGCGATGTTGGTGCCGTTGTCCCACAGATGGGTTTGCGGGTGGGCGCTGCCCGCGGGTCTCGCGTCCTCATCGGTCAGGAAGGTGAGTCCCCGGGCCCGAGCCGCGGCGATCAATCCAGCCAACCCCGCCTTCTCATCGGTCCCCGGGGGAAAATCTTGATACCCGAACTTGATCGCCTCTTTGTCCCAGGCTCCGATGCCTTCTTGGTACGCCTCGGACAGGTCGATCCGGCCGTTGGTCAGTTTGACATACGGATGGGGATAGTCCATCACGGACGCCCGGCCCTGGCCGCTCGAGATGTAGTTGTGTTGAATCCCGAGCGTATGCCCGACTTCGTGAGCGGAGAGCTGCCGAATCCGGGCTAACGCCATCCGCTCCGCGTCCGCCGCCTTTTCGTCTCCCTTGAGAAAGGGCGCGGTGAGGCCTTGGGCAATCAAATAGTCTTGGCGGACCCGGAGCGAGCCTAACGAGACTTGCCCCTTGATGATCTCCCCGGTTCGGGGATCAGTGACCGTCGACCCGTAACTCCATCCCCGGGTTTGCCGGTGGACCCACTGAATCAGGTTGTACCGGACGTCCATCGGATCGGCCCCTTCCGGCATCAGCTCGACCCGAAACGCGTCTTTGTACCCGGCCGCCTCGAAGGCCTGATTCCACCACCGGGCTCCCTCGAGCAGCGCCGTGCGGATCGGCTCGGGGGCGCCTCGGTCGAGGTAGTACACGATCGGCTTGACCGCCTCGCTCACGGCGGCGCGAGGGTCTTTCTTCTCCAGTCGATGCCTGGAGATGAAACGTTGGAGGATCGGCTCGGATATCGGGGTGGCGTAGTCGGCGTAGCTGATCCCGAAGTAGCCCCCCCGCGGATCGCTTCGGCGCGGTTTGTACCCCGGCTCAGGGAGGGCCACGAACGAGTGATGGACCCGAACCGTGACTGCTTCAGCCGCCGCCGCGACGGCGCGGACGAACCGACCGGGGTTGTCGCTCAGGAAGGTGAGGGTCGCCTCGATTTCGGTGTTCCGCGGAAAGCCGCGGGTCCGCTCCAAATAGAGAGCCCCCCGCGAAGGCTCGAGCCGGAAAGTCCCTTGGCCGGTCCGCCGCATCGCTCCAACCACGTCATGGGCATCCCGCATCACGAAATCGGTGGCATCCACCAGAACCGCACCATCCGACTCGGCTTCGACCTTGAACCCCCACAGGACCGATTGGGCAAACGACTGCTCCACCGCCCGACGTTCGTCCGGGTTGTCGGTGACGGCCCGAAAACCGTAGTTCGGCTGGACCAGCAGCACCTTCGGGCCGATCCGCTCGAACTTGACGATCCGCTCGCCACTCAACTGGCCTCGGTCAAGGCCGATGTCGTTCGACCCAACCCCGGCCGGCAAGGAGTTGATGTAGAGCATCTCCTGCCCGAAACGCCGGACCTCGAGCCACAGCTTCCCGGCCCCTGCGTCCCAGTACATCGGCACGAATCCATCGATCCGCTCCAAGGCGCGGGTCTTGTCGGCAAGGGATGCCATTTGGGCGGTTGCGATCGGGGCCGCAGCCAGCGGCAACGTCAAGGCGAGCGCGAGTCTTCGAAGCATCCCAGGTCTCCAAGGGCGGTAGGGCCAGAGCCCCGGCAATCTGGCCCGGTCGGTGGGCCCGCGCCAGAGGACCAGGTCGGGATCTAAAACGACCCCGCCGGCGTTCCATTGGTACTCGATTCAGGTAAGATTCGGAATGACGGTCGTCAGCACGCTCATCCTGGCCGGCAAGGTCTATTTGCTTGCGGGCGTTGGCTTTGCTATCTGGTTTGCCGCCCGAGGCGCCGGGCGGCTCGATCCGGGCGCAACCGGGAGCACCCTTGGGTTCCGGTTGCTCCTGATCCCCGGCGCGGTGGTCCTCTGGCCCTATCTGGCCGCTCGGATCCTCGCGGCCACCCGGTCCGACGCCCAATGAACCGACAGCTCCGAGTCCGGCACCGGACATGGGCGGTCGTGCTCCTGATCGGCGGGCTCGGGGCTCTGGCCCTGGCGTGGGTTGGCCGACCATGAGTCACCACTACCAGGCGGTCAATTGGAACCGTCAAAAGCGGATCTACGATAGCCTTCTCGGCCTCGCCGTCGTTGGTGGGGTTGCCCTCTTTGCCGGGGTGACCTTCGTTGCCCATCCCTTTGCCACCTTCGAGTCAGCGCTGATTCGCGGACTCGGACTGGCCGGGTTCCTCTTGCTCCACTTCATTCTCATGATCGGGCCGGCGGCGCGCCTCGACCGGCGGTTCCTTCCCGTGCTGTACAACCGCCGGCACCTGGGGGTCACCCTGGGGCTGCTGTCGGTGGCCCATGCCGGGTTCGTCATTGTCCAGTATCACGCGCTCGGCAATCTCGACCCGCTGGTTAGCCTGTTCACGGCAAACCGTGACTGGACGAGCCTGGCCAATTTCCCGTTCGAGATCTTCGGCGCCATTGCCCTTGCGGTGTTGGTCCTCATGGCCGTCACCAGTCATGACTACTGGCTTTCCGTCCTGACTCCGCCGGTGTGGAAGGCGCTCCATATGGCGGTGTACGGCGCCTACGTGTCTTTGATCTTCCACGTCGGCCTCGGCTTCCTCCAAGACGAGCGGCATCCGATCTATTTCGCGGCCCTGGTCAGCGGGGTCGTTTTGGTCGGCGGCCTTCACCTCGCCGCGGCGCTCCGAGAACGCAGGCTCGACCAAGAAATCAGCCAAGCCGAATGGGTCCCGGTGTGTCGGCCTGAAGACATCGTCGAGGGCCGAGCCAAGATCGGGACGATTGGCCTGGAGCGAGTCGCAGTCTTCAAGCACCAGGGCCGGTTGTCGGCGGTCACCAACGTCTGCAAGCACCAGGGCGGCCCCCTCGGCGAGGGCAAGATCGTCGACGGATGTATCACCTGCCCCTGGCACGGCTATCAATTCCGGCCGGAGGACGGACGCTCGCCGCCGCCGTTTCAAGACAGCGTCGCGACCTTCGATCTTCGAATGGCAAACGGGCAGGTCTTGGTCCGCCGAACCCCAAATCCCGCCGGAACGTTGGTGCAACCGGTGACCCCCGAGCCCTCGGCCGACCGCGCCGATCCCGAGCCCTTCTACGTCGGATACCATCCGGCCGCCCCGGCACCGCTCGCTCGGTTCAATCGCACCGCGATCGTGACCATGCTGGTACTCAGCGGGGGCCTGATCGGCGCTTTCGCATTTGCCCAACGAACCTTCGATCCGTCACATTATGAGTTCGGCGCCCCTCGGGTGGTGTCCGGCACCCTCCGAGCAGCCCCGTTTCCGATTCTGGAAGTCGACAGCGGATCGTCGGTTCGCCAGTACTTGTTAGCGGGAGCCGGGAAGTTTGGAGCCCAAAGGATCGTCGCGGCGTTCGACGGACGACGGGTTCGGGTTGAAGGCCAGCTGGCCTATCGGGGCAACGGAAGACTGCTCGAAATCGCGTCTGTAACGCCGGCCGACGGGGCCACCCTCGGGCCCGAACCGCTGATCGACCTTGGGAGCTTCCGGCTCGAGGGTGAGATCGTGGACAGCAAATGCTACCTGGGTGTCATGAACCCCGGCCGGGGTAAGACGCACCGAGGTTGCGCCGCTCGCTGCCTGAGCGGCGGCATGACGCCTCTGTTTGCCGCCCGAAACTTCAACGGCGCTTCAATCGAACTAGTCGTAGTGAATCAGCAGATGAGTCCCTTCCCTCCTCTTGGCCGAATGGCGGGCCAGTCCTTGGCCCTGACCGGCCGAGTCCTTCGTCGGGGCGATCTGTGGCTGTTCCAAGTGTCCGGCGGCCTGCCGCCGTCATGACCCGAACCACGACATACCCGGTCTTCAGCGGTGCCCTCCCGGACCTCGAACTCGAGGCCGGCAGCTATCTGGTCCGATTCGCCCGTTCGGCCGAAGACCTCGACTTGGTCCTTCAGCTCCGGTATCGGGTTTTCAATCTTGAGCTGAGCGAAGGCCTCGACGCCTCCCATGCCACGGGCCGCGATGAGGACGACCTCGACTGGCGATTTCATCACCTGATGATCCAGCGAAGAGACTCCTCTGAGGTGGTCGGAACCTATCGGATGCAGACGGCCGAGATGGCCCGGGCGGGGGGCGGCTTCTACGCCGATCCGGAGTTCGACTTGTCGACCCTCCCGTCCGAAGTCCGGGATTCCGCGGTCGAAATCGGCCGAGCCTGCGTCGCCAAGACCCATCGCAACGGGCGGGTCCTCCACTTGCTGTGGCGGGGACTGGCCGCGTATCTCGAGTGGAATCGGAAACACTGCTTCTTCGGATGCTGCTCGCTCACCAGCCAAGATCCGGCGCTCGGCGTGGCGGTGCACCGGTACCTGGAGGAGACCGGTGCGGTCCACCCATCCTTGGTCGTCACCCCTCAACCAGGATCGGCCTGCGTCGTCGATCTCGGCCAGCCCTTACCGCCGCCCCACGTGCCGGCGCTCTTCCAGTCCTATCTGCAGCTCGGCGCCAAAGTCCTGGGCCCACCCGCCATTGACCGGCTGTTCAAGACCATCGATTGGCTAGTTATCCTTGATACCAGGGAGTTCGACCCAGCCACCTATCGTGCCCTCTTTCGGTGACCGCTCAGGCAGACGTTCGGAACGAAGTTTTTGGCGGCAATCTCAAGCAAACGATCGGGACGCTCCTGCGGACCGGCGCCGTTCGCCCGATCGTCCGCCTGGGCGCCATTGTGCTCTGGACCGGCAGCCTTTTCATCGTCCTGGTCACCGGGATGTGGCTGGCCTCGCCCTGGCCGGCCCGCCGCCGCGGTTGGCGAAATCGGATCGTCGGGGGCTGGGCCCGGGGCATGGGGCGGATCGTGAACATGAAGGTCACCATTCTCGGCACCGCCCCCGCTCCGCCCTTCTTCCTGGTGGCCAACCATGTCAGCTACTGCGACATCGTTCTCCTGCTCGGTCACAGCAAGGGCGTGTTCGTCGCCAAAAAAGAACTCAATCAATGGCCGGTTCTCGGATACCTGACCCGGCTCGTCGGGACGATTTTTGTCGACCGCAACAGCCGACGCGACGCCAAGCGAGTCATCGAGGCCATCGATCAGCGAGTGGCCTCGGGCGACGGGGTCATCGTGTTCCCAGAGGGAACCAGTTCCGATGGTGGCGACGTTTACCCGATGCGGACGGCCCTATTCCAATGGGCCGCGGAGACCGGGAGCCCGGTCGCGGTCGCGACCATTCACTATACCACCCGCCCCGGGTACCGGCCGGCCCGGGAGGCCGTGTGTTGGTGGGGCGACATGAGCTTTGTGCCCCATGTGCTCCAGTTGTGCCAAATGCCGGGGTTCTCAGCCACCCTCCGTTTCGGGAGTGAGCCGGTGACCGGAAACGACCGGGCGGTGTTGGCCGTACGGGCCCGGGAGGCCGTCGCCGAGTATTTTGTTCCGCATCAAGCTGAGGTGCTGTAAGACCGGATGATTCGCGCCAATCAAGCCTGCCTCGAACAGGCCCTGACCCTCCTTGACCTCTTGGACGACGCCCAATATGCGAGTCCTCGGGGCAGTTGGTCCCCGGTCGGCGCCCAACTTCGTCACGTCATCGAGCACTATCAGAGCCTGGTATCGGGCCTCCCAAACCGGGCCATCGACTATGACGCCCGGGCCCGCGACGCAACCATCGAGGCATCCCGGCACCGGGCCGCTGCGGTGGTTCGAGAGTTGCTCGGCGAGCTCGATCGGATCAAGACCCTGCCCGAGACGACCCCGCTCCGGATCAAGATGGAGTGCAGCCCGGAGGCATCGACCCCCAGTTGGAGCGGATCGACGCTCGGTCGTGAGCTCCAGTTCCTGGTCAGCCATTCGATCCACCATTTCGCCCTGATCAAACTCCTGATCGCCCCCGACGGCACGCCCCTCGGTGGAGATTTCGGAATCGCCCACTCGACGCTGAGCCACGGCCGGGCCAACCGTTAGGTGTGCACCCTAAGCTGGCTGCCGGACTCGTCCGGGTATTGGGTCCTCTTCAACCGAGACGAGCGCCGAACTCGGGGCCCGGGCCGCAGACCGTCGCGCCAGCGCCGCGCCGGCGTCCGGGCGCTGAGCCCGATCGATCGTGATGCCGGCGGAACCTGGATCGGGGTCAACCAGTTCGGCGTGACGGCCGCCATTCTCAATCGCTACCATGACGCCGCCATCGAGCCCACCCCGGCCAAGGTGAGCCGGGGCCTGCTCCTCCAGTCGCTCCTCGACGCCCCATCCGCCCGAGCGCTGATCGCGAGACTCGAGGCCCGTGCCCTGCGGGCCTACCTGCCCTTCACGATTGCGGCATTCGACCGGGGCGCCGTCGTTCGCCTCGCCGATTGGAGCGGCCGGCGATTGACCCGGTCCCGGACCACAACGCCAGGCCTCGTCCGCACCAGCTCGGGCCTCGATCAGCGCGGCGCCGAACGGTCGAGGGGCGCTCGGTTCGCGGCGGTCGCGCGATCCGGCTCGATCAGCCCCGCCCAGCTCCGAGCCCTGCACCGCGACCACCAGCCGGCCCGAGGCGCCCTGTCCATCTGCATGCACCGGCCTGACGCCCGGACCCAGAGCCTGACGGAAATCCGGGTGGCCAAAACCACGGCCACCGTCCGGTACACTCCGGGGTCGCCGTGCCGCTCACGGATGGTGACACCGCTCCGCCTCTCCCTCAGCTGAACATGGGCCGCCGCCTCGGGCCGTGGCTGCTGGGCGCCTACCTGGCGGCGTTAGGTCTTTCCTCCGCCACCCGCGCGATTGTCCCAATCGCCCATCCGCCGGCCCCCGACGAATCAATGGTCACGCTCGACAACGTCGATTTGGCCTACCGGGATGTCCGCCCGACGGGTGGCGATGGGGGCGCCCCGGTCATCGTCATCCACGGCAGCCCCGGAGACAATGGTGAGGTCGAGGCCCTCGGGGCGCTCCTCGGCCGCCACCGGCGTGCCGTCAGCCCCGATCTGCCGGGGTTCGGCGGCTCGACTTGGACCGTGCCCGACTACTCAATCGCGGCCCATGCCCAGTACGTCCTCTCCCTGATGGACTCGCTCCGGATCGGGCGGGCCCACGTCGTCGGCTTCAGCATGGGCGGGGGCGTGGTCCTGACCATGGCCGACCTGGCGCCGGACCGGATCGCGTCGATGACCCTGCTGTCCGCCATCGGAGCACAGGAATACGAGCTCTTGGGCGATTACCACCTCAACCACGCCATCCACGGGCTCCAATTGGCCGCCATTTGGCTGGTCGAAAACGGGATCCCCCATTTCGGCGCCCTCGACGGTGGATTTTTGACGGTCGAGTATGCCCGCAATTTCTACGACACCGATCAGCGGCCGCTCCGCCGGATTCTCGGCACCTATCAAGGTCCGGCCCTGGTGATTCAAGGCGACAAGGACCCACTCGTCGACCCGGCCGTGGCGGCTGAAGCCCACCGCCTGATGCCGCAAAGCGAACTCGCGATGTTCCGCGATCCCGACGCCAATCACTTCATGACCTTTGCCCGGCCCGACACCATCGCCGCGGTCATGGAGGATTTCTTTCGCCGGACCGACACCCATTCGACGCGGGTCCGAGGTACGGCCGAGGCCTCCCGCCTCACGGCGGCCGCCCGGTCATTCGATCCCGCCTCGATCCCGCCGGCGGTTGGCGTGGCGTTAGGCGTCCTCCTCCTCTTGATCGCCGCGTCGACTTTGATCAGCGAAGATCTGGCCTGTATCGCCACCGGCTTGATGGTCAGCCGGGGCACCATCGGCTTTCTTCCCGGCACGATGGCGTGCCTGGTCGGGATCGTGGTCGGTGACCTCTGGCTTTACGGCATGGGCCGGTGGCTCGGCCGAGCCGCCGTGGGCCGCGCCCCGCTGCGATGGTTCGTCCACCAGGCCGCCATCGAGCGAAGCGCCCGCTGGTTCGACCGCCGCGGCGTCTGGATCGTGCTGGCGACCCGCTTCTTGCCGGGAACCCGGCTGCCGACCTACTTGGCCGCGGGCATTCTCCGGGCCCGCCCCTGGCAGTTCCTCGGCGCCTTCATTCTGGCAGCCGCGCTTTGGACCCCGCTCCTCGTCGGCGCGGCCGCCACATTTGGGAACGAAGTCCTCACCCGGTTCATGGCCTATCAGTCGTTCGCCCTGCCGGCCGTACTCGGGATCGCCCTCGCCGTTCTCCTGGTGGGCAAGTTGATCGTTCCGCTGGCCTCATGGCGGGGCCGCCGACTACTCCTCTCCCGGTGGCGCCGCCTAACTCAGTGGGAGTTCTGGCCCCGCTGGGCCTTTTATCCCCCGATCGTGGCCTATGTCGGGTGGCTGGCCCTCAAACACCGGAGCCTCACCCTCTTCACCGCCGTCAATCCGGCCATTCCCGGGGGCGGCTTCGTCGGTGAGTCCAAGGCCCAAATCCTCACCGGCCTCGGCCACGCCCCCGACCGGGTGGCCCGTTGGCGATTGCTCGCCCCGGCGGTGCCGAGCGACCGTCTCAAGGCGCTGGAGCAGTTCATGGTCGACGCCGCCCTCACTTGGCCGATCGTCCTCAAGCCCGACGTTGGGGAGCGAGGCGGAGGCGTCAGCATCGTCCGATCCCAAGCCGATGCCCTCAACTACCTCGGAGGCTCCACCGAGCCGGTCATCGCGCAAGAGTTCGTGCCAGGGGTCGAGTTCGGCGTTTTCTACTACCGGATCCCCGGGCAAGCCCGCGGCCGGATCTTCGCGATTACCGACAAACGGTTTCCCGACGTACTCGGTGACGGGCGCTCGACGCTGGAACAGTTGATCCTCCGGCACGACCGCGCGGTGTCGATGGCCCCGTTCTTCTTGGCCAAACACGCCGCCCGGCTCGACGAGGTGCCGGCGGCCGCGGTCGGTATTCCACTGGTCGAGTTGGGAACCCATTCCCGAGGATCGGCGTTCTTTGACGGTGAATGGGTGCGCACGCCGGAACTAGAGGCGGCCATCGACCAACTCAGCCAGGGATACCAGGGGTTCTGGTTTGGGCGCTACGACATCAAGGCGCCAACCGTCGAGGCGTTCCAACAGGGTCGCGATTTCAAGGTCCTGGAACTGAACGGGGCGACCGCCGAGGCCACCAGTATCTACGATCCCAAGAACCGGCTGATTGACGCCTACCGGACCCTCGGGACCCAGTGGTCGATCCTATTCGAGATTGCCGCCAAGAATGTAGCGGCGGGCGCCAAGCCCGCCACCGTGGGTGAGCTGTTCCGGCTGATCGACGCTCATCGTCGCGCACTGGGAGCCCACGCGTCGACCTAAACCGAAAGGCCGTGCCCCGTGGGAGCCGTTGCCCTGAGCAAGACCGCCCTGAGACGGCGCCCTCGGCGCCCATCTCACGAAACTTGGCATCGAGGTCCAGGGCGATGGCGGGACGTTGTTCGGGCTTGCGATCACCACGCTCGCTTGCGCGGTGGTCGTGGTTCTGATTCGCCGCCGAGAACTGCCGCTGGTTGGACACCTCCTCTGAGCATCCGACTCGTTAGATTCCTCGCCGGTCCCTCAAAAAGCGCGAGGCAATGACGGAATCGACGTGGCACGACCTCGGCCCAGCAGAGGCGTTGGCCGGACAAGAACTCCAACAAATCGTGGTCGGTCGCACTCGAATCGCCCTCTCCTTTCGGAACGGGACCTTCGCGGCGATCTCCGGCGCGTGTAATCATGTCGGCGGGCCCCTCGGCGACGGCCGACTGGACGGCGAGTACGTGGTCTGTCCGTGGCACCACTGGAAGTACCACCGGGCCACCGGCCAAGGGGAGCCCGGCTACGAGCAAGAGGCGGTGCCACGATTCGACACCCGGGTCGAAGCCGGCCATCTGTGGGTCAACCTCGAAGCGGCAACCAAGCGACAACGAATTCCCCACGACCCCCACCCGCTCGCCCGCCCAGTCGAACGGGCCGACGGCCCGATCCGGGTCGCCGGGTTATCGACCACCGCCATGGAGGCGGGCTTTCCCCGGGAATCCACCTCGGAGCTGCTCCTGCAATCGGCGCTCGACTATGCCGCGCATGCCGGCGCCGAGACTCGCCTGATCAAGCTCAACGACCTCTCGTTCCGCCACTGCGAGGGGTTCTACTCGAAGAGCGCCCACGCCTGCACCTGGCCGTGTTCCATCACCCAAATGGACCCGGCCGACCAGCTCGATCAGGTCTACGAGGCGCTGGTCCATTGGGCTGATGTCGCGGTCGTGGCCACTCCGATTCGGTGGGGGGCGGCGAGCTCTCTCTATTTCAAAATGGCTGAGCGGTTGAACTGCGTCCAGAATCAGACGACGATCCGGAACCGAGTCCTGATTCGCAACAAGGTAGCGTCGTTCATCGTGACCGGAGGCCAGGACAACGTCCAAGGCGTGGTGGGCCAGATGCTGACCTTTTTCGGTGAACTGGGTTTCGTGTTTCCTCAGTTCCCCTTCATTGCCCACTCCCGCGGATGGTCGGCGGAAGACATGGAAAACAACGTCCGGGACGTCCGCCAGAGCACCGAGCTCAAAGAAGGGGCCGAGCAACTGATGGATCGATCGCTAGCCCTGGCCCAAGGGCTCTTGGCTGCCAAGCCGGCATCGGAGACGGTCGCCCGAGGCGGGCGCAAGGCTCACCACCTGGCCTGACTATTTCGGGACGACGAACATGGTCGCCCAGTCCCGTCCCACTTTGGCCATCAACTTGAAATACAGCTTGGCCGAGGCGGCGTCGTAGAAGTACTTGTCACCGCTCCCGGCATCGAGCTCGGCAAGGGTCGCGGCCGCGGGGATGGCCGCCGACGTATTGTAGTCCCGGTACACGTTCACCTGGGCGCTCGGATACGGGACCACCACCCGAACCCACTCCCCCGCCGCCAGCGATTGGGCAAACAGCTGCGGTCTGGCCGGACTAGCGGCCTTGAAGGTCACCGCGTAGCTCCGGAGCGGCGTGACCGATGCCGACACCATCCAGGCGTTGCCCGGCACCCCCACAAACGACCCCGTCGCCCCGTCGTCCCGAGCCAGGTCAAGCGGTGCGATCGGTTGCTGATCGGCCGACCGGACTTGGACGTTGACGAACCGATTGAGGCAGACGTACGCGTTCCATGCGGTCCGGAGGGTACAGGTCGGGGTAACGAGCAAGGGGTTGTTCGCCGCGACGAACGCCCCCGCGGTCCCGGTCAAGCTGCCGTCGATGTCATACATGACGGCCGCTTTGTCGCCGTCCTTGTCGGCCATCGGGTTTTCGAGAAAGACTTGATTGGCATTGACGAAGGACAGGGCCTTGGCATAGTTGCCGGTGCTGATCGGAAACCCATTGGTCCGGTTGTACCCGAGCGCACTCATGTAATTGGCGGCGTTCGGCTGGAAGTTGACGAAGGTCACCCGCTCGGCCCCAACCCGCCCGTCATAGAACTCATACCCTCGCACCGGAAACCCGCGTGAAAACGGGGTGGCGGCATTGGCGCTCTGCCCGACGATCACGGCATCCTGGATGAACGTTTCATTGGACGCGAACGTGGCCCCGATATGGTTGTCGGCCAAGGTTGGATTGGCCAGCCGGAGTTCCGACCCTCGCAGCCACACCGCCCGGAATGAATGCTTGTATCCGGTGAAGTTTCGGAACGAGGCCGTGACGAGGGGCGTCCGATTGTCAGCGGGGTTTTGGCGGGGCGCGTAGTGCACCGTCTCGATCGTCCCATCGAGCTTCGGGCCGTGATCCACGTTGAGACCGGTATTCCGGTTCGAGTGGGCGACATTGTCGCTGAACTCCCGAAGCGGGGTCGATCGGGGCCGAGCCGGACCCCCGACGGACAGACCGGTCGGAGCCGCGGGCAGCGCAAACCAGAACCCGAACCCTCGGGAGCCGGCTGCGACGTTGCGCCGGTAGGTGTTGTCGGGGTTGGTGATCCAAAAGGTGGCCGGGTCAACATCCGATGGCAGGACCTCCTCGCCAGTCACGGGTCGCTTCGTCGCGAGACCTAAGTTCCCGTCAAACACGTTGCCGGTTTCCGCGCCGTCCTCGAGGAAGTAGGCGTGCCCGATGTTGTCGTAGCAGACATTGTTGGCGACTCGGGCGTTGTTGGTCCCATGCACGGTCACACAGCGGTTGAATGTTTTCCAGACGCTATTATTGCGGAAGTACTGGCCATCGACGTTGCCGGCCATGTGCCAGTGCATCGGGTAGCGGGCCAGCTGCTTCTTTTGCCCCATCCGGGTCAACTCGACCCCCTCGATCCTGGCCACGGCGCCTTGCATGACCATCAAATGGCCGCCGAAGCCGGTCGCCGCGGAGCCGCTATCCCCCTGAATCACGATATTGCGGGACAGAAGCCCGACTTCAGCTCGCTCGTCGATCGCCCGGCCACCGAGGGTCTGGAGCAGGCCCCAGTGGCCGTAGCGGAGCGGCGCCTGCAGGGTGACCTGGGTGCCTTGGACCTGCGAAATCACCATCTCTTCCGCCTGGAACGGATCGAAGTCGGTCGAAGCGATCACGATCCGATCGCCGGCCCGCCAATCGATCGGACCGTTGAGCTGAAGTTGGCTGGTGCCTGCGGTTGCAGTGGCCGCGAGCTTGGTCCAAGTGACCCGCGATTGTCCGTGCAGATCGAGCGTTCCGCTGATCACGGCCAGCACCTTGGCGCCCGCCCCTTGGACGTTGTCGGTCGACGGACCGGTCAACGTGATGACGGCTCGCTTACTGAACGGTTTGGCTTCCGTTCCGATGGTCAGGGAGCCCTTGACCACGATCCACCGGGACGTCAAGCCCAAATCGCGGTCGTCGAACTCGAGGTGACCGTCGATCGTTAGGCCGTCCAACGCGGGCGGGGTGACGTCGAGGCGAATGGTCTTGCCCGCAGGGATCACCACGGCCGAACCGGCCGCAGGTACCGTCCCGCCGGGCCAGGCGGTCGGGTCCGACCAGTTGAGAAAGGCCGGCGCAGGCGGTGGGGGTGGGGGCGGCGGGGGCGGAGCCGGAGGCGAGACGGGGCCCTGGCCCGAGGAACATGCCACCATCGCCGCTAACGCCAATGGGGCGAAGCGAACAGACGAAAGTCGGCTCATGGGTCAGCTCCGAAGCTTGGGAAGTCAATTGGGGGACGATATCAGGTTCGACACCCCCGGCCAAGACCTCCCCTGACCCGCACAAACTACGCCGGGGGCTCCACTCTGCCGGTGGTTGCATTCGAGGCCCGATTCGGCTGGGTTTGGACCGGTTCCACTGCAATCGGTCGACCGCATGGCGGCCTCACAGCCACCTCAGACGGCGGTGCCCACCAGGCGTACAGCACAATGCGAGACTCAGACATTTGCAAACTCCCGAGATCGGACTAGGATTGGCGAGGAACATCGCCCTCCCCCGTGACCCCACTGTGACCCTCGACCTTCGAACCCTTGGTTCCGTTGACCTTCGGTCACCATCCGGTGCGGAGCTTCGGGCCGTGTTGCAACAGCCCAAGCGACTGGCCCTGCTCGTCTACTTGGCCATCGGCAAACCGGGCCGGTTGGTCCGGCGCGACACCCTCCTGGCGCTCTTCTGGCCCGGGCTCGACCAGGAGCACGCCCGGGCCGCCCTCCGGCGGGCCCTCTATTTCCTTCGCCAAAGTTGCGGAGCCGACGTCATCGCCACCCGGGGTGACGAAGAGGTTGGGATTGCCCCCGACCGGCTGGTGTGCGACGCCAACCGGTTCGACGATGCCATCGACGCCGACGACTTGGGCGCGGCGTTGGAGATCTACCAAGGCGGTTTTCTCGACGGGTTCTACGTCCAAGGAGCCCCCGAAGCCGAGGCATGGCTCGACCGGGAACGGGGCCGCCGCCGATACGAAGCCGCTCTGGCCGCGTGGCAACTGGCTCGAAGGAAGCTTCCCGACGGCGCCGCCGCCGGCCGATTCGCGGAACGGGCCATCGACCTCGCGCCTCAAGACACCGACGCGATCATCAGCTACCTCCGGGAACTCGAGCGACTCGGCGAACGAACCCTCGCGCTCCACCTGTTCGACATGGCCGCCGAACGGCTGACGGCCGACCTCGGCATCGACCCGCCCCCGGAGCTGGTCCGGCTCGCCGACCGGATCCGGGCCGACCTGCCTTCGAAGGCCTCGGCTGGACCGGGGCGGGATGAGTGGCTGGTGGCCGTCTGCCCCTTTTCGATCCGGGGCGATCCGGCTCTGGCGTACCTGGGCGAGGGGATGGCCGCCCTCCTCAGCACCAAACTCGACGGGACCGGCGCGATGCGGACCGCCGATCCCAGCACCATCGCGAGGCTCCTCGGACCCGCAACGCCTAACGGCACCGACCTCGAGGCCGGCCGCCGGGTGGCGGA
>JANNQX010000212.1:0-21489 GCA_031400975.1 Gemmatimonadota bacterium
CTTGAATCGCGGCAGGAGAGCACCCCGGCCCAAGGCCTCGACAATGTGATGAACATTTTTTTCCAAGCCGGCGGTTTCTTCGCCTTGATCGGCGCGGTCCTCGTTACCCAGGGTGCGATCGTCGGGGAACGATCGTACGGGACAGCCGCCTGGGTGCTGACCAAGCCCACGACCCGAAAAGCGTTCGTGCTGTCGAAGTTCGTCGGCATTACTGGGACCTTCTTGCTGCTTTCGTTGGTCATTCCAGGCATCGTGACGCTGATCATCAGTCGGGTAGTCTGGGGGGTTCTGCCTGGTCTCGACCACTTCGCCGAGGCGGTGGGCATCCTGGCGCTGCACCAGACGTTCTACATCGCGCTCACGCTGATGTTGGGGACCCTTTTCTCGTCCCGAGGGCCGGTTGGCGGTTTGGCCTTGGGCCTGTGGATTGCCGGGAACATTCTGCCAAACTTCGTACCGGCGTGGGTCACTACGGCAACGCCGTGGACCTTGGCCCGCTCGGCGAGCCAGATCGCCCTGTGGCGGCCGGTGGGGATGCCCTTGTGGATTCCAGCGACGGTTTCGGCGGCCTTGATCATCGTCATGTTGTTGATTGCTCTATGGCGCTTCGAGCGGGAGGAGTTTTGAGGGCTACCCCGTTACATCGCTGTGGCCGATCGTTGGGCTGACGGTGACACCGGGTTTCTAGCTTGTCTCGGGTAAGGTCCTTCCCCTTAGTTCCCCGGACATAACGACCTCGCCGGATGGAGTTGGTAGCCATCCGGTGAGCGTCGATTTGGCGGCCTCACGCCGCGGGCCCGCCGGGCGTACATTTCCTCGATCTTTTCGAGGGCTTTCCTTCCATGCGTTGGCAGACATTTCTGGTCCCAGCGGCTTTGGCCATTGGGACGCCACTGGCGGCGCAGCCGCTCCGATCCGACTACACCCAACGGATTGAAATGGTAGGGATGCGCGACGGGACCAAGCTCCACACCGAAATCTTCACGCCCGTTGGCCGGACCGCCGCGCTCCCCATCGTGATGGAACGAACCCCGTACGACGCTCGCGACGTCGGGCCGCGGTTGGCGAACCGATACCTACAGCTCGCCGACGAAGGCTACATCTTCGTCTTCCAGGACGTTCGGGGGAAGTACCAATCTGAGGGGACGTTCATGATGATTCGGCCGCCTCGAGATCCGAGGCGGGGCGAAACAGTGGACGAGGGCACGGACACCAATGACACCATCGATTGGCTCCTGGCGAACGTCGCGGGGCACAACGGCCGGGTCGGGATGGTGGGAATTTCGTACGGCGGCTGGCTCACCATGATGGCGTTGGTCGAGCCCCACCCGGCTTTGAAGGCGGCGTCGCCCCAAGCCTCGCCCGACGACATGTACTTGGGTGACGATTTTCATCACAACGGCGCGTTTCGGCTGAGCTATGGGTTCGAATACGTCGCGGATTTGGAAGCCGGGCGGATCAGCGAACCGTTTCGATTCGATCGATTGGATACCTTCGAATGGTTTCTTCGGTTGGGCGGGCTCGGTAACGTCGACCAGCGGTATTTCCAGGGCAAGCGGCCGACATGGACCGATTTCGCGAGCCATCCGAATTTCGATGATTTTTGGCAACGCCGGAAAGTCCGGCCAGTCTTCGCGAACAAGCCCGTGACGGTGCCGACGTTGACCGTGGCCGGTTGGTGGGACCAGGAGGACTTCTACGGCCCGTTGACGATCTATCGGGCCATGGAGCCGAACGACAGCAAGGGCATCAACCATCTGGTGATCGGGCCGTGGAACCACGGCGGCTGGGCCCGAGGCGACGGTAACAGCTTGGGGCCGATTCAATTCGGAACCAACACCGCGGCCTGGTTCCGGGAGACAGTCGAGGCGCCCTGGTTTGCCTTTTGGCTCAAAGACAAGGGCAAGCTCGACCTCCCCGAAGCGCTGACGTTCCGGCCCGGAAGCAATCAATGGCAGCGCCATGAGAGTTGGCCGCCGAAACGAGACGTTGCCGCGAGGGCCCTCTACTTCGGAGCCGATGGCACCCTCAGTTGGGTCAAGCCAACCGGCACGGGCTTCGACAGCTATGTATCCGATCCCGCCCGCCCGGTGCCGTACCGCCAGCGGCCGATTACTCCGCTGTATGGGGGCGTCGTGCCGTCGACGTGGCCGATCTGGCAGGTCGACGACCAGCGCCATAGTCACCTCCGGCCTGACGTGCTCAGTTTCGAAACCGAGCCGTTGGCCGAGGCGGTGACCCTGACCGGCGACGTGATGGCAAAGCTGTTTGCGGCAACCACGGGTACCGATGCCGACTGGGTGGTCAAGTTGATCGATGTCTATCCCAACGACTACCCGGCCAATCCGAAGTTGGGCGGATATCAGCTGATGATTGCCGGCGATGTGTTCCGAGCCCGATTCCGAACCAGCTATCAGAAACCAGCGCCGGTCGTGCCCAACCGCGTTACGCCCTACACGATCGATCTTCACGGGGCGGATTACACTTTCCTCAAAGGCCATCGGATCATGGTCCAGGTCCAAAGCAGTTGGTTCCCGTTGATTGATCGGAATCCTCAGACGTTCGTCCCAAACATCTACCAAGCGAAAGACCGTGACTTCAAGTCGGCAACCCAGCGGATCTTCCGCTCCGAGTTGTACCCATCCCGTCTCGACGTGTCGGTGGTGACCCGATGATCTTCTCAATGTTGCTTGCTTTGTCGGCCGGGCCGGTTCCCGCTCCCGACTACGAACGCAGTGCGTCCATGGTCCCGATGCGCGATGGGGTCAAACTCAACACCGTGATCTGGCGCCCCAAATCGTCGACCGGTCCGTTACCGATCATCCTGGTTCGGACGCCCTACGACGCGGAGTCGACTTGCCAAGGCGAGCTCCAAGGCTACCCGACGCTGGTCCGCGACCAATACCTCATCGTGTGCCAGGACCTTCGAGGCAAGTTTGGCTCCGAAGGCACCTTCGTAATGATCCGGCCGACCCGAAATCCGGCCGACGCCGCGAGTATCGACGAAACCACTGATGCCTACGACACCATTGATTGGTTGGTGAAGCACCTCCCGAACAACAACGGGCGGGTCGGGATGCACGGCATTTCGTACGACGGGTGGACCACGATGATGGCCCTTCTCGAGCCGCACCCGGCGCTCAAGGCGGCCTCGCCCCAGGCCTCGCCGGACGACATGTTCTTGGGTGATGATTTCAGTCACAACGGGGCGTTCCGGTTGAGCTACGGCTTCGAGTATGTCGCGGCGGTCGATGGGCAGAAGTTCACGCCGTTTGAGTTCGATCGGCTCGACACCTACGAGTGGTTCCTCCGGTTGGGTGGCCTCGGAAACGTCGACGCCAAGCATTTCCATCGCAACAAACCGGCCTGGACCGACTTTGCCCAACACGCGACGTTCGACGATTACTGGAAGGCCCGAAAGGTGATCCGTCACATCTCGAAGGTGACCGTCCCGACCCTGACCGTGGCGGGGTGGTGGGACCAAGAAGACTTCTTTGGTCCGCTGTCGATCTACAACAAGATGGAATCGCTCGATACCAAGGGGCTCAATTACCTCGTCGTCGGCCCGTGGAATCACGGCGGCTGGGCCGGCAGCGAGACCGACGGCGCGTCACTTGGCCCGATCAACTTCGGTACCAAGACGAGTGCCTTCTTTCGTGACTCGGTCGAAGCTCCCTGGTTTGCCTACTGGCTCAAGGATCAGGGCAAACTGAACCTCCCCGAGGCCCTGACGTTCCGGCCGGGCACCAACCAATGGCAGCGCCACGCCACTTGGCCACCCAAGACGGGGGTGACGAAACGGCAACTGTTCTTCGGCGCCAACGGCTCGCTGAGCTGGAACCGGCCGACCGTCGCCGCCGGCGCGGATACATACGTCTCTGACCCGGCCCGTCCGGTCCCGTATCGGGCCCGCCCGATTGCCCCCCTCTATGGGAGCACCGTGAGGTCGACTTGGCCGTTGTGGCAGGTCGACGATCAACGCCACAGCCATCTTCGGCCCGATGTCCTCAGTTTCGAGACCCCTGCCCTCGATCAGCCAGTCACTATCTCCGGCACAATTGCGGCGAAGTTGTTCGCCTCGACGACTGGCACCGATGCTGATTGGATCGTCAAACTGATCGACGTGTATCCGGACGATTATCCGAGCGACCCCAAAATGGGTGGCTATCAGTTGATGGTCGTCGGCGATGTGGTTCGGGGCCGCTTCCTCAAGAGCTTCGAGAAGCCGGCGCCCCTGGCGGCCAATCAAGTCAATCAATACCCGATCGACCTCCATGCGGCCGATTACACCTTCTTGAAGGGTCACCGGATCATGGTGCAGGTCCAGAGCACCTGGTTCCCATTGATCGACCGGAACCCCCAAACCTTCGTGCCGAACATCTTCGAGGCGAAGGACGCCGACTACCGATCAGCCACCCATCGGGTCTTCCGGTCGGCCCGATATCCGTCGCACATCGAAGTCTCGGTCGCCGAGCACTAGATGGACTTGCCACTCGACCTCCAGCAGTCGCTCGGCGCTTTGCTCGGCGACCGGTTCACAACCGCCCCGGCCATTCGAGAGCATCATGGCCAGGGCGAGGCCTTCCCGGGCGTCTATCCGCCGGACGGCGTGGTCTTTCCCCACACCACGAACGAAGTAAGCCGGGTGGCCGCGTTGTGCCATCATCATCGTGTGCCGATGGTGGCCTGGGGTGCGGGGACCTCCCTCGAAGGCAACGTGTCGGCGATTCGGGGTGGGATAACTGTCGACTTGTCCCAGATGAACAAGGTCGTCCGTCTCTCGCTGGACGACCTTGACGTAACGGTGGAGGCTGGGGTCACCCGGAAGCAACTGAACGAGGAGCTCAAGGGTACCGGGCTCGCCTTCTTTATCGACCCGGGAGCCGATGCAACCATCGGCGGGATGGCGTCTACCAGGGCCTCAGGGACGACGGCGGTCAGATATGGGACGATGCGGGAGAATGTCCTCGGGCTGACCGTAGTCCTGGCCGATGGGCGGGTCATTCACACCGGCGGGCGGGCCCGCAAATCCTCAGCAGGATACGATCTGACTCGGTTGTTCGTAGGGGCCGAGGGAACCCTGGGGATCATCACCGAGGTTACTCTGCGTCTGCACGGGATTCCGGCCGCGATTGCCGCCGCCGTGTGTTCGTTTGCGGACATGGCCGGGGCCGTCAACAGTGTGATCTCCATCATCCAACTCGGTATTCCAGTGGCCCGGGTCGAGCTTATCGACGAAGCCTACATGACGGCCATCAACAAGTATTCCGGGCTGTCCTATCAAGTGGCCCCCACTCTGTTCTTCGAGTTCCATGGCGGTTCTGACCAAACTGTGACGGAGGATGCCGAGACCGTCAAGGAGATCGCAGCTTCAAACGGCGGGTCGGACTTCCAGTGGGCAACCGACGAAGGCGCCCGGGCCAAGCTCTGGAAGGCCCGCCACGACGCGTACTTTGCGGGGATGGCGCTCCGACCCGGCGCTCGGCCGCTGATCACGGATGTCTGCGTCCCGATTTCCCGCTTGGCGGAGTGCATTCTCGAAACCAAGAAAGATGTCGAAGGTTCGCCGTTGATTGGCGCGATCCTGGGGCATGTGGGCGACGGGAATTTTCATGTCGGCTACCTGATCGATCCCGCAGTCCCAGCGGAGGCGACTGAAGCCCGGCGGCTCAACGACCGAATGGTGAACCGGGCGATCGAGATGGGCGGCACTTGCACAGGCGAACATGGCATTGGGCTTGGCAAGCAGGGGTCGTTGCTCAAGGAGCATGGTGAGGGTGTGGCGGTCATGCGCCAGATCAAACAGGCTCTCGACCCGGAGGGGTTGATGAACCCCGGGAAGATCTTCGCCGCGTGATGTTTTGGTTTGCCGTGGTCATCCTTGGCCTCACGGTCCTCATTGCCCTCGAGGCGCTGATCGGGAACGCTCGGATTGGCCGGCTGTTCGACACCCCTCCCGGTGCGCCCGGTTCGGTGCCGCGCCTGTCGGTCGTGGTCGCCGCTCGGGACGAGGAGCGCAATATTGGCACGGCTCTTCGGTCGCTATTGGCGCAGGACTATGAGAATTTCGAAGTGGTGGTCGTGGATGACCGGTCAACCGATCAAACGGGCCCGATTCTCGAGCGGATGGCGGCCTCGGATTCCCGGCTGCGGGTCGTCCACGTCGCAGAACTGCCGGCCGGGTGGCTTGGGAAGAACCACGCCCTGCACGTCGGCGCCGGGCAAGCGAGCGGCGAGTGGATTCTCTTCACTGATGCCGACATACACATGGACCCATCGACATTCGGCCGGGCGATCCGGTTCTGCGGCGAACGGGGAGTCGATCATCTCGCGATCGCGCCGACGCTGATCCTGCCAGGATTGCTGCTCGAAGGGTTCGGGGTCTTTTTTCTGTGGTCGTTTCTTCTCTTCGCGAAGCCCTGGAAGGCGCGCGACCCCAAGAGTTGGTTCCATGTTGGCGTCGGGGCTTTCAACTTGGTGCGGCGTTCATCGTATCAGGCCGTTGACGGGCACCGTTCGATCCGACTTCGGCCGGACGATGATCTCAAACTGGGCAAGATCCTCAAGCGGGCCGGGTTTCGGCAGGATGCGCTGAGCGGCACCGGCCTGTTGAGCGTTGAGTGGTACCACTCGCTCGGGGAAATGATTCCGGCATTCGAGAAGAACATGTTCGCCGGTGTCGAGTACAGTATCCTGTTGTCATTGGCCGGTGGCCTGGCGCAGCTCGCGGCCGGGGTCGTTCCGATCGTGGCGCTCGGGTTTACCACTGGACCGACCCAACTGGTGTTGGCGGTGCAAGTCGGGCTAAGCTTGGCAGTCTTTGCCGCGTTGGCACGCTCGATCAAGAGCCGGCCGGCCGTGGCCTTAATCTACCCAGTGGTAGTGCTGTTGTTCGTGTACATTCTTTGGCGGACCATGGTGGTCAACCTGGTGTCCGGTGGTATCCAATGGCGGGGCACGTTCTACCCTCTTCGTGAACTCAAGGCCAATCGTATATGAGAATTCTACCGCTCTTGCTCCTCGCTCCGGCGATCCTCACGGCTCAGACTGCTACGAAACGGCGCCTGGAAATGGCCGATCTGTATCGGATGAGAGACGTCGGCGGTCCCGTGGTTTCACCGGACGGGCAGTGGGTGGCGTATACCATGTCGACCGCCGACTCGGTCAAGGACAAGCGCAACTCAGACGTGTACATGGTCAGCTGGGACGGCACCCGAACGGTCCAGCTCACCTCGTCGCCGGACGGCGAGTCGAATCCCAAGTGGAGTCCGGACAATCGTTACCTGAGCTTCCTCAGTAGCCGAGGCGACAGCGACAAGGGCGCTCAGCTCTGGCTGCTTGACCGGCTCGGCGGCGAAGCCATCAAAGTGACCGATATCAAAAGCGGGATCAACGACTACGAGTGGGCGCCGGACAGCAAACGGCTGGCGTTCGTGATCCAAGACCCAGATCCCGACACCACCAAGTCAACCGAAAAGCGGGTTCCCAAGCCGATCGAAATCAACCGGTGGGATTTCAAACGGGACTATGTCGGGTACGTCGGGCCTCGGCGCGATCACCTGTATCTGTTCGATCTTGCCGCCCGCAAGGTCGAGCAGCTTACCCGGGGTGATTTCGACGACTCGAAACCGGGCTGGTCGCCGGATGGGAGGGAACTGGTCTTCGCCAGCAAGCGAGCGGCCGGCAGCGACCGGAACGACAATGTTGATCTCTATTCGATCGAGGCCCGAGTCGGTGCTGAGCCGAAACAGTTGACCGCCTTCATCGGGAACGACGGGGGTCGCGGTGGGGCGAGCTATAGTCCCGATGGCAAGTGGATCGCATACCTCCGCGGGGGCGACCCGAAGTACTGGGCGTACGGAAATCCCAGGGTGACCATCATTCCGGCTGCCGGCGGGGAGCCGCGAGTGTTGACTGAGGCGCTTGATCGGAACGCCGGAGATCCAGCGTGGTCGACCGACGGCCGTTTCCTCTACTTCATCTATGACGATGACCGAACCGGGCCGTTGGCGAGAATTACGATGGCGACCGGGGCGATCGAGCGGTTGAGCAAAGGCCCGAGCGGGGTTGGCGCTCTCTCGGTGGCGGGGGGCAAGGTGGCGGTGGTCGTCAGTACTCCGACGGAACCCAACGAAATCTCCGCCTTTGAGAACGGGGCCTTTCGCCGGCTGTCTCGGCACAACGATTCGCTGATGGCCGCGATTGACCTCGGCGAAGCCCGAGGGATCGAGTCAAAGAGCAAAGACGGTACCGTTGTCGGGAGCATGTTGTACCTCCCGCCCGATTACCGGCCTGGTCAGAAAATTCCGCTGGCGCTCCACATCCACGGTGGACCGTTCGGTCAAGACGGGTATGACTTTGATTTCATGCGCCGAGTGTTTGCCGCGAAGGGCTACGCGGTGTTGGCTCCCAACTACCGCGGCAGTTCGGGGCGGGGCGAGGCGTTTAGCCGTGCGATCTTCGCCGATTGGGGCAACAAGGAAGTGGTGGACCTGCTCGGCGCGGTCGACGAAGTGGTGTCGCGAGGCATCGCCGATCCCAGCCGGATGGTCCTCGGTGGCTGGAGCTACGGTGGAATCCTGACGGACTACACCATTGCCACCGATACCCGGTTCAAGGCCGGCGTGTCCGGCGCCGGCAGCGCCCTCCAGTTATCGATGTACGGAAGCGACCAGTACATCTATCAATACGAGCAGGAACTTGGGGTGCCCTGGAAGAACCCGGAGAACTGGATGAAGGTTTCGTATCCCTTCTTCAAGGCCGATAAAATCACAACGCCCACGCTGTTTATGGGCGGCGAGAAGGATTTCAACGTCCCGATTATTGGCTCCGAACAGATGTATCAAGCGCTCAAGTCCAACGGGATCGACACCAAACTGGTGGTATTCCCCGGGATGTTTCATGGACCGAGCGCGCCGAGCCAGCGGGTCGAGATCATGACTCGGTACCTCGGCTGGTGGGAGAAATACGTGAAGCCGATGGTTCCCTAGTGTTGGGTGGCAACCTGCCGGCGCTCCTCATGTTGACCCTGCCAGGCTCGTGACCATGGCGGGCGAGTGGGAAGATGTGGGTATCGAGCGTCGCGGCGATGTTGCCGTCCTTTGGCTTGAACGCCCCCATCGCCTGAACGCGTTTCGGCTGGTGACTTTTCAGATGCTGCACGAGGCTCTCGATCAGCTCGCTCAGGATCCGGGTGTGCGAGCGGTGGTGATTACTGGGCGGGGGCGGGCTTTCTGTGCTGGGGAAGACCTCGACGAGATGAACCGCGGGGCGGCTCTGGGGTTTTCGGTTCGAGCGGCTCGGCGGGATTTGACTCGGCTCCAGGATTTGACCCGAAAGCTGCTGTCGTTTCCGAAGCCGGTCGTGGCGGCGATCAATGGGCCAGCGGTCGGCCTGGGCGCGGAACTTCCATTGGCCTGCCGGATGCGGGTTGCCGACCCGGAGGCCTATTTCTACTTCGCCGAAGCGAGCCGGGGCATGCTCCAGACCAACGGAACCTTCCATTTTCTACCCCGAATCGTCGGTGCCGGGCGAGCAATGGAATGGTTGGTGACCGCGCGGCGGATTCCCGCGACAGAAGCTTGGTCCGCCGGTCTGGTCAATACCCTGGCGCCCCAGAGTGATTTGGTGGCGGTGGCGGTGGCGACCGCTTAACGAAGGATCGACTCAAGCCAGAGCTGCATCGCCGGAAACACCTCGAGCGGCCGGCCGTTGGCGAAGAGCGAATGGTCACCGGTTGGGAGCAGCACGTTACGCCAAAGCGGTCGGCCCAGGCTGCGGATCAAGCTATCAGCGAGTTGGGCTGAGCGAACCGCGGGAATGCTCCGGTCGTTGCCGCCGTGAACCCAATAGGCTTGACCGCTCATCGTGACGATGTCCGGAATGGGTTGGTAACCCTTCAAGCCGGCAAAGGCGGCCAACACGCTGTCCGCCTTCGCAAGCGACAGCGCCGACTGCTCGAATGCGCTGCTATAGTGAATTTCCTCCCCAACCGAGACCAGCGGACCCGAGAGCATTACCGAGAATCGGACCGGAAACCGGGCCGCGGCATTGGGAATGATCCAGCCGGCCTGGCTCCCTCCGGCGAGTCCTAACTTGGTTTTGTCGACTCGGCCAAGCCGGGCCAGAAGTTCGAGTGCCGCCACGGCATCGCTTGCCAGCAGCCGAATCATGCTGTCGCTGTTCAGGGGGCCTACGCCTCGGTAGCGACCGCCCGACTCGCCGGTCCCCCTCTTGTCGTAGGACAGGACCGCGATGCCGCGGCTAAGGAACGGTGCGACCAAGGGGTGGTTGCCCTCGCGAGTTACCGGTCCCGAGCCGTGGACCAGCACTACGGCCGGAAACGGCCCGGCCCCAGGAGGGAAGGCGATCTCCCCGCTGAGGGTCGCGTCGCCACTCAAGAAGCGCACCGGCTCGGGGCCTGATTGGCTGACCTCGAACTGACTACAAGCCGCCACGGCCGCGAGGCTGATCACCATCCCGATCGACATGGGGGACTTCTTCCTGGTTCTCATCGTGTTGGAAAACTTAGCCTGTGCCCGGTGCCGGGTTGGTCCGGAGGTTGTGCGACGTTCGGCGGCGGAGGTTTACCCCGACGGCGGGATCGGGATCCGATAGCCGGCCTTCCAGACCGTCAGGATGAGGCGGGGGTTTTCGGGGTCGGGTTCCAGCCGCTGGCGGAGGGCGGCAATGTGGGTGTCGACGGTGCGGGTCACCACGGCCGGATCGTATCCCCAAACCCGATTGAGCAGGTCGCCCCGGGAAACGACCGCACCGCGGGCTCGACAGAGCGCGATGAGGAGGTCGATCTCTTTCGGCCTGAGGGGGATGATGGCACCGGCGCGACCGACGGTCCGGGTCGCCACGTCGATGACGACCTCGCCGAATCGATACTGCTCCGGCCGGCCGTCGGCGCCGGCACCGCTCGACGGTCGCCGGAGCAAGGCCTGGACTCGAGCCAGTACTTCGAGCAAACCGAACGGCTTGACCACGTAGTCATCGGCTCCGGCTTTGAGGGCCCTGACCTTCTCAGCCTCGCTCGCGCGGGCTGAGAGGACCATGACCGGCATGGCGGCACCGCGCCCTCGGATTGCGGCCAGCACTTCGAAACCGTCCCGCTTGGGCAGCATCAGGTCGAGTACGACGAGGTTCGGGCTCCATCCCTGCGCCAGTTGGATCCCGGCGACGCCGTCAGCGGCGATTCTGACCTCGTAGCCCTCGATCTCGAGGTTGTCTTTGAGGCCGGCCGCAATCGCCTGATGGTCCTCGACGATCAAGATCCGAATCATTGGGCCGCTCCGGCCGGGAATGACACGACAACCCGCGTTCCACCACCAACGCGGCCTTCGATGCGACAATGACCCTTGTGGGCTTCGACCAATTCGCGAGCCACGGCAAGGCCCAGTCCGGTTCCGGTCACCGAACCGTTTGGCTGACCGAGGCGCACGAATGGCCGCCACGCGCGCTCCCGATCGGGCAGGGGAATGCCGGGGCCTTCGTCCTCGACGACGAGATCCACGAATTCTCCCGCCGCTGTTGCACTGACGCCGATCGTTTGCTCGTCTGGGCCGTACCGGGCGGCGTTGTCGAGCAAGTTGAGCAGAATTTGCCGGACAGCATCCGGGTCGGCAATGACCGAGAGCCCCGGTGGGACAGCGATTCGGGTGGTCATGTGGTGATCCGCGATGACTGGTGCAAACGCTTCGACGATCTCAGTGACAAATGGCCGCAGTTCGAGGTGGCGGGTGTTGACGGTGGTGACCCGGCGTTCGGCCCGGCTATAGTGCAGGACATTGTCGATTAGCTGCTGGAGCCTTCCGGTCTCATCGACGATGCTGGTTAGAGCCTGTCGCTTGCCGGCCTCGTCGCGGGCCCGCCCCAGCAAGATCGTTTCGGCCGCCAAACGGATCTGGGTCAATGGCGTCCGCAACTCATGGGTGACGCTGGACGCGAAGTCGGTCCGGAGCCGGGCCAGGTCCGCGGCCCGAAGGGCAAGGACGGCGATCATGATCCAGAGCGTTAGGGCAAGTCCCATCAACATGAGTTCCCGAAGGGGAATCTCCGGGGGTACTCCGCCGGGGATGAGTAGGTTCTTGAGGCTGGGATTTAACCGGGCCCGGATCAACAGGCCGCCCCGGAGGGTCGGCAGGGTGAGCCCTTCCCGGGGGCCGTCCTGAAAATCCGACCCGCTGGAGTAGACGATTCGCCCGCCCGCGGTGGCGACCTCGAGGGCGACGAACTCCTGATTGCGGGGAATCGAACCGAGGAGGTGGCGGGGCACCAGCCGGGTCGTGGCAAACGTCTGGGCGAAAATACTCTGACCAATCCGTTCGACGGGAACCGCGAATCCATACGCGAAGCGTCGACCCGATGCCGAGTCAGTCCGCTGGGAAAAGAACAGGAACTGTTCGCCGAGGCGAGTCGTGGTTTGGAGGATGCCGAAACGATACCCGGCGAGTCGAAGGCTGTCGGCCTGCTCCCGAATCGCCCGGGCGATCGGTGGATCGACCCGGTCGAGCGGCCGGCCCAGACTGTCGGCGGCCACATCGGTACCGGTGGTCAGGTCGACCCGAAAGAACTCGCTCTGTCCCGGTTCAACCAGACAACGGCAGGGGTCGCGGCGGAGCCGATCGATCATCGCGACCATGTCGGCGAGGGGCAGGGGATCGCGTTGGTCGGGTGATCCGAGGTACTCCGGCGGCGGCACGATCGGGAAGAAGTTTTGCCGCATCACGGTCTCGGTGCCGTTGGCGTATCGATCGAGGGCAATGGCGAGGTAGTTGGTGAGGCTCGCGAGGGCGGCTCGGTGGACCTGTTGGCGGGTTCGGATCGCGCTCACGGCAACCAGAATGGTCACAGCCAGGGCGACGACCGTTCCCCCAAGGATGGCCGACTCCCAACGGTCCCGGCGGCGAGGCCAGCGGGTCATGAGGCGCTGATTGGCATGCTCCGCCGCCCTTGGCTCAAGTGAACTCCGTCCAATACAACCCCGGAACGGGCGGGAGGGCAAATCGATTGCTCGGGACCGGGAGTGTTCTCACAGTCTTCGAACATCCGCGAGCACCGGCGGCGTCATGTTTCGTTCGTCACCAAAGGAGCTATATGACAACCGTGTTCCCGTCCGTCCGAGCCCTGGGTTTCTTTGTTTCGTTGATCGGGTGCTCGACAACCAGTGAGGGTCCCTCGGGTCTCCTCGCGGTCAGTGGAACCTACTCCACGGTGGTGGCGTTGGTCCCAGGCCAGAATACCTGTACCGGGGTGACGGTTGAGAACCATCCGACGGTGGTGGATCATACCGCCGGTAGCGGAACGGTTGCCCTGACGCATGCCGGAACCCGGTACGAGGGCCAGGTCCAGACCAGCGGGCAGTTTTCTGCCGGGCCGAAAACGTTGCTGATCTCTGGGACGACCTATGTGATCTCAATGACTGGCCAGTTCGCCACCCGAGGGCTCGCGGCCGACATCACCGTGCAAGCGACTCCGGCGGCTGGCCCTGCCTGCGGGTACAAAGTCACTTGGACCGGTACCAAACAGGGCGGCGACAACGTCATTCCCTAGGCCGTCGCGAGGCTGAATTATCTTCGGGCACTCCCCTGATGATCGGCCCCGATGCGCCTTCAGTACCTGCTCCACGTCTCGTTGCTGGGCCTGCAACCGTTGCCACCCTCGTTCGAGCCGATCCAGCCCGAGACGTTTCGGGCCGGTGGTGCCTTCGTCAATGCGTTTGGAGATTTTGACGGCGACGGCGATGCCGATCTGTTTGTCGGCTTCAACGGCCTCCCCAATCGGCTTTATCAAAACGACGAGGGCCGCTTCCACGACGTGGCCGATTCGGTTGGGGTCGCGGACGCCCGGGCAACTCGGGCGGTCGCGTGGGGCGACGTCGATGCCGATGGTGATCCGGATCTCCTCGTTGGGTTTGCTCCGGGTCCGGAATCGGTGCTCCGGCTCTATCGCAACGATGGCGGACGCTTCGTCGACGTGACGAGGGCCGTTGGCTTGGTGGTCGACTCGGGGGCGGTCCGCCAGCCCGTGTGGGTCGATCTGGACAGAGACCGAGATCTCGACCTTTTCGTGGCCTTCCGGGACCGGCCGAACATGTTGTTTCGGAATGACGGCGGTCGGTTCGATGACGTTGCCCGGGAGGTCGGGTTGGCCGATCCGAGAAAGAGTGTCGGTGCGGTCTGGTTCGACTACGACGAAGACGGGGATCTCGACCTCTACCAGGCCAACATGGATGGCGACGCCAACGGTCTGTGGCAGAACACTGAGGGCCGATTTAGCGATGTCGCGGTGACAGCGGGACTGGCGTGGGGTGGCCGGTCGCCCGGCAATCCCGCCAATGGCACGGTACGTCCCTGCGTCGGGGATGTCGACGGCGACGGTCACCTTGACCTGGTCGCGGCCAACTATGGTCCGCTCGGTTTGTTCCTCAATCGGGGCGCCGGGCGGTTCGAGGATCAGTCGTCAGCCTGGGGTGTCGCGATTGAAGGCCGGTATGACACGTGCGCATTTGCCGACTTCGACAACGACGGCCGCCTCGATCTCTACGTCAACGGAACCGTGACCGGCGGGACCAGCTATCGCGACTATCTGTTCTTGAATCGGGGCAATCGGTTCGAAGATGTCACGCCACCGAACATCCTGGCTTTAGCCGCCGATCACGGGGCGGAATGGGCGGATGTCGACCGCGATGGAGATCTCGATCTGGCCCTCGCGGGAGCGTCACCCGACGGAATGCACTTGGTGCTGCGGAACCAGTTGACCCCGCCGGCCTCCAGCCGTTCGGTCTCGGTGGCCGTTGCCGGCTCACCCGGAACTGAACTCCGGTTCTACGCGAGCGGAACTCGCCGTTTGTTGGGGACCCGGTGGGTTGATGCCGGCTCGGGATACGACGCTCAAGGAGTCGGCCCGATTCATTTTGGGCTGCCGAGCGGGGTCCTTCGGGTTGACGTTGAGGTGATAGACCCGGCCGGCGGCCGGCGAGTTATCAAGCGGTTTCGGGTCGGCCTCCCGAAACCCGGCCAAGTTCGGTCCGGAGATCGGTGAGGGTTTCGATGGTCCGAAGCTGAAGTTGGTCCAGGAGGGCCCGATGGTGCCGGGCGCCCTCACCACCGACGAAGACCGGGATCCGGGTCCCGAGGGCCTGGCTCAATGCCCGAAGGTCCGGTTCGATGGCAACACTGTCGGCGGGGAAGACGATACTCACCCCGACAGCGCGGGCCCGAAGCCGTTCAGCGGCCGCGGCGATCTCTTCACCTGGAAGATCGGCTCCAAGGTAGACGGCACGCCATCCTTCGCCGGCGGCAATGGCCGCGGCCAGGAGCGCCCCGATTTCATGGTGTTGCCCTGAAGTTGTTGCGGCGACAAAGATTGGGGCGGAGGCCGGGGCGACGGTGAAGGCCAGGAGGTTGCTCATCACCTGGCGAATGGTGGCCGTTGCCAAGTGCTCCTGAACGATCCGGATTTTCCCGTCGTGCCACATCTCGCCGATCTCGCGCACGAACGGCACCACAACCTGTTCGGCGAATTGGACCGGGCCTAATCGCACCGCCGCTTGTCGCAGCAGCCCGTCGAGCGCCCCACCGTCCATCCACCCAACCGCCTCCAAGCACCGCCGCCGGATCGAGGCCGAGTAGTCTGACTGCGGTTCAGTTCCGGTCGGTTCGGATTGGTGGGGAACGGTCTCGAGCAGTCCGGCGATCTCGTCGTTACTGAGCTGGGCGACCCGGCCGATCGAATGGCCGTACAGGGTGGCCCGTTTGAGCAGGAGCAGCCGGTCGACATCCGACTCGGAGTACAGTCGTTGCCCACCCTGGGTCCGGCCAGGTGCGACCACCTCGTAGCGGCGTTCCCAGGCTCGAAGCAGCTCGGCGGTAAGGCCGGTCCTTCGAAGGACGATTCGGACGGGATAGACGGGGCTATCGTGACTCAATGCCATTGTTGAAGTTAGCGACTGTCCGGAATATGTCAAGCAATTTGCCGATCATGTGGCTTGACATCCGTCGAGTGTTGTGGTATTGTACTGGTACGGTATGGGACATTCTTCGTACAAACAATGGAGGTTCAAGGTGATCGGACGATTGTTGGTTGGCTTGGGTTTGATGGCGGTTTCGGCCTCTTCGGCGGTGGCGCAGACCGCGGCCGGGCACTCAAACACGATTGTTGATGTGGCAGTTGGGGCGGGAAAGTTCAAGACGCTGGTTGCCGCGATTCAGGCCGCCGGCTTGGTCGAGACGTTGAAAGGTGCCGGTCCATTCACGGTGTTCGCCCCGACGGACGAAGCGTTTGCGAAGTTGCCGGCCGGGACCGTCGAGGCGTTGCTCAAGGACAAAGCCAAACTCGCCGGGATCTTGACCTACCACGTGGTGAGCGGTGCGATCGGGTCGGACCAAGTTGTCAAGCTCAAGTCGGCCAAGACGGTCAACGGCAAAGACGTGTCGATCATGGTAATGGACGGCAAGGTCATGTTGAACAAGTCCAATGTGACGGCGACCGACATCAAGGCATCGAACGGCGTGATCCACGTGATCGACGCCGTCCTTCTCCCGTAGGAAGCCGCAAAACTCGCCCGTACCTCTACGCGGCGATGCCCCAGGATGCCTCCCCGGCACCCTGGGGTTCTTCTTTTCCAGACCTGGTTGGCCGTCCGATAACAGCTTGACCTGGCACGGCACCAGGCAGAGCGGCGGATTATCTTCGACCGACGATGCAGGTGTTTACGACGGCCGAGGCCGCAGCCGCGCTCTTTCAGGCCACCATCACCTTTGGTCTGGCCTTCCTGTTTGGGTTCCTATACCGGCAGTCTCGAAAGGCCCACTTCCTCTGGTGGTCGGTGGCGTTTGGGTTGTACGGTTTGGGGCTCGGTGCGATCGTTTCGTTCCTGCTAACCGCAACCTGGGCATTTCTCTACGCCCATCAAGTGATTGTTGGGTGGACAGCGCTGGCCTTGCTCTATGCCGCTCTTGTCTTTGAGCGTCAGTTACCCTGGCGGCCTCAGCATCTCTGGTTCCTGGTCTTTCCAGTCATTTGGGCATACTTCGCGATCTTCGGGCTCGACAACTTTGCGCTCGCCGCCGGCACGACCGTCGTTTTGCTCAGCGTCACGACGGTCTGGACCGGGTGGGTCTTTTGGCGATACCGGGCCGGCACCGGGTCGTCTGCCGCCCTTTTCCTGGCAATCACACTGGGTCTCTGGGCGCTCCATCACCTCGACTATCCCTTCCTGCGGGCCCGGGGGGCCTGGAACCCGTGGGGCTACTTTGTGGACGCGCTGTTCGTCCTGGCCACCGGCATTGGAATCCTGCTCCTCGTCCTTGAAGAATTCCAAGAGGGGCTCAAGACGTTGGCCGCGCTCTCGGCCGATCTGGGTCCCGGCTCATCGGAGAGTTTGGGGACACTACTCCAGCGCCCCCTGGGTCTCCGGGGGGTCCGCGGGGCCGGGGTGTTGCGGGCCGGCCCGTCGGGGCCTGAGTTCGTCCGCGGCTCCGGAGTCGCGGAGAGGTGGGGTGACCAGCTGCCCTCTCGAGTGGTGGCCGTGGCCGCCTCGGTTTTTGGAACCGGCGATTCGGTCCTCGAAGGCCGGCCAGGGGCCGATCCGGCGGCGCCCGCGTTCCTGGCCGGTATCCCATTGGGCGTCGTTGGCGGATTGCCGATGGCGCTGGTGGTGGCCGGTGATGTGGCGGCCGCGTTCGCGGTCCTCGATCAGAGCATCCTGGCCGCTGTGGGCGCTCAGATCGGGGCCGGTCTCCACAAAGCCGAGCTGAGCCGAGCGCTGGAGCAGCGGCGACTCGAGCTTGAGCGGCTTTCGGTCCGGATGATCCAACAACACGAAGAGCAACGGCGCCGGATCGGCCGAGAGCTCCATGACGAAACGGCACAGGTGTTCTCAGCGCTCAAAATGCAGTTGGGCTCCGTTCGCGAGGTCGTGCCCGAGGCGCTGGCGCCACGGTTTGACCGGTTGCTGGAGCTGGTCGATATCGGGAGTGGAAGCATCCGGAACGTGGCGGAGGATCTTCGCCCGGCGTTGCTCGATGATCTCGGTCTGATCCCGGCCCTTGGAGCGCTGGTCGCGGATTTCCAGGAATGGAGCGGTGTCGCGGTCGACCTGGTCATTCAAGACGGCGCGCCCCCGCGGGCCGGCCCCGCGGCGGAATTGGCGATGTTTCGGGCCGTCCAGGAGGGCCTGGCCAACGTGGCTCGGCATGCTCAGGCGGCGACCGTTCGGGTTAGCCTCAGCCGGCGTGAAGGTATAATTTGCCTAACGATTGACGATGATGGTATCGGGATGGCGCCGGCCGAATTCAACCACCCGGGCGGGCGCCCGGGGCGCTCTGGTTTGTTCGGGATGCAGAAACGGATCGAGATCCTCGGCGGCCGCGTGGCCCTCGCGGCTCGGCTGCCGTCGGGCCTGTCCCTGGCGATCGAGCTGCCGGAAGTGCCATGACTGATCCGGCCATCCGGGTGCTCCTGGTGGATGACCACCCGCTGATTCGGGAGGGGCTTCGCCAGGTCCTCGGGCCTCCCGCCTTCGACGTCATCGGCGAAGCGGGCACCGGCGAGGCCGGTGTCGAACTCGCCGTCCAGCTGGCCCCCGATGTGGTGGTGCTCGACATCAATCTCCCCGGTCAGAACGGAATTGAGGTGGCCGGCATCCTTCGGCACCGAGTTCCAACGGCCCGGATTCTGATGCTCAGCGTCCATCGTCACGCCGAATACATCTTGGAGAGTGTCCGGGTCGGTGCCCACGGTTACCTCCCGAAGGATTCGTTGCCGGCTCAGTTGCGAGACGCGGTGGCCACAGTTGCCCGGGGGCAAACCCACTTCGAACGGATCGAACCCGCCCGAGCGGAACCGGTAGCGCCGATCCTCGCGGCCGCCGGTGCCCAGCGGCTCGAGCTGCTCAGCCGTCGGGAGCGGGACGTCTTGATCGGGGTCGCGAGCGGCAAGACCAACAAGGAAATCGCCGCCGACCTCGGCCTCGGTGTTCGGACGGTGGAGTCCTACCGGGAAACCCTCGTCCGGAAGCTTGGCATTGCCAGTACGGCTGGTCTGACCCGGTTTGCCATCGAGGCTCATCTACTCCGGGGGTGACCCGTAGAATTACGGGAGGAGGCTACCCGTAAACTTGCGGTGGCAGGTTCCGGGTATCTCGGGCAGGTTGCCTGCATGCTCACGATCCGATCCATCACACACCTGGCTGGTCTCGCCAGCGTGGCCTGTTCCGGCCTGCTGGCCGCCCAACAAGCCGATTCGTCCGCGGTCAAGCCCAACCCAACCCGTGGGATGACAAGACTGGCCCCGATCACGGTCACCGCCACTCGGCAGGCTCAGCTGGTGTTTCGGACCCCGAACCCGGTGCTGGTGATCGATTCAGGTGTTGTCCGCCGCGAAGCGCCGAACGGAGTCAGTGACTTGTTTCGGAACCTCCCGGGCGTCGATGTCACCGGGGTGGGGCCGAATCAGACTCGGCTCGCGATTCGAGGCCAGCGCGGCCAACGGATCCTGTTGGCGGAGGACGGGGTCCGGCTCAACAACTCGCGCCGGCAACAGGATTTCGGTGAGCTGCCGGCTTTCACCGACATCAACGGGATCAGTCGGGTCGAGATCGTCCGCGGCCCAGCCTCGGTGCTCTATGGCACCGATGCGATCGGCGGAATCGTCAACCAGATCACGATGCGACCTCCGATGGCCGGCCAGACGGGTATTCGGGGCTCGCTCCTCTATCGAGGGAGCTCGGCTGACGAGCAAAACATGGTTCACGGTGTCCTCAGTGGCCGGGCCGGCAGGCTCGGCTATTTGTTTGGCGCCGGGTATCGAAGTGCCGAGGCCTATCTGGCGCCCGCCGGAACGTTCGGTCGCCTCAGCCTCCCCGGCAAGACCAAGGTCCATGATACGGGAGTGACCGACCAGACCTACTCCGCCAATCTGAGTTACGACGTGTCGGACGGGAACCAATTCACCTTGCGGGTGTCTCGGTATGATGCCCGCGACGCCGGTTTCGGTTACGTCGACGGTCCGATCCTCGGCGACACGTCAGGAGTCAAGGTGCGGCTCCTCTACCCGGACCAAGGGGTGACCCGGGTTACCGCCGGCTACCACGCTTCGGCGTTAGGCTCACCGATAGCGGACCGGTTCTCGGCCACCGTGTACCGGAGCGCCAACAATCGGACGTTCGATCAGCAAATCGACATCCCATTTGGAGCGCCGCTCCCACCCTCGGCTGGGATTGCGGTTCGGAGCCGAAATGTCACCGACATCACTACCGTCGGGGCCCGGCTCGAAGCCGGTAGAGTATTCGGCGGCCGCCACACCGTGACCTACGGCGTTGATTGGTATCTCGATCGGTCAGTCAACACCGATTCAAGCGCGATAACGACCAATGGTTTCGGGCCGCCGCGGGTCCGTACCAGTACGGCGCCGACCATTCCCAACGCCGACGCTTGGAGCGCCGGGCTCTTTTCCCAAGCCGAGTTCCGCTTTGATGATCGGTTGACCTTGGGCGCCGGTCTTCGGACCCAGACGCTCGGCTCGGCGACTCGGCAGACGCCGGGGCTACCTCGCAGTCGTGGTGGCGTTTCTGCGAGCAATCAGACAGTCGTCGGTGGCCTGAGCGGTCAGTTTGCCGTCACCGACCGCGTCAACCTGATCGCGACCGTTGGCCGGGCGTTCCGGGCCCCTAATCTGGTCGAACGCTACTTCGACGGGGTCACGGCCGAGGGGAATGGCTACCTCACCGCCAACCGGACGCTCACGCCGGAAACCAGTCTGAACGTAGATCTCGGCGTTAAAGTCCGCACGGACCGGTTCTACGGCGAGTTGATCTACTTCTCGAATACCATTGCCGACGGGATCCGGATCGTGCCACTTGGCACCAAGATCAACAATTTCCCGGCGTTCCAGAACCAGAACATCCAGAGGCTTCGGGACCGGGGGTTTGAGGCGCTCGGTGAGTTGCGGTTGGGCTATGGGTTCGGTGTGCTGGGTCACGCGACCAAGTTGACGTCGAAGAACGCCGATCAGAACATTCCGGTCGGCGACAGCTACGGCAGCAAACTTGGGGGCCAGTTATCGTGGCACGATCCGAAGGGCCGTGGGTACCTCGGGTATGAGATCCGCCACCAGGCGGAACGGAAGGATCTCGCTTTGGTCGCGAACCCCGTGGGCGACCGGCTGCCGGCCTTTACGGTCCACGCCGTGCGAGGTGGGGTTCGTTTGGGGGCCCTTGGCGGAGTCAGTCCGTCGCTCGGGATTGCGGTGACCAACCTGACCAACGCGCTCTACGCGGAGGCGTCGAACACGTCGTTCTTCCGGCCCGAGGCCCGTCGGAGCGTGATCATTACCGTCCGAACCGAGTTCTAGAGGCCGATCGGTGGGTGGGGCACTACTGGATCCGGATCGCCGACCACGGATCGATGCGGGCGGCCCGGGCGGCTGGAACATAGCACGCCACCATCCCGACCGTCGCGATGAACGACGCTACCATGCCTA
>JANNQX010000213.1:0-14764 GCA_031400975.1 Gemmatimonadota bacterium
GGGATGGTCGAGGCAAGCGCGCCGGCGGGGATGGTGAGCTTGGCGTTCCCGCCGGCCGCCACGACGACTCCGCCCGCCGGACCGATCATCGCTCCGTCGGCGACGGTGATCGCGGCCTCGGCCGACTTCCCCTCGCTGGTCGCGGTAATGGTCGCGGCCCCGACCGCCAGGCCCGACACCAGCCCGTCCGCGGACACCGATGCCACGGTGGCGGCACTCGACTGCCAGGTAACCGGGCGGCCCGTCAACGGGTTCCCACCGGCATCCTTGGTGATGGCCGAGAGCTGCACCGTCTGCTGCGGCACCAGGGCCGCCGTCGCTGGGCTGAGGACGACCGATGCGACGGGGGTCGGAGGAGGGGGCGGCGCGGTTGCTGCGCCACCACAGCCCAGGGCAAGGAATCCGGACACGATCGCGGGAACCAGCCGGGTCCAGGACAACGGAAAGTGGGCCATGCAACGCTCCGGTCAGGGATGGCAGGGGACCTCAACGGTCCACCAGACACCCTAGAAGCGGAGAACAGTGCCGGCACGGCTCACATCGGATACCGGAACCGGCGCTCCATGACCACCGGGGCCAGGGTACTCCCCACCCGCCCCGGTTTGAACCGCATCTTACTGTACAGCACCGCCGTCACGGCCGAGACCGGCCCCGACCCCGGTCCGGTGACCGAGAGCCCCGTGCGGTCAACTTTGCCGTCTGTCCCGACCAGAAACCGCACCGTCACGTTGGCCTTGTGATTCGGAAAGCCGACCACGCTCGGGATCGTCGGCCAGGGTGTGAGCGGCACGGGCGCGGTGACCCCGGGCGCCAGATGCCAGACCGGCTGGCCCGATTTGGCCGACACCGAGGCCGCCTTCCGGGCGTCGGTCAACGCCGCCTCCGGTGTTCCGGGCCAATCGAAGAGCTGGCTGAACAACGTCAGGAAGACGGCGACGCCTAACGGAATGACCCCGGCCATCACGAACTTCCGTGGGGCCTGGCGAACGGTCCAGGGGGCCGGCGGTAGCGGGCCGAGGGCGGCGGTGTCGAAGCCGGCCGGCGCCGGCGGGAGGGCTGGGATGTCCGGAACGCCGGGGGCTTTGAGCGGCGGCGCCAAGGTCGCCAGGGCCACAGGGGTGGGGGTGGCACTCATTCGAGAATCTCCAATCGGACAGCCGTTGCGTTGTCGGGGCCGCCATGGGCCAGGGCCAGGTCGAGCACTCCCCTGGCATCGGGTGCGTCGAGGGCGGCTTCCAGCGCGGCCTCGCTGCCGGCGGCCGCGAGGACGCCATCGGTCGTCAAGAGATAGATGTCACCCGGCCAACACTTGTCGGTCAGGTCGGTGACTAGTTCTGCCGGGAGAGCCGGGACGCCGCCGCCGACCGCATGGGTGAGTCTCGGAACGAGTTGGCCCGCGCCGTCCTGGAGGAGGACGGCGTGGTCGGCGGTCAGCACCTTCCAGAGCCCGTCGCGCCGGCGGTAGCAGCGGGTATCACCCACGTGGAGGAGGACAAAGGCACCGGCGGTGACCACGAGCGCGGTGCAGGTGGTCCCCGCGCCCGCCAGCGCGGGGTCGAGCCGCCCGATCTCCTCGAGTTCCCGGCGGGCGTCGCCTAACGTCTCGGTCAGGCCCGCGGCCAGGTCGGCCGTCGTGGCCTCGAGCGTCCAGCGTCCCACCGTAGCGGCCAGCCGGGTGGCGACCCGGGCGCTCGCCTGGTCGCCGCCTTGGTGACCGCCGAGCCCGTCGAGGACGCCGGCCAGGAACGGGCGGGTGGCGCCGGCGACGTTCCACGGCATCGAGACGGCATCGTCACGAATGGTGCGGGCGCCGAGCACCGCAATGTCCTCGTTCCGGCTCCGGGTCGGCCCACAGGACGACGCCGCGCTGGCGGTGAGGACCCGGGGCGCGGTCACGCGATGGCCTCGACTTTGAAGGCGAGCGACCCGAGCCGGACCTGGTCCCGTCCCGGCTCGATCGGCTGGCTGGCGTTCTGAGCGAGCGGAGCCGCCGACCAGGTGCCGTCCGCGCTCACCATCGTCGAGCCCCGCCCGGCCAAGTCGGTGATGCTCCAGGTGCCGGTCGCGCCGCGGCGGAACTGGCAGTGCCGCCGGGACAGTCCTTTGTCGTGGAACGGATCGAGCAGGATCGCGAACGGTCCCTCGCCCCGCCCGACGATGGTGTCGGCGTCGACCTCGAGTGGTGGCAGCGCAACGCCGCCTAACGCCACGAGCCGGAGCTTCCGGGCCAGCGGTTGGACGGTGGTGCCCTCCGCCGCGTGGGACGGGGGCTTGGCGGCCGGCGCCGGAGGGTTCGAGCCCCGCCGGGGCGGCGGGGCCACGGTTGGCGTCGCGATCGGGGCGGGTGGTGGCGCGGTCGATCCGCCCTTCGCCGCGGGACGGACCACCGCCGCCACGCCGTGGGTGACGCACTTCTCGCCGGGGCGTGCCAGTTCACCGCAGGTCGGGCAGCCGGCCAGCGGCCGACCGCAGATATCGCAGAAGGCCCCGTCGTTCGGCACCCGCGCCGCGCAGTGGGGGCAGGGGGCGAGCGTCAACATGCGTTCCCCCGGGCGTCGAATGAGGTCGGCACATCCGCCGCCAACACCAGGCGGCGCTCCTCAGCGGAGACACTGGCCAGGTCGCGGCTCAACCGCGGGGCCAGGCGGCTGGCCAAGCGGTCGCGGATCGCCGACGAGATCACCTGCGCCATGCTGGCGTTCCGGCTGGGGAGGAGTTGCCCGGCCGCCGGGCTCCGGAGCAGCGCCAGCACCGCGGCGTCGGCCTCCGGCGTGAGCGTGAGTCCCGCTCCGCGGATGACCTGGCGGGTAATCGAGTGGACATCCTCGGGGCTGTAATCCTGCAACTCGAGCACAGTGCCGAACCGCCGGGCCAATCCATCATCCAAGGCCAGGAAGCCGTCGATCACATGCGGATACCCGGCGACGATCATCACGAATCGCCCCTTGGCGTCGACCAAGTGGGGCAGGAGTTCGCGCGCCACGTCGACCCCCTGCGGCTGGCCGAGCAATCCCGATACTTCGTCGAGGAAGAGGACCCCGCCGATGGCCCGCTCCACCAACTCGCGCACCGCCTGGGCCGCCGCGCCCTGGATCCCTTTGATCAACTCGGTCCCGCGGACCTCCTCGACGTGCGGGCGCGGCAGCATGCCCAATCCATAGAGCAGCGACCCCATGATCCGGGCCACCGTGGTCTTGCCGGTGCCGGGGCTTCCCTGAAGGAGGATGTGCTCCAGCGGCGGCGCGACATCGGCCCCTTCCTCGAGCTCGGCGCGCCAAAGCAGGAGGTTGCCCCGCAACCGGCTGATCACCTCGGCCAACCGCGGCTGCCCCATCAGGGCACCGAGCTTCGCCTCGGCCTCGGCTAATGCGGCTTCGGGCGTCTGGCTGGTGGCCGCGCGGGGTAGCAGGATGTCATTGTCGACGAGCACGGCCGGATCGGCGCCGGGGCGGGCCACCTGGTTGGCGATGCAGGCGCTCAAGAACTCGCGGGCGCCCCGCGCATTGGCAAACGCCGGCAGCCCCCACCGCCGCAACAGCCGCATCAGTTGCCGCATCCGGTGCTCGGCCCCGGGGGTGAGCGTCTTCCCGGCGTCGGACGCCATGGTGAGGAAGATCGAGGAGAGCGTGTCGGCGTCGTAGTTCGCGAGCAGGACCCGATAGTGCTCGGGAAACCGGCTCGGCATTCCCTGATCGAGCGCGAGCACGGCGGGCAAGCTGCTGGTGTAACCGCCGAGGACGCAGAGAAACTGGCCCCGCTCGTTCTCGAGCCGCGGCAACAGCGTGTTGAGAATCTCGCGTTGGAAGTTGTGCCCGCCGGCGTCGGCCATCTGGTGGGCCTCGTCGAGGAAGAGCACGCCGCCCCGCGCCTTGTCGATCGCTTCGTTGACTTTGCCCGACGTCTGGCCCACGTAGCCCGACTGGAGCGACGCCGGATTGGCGAACTCCACCATCCGCTCGGTGGGAAGAATCCCGGCCCGACAGAGCAGCTTCGGCAGAAGTTTGGCGATCGTGGTCTTGCCGGTGCCGGCATTCCCCATCAGCATCATGTGGCCGTCGAGCACCGGCCGCTTGGGGTCGCGGGCTTTCCGCTCTTGCGAGGCCCGGATGATCTGCTTGAGCTGCTCGCGCACCGGGTCGATTCCCTTGAGCGCATCGAGTTGGGCGAAGAGCTCGTCGAGGGAGACCGGCTCGTCCACCGGCCCCGCGATGTCCTCAGGTGCGAGTGCCTGTCCCGGCGCGCCGGTCTGGGCCAGCCGCGCCCGGGCGGCCTGGGTGGTCTGCCGTACCAGCTCTTCGGCGGCGTGGCCGTGGCGCCGGGGGAGATCGACCGAGTTGACGAGGAACCGGCACCGTGCGGCCAAGCGGTTGGCGGTCGCGTCATCGAGGGTCCAACCGAGCTGCGTCAGCCGGGCGCCACTCACCTCGGCCAACGTCTCGGCGGACCAGTCGTCGAGCCGGATCACCTCGCTGAAATGCCGTGGAAGCGGGGAATCGCCGCGGAGAAACGAGGCGAATGGGCCCGGGACGCCGGTGACCAACACCAACGGATCGCTCCCGTCACCCCGATTGGCCAGGGCATCGAGCAGGTCGAACAACGCCTGCTCCCCGCCGCTCGGGACGTCGGCTGCGGGGAGGAGACGGTGCGCTTGGTCGACGATCAGCGTCCCGCCGGCGGCCGAGGCCAGCAAGTCCTCGGGTTTCTGCGAACGGATCTCGCGGGCCGTGACGATCGTGGCGCCGCGCCGGGTCAGTCCCACTTGTTCGGCGCAATCAGCAATGGCCCGGGCCAGCCGTGTGGTGCCCGCTCCCGGCGAGCCGAGGATGAGGCGATGCGACTTGGCGGCGTGGCCCTGCTGGCGGACGACGATGGCATCGCGAAGCTGGTCGCGGACGGCATGGCCCAATTCTCCGAGGCCGACCAAGTCGCCGAACGGGTCGCCGCGGATGGCCAGACGGTCGCCGCATCCCTTGCAGAACCGGGCCTCGTCGCGGTTGCTGGTGGTGCAGCGGGGACAGTTGGGAGACGGGGATGGCACCCCGTCGATGCCGGGGGTCGTCGGCGTCGCGCTGGTCATGCGGCGGCCGCCGAGGCTCCGCCGGGAATGTCCTCGAGCTTGACCTGGTTAGGGTCGGCCGAGGTTGCGACAAGGGCGTGCATCATTAGCCACCGCTCGGTGAACGAGGCGCCGGCGTGCGTCACGGCCTCCGCCCCCGCCTTCCGAACCGAGGTGGCGAGGTCGGGTGGCATCTGGTGTTGCTCCACCTCGGCCTTGTTGACGATGCGACGGACATGGCGCCGCCGGATCAACAGCGCCACGCCGAGCGCGGCGGAGACCACCAGTCCGATCATCATCCGGCTCGAGGGACTCCGCCAGACCGGGACCGACGACGCCAGCAACCAGCCGCCGCTGACGAGGCCGACGACCGTCACCATTTTTCGGCGGGTGGCGAGCCAGGCAATGCTCGCGGTGAGCACCGCCGCCATGCCACCGCTCACGACGTCGATGCGCCCGGTCGACGGATCAAAAGGGATCGCTGAGAGCAGTCCAATGCCCGCGGCCCAGTAGAACAGGTAGTTGGCCCGGGAAATCCACCGCTTCTCTTGGTGCGGCAGACCTTTGGCGAGGTCGGTGAGCGTCTGGACGTGCGGGGTTCCCCGGAGCGAGATCGCCTTGTCGGCAATGGCGGTGAGGCGGGTGTCCCGGGCCTTCGCTTCGGCGGCTACCAGTTCGCGCCCGAGGACGTCGAGGCGGGTATCCTCCGCGTTCCACCGCGCCAAGGGGGCCGGGACCCGAAAGGCTCCCAGGGCCCGGCGGAGGTCGCCCCGCCGGGCGATCAGCTCAGACAGGACGTTAGGCGATGTCTGGTGGTGGGCGAAGGCAATCTGCAGCGTGTTGGCCAACTGGGCCCCGATCCGGGCCAGCAGTGCGTCCCACCACGCCGGTGCCGAGGCCCGGGCCGTGGCGGCGGCCACCGCGAGGGCGGTTGCCGCTTCCAGTTGGACCAGGGCGTCCTGACCCTTCGGGGCGGAGGCGCGGATGGCATTCAGTCGCTCGGTGAAGGCCTTGTCGGCAGCCTCGAGGACGGCGGTATCACCGGGGTCACCGGTATACCCGGGAAGGGCGGTGAAGCAGGTTGCCAGCACGCTGCTGAGCGGTTGCTGCGTGGCCGCCCAATCGGCGCCGAGCAGGGCGCACACCACCGGCCGGCGGGCGCCCGCTCTCGGACCACTGGCGAGCCAGGCGAGCGCCGCTGCCTCGAAACGCTGGTCCTCCACCACTCGCCACCAGGCATTGAGGAACTCCCCGACCTGCCCGATGGTCGCGTTCAGTGCCGGTGGCCACACCGCCTCACGCCAGCTGTCTTCCGGGTTGACCAGCGGCGGGCCGAGCACGGCCGGCACCTGGTTGAGGACACAGGCGATCCAGTCGACCGACGCTACGGTGGCGATGACCGGGGCACCCAACGCCCGCAACCGCCCACCACGCGCGGCCGACCCCGGGCGCTGGGTCTCGAGCCAGAGCAGGAGCGGATCGGCGGGATCGCGCAGCTTGTGGAAAATGGGCAGCGCCCGCGATCCGAGCCGGGCAATGAAGCCGTCAAGGTCGGTGACCACGGTCCCGTCACTGTCCCGCCACGACCCGGCGGCGGCGTATTGCGTCAGGTAGTGGCGGATCAGCGCCGTGGCCTCCGGCTTGCCGTCGCGGACATCGCCCTGGATTTCGGCCATCGCCTCGCGGAGTTCATTCTCCGGACGGGTGGCCAGGTAGAGCCAGAGCGGATGGGCTGGATCGGTGAGTCCCTTGGGACGCGACTCGTCTCCCTCCAGCCAGGCGCAGAGCGCCGGGTAATCGCGACAGTCGGTTCCGTCCGGCGCCGCAAAGGGAAGCGACGGGTCGAGCAGATAGGCGGCCTTCTGCCGTCCCGCCGCCCGATTCTTGGGAAACTCCTTCTCGACGATATCGGTCAGGTCGGCGACCATCCCGGCGTCGGAGCTGGCCCACTCTCGCATGTTCCAGGCGTAGAGAAACCGCTCGCCCGCGACCGGTTCGTCGCGGAGGAACCGGGCGAGCGCGGCCGGGGTCTCGACATCGTATGGGGCGCCCTGGGCCGGCCGGACCGTTAGGCGCGGGTAGCTGACCGAACGCACCGTGGTGGTCCGGGGAATCGCCTCGCCGGCCGCCCATCGCTTGATCCCGTCGTAGCTCAACCGGATATTGGCGGGCAGCAGCAACGCCTCGACCAGACTCCGGAAATCCGGTGGCAAGTCGTCCGGCATCGGCACCGCCCCGCGCGACTTGAGTGCGATTTGGTCGGCCTCGCGCCCGACGAATGGGTGGTGACCGGCCCACAAGGTCAGCACCATGATGCCAAGGGCGTAGAAATCGGCGGCCTCGCCGACCACGACGCCGTCGCCCATCGGGAGCAACTCCTCCGGCGCCATGAACGGAAGCTTGCCCCGAATCGTGACGCTCCGGGCGGCGCCTTCGCTCATGATCGAGGAGGAGCCCAGATCGGCCAGCACCAACTGGGTGTGAGCGGTGTCGAGCCAGAGGAAATTGTCGGGCGAAACATCGCGGTGCACCGCGCTCCCGACGGTGTGCAGGACGTGCAGCGCATTGGCCGCTTGCAGGGTAATGAGGCGGAGGCGGGCTGGGTCCCGCATCGGACCCGGGGGCGTGAGCGTCCCCCCCTCAGCGTAGACCAGCAGCTCCCAGGCCCGCGGTTCGGCGTGCGGGTCCGCGTCGATCAGGCCGATCACGGCGGTCGGCGGGAGGAGCCGCCACCGGGCCAGCACGTCCGCCTTCGGCCGGGCCCCGTGGGTGTAGAGCTTGAGCACGGCCACCGGCAGCGGGCCGCCGCTGACGAGATACAACTCCGCTTGGCCCCCGACGAAGAGCAGCCGGTCAATCACCAACCGGTGCGGCCCGACCTGGATCGTTTCGCCGGCGTCGTAACTGGCTTGCCGCGAGCGAACGGTGGCAGCGGGAGCGCCGCCGCCGGCCGCGGGCATCGCGGTGGTCGCGATCCCCGAGTGGACCGGGACGGCGGTGGTCGGCACGGACACGTGGGCCGGCATCGCGGTGGTCGGGATCCCGGCGTGGGCCGGCGGGATCGGGTCGGTGCCGCTCATGCCGTAAACTCCGTTGACCGGTCGTCGACTTGGGTGATGACTCGCATGATCGGGACGCCGCCACTGCCTGGATCGGAACATTGACTCATCCCACCGGGCTCCGGATGCTCGACGCCGAACCGGTTGCACCGCCAGGCGATGATCTCGAGTCGCTCGGTGACCACCCGGCAGCGGAGCGCGACCTGTAACGCGGTCCCGGCGGCCCGCGCTTCTTGGGCGGTGGGGAACGGGCGGGAGGATACGGCGTTCAGGGCATCCTGCGCCGCCTCCTCGGCGAGCTTCCGGACCCGGGCCTTGTCTTCGGCGCTCTTGGCCCCGAGGGCCGCGGCGCGGAGCGAGGCAAGCGAGGGGCGGGGGGGGGCCGCGGCCGAGACCACCGCGGGAGCGGCCACCGGGGGTGGTACGGGAGCGTCCGACTCCGTCGCCGCGATGACCGCCGCGATCTCATCGAGGTCGGCGAAGGCTTCGATGACCTCGGGATCGGCTTCCACCCGGGCCAGCTCGGCGGCCGCTCGTGGGGTCAGACCGGCACCGCAGTCGGGGTTGGGGCAGAAGTCGAACCGGCTGAAGGTGCCGCACGCGCCGCAGACCACACCCTCGGGCGGGAGTCCGCAGCGGCGACAGTATTGCTGTCCACTGGTGACGGGCTCGAGACAGAAGACGCAATGCCCGGGATAGAGATGGGCGGAGCAGGCTTCGCAGAAGTCGCTGCCCTGGCTTGGCACCGCTGCTCCGCACCGGGGGCAGGCGGTGGCGAGCGCCAGGGGCGGCGGCGCGGCGGAGCGCGCCGCGCGTTCGGCGGCAGTGGGGGCGGCGATGGCCCGGGCGTCGTCGGCTGTCATGGTGGCCTACCGGGCAATGCGTAAAACGGGTGTCGGAGCGATCATCGCCGTAAGTAGCAACCTCCCCCGTGGACGGGCGCCTGTCAAGCAGGCGCTCGCTGGTCACCGTTGCCATCACAGGCGGCGATCACCACGACTGCAACGACCGGCAAGCTGAACGAGTGCGGGCTTCGCGCCAGGGCCCGAAAGTCGGGACCCTCGATCAGTGGGATAACAAAGGTGGAACCTCTTCCCTAACCAGTGTGTTCAGCCTGTTCCGTTGAACCTCCAATCGCTTCGAGAGGTCCTCGAAAAGCGCGGACATCGAAGCAGTGGGTCTGGCATCAGCTGCGCCGACGGCACCCGAGAGCGTGCTGAACTTCTCCACCAACCCCGGGGGGCCCCACATCATGGGGTGGGACTCGGACCCCATCCAGATCATCAACGTGCCCTCGATCTCCCGCAGTTGCTCCAGGACGCTCTCTGCCTTGACCCGGGACTCCCCTTGTAGGACGGCCCGACGCCCTTCGACCTGGGCCCGGACTGCTCTGATTCTCGTCACCACATCGGTCACTTCCGGGATCCGATCCCGGATCTTGACCATAAGATCGAACTGGGCTCTGAAATCTGCGTCTCCAGCGTCCACACTCGGATCTTTCCGAATCTCGAAGGGCTGTTCCTGGGTCACTCCATCCACCGAGAGTCGGACGAGGTACCGTCCGGGAGGCGCAACCGGAGGTAAGGGCGGCGAGTGATCGACGCTCCGAAAGTCGTTCAAGGCCCCAGCGGCCGAGGGCAACTCGGTACCCGGGTATCGCATGTCCCAGAGGAAACGGTTCATTCCCGCCATGGCGGGGGGGCTGGACTGCCGGATGATCTTGCCCGCCGCATCGGAGAGGGTGATCGTCAGCTCACCGGCGGGCTTCTGGGCCAGGTAATACTCGATCATCACTCCCCTCGACGGGTTCCTCGCTCTACCCGAGGGTCCCGTCCCGTCCCCTCCCTGAAGCCGACGGAGCGCTGGGGCGACCTTGAACAAATGCACCGGGGCCGAGGCGACTTCGGGGGTGATGCCGCGCAGGGACGAGATGTTGTCCATGATCCAGAAGCCCCGCCCATGGGTGGCCACCACCAGGTCGTTGCCCTTGACGACCATCTGGATGACCATCACCGGCGGCAGGTCGCGCTGGAGGGACTGCCAGGAGTCCCCGGCGTTGAAGGAGACATACACGCCGGTTTCCGTCCCCGCGTAGAGCAGGCCCGGCCGGACCGGATCCTCCCGGATGACCCACGAGTAGTCGTGTTCCCGAATGCCTTTGGTGATTCGCTGCCAGGTATTGCCATAGTCGGTCGTCTTGTAGAAATACGGCGTGCGATCGCTCACCCGGTGCCGTTCTCCAGAGAAATAGGCCGTCCCCGGCCGGTGGGGAGAAACCTCGATCGCCGTGATCGTGGTCCATTCCGGTAAGTCCGGGGGAGAGACGTTCCGCCAAGTGCGGCCACCATCCCGCGATAGTTGAACGTTGCTGTCGTCGGTGCCCACCCAGAGCTCACCCTTCTCGAGACGAGACTCGGCAATGGTGCGGATGAGGCTCACATGGAAGAGCGAGGACGCATTGGAGCTGATCGGTCCTCCGGAGGGCGCGCCCATTACCTCCTGACGATTTCGCGTCAGGTCGGAACTGATCTGCTTCCAAGACTGGCCCTCGTCAGCGGATCGGAAGACGTACTGGGCGGCGGTGTAGAGAACGCCCTCATCGTGCGGCGATAGCAGGATCGGAAACGAGTAGTAGAAACGATACTTCACGTCTTTGAGGGCCGTTCCGAACTCAACCTCGGGCCAAACGCTAATACTCGGAGCCTGGCCGGTTTTTCGGTTGAAACGCACCGTCCTGGTTCGGTCATTGGCATAGACAACGCTGCCGTCGGGTTTCACCGCCGTCTGCCCGCCCTCGCCGGCCGGAATGACGAGGTAGTGCTCCCATCCGATGGAGGGATCGTCGGTGCGGCTTGGAATCGCAATGTGGCTGTTGTCGTTCTGAGCGCCGTAGACCCAGTAGGGGTCCTGGTCGTCCACGGCCAGACTGAGCAGGTCCGCGGTGGGTTGGTTATTGAGGCTCGACCAGGACTCACCCCCGTTCAACGTCACCGCGGCTCCCCCGTCCCCTCCGTCGATCATTCGCCGAGGGTCGTTGGGATCGATCCACAAGGCATGATGGTCCCAGTTTTCGGAGGGTTGCTCTTCGAACGTCCGGCCCGCGTCCGTGGACTTGAAGAGACCGCTGATCGGCTGGATGTAGACGACGTCGGGATCCCGGGGGTCGGCGGTGATGTGGTTGTAGGAGTTCGGGATCTCCATCTTGCCGGGGTCTTGATGGGTCATCTGCCAAGTGGAGCCGCCGTCATCGGAACGGTAGATCCCGCCTTCACCTTGGTCGGCTTCGATGAACGCATACACCCGGCTGGACCGCGCCGGCGAGATCGACATGCCGATCTTCCCGATCAGCCCCTTGGGCATCCCGGGATTGCGGGTGATGTTCTTCCAGCTGTCCCCGCCATCCGTGGTCTTGAAGAGTCCCGTGCTGGGGCCGCCACTCTCCTCGTCCCATGGGTAGGTGACGTGGTGGTTCAAGGCGGCGATGATCACCTTCGGGTTGGTGGGGTCAATCGAGAGATCCACCGCACCGGCTGTCTCGCCTCGATTCAGGATCCGTTCCCAGGTCGCACCTCCATCGACCGTTCGATAGACGCCCCGCTCCGGGTTGGGGCCGAACATGTCTCCCATGGCCGCCACGTACACGACAGCGGGGTTGGTCGGGTGAATCCGGATCCTGGCGATGTGACGGGTTTCTCGAAGGCCCACACTGGCCCAGCTCTCTCCCCCGTCGGTGGATTTGTAGACCCCGTCGCCCGGTGAGATGAACTGCCGCTGAAGCCCCTCTCCGGTCCCCGCGAAGATCACATTCGGGTCGGAGAGCGACACATCCAGGGCGCCAATGGCGGGGAATCTGAAGAAGCGGTCCGACAGGTTCCGCCAATGGCCTCCGGCATCGGTCGTCTTCCACACGCCGCCGTGGGCCGCCCCGAAATAGAAGACGAGGGGGTTCTTGGGATCGCCTGCCACCGCCGGGACGCGCCCTCCCCGGTACGGCCCCACGAAGCGCCACTCGAGAGCCGAGAGAAAGCCGGCGTTCACGCCGGGACCTCCGGCCGGGACGACGCTGCCCGCCCGCACGGCAGGGGAGTCGCCGCGGCATCCCATCAGGACGGCGACCGCGGCGATACCCCTGGGAGAGAGTATCCCGAAGTCGACTCGGGTAGCCCTGCCCCTCACGTTGATTGCCATCTCCGGCCGGGAAATTCCTTCACCCCAGACAACCTACCGCCGGAGGGGCAAGCGGTCTACTCAGCGCTCCGCGCACTGACCGAAGGGTGAATCGATGTCGTGCCGACGAGGGGGTAGATTGGATGGACCAAAGCCAATTCCTCATCCGATGCGGCACCGGGCCGCCCGCCAACGACCCCAATCCGCGGCTGTTCCTGCTCAAGGTGGCGAGGAGGGTGCCTGCTCTTGATCGGTATCGGCTTGGCGTTCTTTAGGCGACAATTCTCTTGAACACTGCCAGATCGATGTTCCGTCCACAGACGACCGCGACGACTTTCTTGCCTTTGAAGCGCTCTTTTCGCTTGAGGAGACCTCCAACACCCAACGCCCCCGAGCCTTCCGACACCAGTCGATGCTGCTCGAACAGCAGTCGGATGGACGCCTCGATCTCCTGCTCGGACAGCAGGACGATCTCTTTCACCGATCGCTGGCACAGTTCGAGGGTGATGCTGTCCGGATCCACGCTCCCCGCGCAGGTGTCCGCCAGCGTCGGGTACATCTCCGTCCTGATGATCTTGTTGGCTCGCATCGACTCATGCATCACCGGGGAGTTGGCCGGCGACACCCCATACGCTTCGATCTCGGGGTTATGGGATTTGAGCCAACCCGCCGACCCGGTCAGCAATCCCCCCGCACCGCAGGCAAAGAAGGCCGCGTCCAGATCCGGAAGTTGCTTCGAGATCTCGTAGCCGCAGGTTCCCTGACCACCCACAACCAACGGATCGTTGTAGGGCGACACATAGACTTTGCCCTCAGCGTCTCCCACCCGGCGGGCTTCCTCCTCGGCATCCCATGCGAGGTCGCCGAAAATGACTAAGTCGAGACCCGCCTCCCGGAGGATATTCAAACGGGATTCGTCCATGTCGCGGGCGACGTAGACTGTGGCACGGCGGCCTCGCTGCCGCATCGCCTCGGCGACCGCGAGGGCGTAGTTGCCGGTGGACGCCGACACGACCCCTCGGTCCAGCTCTGCTTCCGTCAGGGACAGGATCTTGTTGATCGCTCCGCGATACTTAAAGGATCCGGTTCTTTGCACCAAGTCCAACTTCAGCCAGACCTCGCCTTCGATCCGGTCGCTGAGGTAGCGCGAAAACTCGAGCGGTGTCGGAGACAAATAGTCTCTGGTTCTCTCGTACGCCTGCTGTACCAGCGTCGGTACGTCAAGCTCCTCCCGGCGTTCAACCAACACGCAGACCTCCCTTGCTGTTCGCGCCACTTACCATTTTGGCAATTTGAATATCCTGGATCGCAACCCCGGTCAAATCCGCCACCGTAATCTGTTGGTCGTTCGTTCGACCCAGGCCCGGAGTCTTGATGACGTTGCCCAACTCAAGAATGGCGCTTTCCTGGATGGTGCCGTGTTTCACGGCATGGAAGCATTCGCCGTGATCGACGCATTGGGTAATGCTGTCGGCGACGACCCGGTCCGCTTTCCCGAGCAGGGCGGCTTCCAATTCCTGTTTGCCATGATCATCCGAACCCATGGCGGTGATGTGGGTACCCGGCTGGAGCTGGTCCGCGCGAATCAGCGCCTCCCTGGCCGACGTCGTGGTCACGATGAGGTTGCACTTGGAAACCAATTCGTCGATATCGCCGGCCGCTTTGATCTCCAAGCCCCAGTCCTGAATCGAGGAGTCGGCGCGGAGGTCGGCGATCATCGCCTGCACCTTGTCCGGGTCCCGGCCCCAAATGAAACAGCTGTGACAGTCGACCACACTCCCCAATAGCTTGAGTTGCATCCGGGCTTGAACACCGGTGCCGACGATTCCGATGTGACGAACCGTCTTCGGGGCTAGGTGGCGCGCGGCAACCGCGCCGGCCGCGGCCGTGCGCATGTCGGTGAGCCAACACTCATCATGCAGTACCATCTTCAAGTGCCCGGTGTGCTGGCTGAAGACCAGAATGACACCATCGGCAACCGGTACGCCCAGCTTGGCGTTGTCGTAGAACCCAGAGGCCATTTTCAGGACGTAGATGTCGTCGCCTCTGACGTAGCCGTATTTGATGTGCACGTCACCCGGTGGCTGGTCAAAGTGCAGGAAGCCAACCGGCGGAACGACGACCTTGCCGTCGGAGTAGAGAACGAAACCGGCTTCGATCGCTTGGATCAATTGGGGAATCGTGATCAACCGCTTGATGTCTTCCAGTCCGAGTACGGTGGGAATCACAACGTCTCCCCTTTCATAATGTAGAGCGCCAAAGGGCCGAGGGCGGCCCCTGTCGAACTTACTCTTACCGGCCGGCTGTCGTGCCGCCGTCAATCGCCAGGGCGGTTCCCGTGATGAAGCGGGCTTGATGTGACGCCAGGTAGAGGACCGCGTGGGCGATCTCGTCCGGCGACCCGATCCGTTTCAGTGGTGCGTAGTCGACCATCTTCTGCCAGGCCGCGGCCGGGTCAGCCTTCTTCTTATTGCTCTGGCGG
>JANNQX010000214.1:0-6378 GCA_031400975.1 Gemmatimonadota bacterium
TCAGATCTGGGCGGTGCCGTTCGCCGGCGGAGAACCGAAGCTCTTGGCGGATGGAGACGAGCCGATTGTCTCGCCCAAGAGCGATGTCGTGGCGTTCGTTCGGGGCGGTCAGCTCTACTCGGTGCCGATCGACGGCAATTCAGCCGCCACCCCGCTGCTCACCTCACGGGGTAGCAATGGGTCGCCGGTCTGGTCCCCGGACGGGACCAAGCTCGCGTTCGTCTCCAATCGAGGTGACCATTCGTTCATCGGTGTGTATGGCGGACCCGCCACGCCCATTCGCTGGCTGGCGGCCTCATTCGCCCGAGACTTTTCACTTGTATTCGATACCCGAGGCCGGGGGCGACGCCTTGCTCTTGACCCCGGGCCAATTCATGGCGGAGCACATCAAGATGTCGCCCGACGGCCGGTGGATGGTCTTTACCGCCAACGCCGGCCCCGACCCGCTCGACATTGACCGGCGCCACGTGATGAGGGTGCCGGTTGACCGGGCCGCCGCCGAAGTGGTGACACCGGGCGCAGGTCTGGAGTGGAGCCCCGTGGTGACCGGCGACGGCACCCTGGCCTTCCTCTCGGCCACCACCGACCGACCCCCGCTTCCAGCCGTCATCCCGTTTGGCGGTGGCGCCCGTCGGCTACTCGGCGAAGACCGGATTCCGGCGGACTACCCGACCGGTCGTCTGGTGACGCCCAAGCAAGTCGTCTTCACGAGCCCCGATGGCGTCACGGTCCACAATCAGTTGTTCGAGCCAACCACCGGCACCGGCAAGCGTCCCGCGATTATCTACGTCCATGGCGGACCGCCTCGGCAAATGTTGCTCGGTTGGCACTACTCGGACTACTACTCCAACGCGTACGCGACCAATCAGTATCTCGCCGGCCAGGGGTACGTGGTCCTGTCCGTCAACTATCGGCTCGGGATCGGCTACGGATTTGAGTTCCATCGTCCGGCCCGGGCGGGAGCGGCCGGGGCGTCTGAATACATCGACGTCAAGGCCGCGGCCGAGTGGTTAGCCAAGCGGCCTAACGTCGACCCCAAGCGAATCGGGATTTACGGCGGCTCCTACGGCGGGTATTTGGTCGCCCTGGCGCTGGGCCGGGATTCCCGGCTCTTTGCCGCTGGGGTCGACATTCACGGCGTTCATGACCAGACCATCGACCGGACCCGGGGTCTGCTCTACCCCGATCGCTTCGAGCGGGCGCCCGATGCCGGCCTGGCCAGTGCGATCGCGTGGTCGTCGTCACCGGTCTCGTCGGTCAAGACCTGGACCTCGCCGGTGTTGATCATCCATGCCGACGACGATCGGAATGTCCGTTTCAGCCAGAGCACCGACCTGGTTCGGCGGCTCGAGGCGAAAGGTGTTCCGATCGAGACGCTGGTGATCGTGGACGACACCCACCACTTCATGCGGCACGTGAACTGGCTGACGGTCGGAGGGGCGGCCGCCGACTTTTTCAGGCGGAAGCTGCGGCCGTAGTTGCCAACTGTCACGCCGAGGCCCGTCGTCCAGGTTCGACCCGGCGTTCGGATGGAGCCGGATATCCTGGTGGGTGGCCTCCCGTCCACCGGCGCCGAGTGGGACAACGTATCGGAACAATGGCTTGCCGTCGAGGTTTCGGGAGTTGGATCGAGAATCTATGATCGCGACTACGAACGTGACGGGTACCTGGAGGTGGGCGTTCGGGAAGTGTGGCTGGTCGACCTAAAAACCGAACGGATCTACGTCTCTCGTCCCGGAGACGTAAAGGACGTTCCCCACGACGTCAACCTGGTCTGGCAATCGCCCGGTGGCCGGGAACTCCGGATCGATGTTGCCGCGCTCTTTCGCGGGGTTCCGCCTGACCGATAGATGGCCGGCGCCTGGGTGGCTTCCTGGCGACGGTCAGTGCCTTCCTTCCCTCAGCGTCGCAAGAGCTCGAGAATCCGCCGCGCCATCGGCCGGTTGGAGAAGCCGAAGCCGCCCGGTCCAGGGTCACCCAGCCGGGCGGACAGTCGCTCCGCCGCCACGCTGCGCTTGGCGCCCGCTTCCACCAAGAGCTTCGTGCACGCGAGATGACCCTGGTGAAACGCGCTCACTGAAATCAGCTGCTCGAGCGGGGTTCCGCCGCCAAGTGGATCGAGATCCACCGTGGCACCCTTTTCGAGCAGCATCGCAACCGTCTCCGGACACCCATTCCGAGCCGCCCGGGTAATCGCCGGCGTTCCAACGACAGGACCGGCATCCGGGCGGGCACCTCGGTCGAGCAGCCGCCGCACCAGCCGATCGGCGCACTCGCCTGCCGCAAACCCGAGCGCGGTCTGGCCCACATGACCCTCCTGGGTGCTCGAGGCCGGCCGGCCTGGTGGCACCGGCGGATCGACCGCGGCGCCGTGACTGAGCAGGGTATCCGCAACGTCGAGATAGCTCTGCTCGAAAGCCGGGACAAAGCGCTCGACCGGCCGCTGAGCCCAGCCGACATAGTGGATCGGGAGAAAGCCGAACGAGTCAGCGGCGGCCAGGTCGCGCCCCCGCCGGAGAAGCCAACCGACGATCTGCGGGCGGCCCTCCCGCACCGCCCGGTGCAATCCATCCGGGCCGAGGTACCGAGTCGTGTCCGCCGCGGGGCGCGGGATCACCGGCGGGTCGATCACCTTCCCGTCCGGTGGCCCGCTGTCGGTCGGGCCAACGGGCTCCGGCCCCCGCCGTCCGGACTCGGAGGGACGTGGGCCGGGGTGGCGGGGAAGCGCACGCGCAATCGGCCAGCAACCGATCTCGGGCTCGATGTCTCCGAGTCCGCTGGTTTTTAGAAGGACGATCTTGAACGGACGGCAGACCTCGCGGACCTTGTGTTCGACAACAATCTGACCCCGATCGCGTCTGACCTGGAAGGCCTCGTTGTCGCTATCGCCCCCTGGGAAGGCGATCAGGCGAACCGTCGTATCGTTAGGATCGGTGACAAACTGCATCGCAATCTCGGCCCCAACCTTGAGCGGCGCCCGCAGGCCTGGGTAGGTACCCCAGCCGATGACAAGGGTGAAAGGTCCCTCGCCCCAGATCTCGCCGTCGGCGTACCGGCCGACGAAATCGGCCACAATCCGGTCGCCGGGAATGACGACCTGGCCGTTGCCCGGCCGCTCCGTTAGAAGCCGGACCTTGCCACCCGGCATCGGCGGGCCGCTCACCTTGTTGCCGTGAACCGATCTGATGCAGCCGACCAGCAGGAGCCCGACCGCGGCCGTTGCCATTCCACGAAGCATGGGAAACCCCGGTTGACGAGTGGTCGGTTCTAGCGGCCTGCCTGTGGCGCCCATCCGGCCCGCATTGTCGGCTCCAGTGCGTCACACACGTCTCGCTTGAGGTCAACCTTCGGGACAATCGCGTCGCCTAACTCCAGGTAGGCTTCGCGATCTCCCCCGTGCGCCATCCACTTCGGCTCGGAGCCGCCATTCGGATCGCCGGTGGCTGCGAATCGAGTCCAATACCCGCCCATGGCGTGGCTCAGTGCCTCATCCGTCGCGTCCCGCGGCAGCCACGCCAGCCGATTGCCGAAGACGTAACTGATTTCCGAGGCGTGAAATGCCCCCAGCTTGTTGCCGCCGGGAGCGACTCGGGTGAATTGATACAGATAGGTCTTCTGCCCAGCCTTGGTCATGGCCCGCGCCGCGACCCGGGTCGGACAGGTGAACAACATCTCGGTCGACAGTGCCAGCGTCGCACTTTCAATCTCCGCTGGTGTCGAGGCCGGGTACAATTCGAGGACTTTGGCCGCGCCAGTTTTCGCCGTCTGGGTCACCCATTTGTGGTACCCCTCCGCCGTTCGATCGAACCGCGGCAGATAGATCCGGAGCGTCGTCATCTCGAGCGCGTTGGTTCCGGCTAGCAAGGGCACTTTGAGCTGCTCGCCGCGTTCGAAGATTCGAGCGGTCATGTCAGGCAACACCAATCCATCGACGTTCGGTCCGACCAGCATGCCGGCGGCGAACATCCGGTCCTGGGCCGCCAGCAAGTCGGCCGCCGGTTTGGCCCGTAAGGCGGCGAGTTGATCGGCGGTCGTGTCGACCCCGACCAACTTCGCCAAGGCCGCCCCAAACCCGCCACTGGTCTTGAGATCGAGCATCGGCGCCATCGGGGCCCCGCTTTCAGCGATCGCCCGATGGAACAACCCCTTGGCCAGTGGCGAAGCCATCAAATGCATGATATCGACCGAGCCCGCCGACTCTCCGAATACAGTGACCCGCGCCGGATCACCGCCGAAGGCGCGGATGTTCCGTTTGACCCACCGAAGGGCCTCGAGCTGATCCATCAGACCATAGTTACCGGCCGCGCCGTTCGGCGATTCGGCCGCCAGCGCCGGGTGGGCCAGGAATCCGAACACGCCGAGCCGGTAGTTGACGGAGACAATGACCACGTCGCGCCGGGCCAAGGCGGCTCCGTCATACCAATTGGAGGACCCGCTTCCATTGAGATTCGAGCCGCCATGGATCCAGACCATGACCGGCTTGGCACCAGCGCCAGGCGTCGCCGTCCAGACGTTCAGGTAAAGACAGTCCTCGCTCGGATTGAGTGGCTCGTCGACCACTTTGTCCGCGGTTCCAAACACCGCCGCAATGCCACGGCCCCAGATGCCGAGCCGGTCGGTCTGCATGCACGAGGGGCCGAACACCGTGGCCTCGCGAATCCCCGAGCCCACCGGGCGGGGCACCGGGGGTTTCCAGCGAAGTGGCCCCACCGGCGGGGTCGCGAAGGGCAAGCCCTGAAAGACCGCCACATTATTGGTCCATGCCCCACGGACCGTCTCCCCATCCGCCTTGACCACCGGGGGGGCTTGGGCCGCAATCAACGCAGCACCGGACAGGCCGGCGGCCACCGTCATCATCGCAAGCCTCATCGAGCCCGCCCGCTTGGATTCATGATCAGCACGTGTTTAGTCTCCCGTTCCACCGCGGCACGACTATAGGCCAGCGGGAAATACTGATAGTTGGTCCACAAAGGAAGCAGATTGTCATAGAACGGACTTCCCGGCTGACCCGATTGACCGGGGACACTGGTGGCCACCGAATTGTCCCAGTCAGCGGTGTCGAAAATGCCCCGATAGCTGGCACCGCTCGACTGCAACCATCCCGGCCCACCGGTCATGTTGACGGTGTTGTCATCGCCGCCCCGGCTCGCGGCCGCCAGATCGAACGCATTGGACAGCGGGTGGCGAAAGTTGGCGAGGTGAATCGGACCGTAGCGCCAAGCGGCCGGTTCAGCCCCGAACTCCTTGGTGAGGCTCGCCACGGCTTCGTCCAAGGCGGCCAGAACGACCGAGTCGCCGACGGCCCGGACCTTGGGGTGCTTGATCAGCCGGATCAGGAGCGGCAGGTCCCACTCCCGACCTCGTTGCCGACCGACCTTGTCACCCAAAAGCGGTTGATAAATCCGGGGGCCAACCGCTCGAAGCCAGGCGACATAGATCGAGGGCTGAGCGGCGTCCTTCCGCATGACGTAATCCCATTGCCGCAACAAATCGACGGCAGGGCTCGCGAAACCTCGCCGCTTCGCCGCCGCGAGTATCTCCGGCACCAACGCCTCGGCGGGCAACGAATGCTCGTCATGCTGCAACTGCTCGAACCTCGCCCGAGTCCAGTCGGTCCGCGAGGCGAGCTGGCTTTTGACCCGATTGGCCCGATAGGGTGTGGCCCATTCGTAGTTCAGTTGATGGGGGTACCCCTTCGGCAGAATATTGTCGTTTGAGGTGGCGATGATGCCGCCCGCCGGATTGAATGACTGCGGCAACTTCGAAAATGCCAAGAATCCCTTCCACTCGAATCGGCCGTCGCCGGGCACCGGGAGGAGACCGCTCCAGCTCCGATTCGGATTCAAACCGGCCGCAATCCATCCGATGTTCCCGTCGACATCCGCATAGATCAGGTTTTCGGTCGGCAACCGCCATCGATAGGCCGCGGCTTTGAAGGTGGACCAGTCGTGAGCCCGGTTGATAGCGATCTGCGCCAGATAGCCGGCGGTACCGGGCTCGGTCCCGACGAACCGGATCACGAATCCCTTGGTGCCCGTCGAGTCGATGTTGACGATCGGGCCATGCTCGGCAAACTCGAGGGTGACAGCGCGGGCCGGCTCGTTCTTGACCGGGATCGTGTCGGCCAAGAGGGTTACCGGCTTCCAGGCACCCCGGTTCCAGTAGCACCGCTGGGCGGACGCGCCTGGGCAGGGCCCCAGTTTCTCGACATACACGTCTTGTTGATCCATTCCGACAATGGTGAACCCGAACGCAATCCGCTCGTTATGACCGCCGGCCACGCCGGGCAGCGCCGGCTCTCCCGCGCCGATCACGTTCCAGCCCGGGCCCACCAGATGGGTGAGGTACCGAAGCGAGGGCAGCGTCACCGCCCGATGG
>JANNQX010000215.1:0-6905 GCA_031400975.1 Gemmatimonadota bacterium
GATCCGGTACGGAGGGTACGCTCGCGATGTGATCGTGGCGACGCCGAACCTGTTTCGATACCCGGCCGGCCTCTCACCTTCCCAGGCCGCGGCGGTGCCGGTGGCCTTCTTGACCGCGTGGGTGGCGCTGTTCGAGTCGGCCCGGGCTCGCGCCGGCGAAACGGCGTTGATCCTCAATGCGGCCGGCGGGGTTGGGACGGCCGCGGTCCAGCTCTGTCGGTGGCGGAACATCCGGGCCATCGGGACCGCCGGCACCGAGACCAAGCGACGGTTCGTGGTCGATCAGCTGGGGGCCGCGGCCTGTGGTGATTCGACCGGCGACTGGGGCGCGGAGATCGAACGGCTGGTCGGCGAGCGGTCGATCGATGTGGCGTTGGATGCGGTCGGCGGCCGAGCGACTCGGATCTGTCGGTCGCTGCTCGCCCCACTCGGCCGGCTGGTGTTCTATGGGATGAGCGACGCCATGCCGGGTGGGCGGAAGAATTGGCCGGCGATGATCCGGGCGTGGCTTCGGACCGGACGAATCCACCCGCTCGACTTGATTGAGCCCAATCAATCGATGGCCGGGCTTCACCTCTTGCACCTCCAGTCGAAGGAGAGCTTGCTGCGGCCGGCGCTCGAACAGATCTATGGGGCTGTAGTAGCGGGCGAGCTGCGTCCGGTAGTGGACCGGGAGTTTCCACTGACGGGGGCGGGTGCGGCTGAAGCCCATCGGTACCTTCACGCCCGTCGGGTCATCGGCAAAGTGGTCTTGGTCCCAGTCACATAGCGGTAGGGGTCTTGCCCCCGTGAGTTGTCCGGAGCCGGGCGCGGGCGGCTCGATACAGGCTCCAGGTTAGGCGAGCGTGTCGCGCGGTGGTCCGAAGCCAACCGGCGGCTTGGTAACGCCGGGCGCTGGTGGTGAGTACCGCGGCCAATTCCTTTAGGGGGATATTCGCGGCTCGGGCCCTAATCACGAAGTCGAGGTCTTCCCCGATCTCCAATTGGTCGTCGAATCCGCCCAGCCGGTCCCAGACCGATCGCGGCATCACGAATCCCTGGTCGCCGAATGGAAGGCCGAGCCAGCGAGACCGGAGGTTGGCGCCGATGGCGTTGAGCCGGACGGCCTTCGGACCGTCTGCCGCAAAACTGAGCCGGAAGTAGCCGATGGAAGGCGTGGAACCGGTCGTGAAGATCCGGAGAGCGGCCGTACTTTCCTCACTCAACCTGGTGTCGGTATGCAGAAACCAGAGCCAATGTCCGCCCGCCGCCGCCGCGCCCCGATTTTGCTGCGCCGCCCGGTCCGCTGGGCCGACAATCCACCGAAGCCGGAGCGCCCGCGCCGCTTCGATCTCGACGTCGGTAGCGAGGCGCGTGGCTGACCCAATAACTTCCGCATTGGGAAGCCATCGACCAAGCTGCTGGAGGAGATCGGCGGCCTGATCTTTTGGTCCGACCGGGACGACGATCGCGAGTTGTTGATCCATTCTCATCACCAGACAATATGGCGACACTGGCCGAACTTCCAGGCAGCCTGAGATCCGATTGTCGCCGGAAGTCGTTACTGATCTGTGCCTTACACCTAACTGAGACACCATGGCTGACCACGACAACTACTACCACGCCCCGGACCTGGCCCGCTTCGGTGAGGTTGGGAAGGGATCTCCCGAGCTCTGGAAAGCGTTTAATGCTTGGTATGGAGCGGTCTTCGCCGAAGGGGCCCTGACCGCCCGGGAAAAGGCCTTGATTGCCTTGGCGGTGTCGCATGCGGTGCAATGCCCCTACTGCATCGATGCCTACACCACGGCGTCGTTGGAACACGGTTCGAACGAGGAGCAGATGACGGAAGCCGTTCATGTCGCCGCCGCGATTCGGGGCGGGGCATCGTTGGTGCATGGAGTCCAAATGCGGAACCATCTCGACCGGTTGGGCATGTAGACGATGGCGGTGATGCCGACCCTCCAGAAACAGCGCCACCCATTGGCGGGCGGGGCCGCCCAACGGCATCGGCTCGCGTCCGTGCCGACCGACCGCACCTTCGAGCAGGCGCTGGCGTCGAGTGGCCTTTGGCCGCTCCGGCCGACCGGGCTTGAGGTGTTGCAAATCAACGTCGGCAAGAAATGCAATCAGACCTGTCACCACTGTCACGTCGACGCCGGGCCCGACCGGACCGAGATGATGTCCGATTCCGTCGTCGATGCCTGTCTCGGTGTGCTGGCCGCCCATCCGTTCCCGACGCTCGACATCACCGGCGGGGCGCCGGAAATACATCCCGCTTTTCAACGGATCGTCGAAACCGCCACCGGGCTCGGCCGCCACGTGATCGATCGGTGCAATCTCACCATTACCCGGTTGCCCAACTATCGATACCTCCCCGGCTTTCTGGCAAAGCACCGGGTGGAGGTGGTGGCGTCGCTCCCCTATTTCCAATCGAAGCAGACCGATGCGCAACGGGGAGACGGCGTCTTCGACGAGTCGATCGCCGCGCTCCAGGAATTCAACGCCTTAGGCTACGGGCAGCCCGGCACGGGGCTGGTCCTGAATCTGGTCACCAATCCGGTCGGGGCCTTCTTACCGCCGGCTCAGGCCGCCGCTGAGCGGGAATGGAAAGAACGGCTGGACCGGAGCTACGGGATCGTCTTCAATCAGTTGTTCACGATCACGAATATGCCGATCAGCCGGTTTCTCGAACACCTCGACCACAAGGAACAGACCGAGTCCTATCTCACGCGGCTGGTCCAGGCGTACAACCCGGTGGCGGCCGGAGGCGTGATGTGCCGCGCCATGGTGTCGGTCGGGTGGGACGGCGTTCTGTACGATTGCGACTTCAATCAGCAGCTCGACTTGCCGGTTGACCCTCGGGTGCCCCGGACGATCTTCGAATTCGAGCGGTCGAGCCTGACCGGGCGCGACATTGCCGTTGGACCCCACTGTTTCGGCTGTACCGCCGGCGCGGGATCGAGTTGCGGCGGATCGCTCGGTGGCTAAGCTGTCGCCCCGGGCGGTTTTGGGGATCGGCCTCGCCGCGGCGGTCGTGGTGGGCGCTCTCGTGGGTGGTCGCCAGCTGGCGGCGGCCATTCCGGCGTTTGCGGAACGGATCCGCGGGCTTGGCCCCCTCGGCCCGGTTGTGTTCGTGGTCGGGTACGCCTTGGCGGCCGTCGCCTTCGTGCCGGGCTCCCTGTTGACCCTCGCCGGCGGAGCGATTTTCGGTTTGGGGTGGGGTGTTCTTCTGGTTTTTCTGGGTGCCACGTTAGGCGCCTCGGCGGCGTTTCTGGTGGCTCGCTATGTCGCCCGCGGGCCGGTTGCGCGGGCCCTGGCCGGCAATGAGCGCTTTGCCGCGATCGATCGAGCCATCGGTGGTGCGGGACGGCGGATCGTTTTCCTGCTGCGGCTCTCGCCAGTGTTTCCATTTAACCTGCTCAACTATGGGCTCGGGCTGACCACCGTGCGGTTTCGTGACTACTTGCTGGCCTCCATCGGCATGCTCCCTGGGACCGTTCTCTACGTGTACTACGGGAAGATCGCGGGTGATGTGGCGGCGTTGGCCGGTGGCGTGGCACCCGCGCGAGGACCGGCCCACTATGTCGTCCTGGGTCTCGGGCTCGCGGCCACGGTTGCGGTCACTGTGGTGGTGACCCGCCTCGCCAAGCGAGCGTTGGCCGAGGCGGTCGGATGAATTCGCTGATTCCCGGCGACCCGTCGGACGAGGCATTGCTCAGGCAGGTTCACCCGCCCGGCTGGATCAACCCCACGCCCCGGGGCCGCTACCATCTGGTCGTCGTCGGGGCCGGAACCGGGGGCCTGGTGACGGCCGCGGCGGCCGCGGGTCTTGGCGCCCGGGTCGCGTTAGTGGAGCGCCATCTGATGGGGGGCGATTGCCTCAATGTCGGTTGCGTGCCGTCCAAGGCCCTGATCAGCGCCGCCCGTGGGTGGCATGGAGCGGCCTCGGCCCAAGAGCGATTTGGTGGTCCGGCGGTGGCCGGCCCCGGTGACTTTGGCCGTGCGATGGCCCGGATGCGGAGCCTTCGAGCAAGTATATCGCCGGTCGACGGCGCGGCCCGGTTTCGCGACCTTGGCGTCGATGTGTTCTTGGGGGAAGGCCGGTTCGTGGGGCCGAACGCCGTAGCGGTCGGCGGGGCTCGGCTCGAATTCCGGCGGGGGGTGATTGCCACCGGTGCCAGAGCCGCGGTCCCGGCTATTCCCGGTCTGGCTGAGTCCGGGTATTTGACCAATGAGACGGTGTTCACGCTGACCGAATGCCCCAAACATTTGGTGGTCGTCGGTGCCGGCCCGATCGGCTGTGAGCTGGCCCAGACCTTTCGGCGGTTTGGTGCCGCGGTCACCATGCTTACCCGGGATGATCGGATATTGCCCAAGGACGACCCCGCGGCCGCCCTGCTGGTCCACCGTCGGCTCGAGGCCGAGGGGATTGTGATCGTCACGAACGCCAGGATCGAGCGGGTTGATCGGAAGGGCGGTTTCTCGGTTGTGTTCGTGACCGGGGCCGGCCCGTTCGAAGCCGATCAGATCCTAGTGGCCACCGGCAGGATGCCTAACGTTGAGGGCCTGGGGCTCGATCACGCCGGGGTTCGGTTCGACGCCAAGGGCGTGTCGGTCGACGACCGGCTCCGGACCAGCAACGCCGCCATCTATGCGGTGGGCGATGTCTGCACCCCATTCCAGTTTACCCACGTGGCCGACTTCCACGCTCGGCTGGTGGTGCAGAACGCGCTCTTCTTCGGACGGGGCAAAGCCAGCGCCCTGGTGATCCCTTGGTGCACCTATACCAGCCCGGAAGTGGCCCAAGTCGGGTTGACCGCAGACCAAGCCAAGGCGGCCGGCCGGTTGGTCGATGTCGTCGAAGTCGGGTTCGAGCATGTCGACCGTGCCGTGCTCGATGGACAAGAAACCGGCCTGCTCAAAGTGATGCTGGCTCAGGGCACCGATCGGATTCTGGGTGCGACCCTGGTGGCCGACCACGCCGGTGATATGATCGGCGAAATCGCGGTCGCGATGACCAACGGGTTAGGTCTCGGTGCGATCGGCCGGACCATTCACCCCTATCCGACTCAGAGCGAAGTGTTTCGAAAAGCCGCCGATCAGTGGCGGCGCCGGAAGCTGACTCCGCTTGTGAAGACCCTGTTTCAAAAATGGTTCTCGGTGTTTCGATGACCGCTCTGGCATCGAACTGCGTCTTCAATTTGCTCGGCAACAAGCCGGCAGTCTTCGCGGCGGCTTACCGGCTCCTTCGCACCGGCGGCGAGATCTATTTTCCGACGTTTATGCCGACCGCCGCCTGTCGCCGGCATTGCGCGATGACCAGGTCCTGGTCGGGGAGTGCTTGGCGGGCGCCCTTTATTGGAATGATTTCCTCGCCATTGCCAAGGCCACTGGTTTCGGCGACCCGAGGTTGGTGACCAGTCGGCCGATTGCGATCGGCGACGAAGGGATCGCGGCCCGGTTGGCCCCCGCTCGGTTCTACTCCGCCACCTACCGTCTCCTCAAACTTCCAGGGCTCGAACCGACCTGCGAAGACTGCGGCCAGGCCGTCCGGTACAACGGGGGCATTGCGGGCTCCGAGTCCTCCTGGGATCTCGACGGGCATCACTCGTTCGAGGCAGGACGGGTCACGACCGTGTGTGGAAATAGCTGGCGGATGCTGCGGGAGACCCGGTTTGCGCCGTTCTTCACATTTATTGGCGATTTTTCCCGGCACTACGGGATCTTTCCCGGGTGCGGTACCGCGATCCCGTTCTCAGCCGAGGACCCGGGAACCGCATCGCAGGGGTGCTGCTAACTCCAGTGGGGCTACCCCTGGCCGAGCCAATATCGTAGTATGGGGGTGTGTCGGCTCTCGCCCTGGAGCCCTATGCCGATGTCCGACCCTAATTGCCTTCGCTGCGCCGCGTCGCTGGTCCCGGACGCGGTCTTCTGCCATTCTTGCGGCGTGGCCGTCGCGGCCGCCGCCACCGGCGAATTTGAGGTCTACGACCTCGACCGGTTCTTCAACTATGCTCTCGACATGCTCTGCATCGCGGGCACCGACGGGTACCTCAAGAAGGTGAATCCCGCCTTCACCAAGACCCTTGGCTACACTGCCTCGGAGCTGCTCCAACATCCCTTCACCGAGTTCGTCCATCCGGACGATCGGTTCGACACCGTGGCCGAGGTCGGGAAACTGTCGACCGGCGCGCCGAGTCTCTCGTTCGAAAATCGGTATCGGTGTAAAGACGGGAGCTATCGCGACCTTCATTGGACCTCGTTTCCCGAGCCGAATACCGGGCTGCTCTACGCGGTGGCCCATGATGTCACCGAGCTGAAGCGTCGCCAGGACCAACGGGACTCGCTGACCGGCCTCGCCACGCTGCGGGCGTTTGAGCAAACCCTGCCTCAGGAATGGAGCCGGGCCCGCCGCCTCGGCGTTCCGGTCACCCTGGCTCTCTTTGACGTGGACCGGCTCGAGAAGATCAACGCCCGGTTTGGTTACGGCATCGGAGACAAATTCTTGGTTGGTGTGGCGGGCGTGTTGGCCGACCATGCCCGCCGGGCCGGCGACATGGCCGCCAGAATCGCTGGGCAGCGATTCGCTCAAGTATTGCAAGGCCGGTTCAGTGCGCCCGAAGCCGTGGCCTTCTGCGAGGCCATTCGGGCCGATGTGGCCGAACTCGTGATTCCAAACCCCGGCCCCGATTCGCTGCCCGCGGTGACCATGAGGGCGGGGGTCGCCCTGATGGTCCCGCGCGACGGGACCAGCGCCCGGGAGCTCTTGCTTGCGGCCGAAGCGGCGCTGGCCCAGGCCAAAGGGCGCGGCGGTGACTGCGTTGTCCTTGCCCCGATCGGCTGACGGGGTGAGCTAGGGTTGGGCCCGTCCGGCTACCTTCCAAGGGTCCTCACGGAGCTAACCTCACGCGTCTACTGATTCTGGT
>JANNQX010000216.1:0-3452 GCA_031400975.1 Gemmatimonadota bacterium
CCGGCCATCCTTTCGTTTCCCGCCAACGTGAGGGCGGCTGGGCTGGCCGGGGCCGGCGTGGCCATGACGGGCTATGCGGGGTCGGTGTTCAACAACCCTTCGGGGCTCGCCCCGATCCGGGCGCTGAGTCTGGAAATGACGGTCGCGCGGCTTCCGGACCGGTCGACCTACCTCATGGGTGCGGCGGCGGCGCGGGTCGGTCGGTTCAACCTCGGCGGCGGGTATCAATATCTCCGGCTGCCCTCGCGGGGTCCGGTGTACGATAACTTTTCCGGCGTGGGGACGGTGGTGTACCGGCGGGGCGGTCTCGCGATGGGGACCAGCGCCAAATACGTCTCGGTCGAAGATTCAGCGGGGGTGATCACCCGATCGGCGACGACCGACCTCGGAGCGACGGTGGCCCTCTTCGATATCGCCGCGCTGGCTTTGTCGGTCCACAACCTCGGCGACTGGACGGTTTCGAACCAGGGCCTCGAGTTGCCGAGGTCGTGGCATCTGGGCTTGAGCTTCAACTTGCTCGACACCTTTTCGAACGGCCGGCTGTTGATGACGATCGAAACGGTCTGGGCCGAGCGGGCGCGCCGGCGGACCGTTTTGGGACTCGAGGCCGGCGCGGTGGTGAAGGGAATTGGTCTGGTGGCCCGGATCGGCCATGGAGGGCAAGCCGGCGACGTGGCGGGGACACTATCCAAGACGACCTATGGCGCCAGTATCGTGGCTGGGCAGGTTCGATTTGACTACGCCTTTCAGAAGCGAAGTCCGTTAGGCCGCGAGGTACACTTGTTCGGGGCTCGCTGGACACCGTGACAAAGAAGAGGGCATTCATGGGTATTCTGGTGGCAGCGGTTGCTCTGTTCGTTGGGTTCGGGACCGCCTACGTGGCGAGCGAAGACGTTCGCTATCTGACCCGAGCCGGGATCGAACAGACCCGGATCTTGGAGAGCAGCCAGCCGTTGAGCGCGATGGTGTCGGATACCACCCTGCCAGAGGCCGACCGGGCGTTCCTTGGCCTGGTCCTCGAAGTCCGTCGGAACGCGGCGGGGCTTGGCCTCGAAGCTGGGGAAACGTATACGACATACACGGACGTGGGCCGGGACACCTTGCTCTTGAGCCTGACCGGATCGCGGAAGGACTGCATCTGTCCGGTGACCTGGAAGTATCCGATCGTGGGCCGGGTGCCGTACAAAGGGTTTTTCGATCCCAAGATGGCTGAGGCGGCCGCCCAAAAGATTGCGGCCAAGGGCTACGACTATTCGCTCCGGCCGGCGGCGGCCTACTCGACGTTGGGTTGGTTCAATGATCCGCTGTTGTCGACCGCGATGGTGCGGGACTCGGTGGAGCTAGCGGCGCTGGTGTTCCACGAGATCGCCCACAACACCTTGTATGTGAAGAGCGCAACGGCGTTCAACGAGAGCTTTGCCCAGCTCGTCGGCTATCGGGCCACGGAGGCGTTCTACCGGCAACGAGGCGACACCCTCTTGGCCGATCGAGCCCGGGGCCGATGGGAAGATGAGATCGTCCTGGCTGGGTACTACCGAAGCCTGATCGACACCCTGACGACATTTTATGATTCGAAGCCATCCGGTGATTCGCTCGAGGCAGGCCGCCAAGCCATTGGCCGGTGGTCGAAGGGCTATTTGGAGTCGACGATTGGGCCCCAACTCAAAACGTATCGGGTCAGCCGACTGGCCGAACGCCCGATCAACAACGCCCAGCTGGTTGGAGTCCTATTGTACCGAACTCATCTCGATTGGTTCGAGCGTTGGTTCGTGGCGCACGGCGCCGATATCCGGGTGAGCGTCGGGGCGCTTCGCCGGGCGATGGAGGGGGTCGAGGGAGATGCGGCGTTCCAACGGTTGGAGGTGGCGACCCGATGACTCGCGGGCTCTGGCTGGTGGTGGCCATCGGATTGGCCCAATCGCAGCGAGCGGACGACGAATACACTCGGTACGAGTTGCTCGATCCGGCGAGCGCGCAGTTCAAGATCCGCTACGATGTGACGGCAGCCACCCCCGGGGCGCGGTACTATTTCAACCCGATTCGTAAGGGAAGTGTGGCGACCGACGAGGCCGTGTTCGACCGCGCCAGCGGGCAGCCGTTGTCGTTTGAGGTGGTGTCTGGTTCGGTGGCGCGGGGGCAGGGATTGGGGTCGGCCGACCTCGAGACCGACTATATCAGGGTCACCCTACCTCGGCCGGTGCCTGTCAACGGCGAGCTTCGGATCATGATCGTCAAGACCTACCGCGATCCCAAGAGCTACTATGCCAATGGCGATACGATCGTGTTTGTCCGGTCGCTTGGGATCAAGCGGAACGCTGTGGTGCTGCCAGTGGGCTACGAACTCGTCGGTGTCAATGTCCCCTCGCAGGTGCTCACCGAGGCCGATGGGCGAACCTTGATCAGCTTCATCAACGCGGGGCCGGACCCGGCGTCGTTGGTGGTGAAAGGGAGGCGGTTGCCGCGATGACCAAAACGATTGCCTGGCTGACGTTGCTCAGTGCTGGGCCGGTGGCCGCCCAGTCCAGGCCGGAGCGACTGGCCGAGCGGGCGACCCAGACCCGGGAGATCGTCTACTTTCTGCAGCAACCCGAGACCCACGCGTTCGACCTTTATCACGACTACACCGAAACCCGGGAAGGGGTCGACAAGTACCTCAACGTTGTTCGGCCCGGCAGCCGGGTTTCGAACCCAGCCGCCTTGATTCTCGACACCGGGGCTCGGCTCGACGTCACGACAATCAGGGGAACGGCGATTACGGCCGCGGGCCTCGATATCGGGGAGGTTGTCCAGCCCCAAACGGAGGTTGTGGTGATTTCGTTTCCGCCGGTGGGCAGGGGGCAGTCGACCCGGCTCAGGATCTCGGAGACCTACACCGATTCGGTTCGATACCGGCTCGAAGGCGCCGCATTGGTCTGGGACCGGGCGTTCGGCCGGGCCTTCAATGCCGTGGTGCTCCCAGCGGGTTGGTATCTGACTCACAGTAGCGTGCCGGGGACGGTTCAGCTGACCGAAGATGGCCGAGTCAGGCTCGACTTCGTCAACCCGAGACTAGACGAGATCCAGGTATTTATCGCGGCCCGGCGACGTTAGGTCAAACAGCCCGCCTCGGATTAGGTCCGGTCCTGGCTGTGGCGGGCCAGCGTCCTCCGTGATAAGATCCGTGGGCCGAGAAGACGTCCGTGAGGGGATCGGCCCGGCTTTCTCTCTCTCCCATGAGGTCCCATGAAACGGCTAGTGCTCTTCGCAATCGTTCCGCTCCTGGCCGGATTCGCCCGGCAGCACGACCCCTCGACCCCGCACATTGCCGATCTCGACGACGAGATGGGCGGTAGCGGGAACGGTGGCAAGATTCAGGGTCAGGTCGGGATCTGGGTTCACGACGAGAACCATCGGCCGGCCCCGAACGTGATCGTTCGAGCGGCGTGGTCGGGCGCCATTACTGGGACGACACG
>JANNQX010000217.1:0-6323 GCA_031400975.1 Gemmatimonadota bacterium
CGGAGGTAGATTTGCGATGTCCCGTACCGACCGGAGCTTGTCGATGCACCGTGGTGTCGCTCTCCTACCGTTCGTCGCCGTCGTCCTGACCGCCTCCGTCGCGGGGCAGGACACCACCACGGCGGCCTCCCCGACCATCCCAGCCAAATGGGACGTCCAGGCCAAGCACGGTCCCGCCCGGGACGTCACCTTCGAGACCTCGGAGGGCACCTGGATGTCGGTCGACGTGTCGCCCGACGGCCGGACCCTGGCGTTCGACCTGCTCGGCGACCTCTACACCCTTCCAATCGCCGGCGGGAGGGCCACGCCGGTGCTCGGCGGGCCCGCCTACGAGTCGACGCCCCGGTGGTCGCCCGACGGGACCCGGATCGCGTTCATGAGCGACCGGGACGGGATCGAGAATATCTGGACGATGGCGCCTAACGGAACCGACCTCCGCCAAGTGTCGAAGGAGAAGGAGCGTCAGGTCTCCAACCCGGCGTGGACCCCCGATGGCCGCTACCTGGTGGCCCGGAAGCACTTCCGGAACACCCGGTCGCTTGGCGCCGGGGAGATGTGGCTGTTCCACGCCGGGGGCGGCGGAGGGCTCAAGTTGACGGACCGGCGCAACTGGGAGCAGAACGCCACCGAGCCGGCCTTTTCGCCCGACGGCCGCTATCTCTACTTCTCCGAAGACGTCTCGCCGGGCGGCGGGTTCGACTACAACCGCGATCCCCACGGGGTGATCTACGTCATTCAACGGCTCGACCGCGAGACCGGCGAGCGGACGACCTTCGTCTCCGGGCCGGGCGGCTCCCTGGCGCCGGCCCCGGCTCCCGACGGCAAGTCGCTGGCGTTCGTTCGGCGGGTCGGCCCGAAAAGCGTGTTGTTCGTCCAGGATCTCGAGAGCGGCCGCGACCGGGCGTTGTGGGACGGGCTCGATCACGACCAGCAGGAGGCTTGGTCGCTGTTCGGCACCTATCCCGTCTACGACTGGACCCCCGACAGCCGGAGCCTGGTGATCTGGGCCCAGGGCAAGTTGTGGCGGGTGGAGGCGGCGACCGGACGGGCGACACCGATTCCGTTCACCGCGCCGGTCCGCCAGACGATCACCGAGGCGGTCCGGTTTCCCCAGCAGGTCGCTCCGGACCGCTTCGACGTCAAGCTGCTCCGATGGGTGTCGGTGTCGCCCGATCAGCGCCGGGTGGTTTATACCGCGCTCGGCAAGCTCTACCTCAAGGAGCTGCCGGCCGGGGCGCCGAGGCGCCTAACGGCGGCGGGTCGGGGGCTCGAGCTGTTTCCGTCGTGGTCGCCTGACGGGTCCACGGTCGTCTACGCCAGCTGGGACGAAGACTCGCTTGGCGCGGTGCGGACGATCTCGGTGGACGGCCGGACCAGCCGGACGGTGACCAACCGCCGCGGCCACTACGCGACGCCGCGCTATTCGCCGGACGGGAGCCAGATCGTCTACCGGCGCACCGGGGGCGACCAGCTCCGCGGCCCGAGGTACGGGCGAGATCAGGGGATCTACCTGGTGAGCGCCGCCGGCGGTCAGCCCAGGCTGGTCACCGCGCAAGGCACCGACCCCGCTTTCGCCAGGAGCGGCGAGCGGCTGTTCCTCCAGGTCACCGAGGACGGAAAACCGGCGCTGATTAGCGTCAACCTCACCGGCGGCGATCGCCGGGTGCACCTGACCGTCGAGAACGCCTCCCAGTTGGTGTTGTCACCGGACGAGCGTTATGTGGCCTGGGTCGAGCGGTTCAACGCCTACGTGGCGCCGTTCACCGCCACCGGGCGGGCGAGCGCGCTGGGGTCCGCCGCCACCGAGGTGCCGGTCCGGCGGGTGTCGCGTGATGCCGGCGAGGGCCTCCACTGGTCGGCCGACTCGCGACGGCTGTTCTGGTCGCTCGGGCCCGATCTCTTTCAGCGCGACCTGAGCCAGACCTTCGCCTTCGAGACGACCGATACCACGACGGTGAAGCGCGACCCGGAAGCGGCCGGCATCCCGATCGGCTTTCAGACCGAGCTCGATCGGCCCACTGGGAAGCTGGCCCTGGTGGGGGCCACCGCGATCACCATGAACGGCGCCGAGGTGATTCCCAACGCGACCGTTGTGGTGGACCGGAACCGGATCGTCGCCCTCGGGCCGGCCGATCGGGTGACGGTGCCTGCGGACGCTCGCCGGATCGACGTCGCCGGCAAGTTTCTGATGCCGGGGTTGATCGATGCGCATGCCCACGTCGGCACCGGCTCGGGCGGGTTCACCGCCCTCACCAATCCGGGCCTGCTCCAGAGTCTCGCCTTCGGGGTCACCACGATGCACGACCCCTCCAACTCGACCGAGCACGTCTTCAGCGCCGCGGAGATGATCAAGGCGGGCGCGATCACGGCACCGCGGCTGTTTTCGACGGGGACGATTCTCTACGGCGCCGAGGGCGGCGCCAAAGCGATCACCACGTCGTTCGACGACGCGTTGACTCACTTGCGCCGGATGAAGGCGGTCGGCGCGTTCAGCGTGAAGAGCTACAACCAGCCTCGCCGCGACGCCCGCCAGCAGATCATCGAGGCCGCACGGCAGCTCGAGATGATGGTGGTTCCCGAAGGGGGCAGCACCTTCTACTACAACGTGAGCCAGGTCCTCGATGGACACACCACCATCGAGCACAACATCCCCGTCGCACCGGTCTACGAGGACGTCCTCCGGGTCTATGCCGCCAGCCGGACCGGCTACACCCCCACCCTGATCGTGAACTTCGGCGGGGTGAGCGGCGAGTACTACTGGTACGCGCACGACGAGGTCTGGAAGGACGAACGGCTCCGCCGGTTCATGATTCCGGGCACGCTCGACGCCCGAGCCCGCCGGCGTCAGCTCGGCGGCGACGACGACTACTCGTATCAGTCCACGGCCCGGGCCGCGAAGGCGCTCGCCGATCGCGGGGTCAAGGTCAACACCGGGGCGCACGGCCAGATTCAGGGACTCGGCGTCCACTGGGAGATGTGGATGCTGGCCCAGGGCGGGATGTCGCCGCCCGAGGCCCTCCGCGCGGGCACGCTCAACGGCGCCGAGAGCCTCGGACTCGATCGAGACCTCGGTTCGCTCGCGGTTGGCAAGCTGGCCGATCTGCTGGTGCTGGATCGGAACCCGTTGGAGAACCTCCGGAACAGCACGGCGATTCGGCAGGTGATGGTGAACGGGCGGCTCTACGATGCGGCGACCCTGGCCCAACTCGGCAACCACCCCGCTCCGGCACCAATGCTGTGGTGGGAGCGGCCTTGATCGGGCGCGTTCAGGGAGCCGCCGACGGGGCGTCAGCGTCCGCTCACGACGTCATGGGATCTCGATCTCCCGGGCCCGGTCAACGATCGGCAGGGTCACGAACGAGAGCCGTCCGGCTTCGTGGTAGACGGTTTGGTGGGCGACCACGGGTTCGGTTTCGAGGCCGAGGTCGCCACCAGTGTTGAGGTTCCGGGTGAGCAAGGGATACGCCCCCGACATGATCGCGAGCCGGAGCCGCTCGCGGGGGCGGACCGCGACGCAGGTCCCCCACATATCGATCTGGTAGGTCTCCGGTTTGCCCGGAGTGAGCGGATCGTTCCGAAAGTTGCCGCGGCGGGCCCGGGCGCGGACCCAGCCCTCGGTGAGGCGCTGGGAGTATCCGTCGGCCCGGACCAGGGTGAGTCGCGCGACCCAATCGGTATCCTTGGCCGACGAACTCGCAACGACGGTGGCCGTGATCGGCCCGCACACGGTGAGTGTCTCGCTCGGCGATTCCATCGTGTAGCTGAGCACGTCGGGCCGGCTCTCGACGCTGCGATAGTCGTCCGGACCGCCCGAGTCGACGTTCCTCGTCCAGAAGAACGGGGTCGGGTCCTCGGGATCGTAGTCGTAGCGGCTCGACCCCTCGCCTTGGGATAGGGAATCTTGGGCCAGCCGACCGGCACCTCGGAGATAGTACGGCACGAATCGGGTGCCCGGGAGCGGCCAGTCGTCCGCCCCGATCCAGCGATTCTCGCCCAGGACGAAGAGCCTCACGCGAGGCCAGCCGGTCACTTCGTTGGACGCGTGCTTGAGGTAGCGATCGAACCAGAGTTGGTAGAGCCGCCGGGTGTCGACGACGGCGGCCGGCCCAAAGTCCATGCCGCCGATCGTGCTGGCCCGGGCATCCGAATCGACCCAATGGCGCCAGGGGCCGACCATTAGGTACTGGTGCTGTCGGGCGTCCGGCGCCCCGCGGGCCCGCATGGCGGCGAAGTTCTCGAGGCTGCCACCGAGAGTCCCGTCATACCAGCCGGTGACATGAAACATCGGGACTCGCGATTCCGGGAGCCGGCTCTGGTAGCTCCGCGGCTTCCAGAACTCGGGATTCTCGAGATTCCGGAGATAGGTCCGCCAGGTTGCCGACCGAGCGCCGATCTTCTCGTCGATGGTTTGCAACGGCAGGCTTCGGTACGCGGCCGTGAGCTCGGCCTCGTCATCGGGGAAGTCGCGGACGGTGCGGCCCTCGACGACCATGGCCCACTCCAGCATCCCGAACGAAATTCCACCGTGGCGCATCGGCCAGAAGCCGCCGGGATCGGAGGGCGTGACCATCGGGATCATGGCTTTGAGCGCGGGATTGTTGAGAATGGCCGGAAAGACTTGGGTCCAGCCCGAATAGGAGCCGCCTAACGTTCCGACCTGGCCGTCGGACCAGGGCTGCCGCGCGATCCAGCTCTGGGCCCGGTAGCCGTCCCGCCCTTCGTTGACCAACGGCTCGAACCGGCCTTCGGAATCGCCCCGGCCCCGGACGTCTTGGACGACAAAGGCATATCCGTGCGAGGCCCAATAGTGGCCCTGTTGGTAGCTCGACAAACCGGTCCGCATGTAAGGGGTCCGGACCAGCAGCGCGGGGACCCGACTCGGCGTTTCGGGCCGGTATACATCGGTGACGAGCGCGATCCCATCGGCGGTCATGACCTTCTGGGCGAATTCCCGCCGGACCCGGAAAGGTCCCGGTTCGTTCAGCCGGCTTGGCTGGGCTGAGGCGGCGGCCGACAGGGAGCCGACCAGGAGGAGACAGGCCGGATAGCGGATCAGGGCAGGGAGCGGCATGCTGAACGGTGCCTGTCCGGGCCGACAACCGCAAGCGGTGGACTCGCCGTTCGGTTGCAGGTAGAGTTCTCGATCCAAATCAACCGTGACCGGCGAGGCGAATGACGATGCGAGCGTGCTTTCTTGGGGTCGGGCTGTTCCTGGTGGGTCCCGCCGGACTTGGCGCCCAGCGGCCGGCGGTTGGTTCTGCGGCCCAGCAATACGTAGCGGTCGACGCGCCGGTCGTCGCGCTCACGAACGTCACCATCATCGACGGGACCGGCCGGCCGCCGAAGCCTGGCCAGACGATCGTGATCTCCGGCAATCGGATTCGGGCGGTCGGCGCGGTCGGTTCGGTGGTCGTTCCCCCCGGGGCGCGGGTCCTCGATCTTCCCGGTCACACGGTCATTCCCGGGCTGGTCGGGATGCACGACCACATGTTCTACACCACGCCCGGCAGCAGCGAGGTTCAGTCGAACTATTCGTTTCCTCGGCTCTATTTGGCGAGCGGAGTCACCAGCGTCCGGACCACCGGGAGCTTCTCGCCGTATGCCGAACTCAATCTGAAAGGCGGGATTGACCGGGGGGAGGTGCCGGGGCCGCGGATGCATATCACCGGACCGTATCTGATCTCGACGGCGATGGATCCCCGTCTCGACTTGTTGGGTATGCACGCGCTGGCGGATGAGGCGGCCGCCCGGCGCGTGGTGAAGACCTGGGCTGAGGAGGGCGCCGAGTGGATCAAAGTGTACACCCAGATTTCCCGGGAGATCTTCAGCGCCGTCGTCGACGAGGCTCACCGCCGCGGCATGAAGGTCACCGGCCATCTCTGCTCGATCAGTTTCACCGAGGCGGTTGAGCTCGGGATCGACAACATCGAGCATGGTCTTCGGACCAATTCGGATTACGACCGAACCAAGCAGCCCGGCCGCTGCCCGGCGACCCACTTCGAGACCCTGGGTCAGTTGGACATGAAGGACCCGCGGATTGCCGAAACATTCCGGCGGATGATTGCCCGGGGGGTGCCGATGACGACCACGGCGGTCAACGAGCAATTGGTGCCGAATCGCCCGGGGCCCGACGCCCGGACCCTCGAGGCCATGTCGCCGTGGATTGCGGAGTTGGAGCAGGCGCGGCGCCGTCAGCTCGACTTGCCGAACCCGATCGGCGAGATCTATCCGAAGATGCGGGAGATCTATCCGAAATCGCAGCAGTACGAGTTGGCGTTCGTCCGAGCGGGCGGGGTGCTCGCGGCCGGCGTCGATCCGGCGTT
>JANNQX010000218.1:0-1547 GCA_031400975.1 Gemmatimonadota bacterium
CGTTATGCCCAGCAAAAACAATCGGTGTGGCCTGAGGGTTGGACTCGGGCACCTTCAGCTTGCCATCTGCCACGTTACACGTTACACCGCTGAATGGCGATCGTCGGGTTCCGGCACAAAGGTCTTGGAACGTTTCTTTACTCGAGGAACCACGGCGGGGATCCAGAGCAAAAATGCCAAACGGCGCGGTTGATTCTCGCGCGGCTGAGCGTAGCGAAGGAACCTCGGGACAGGGGACTTCCGGGACTCAATCTTCATCCTCTAAAGGGAGACCGCGACGGCACCTGGGCCGTCCAGGTCAACGGCAACTGGCGGGTGACATTTCGATTTGTCGGGCCGGATGTCTCGGGCGTGAACTACGAGGACTATCACTGATGAAGACCGTTCGCATGCAGAACCCGCCGCACCCGGGAGAGATCCTCCGTGAGCTCTGCCTGGTGCCCTTGAATCTCAGCGTCACCGACGCTGCCGCGTCCTTGGACGTGAGCCGGAACACGCTGTCCGCCATCCTGAACGGACGCGCTGGGATCAGCCCCGAGATGGCAGTTCGACTGTCGATCGCGTTCGGCACGACGGCCGAGAGCTGGCTGCATCAACAGATGCAATACGATCTTTGGCATGCCGAGCAATCGCGGAAGCGGTTGCGAGTTCGGAAGCTCGCGGCCGCGTAGACGGGCCGTCGAGCGGTGCCCTCAGGTACGCCGAGTCTGCCAGGCCGTCCCCGCCACCAACTCCCGAATCAAGTCATCACTGGTCCGATTGGCCGCCTCGGCCGCGAAATTCGTCACCACCCGATGCCGCAACACGAACGGCGCGATCGCCTTCACGTCATCCAAATCCGCCATCGGCCGGCCCGACATCGCCGCCCGGGCCTTGGCGCCTAACACCAAATACTGCGACGCCCGCGGCCCCGCCCCCCACTCGACGTACTCCCTCACCAACGGCGGCGACTCAGGATCCACCGGCCGAGTCATCCGCGCCAACGACACCGCCGAGGCGATCAATCCCTTGGACACCGGAATCCGCCGAACCAGGTCCTGCATCCCATGCAACGCCGCCGCGTTCAGCACCGGCTCGAGCTTGACCTTCCGCGACCCGGTGGTCTGCTCGACGATGGCCTCTTCTTCGACCTTGCTCGGATAACCAACCCGCAAATCGAGCATGAAACGGTCGAGCTGCGCCTCCGGCAACGGATAGGTCCCTTCCTGCTCGATCGGATTCTGAGTCGCCAACACGAAGAATGGATCGGGTAAGCCGTAGGTCTTGCCGGCGGCGGTGACCTGATGCTCCTGCATCGCCTGCAGCAACGCCGCCTGGGTCTTGGGCGGGGTCCGGTTGATTTCGTCGGCCAAGACCACGTGGGCAAAGATCGGCCCGGGCACGAACCGGAACGCTCGCCGGCCGGTGGCCGGATCTTCCTCGACGATTTCGGTGCCGGTAATGTCGCCCGGCATCAGGTCCGGGGTGAATTGGACCCGGTTGAACGACAGCTCCAACGCCTCGGCGACCGTCTGCACCATCAAGGTCTTGGCCAACCCGGGCACCCC
>JANNQX010000219.1:0-9079 GCA_031400975.1 Gemmatimonadota bacterium
TTATTCACTATTCAGCCGTTGTTTCGGAGCGCCGGACGTCGAGTCTGTCACCTAGCGCAGAAGCGGGGCCGTCCCCGTAGCCGGGATGACGCCGACGGCGCACGCATGTAACGCAATGTGCAGCAACATATTACGCTAATGTTAGCAGGTCACCTACCCCAGAATAACCCCCTCATTTTGGATCACTTCCGTGCAAATATCGTAACCTCGCATCACCGACCGTAGCGCCAACGCAACAGGTCCGAGTCAGACGGTATCTCTTCGGCGGGCGGGACGACTTCAGGGCTGGAGCGCCGGTGGATGACGAATCGGCGCGGGTTCGACGGGGCGGCAGTTCGTGAGACCGATCTCAACTCGACGGGATTTCGCTCACCAGACCCAGGAACAGGATGGTCCCCGACAGCCGCTCCCGGATCGCCACCAGGAACGGCCGGTCGACCCGGAACGTGACCACCTGGGGCAAACTGACCACCCCAACCCCGACCACCGTGGCCGCCGCCGCCTCGGTCCCCGCTTCGTCGATCGCCACGAAGGTCTTGTGGTCGACCCGGGTAATGAGCAGCCGGTCGGCGGCGATGCCGGTCAGATCGGCCCGGTCGGAGAACGCCTGCCCCATCCCGAGCGCGATGAGATCCTGCCCGAGTGACCGCTTATAGTCGAACGTGAGCTTCGGAAAGAACAGGTCGACTTTGGTGCTCCGGAGCCCGGCCGCCGCCGTCGCGAAGTCCGCCGCGGTCAGCCGGCGCGCCAAACTCGCGGCCGTGGTCCCCTCCTTCGGAAGAATGACCGTCATCGCATGGGCGCCGGCGCCGTACCAGAGCTCCACCATTTCGAAATCGGGACCCCGGGCGAAGGGCAGATCGTCCTGGCGGTGCATGAAGGGAACGACTTGGGACCCGCCGGCCGCGCGCTGAAAGGATGCCGGCGCGGTTTCAGCTTTCTTGAACTGGTTTCGCCAGAGGCCCTTGAAATAGATCGCGTTGACCGCGAACAGGACCTCGTCGGGGCTGATCGAGTTGAGGATGGTCGGGATCTTGCCCTTGGTTTTCTGGCTGACCCAGCTGTTGATCGCGTCGAGCGCGGCCGGTGAACCGAAATCGAGCGACTGGGCCTCGGCGTCGAAGAACCGCTTCGCGTCGGTAAGGAACGGCGCCAAGATCGGATACCCCCGGCGGGTCCAGATCGAGTTCGCGATCGTGAACTGCACCTCTGAATCGAGACTCGCGAGCAGCGCGATCAGACTCCGATACCCTTCATTGATGTCCGCCTGCGGTGTGGTGCCGAAGCCAAGGGTGGCCGCCATCGCATCGCGGGTCTCGCCCCGAGCCCCGTTCATGACCATGCCGAGCGCCATCGACACCGACAGCGGGGACAGGAAGACGTTGGTCCCGGGCTCGGCGGCGGTGGCCCGGCCGAGGAGGTCGAACGCGAAACGGTTGGAGGCGCTGATCGCGGTGACTTCGGCCCCCGACAGTGCCCGGGGCAGCCGCTCGAGCAACGGGGGCGCACGATTGGGTTCTGGATCGGTTGGGCCGGCGCACGCCGCGGCGAAGAAGAGAGGGAGCACGAGCAGGGCCTTCATGGGGTCATCCTCCGAGGGGAAACGCCGAGCCACGATCCTTGTACCCGAGGATTGAGGCCGGCGTCACTCCGGTGGCGTGTCGCCCGTGAGGCGGGCCGCCGCGGCGACCGTGGTGCCGAATCGGATCGAACCGAATGCCCGGATCCTGACGGTCCAGTCGGTGTCCGTGGCGAGCAACAGGAGCCCGAGCAAGGGGAGCCGGAGCGACATGACAGACGCTTCACGAGTAGGGTATCCTTGACTTGCCAATGGTGGTTGCCGTTGGTAGCCTGAGGTCGTACCTGCCCGCCAGGTTGGGAGTGGATTGCGGCAGGGCGGCACGATTCCGGTAGACGGTCCCATCGTGCCCAAGGGGGCCCGACGGGGTAGCAGCTGCCCTTGAACGATCCAGGCTCGAGCCAGGCAGGTCTGAATGGGTCGCAGAACCAGGGCAAAGCGGATCAGGGAAACGAGTCGACCCCGAGACGGTCGAGGCGCCAGGTCGGACTCTCAACGGCCCGCTGCGGTCCATCCCTGGCTCCTCCTTCAACACACGGTCGGCAATCAGGCGGTCGGACGGCTCCTTCAGGCGACGCGAGCGTCGGGCTCGACTTCGAGCTTGAGAATCGGCACGCTGCCCGGTTCCGGGGCGAGGGCAATGAGGCCTCGGCGGTTCAAACACCCGACCGGAGGTCAGCTGGCGGGATCCAACCCTGGTGGCAGCTGGCTGCAGAGAAATCCCGACACGTCGGGCGCCTCGCGGAATGGGAAGGAACTCCCGACCCGGGGCCCCGACGTCCGCGCCGCGATCAGAGCCCGGTATCCCGCGCTGCTCGTTGCTTTGAGCAAGGAGCAACTCGATCAGTGGCAGCGGGTGGTCGACTTCTACACGATCGCGCGCGAGGTCGATCGCAAGCACAACGCTCTCGGCGGGGAGTTCGCCTATTACGGCCAGCTCGCTACCCAGCATCCGGATTACATCAAGAAATCACGCCGCCTCGTTGCCGCGGTCCCGCCTAAACCGAGCGAGAAGCTCAGCGTCGACGTCCGGTTGCTCCTCGCCGACGATGTGAAGGAGAAGCCGGAGTGGGACGTGAAGGCCGAGCTTGCCTTTCGACAGTGGGCCGTGGAGCAGGTCACCAAGGTCCCGCTGGATCTCACTCTGCGGCCCGACCCGGACGAGGCCCTCGCCCAACATCCGATGCCGGGGATCGCCAACAAGACGAAGGGATTCATCACCGCCAACGATCTCCGCAACGAGTTTCGCAAGGAGTATGACGCTTGGGTGGTGGATCGGCCGGAGATGGCAAAGCTCCGCCAAGCGCTGAACGAAACTCAGCAGGTGTTCGATGAGGTCGTACCACAACACCAGGAACGGAGCGACATCAACGCGAAACGGATCGGCTTCGGTGCCGTCCGACACGTCTCCGAGGCATTGGGTGAAGGGAGCGCGCCCTACCCAACCCTCCACATCTGGGACCGGCCCAAAGCACTGATCACGCAAGCCGGGCCGCTCCTGCGGGAACGCAAATACGAGTTGGCCGTGCCCATCATCGCGATGGCCGAGCAAGCGACGGCGGAGTGCGCCCAACGGTTCATGTCCTACGAGAACCGAGTGATGAGCGGCGCCGGTACCGCCGTCACGTGGCTCGGTCGGATGAAGACCGCGGGCTCGATCGCCGCCGGCATCGCTTCCGGCGGCCTCGGCCTGACCGGCTCGGCGCTGGTCGCAGGTGGGTACACCCTCGCTCAAGAGGGCGCCGGCCGGCTCTCCGAAATGCGCTTCGGCCAGCGGAAGCACTTCGGGATCGCCAGCCTGATCGAGGAGGCGGGCGTGAGCGCGATGATGACGGTCCTCGGCGGCGCACTCCAGAGTCGCTTTCAGGCCGCATTCAAGGCTCGGATCGACAAGTTGCCGGGTCTCGCCGGGACCAAACTGGGCGAGATGACTACGAGCGCGCTCGCCGCCGGAACCTCCTCGGTCTACACCACCGCGGCTGAGCTCACGATCAAAGCCGTGGTCGACGGGAAGAGCTTCCCGAAAGACGCCGACGCGCTGGCCGATCTGATCATCGACAACGCAATCCAGAACGTCGCGATGGACGTCGGGTTGAGCGGGGTCAACAAACGGGTTCAGAAAGAATACGAGGCCTGGAAATCCGGCCGGGTGAGCAAGGCCGTCTCGGTTCCCGGTGAGGCGGCCCCCCAGATGGACCCACGCCAAACGGGGAAGGCGGTCGAGGAGACCGCGCCCAGGCGGTTGCCCGACGAGGCCGTCCGCTCACTCCTCAAGGAAGGTGGCGGCTGGGAGCGCCTCCATACCGAGCTCGACACCGGTACTGGACTCGGCGCCAACATGCCGAAGACCGAGCGGCAAGCGCTGATCGACCGGTTTCAAGCGGAGCGTAGCAGGCTCGCGAAAGAAGTCACCGCGGCCTTCTCCGGCGAGATGGTGACCACCGGGACCCAGCTCGAGGTTCGCTTCGTCGGAGAGGACGGAGCGCGCCGAGTCCAGGACGCCAAGGCCTATCTCGATGCCAAGCAACCGGGCTGGGAGCTCCGCACCGGCGTCAAGCTCGAAGCACCGCCACCACCCCGAGACGCACCAGTGCAGGCTACCGTCACGCAGGAGGGTCAGGCTCGCACCGTCGGGACGACCCAGGACGGCAAGGGCACGATCAAGGAAACGCCCGCTGGCGAGATCATGATTTGCCGCTCGCCCTGTCTGATAATGGAACGGACCTTCGGGGTCGAGCTTGAGCTGCATGACGCCCTCAGGATTCGATTGCGGGACGTCAAGAAAATGAAAGAGGGTCCCGCGAGAGTCGAGGGCGAGATCAAGCTCGAAGCCGATTTGAAGTCCGCGCGTCAAGGTCTCGAGCAGCTCGCGGGTCGGAGCGAAGCGGCGCTCAGAAAGCTGGTTGGCGACCCGGCTAACCCGGCCGACCTCCACGCCGCCGCGGCGCTCGAGGTCCGCTATCAGAACCAATGGGGTGACCGACCCGTCATCGAGCTGGTGCGGCTCACCCGAAACACCAACAACCGTTGGGCCAGCCACTACGCGCGGCGCGTCCTCCAGTCCGGACGTGGCCGTCGCGGCTCGTTCCTCGAGTACTATGCCATGGCGGATCTCCCTGCCCTGCGCGAACTGGCGAGGTACGACCGAGCGGCATATGACGCGGTCCACCGACGGTACAACGAGCTCAACAGCGCGCAACTCGATAAGCTCATCGCCAGCGGAGACCCGTTCGCCGTCGAGGCGCGGGCCCGGGCGGATCGGGGCCCGCGGATGAATGCCCAGGCCGAAACCCGGCTGGTCGAGGTGATGTGGGACCGGCGCCGGCAGGCAATCGAGGGCGCCGACCGCTCGGTAACCCAGGCGACCGCGCTGAACGACGCCCAGGGCACGGCGACAGCGGTCGCCGAACGCCAACGGGCGACTTTAGAGGGAACCGTCGGGGCACTCGAGACCGACATCCCCGGCATCAGCGAACGCATCGTCCGGGGGTCGCCGGAGGCACCGCAAGGTCCCGGCGGGGTGGGTCAGGACCGCCGTTTCTACCGACCGCCAGGAGACCAGCCGCGGCAGGCGCAGTTCCACGCCGAGGAGCAGCTCTTGAACGCACTCCGAGCTCAGATCACGGATGGTCGGATTCGTCGGGAGCAGCTCCAGGGCCGAACGGTTCGGATCGCGGTGGACCAAGGCGTGTGTCAGACCTGTGCTGCGGGACTCGGTCAGGGTGCGATGGAAGGGACGCTGCTCCAGTTCTCGCGGCACTACCCAGAGCTTCGGATCGAAGTCACCGACATTCGCACGGGGGACTTTGACGTTTACTTCAACGCCGAGCGGACGCAGTCCCTTCGACGGGGGGGACAACTTCAGAACTAGAGCACTGGTGGATGAGGTGACCGGCCGAGGTGCCGGGCGGCTCAAGGTACTATTCTGACGAGACCCTTTGGGAGGTAACGATGGCCGATACGGAATGGTGGCAGCGAGGTCCAATCGCCGGGGTACCGGACCTACTCCAGCCCGTCGCCCACACTCTCCTCCAGGTCCGGGAGAGTGTCGCCGAGATGGTCGTCGGGCTGACCGAAGCCCAATGGAACGCCCGGCCGGCCGGGGTCGCCTCCGTGGCATTCCATGTCCGTCACATGGTGGGGGTCATCGATCGCCTGTTCTCGTACGCCCGCGGCGAGGCGCTGACCGACGCCCAGCGCGCCGCACTCGCGCGGGAACGGGAGCCGACCATTCAACTGGCCGAGGTGCCCAAAGTGCTGGCCGATCTCAACCAGCAAGTCGATGCGGCCCTGTTGGAGCTCAGCACCCTTGATCCGGCAACCCTTGGTGCCTGGCGCGGAGTGGGACGGGCCCAGTTGCCCTCCACGGTCATCGGGTGCCTCGTCCACGCAGCGGAACATGCCATGCGCCACGTCGGGCAGCTGTCGGTGACCGTGCGGGTGGTGAAGTCGACGACGCCGGACTGACACTTCCTGGCCGGCCGATTTCACGATTGATCCGTCGCCCCCTCCGCCTTCCGAGTTGCGACGTAGGTAACAGCGGCAAGCAGGACTGTGACACCCACCGCCAGGACCTCGCGCTGCTCCAACGTGGTGGCGAGCACCACCACCAAGCCCATGGCCGCGAGCGGAATGGCCGGCCCGCCGATCAGCTTGAACGGCGCACCATCCTCGCCGATCCGCCGCCGTTGCAACACCAAGGTGGCGGCGCAGCAGAGGAAATAGATCAGTAACAACGCACTCGACGAGAGGGTCGTCAGCGTGTCGAAGTCCGCCACGATCGCGAGCCCGCAACTGAGCGCGGCATGAACCACGATGGCCACCGCCGGCGAGCCGAAGCGCGGGTGCACCGCGGCGATCCCGCGCGGCAGCCGGCCGGCCCGCGCCATGGCATAGAGCGTCCGCGGGGAGATCAACATCGCGGCGCCGAGGAATCCAATCGTCGAAATGACGGCCGCCAGCAGGATGAACGTCCGCCCGGCTTGGCCGAACACCACCGCCGCCGCGTCGGCGAGCGGGGCCTGGGTATGGGTCGGCAATTCAGGGCCGAGGAGTCCTTGGGCCGCGAATTGAACCCCGAGATAGATCACCGTGGCCGCGAGCAGCCCGCCGAGAATTCCCCGGGGGACCGTCCGGGCCGGATCGCGGAGCTCACCGCTGACCGCCAACGCCGACTCGAGACCGGCAAAGAGATAGAGGAGCCGCATCGCCATCAGCCGATGTCGGCCGCGGGCGGGATCACGTCCCATCGAACGAACTCGGCCCGAAACGCCACCAAGCCGACGATCCCCAGCAGAATCAGGGGCGCCAGCTTGGCGAAAGTGACCACTTCCACCACTCGGACTCCGCCCCGGGCCCCGCCTCGGATGTTGATCAGGGCAAAGGTGGCGAAGGTCAGGACCAGGATCACCGCCCGCGGTAGTCCCTGCCCCACCGCGGGTACCAGCACGGACAGCGACCGGATGAACACCGTCCCGACCACGGCCGTTGCCACCAACTGAACGCCGAGATAGATCAGCAGGCCAACCAACCACGCCGTAAACGGGCCGAACGCCGTCTCGACATACGCATAGGTACCCCCGGTGCCCGTCACTCGGCTGCCCGATTCCGCGAAGCAGAGCGCGATCAAGCCCATCAGCGCCGCGGCCACCACATACGCCAGAATGCCGGGCGCACCCAGCGCGGCGGCAACGGTGGCCGGAAAGACGAAAATGCTCGAGCCGATGATGAGATTGATGACGCTCGCCCCGAGGCCGAAGGGGCCGATCGTCCGGGCGAGTCCACCGGAATTCTTGTGGTCGTTCACGGGTCGGGGGTCCTTGGTGGCCGAGGCGGTGCCAATAGTATCATCAAAACCTAGCCAGGGACCAGAGAAGGACCGTATCTTCAACCACCCACAACGCGAGAACTCATGGTGACCCCCGCCTTTCGACTCGGCGTTCTGACGCTCGCCCTTTTCGGCGGTAGCGCCCGGGCCCTCGACGGCCAAGCAATCGCCACCCATCCCCGGGTCAAGGAAGCGCTCGCAGCCTACGAAAAGTGGCTCGACGGCGAACGGGCCTTCCGGAAGGTCCCGGGCATCGCGTCCGCGCTGGTCATCGACCAAGACGTGATCTGGCAGGGCGGAACCGGGTATGCCGATCTGGCCCGGAAGACGCCGGCCACCCCGAACACCCTCTACAGCATCTGCTCGATTTCAAAACTGTTCACCAGTATCTCAACCCTCCAGCTCCGCGACCAAGGCAAACTCCGCCTCGATGATCCGGTGGCCAAGCACCTGCCGTGGTTCACCCCGAAAACCGCCTACCCGGCCGAAGGCCCGATCACCGTCGAGGGGCTGTTGACCCATGCCTCGGGATTGCAGCGGGAGCTTGCCGACACCCTCTGGGTCGAGCCGAACATGGCCTTCCCGACGATCGACGAACTCAAGCGGGACGTGGCCGGCCGCGAGGTCGCCTATCGGCCGGAGCAGTATTTCCAATACTCCAATCTCGGCTTCACGACGCTGGGCGCCGTGGTCGAGGCCGCCTCGGGCCGGCCCTACGCCGACTACGTCCGGACCAATATTCTGGGCCCCTTGGGCTTGACCAACACCTTCTCCGAAATGCCGGCGGCGGAGCGTGGGAAACGGTTGGCCATGGGCTACAGCGGCATCGACCGGGACGGCAACCGTCACCCGATGCCGTTCTATCAGACCAAATCCATGGCGCCGGCCGCGGGCTACGCCTCGAGCGCCCTCGACTTGGCCAAGTTCGCCTCCTGGCAGTTCCGGTTGCTGGCCGAGGGCGGCGCGAATGTCCTGTCGGCCAACACCCTTCGGGAGATGCAGCGGGTCCACTTCATGGATCCGGGCTGGGAAACCACCTGGGGACTCGGGTTCGAAGTCTGGCGGCATGGCGACAAGACCTTCGTGGGCCACGGCGGGAGTTGCCCGGGCTACCGGACCCAGTTGACGATGAAACCCGACGAGAAGATCGCCACCATCGTCATGACCAATACCTTCGACACCGACGCCTCCGGGTTGGCCCAGCAGGCCTACGAGTTCCTCGGCCCCGCCGTCAAGGAGGCCCGGGCTGACTCGGCCCGCACCATCACTGCGGCCGACCCCGCGCTCGATCGCTACCTCGGCACCTATTGGAGCTTCGGCGGCGAAATGGAAGTGATTCGGTGGCAGGGCGGGTTGGCCACGATGCAGGTGCCGAGCGCCAATCCGGTCAAAACCATCACCAAGTACCGCAAAACCGGCGACCACACCTTCCGGGAAATCCGGCCGGACGGCGTGTTAGGCGAACGAATGACCTTCGACCTCGGTCCCGACGGCCGGCCAACCCGGGCGCGGACCAACTACCTCATGCCGAGAATCAAGTGAGACTTTCCAATGCCATCGTGCTGCTTGGGCTTTTCGGTAGCGCCCCCGCGGCGGCCCAGACCGCTCCGTTCAATCTCGAAAAAACCAAGACGGTGCTGACCGGCCTGATCGAAACCGCCATCCGGGAGCGC
>JANNQX010000220.1:0-2104 GCA_031400975.1 Gemmatimonadota bacterium
GCTCGGCGTAAAAAAGTCGGTGTCGACTCCGGTTGGCACCGACGACACGTGGTCGATCCCGTAGCCGGTTCGCATGGCCTCACCATCCGCATCGGAAACGGCCACCACGTGATCGAAACGGCGGCACTCGCGCCGTTCCCAGTCGAGCATTCGGCGCCATTGCGTTCGCAGGTAGACCTGCGGAAGGCCCCGGCCGGCCACTGCCGCGTGTCGCTCCCAAATGGTCGCTTCGACGTTGTGTTGAAAAAGGACGGTGGGGACCGTCAGCCGCTCGGGGAGGTTGAGGCTTGGGAACAAGAAATCGCACACGACGACGTCGAACGAGTCGGCCGCGAGGGCCCGAAGGATCGCCTCCGTCATGGCCGGGGACCGGTACTTTGCCACGGCGTACGGTTGATCCGAAAAGAGGTTTTGCAGTAAGGCGCCGTAAAATCCAGCCGATCGGCTCCTCGGAGACGAGAACGGAACGGTAATCAACGCGTGACAGTACGTCTCTGCTTTGGTGCGGGCGTCCTCTCCACCGGACCCATCGTCTAGGCACAAGTAAGTGATGTGATGCCGCTGCCGAAGCTCACGCAGCATGGCGTAGGTGCGTATTCTTCCCCCCTTGTCGATGGGGTGAAGGAGCTCGGTCTTCAACCACAGAATGCGCATCGCCGCTCTCTCGCAAAGGGTCCCGAGGCCCGGGGCCCGGTACTCATGAGGTCGCCGTCCCCGTCGCGTGCTTCCAAAACGACCGGCTTGGCCGGAACAGGATCGAACCGGCGACGAAGGCCGCCAAGACCAGGATCACGAACGTCCTGGCCGTCGAGGTGAGCCGCTTGATCGGGACCGACTCCGGAACCCATCGATCCACGGCCGCCGCACCGTATAACAGTGCTTGGCTCGCCAACGCGGTGATCCGCCACGGGCCCGGAAGGAGCAAGCTGCCGATCCCGACCGCGATCAGAAAATACGGGAGTAGGACCCGGCCAATCTTGTGCGACCAGAAGTGAAACCAGAGCCGATTTCGCCAGCCAAGTAGCCACGGGCAGTAGCCAATCAACTGAAAGATCCCGGCTTGGGTTCTGACCTTTCGCCCAAATTCGGCCTTCAGGGAGGTCGGATCGTCGTAGGCCCGGGCGTGCTCCTCGAACTCCACCCGGTAGCCCCGCAAAACCGCCTGAAGGGGCAGAAACACGTCGTCCAGGATGACGTCGGGCGGCAACGGCTTGGCCAGCCCCCGCCTCATGGCGTAGATCGCTCCGGTGACCCCGCCTAGCGCGCCCAATTGGCTTTGGCACCTCCGAATCAGCTTCTCGTAGCGCCAATACAGGCGGACGCTTTCTTCCCCGTGCCCGCCCCCCCCCCGAATGATCAGTTCTCCGGTCACGGCCCCGACGGCGGCGTCGGCGAAACGCCGGGTTAACTGGCTGAGGCAATCAGTGTCCACTTGCTGCCGGACGTCGAAAAAGACCAGGATGTCCCCCCCGGCCCGCTCGAGTCCGGCGTTCAGGGCGGCCCCCTTGCCTCCCCGGGCTAGGTCGAACACCGACACCCGAGGATCAGTCTCTGATCGGGCGAGCCGAACCGTGGCATCGGTACACCCGTCGCAGAGTACCAAGATCTCGACCAGCTCCTTCGGATAATCAAGGGAACAAAGCGTGGTGAGTTTCTCGGCGATCCATCGTTCTCCATTATGGACCGGGAGCAGAATGGTGATCGTGGGGGGCGCGGCCGACGTGCCGAGGTCTGGGCCCGCTCTCCGTCTCCGGCTGGCCAGCCACAGTCCTAGGGGGTACCCGGCCAGGACGTACAGGATCCCACCCACCCCTCCCCCAACCAGACTCCAACCGAGCCGCTCGCTCACCACCTCCGGTGACCTAGCCGTGACGAACGATCTGAGGGCCGAGCCCCAACGCCCGCGCGCTTCCTTTCACTGTGACCCAAAATGCTCCCCTTGAAGGAAAGTGGCCAACGCCCAGCGCCGGTTTGCCGGAGGTGCAACCAACATGCCATCCCGCTTGAGGTTAAGCGAATGGCCGTCGGTCCGAAAACGTCCGCGTGTGCAAGAACCCCGGGGGACCCTCGTCTTTGGTTTCGTATCTGTAAAGGTTGCAGTCGC
>JANNQX010000221.1:0-2250 GCA_031400975.1 Gemmatimonadota bacterium
GGGGTTCTGGGCGCTGACATAGACCCCTGAGCTGACCGGGAATCCTTTGACATAGCGAACCCGGGCCTCGCTGGTCCAGCCCTGCGGATCGTTCCGGAGGCGAAACGTGGCCGATCCCCGGCTCTTCGATCCGTTGAGCGCAATGTCGGTGGGACCGTTGACCTCGGCCGCCGTGAAGTAGTCCTTGTTCACCAGCGAGTAGGTCGCCGCAAACGAGACCCGGTCGCTGGCGACGTAGTCGAACGCCATGTCGCTTCCGAAGAGGTCGACCGACCCGAAGTTCCGGTAGGTCAGGAAGATGTCCGGGCGCCCGACCAACGAGCCGCCATCGTTCGGGACCACGGTTCCGAGCGGAATTCCGGCCAACGCCGGGGCCAGAGCGCCAACGGCCTGGGCCGCACCAGCGGCGCCGATGGCCGGGGTAAACGCTGCCGTCAAGTAAGCCGCGAGCGAGGGGCCGTCAAGAAACACATTGGGCGTCTCAACGATCAACGGACCGACGAAGTTCTCCCGCCGTTCATAGTACACGTCCACCGACACGCGAGCCTTCCCCGCGAGGTTGCCCTTGTATCCGAACTCAAGCGTGTTGGAGATGCTCGGTTTCATGGCGGCGATGTCGGCAACCTGGGTCGGGAGAATGGTATTGAACTGGCCGGTCGTCGCGTTCAGGAGCCGAAGCACGGTATTCACTTGGGTCGTTGGCGCCGGGATCGCGGCCAAGAGCTGCTTGAGCTGCGCGGGAACGAGGGGGTTCGCGGCGACCGCGCCAACCGCTACTTGCCACAAAACCGTGGCCCGAGCCGGGAGCAGGACGTTTTGCACACCCGGCAGCGGGATCGGCCGCATGCAAAGATTGTCGACCCCGCCGGCGCAACCACCGTTGGCCCGGAAACGGAACCCATTCTTCGGGACCCCCAACGCCCGCACCGTATACGGACCGGCTCGGCCAGCGGCAATGTCGAGACCCAGGTTGAGGTTGGTCGGAGTCGAAAAGGCTCGGTTATAGGTCAGGCGCAAATTGGTGCTCTCGTTCGGCTTCATGACCAACGCCAACCGGGGCGACCACTCCGCCTTCTCGAGGGCGGTGTGCTTGTCGAGCCGGATCGCGGCCACGACATCGAACTTTGGGCTCAGCTTGGTCACGCTGTGGACATAGGCCCCGATTTCCTTGATGGTGTCGTCGTCCTCGTTGAGCCCATTGATCGTGCCGCTGGTCCGGGCATCGGTGAAGATGTAGTCGACCCCGTAAATGAGGGCCTCCTTGGCCCCCACGGCAAAGCCGTGCTGGGCCTGGGCAACGAGCACCCGGGAATTGTCGCGGAGCGGATTGCCGTCCCGGAGCAAAAAGGTCTCGCCGGCGTTGCTGAAGTTCCCGAAAATCTGGCCGAAGAACTCCTTGTGGCGGAATCGGGTCTGAAGGTGTTGATAGCGCCAGTCTTGGGCTTGGCCGGCACCAATCCCGGTCAACTCGATCAGGCTCCCAGCGTGGGTCCGGCCGTAGCTGGTGATCCATTCGGTGTTTTCGTTCGGCTTGAAATCGACCCGGGCTTCGCCACCCCAGCGACGAATGTCGAAATCTCGGCACCCAATAGCGGTCGCGGTACACCCGACCTTGCCGGTTTTCGCGCGGTTGGGCCGAAGCGTGTCACCCGGGTCGGCGTAGCGCCAATCGTCGCCGGCTAGGTACTCGCCCGATACTTTGAAGCCGAGCTTGGGTGTCAACCGCATGGCATGCCGGAAGCCCATCCGGAACACCCCGCCGTTCTTGTCCGCCGCGTTGCTCCCCCGAACCGACGGCGAACTCCCTCGATACCCACCCTCGATCGACACCGTGGTCCCCGGCGAGGTCAGCGGCGACTTGGTGATGATATGAAGCACCCCGTTGGTCACATTGGGTCCGTAGAGCGCCGCGCCCGGCCCGAGCACAAACTCGATCTGTTCAACATCATCGTTGGTGGCCGAGAAGAAGGCCGGCACATTGACCCGGAGGGACGGCACCGAGGCATATCGGTTGTCGATCAGGGTCAGCAGCGAGCCCGAAAAGATGTTGTTAAATCCGCGGGACACGATATTGGACTGGACCAACCCGCCCTCGGAAAACGAAATGCCCGGGGCCGTTTTCAGGTGTTCGAGCACCGAGAGCGCGGCTCGTTCCTGAATCTGCACGGCCGGAATCACCGTGATACTGGCCGGGGCGTCGTTGAGTTTCTCCGGCACCCGGGACACCGAGGTGACTCTGATCTCATCGAG
>JANNQX010000222.1:0-6257 GCA_031400975.1 Gemmatimonadota bacterium
GTCCTTCACTTCCTGGTTTGCCCGGGCCATCAGCTCTTGGTGGCGCACCGGATCGAGTTTCTCCGCGATCCGGAACCGGGTTTCGTTCTTCTGATAGGCGGCCACCGAGATCGTCGGCTCCTTGGAATCGAGTTGGAGCGGGGGCTGGTGCTCATCGACCCGGCGGGGGTCGAACCGATAGAGCGGCCAGACCCCCGATTTGGTCGCCAATTGCTGCTGCTCGACGTTGTCGCTGAGATCGTACCCATGGGCAATGCAGGGCGAATACGCGATGATCAACGATGGCCCCGGGTAGCTCTCGGCCTCGACAAACGCCTTGACGGTCTGGTTCATGTCGGCGCCGAAGGCGATCCGGGCCACATAGGCATGCTGATAGCTCATCGCGGCGAGCCCGAGATCCTTCTTGACCGTTCCCTTGCCGGCGGTCGCGAACTTGGCCGAGGCACCGAGCGGCGTGGCCTTCGACTGCTGGCCGCCGGTGTTCGAATAGACCTCAGTATCCAGCACCAGGATGTTGACGTCACGGTCCTGGGCCAGGACATGATCGAGTCCGCCGTAGCCGATGTCGTACGCCCAACCGTCACCACCCACCAGCCAGACTGATCGGTGAATCAGCGCGTCGGCGATCTCGACCAGCCGGCGGGCCTTGAAGTCTTGAGCGCCGCCAAGCAACGTCTTGATCTTGGTGACGGCATCGCGTTGGGCTGCGATCAGCGCCTCGTCCCGCCCCTCGCGATCGGCCGTCAATTGACCGACCAGGAGCCTCACGACCTCAGTGGGAAGCCGGCCACTGAGCTCGATCACCAGCCGTTCGGCCTCGGCTCGCTGGACATCGAGGGCCAGCCGGATCCCAAATCCGAACTCGGCGTTGTCCTCGAAGAGCGAGTTGGCCCAGGCCGGTCCCCGGCCGTCGCGGTCGGTGGTATAGGGGGTGGTTGGGAGGTTACCGCCGTAGATCGAGGAGCACCCGGTCGCGTTGGCGATGATGGCCCGGTCGCCGAAGAGTTGGGTCAGCAGCTTGAGATAGGGCGTTTCCCCGCAGCCGGCGCAGGCTCCGGAGTATTCGAACATCGGCAGCAGCAACTGTGACGTCTTGGCGTTGAGCCGGCTCAGCTGGGTTCGGTCCGCCTCGGGAAGATTCAGGAAGAACTCGTAGTTGGCCCGCTCTCGCTCGCGGATCGGCGACTGGGGCGTCATGTCGATCGCCTTGTGGCGGGGATTGCCCCGGTCCTTGGCTGGGCACACCGTGGTGCACAACGAGCAGCCGGTGCAGTCTTCCGGTGCCACTTGGACCGTGTAGGAGGAGCCCGCGAAATCGGGTCCCTTCCAACCGGTGTGTTGAAAGGTGGCCGGAGCGCCGCCTAACGCCGCATCCGGATAGGCCTTGGTCCGGATCGCGCCGTGGGGGCAAACCAGGGCGCACCAGTTGCATTGGATGCAGATGGTCGAATCCCAGACCGGAATCTCGGTCGCGAGGTTCCGTTTTTCCCACCGGGATGTCCCGGTCGGCCAGGTCCCGTCCGGAGGGAAGGCGCTGACCGGCAAGAGGTCGCCCTTGCCGGCCAGAATCACGCCGGTCACCCGCTGGACGAAGTCGGGCGCGTTGCCGGGCACGATCGGGGGCCGGCGGCGGCTTGCGGTGGCGGACGCGGGCACCACAATCCGGTGCATGCCCTCGAGGGTCCGGTCGACCGCGGCGAAATTCCGGTCGATCATCGCCTGGCCCCGTTTGCCGTAGCTCTTGGCGATCGCCTCTTTGATTTTGGCGATGGCCTCGTCGCGGGGAAGCACCCCGGAAAGCGCGAAGAAGCAGGTCTGCATGATGGTGTTGATCCGGCCGCCTAACCCGGCCTCCTTTGCCACCCGATAGGCGTCGATCGCCACCAGTTCGATCCCCTTGGAGACGATGGTGTCTTGGACCTCACGGGGCAGCGCGTCCCAGACCTGTTCGGGCGGAAATGGGGCGTTGAGAAGGACCGTGGCGCCCGGTGCCGTCGTTTCGAGACAATCGAATTGGTCGAGGAAATCGAATTGATGGCAGGCCACGAACGTGGCCGACTGAACCAAATACGGCGCCCGGATCGGCCGGGGTCCGAACCGGAGGTGCGAGACCGTCACCGCGCCGGCCTTCTTGGAATCGTAGACGAAGTACCCTTGGGCGAATAGCGGAGTCTCCTCGCCGATGATCTTGATGCTGTTCTTGGTGGCCCCGACGGTGCCGTCGCTGCCGAGACCCCAGAACACCGCCCGGACCTCGTCGGCGGGTTCGATCGTCCACGACGGATCGAACGGCAGGGAGAGGTGGGTCACGTCGTCGACGATTCCGATCGTGAACCGGCGCCGGGGTCGTTCCAACTCGAGCTCCTCGAACACCGCCTTGGCCATGGCCGGGGTGAACTCCTTCGAGGAGAGCCCGTAGCGGCCCCCGATGACCGTCGGCATCAGCGGCCCCTTCCACCCTTCGTGAAGTGAGGCGACCACGTCCAGGAACAACGGTTCCCCGACGGCCCCCGGCTCCTTGGTCCGGTCGAGCACCGCGACCGCCTTCACGGAACCAGGAAGAGCCGCAACCAATCGCTCGGCGTCGAACGGCCGATAGAGCCGGACCTTGACCACACCGATCTTCTCGCCGCTGACGGCCAGTCGTTCCACCACCGTCTCCACCGTCTCCCCCGCCGATCCCATGACCACGATCACCCGCTCGGCCAGGGGATGGCCGGCGTAGTCGAACGGCTGGTACCGGCGGCCGGTCCGGTCGCCCAGCGCGGTCATCGTCTCCGCGACGATCCCCGGCACCGCCAGATGGAATGGATTGGAGGCTTCCCGGGCCTGGAAGAAGACATCGGGGTTCTGGGCCGAGCCGCGGAGGACCGGATGCTCGGGGTCGAGCGCCCGGCGCCGGTGCGCCGCAATCAGGTCTTCGTCGAGTAGGGCGGTCAGGTCGGGATCATCGAGCAGGTTGACCTTCTGGATCTCGTGCGAGGTCCGGAATCCATCGAAGAAATGGAGGACCGGAACCCGGCTCCGGAGGGTCGCCGCCTGGGCAATCAGGGCGAAGTCGTGGGCCTCTTGCACCGACGCCGAGGCGAGGAGCGCCACCCCGGTCTGGCGGACCGCCATCACGTCGGAGTGGTCGCCGAAGATTGACAGTGCGTGGGTCGCGATCGTCCGAGCGGCCACGTGGAGGGCCAGCGGGGTCAGCTCCCCGGCGATTTTGTAGAGGTTCGGGATCATCAGCAAGAGACCCTGGGACGCTGTAAAGGTCGTCGCCAGCGCCCCGGCCTGGAGGGCGCCATGAATCGCGCCGGCGGCGCCGCCCTCCGATTGCATCTCGGCTACCAGCGGGACGGTTCCCCAGAGATTGGTCCGACCTTCGGTCGACCATGCGTCGGCCAGTTCGCCCATCGTGGATGATGGGGTGATCGGATAGATCGCGATCACTTCATTGGTGCGGTGGGCGACGAGGGCGACGGCTTCGTTGCCGTCGACGGTCGCGATGCGAGAGTTAGTCACCCGTCTAACGTAGGGCGGCGATCGTGAAGGAAACGTGAATCGAGCGCCAACTTATATCGGGGCGGCGAACCCTGTTTTCACCCCGGCGGCGCCCTGACTCGCCCCCCGCCTATTTCATACCCCACTTTCTCGATCAGGGCCCGCGCGTCTGCTTCGGCCTTTGCCCCGTCGGACGCCGACATCGGACCGAGCTGTTGCCAGGCGAGCACGTCGCGATAGTTGATGGCCAGCTGGACCCGTTCCTTCTCATGCTCATGCGGTTCGATGCCACACTGATCCAGCAAAGCAAGAATCGTTTTGCGTGATGGCAATCCGCTCGACGACATCATCGGCATGATGGGGCGAAAGGCCTAACACTCGGTACTCGGCGCTCGGCGCTAGTAGTCGGAGGCGTAGGTGAGGAACTTGTAAACGCCGTGGTGTGCGATGATCGAGCCGAAGAGATGGCGCTCGATGGTCCGACCTTCTCGACGTACCAAGAGCCGACATTCGTTCCAGACTTTGATCGGGCCGGCCGTCTTGGCCAGGGTTCTGCATCGGTGCCCGGTGGCGCCGAGCGGCTTCCCGCCGTCGCGGGCGAGGACCCGGCCGATTCCCTTTTGACTCGTTTCGGTCATTCGAAACCACACCAGACCGGGTTTCTGCCGGTACGGGGGGCGGGTGTATTCGCTGGTGGGGAAGTAGAAGTAGGCGAATTCGGCTTTGGTGAGGAGGAGCCGGTTGAGGGCGAGCGTGTCATTGGCTTCGACGGCGGTGACGAACCGGCGGACGAGTTCGATCCGGCTCGACGCCCCGCCTGAAAAAGCGGAAGGCGCGGTGCCGGGCAGTGATGCCCGGAACCGCGCCAATTCGACTTCTGGAGGAAAGATGCTGTCCACGACCTGAACCGGCGGGAGTGCCAAGGCGGCCAACAACAGGAGCGGGGCTCGGCGCTTGGCACTCGGCATTCGGCTCAGTTCTCCGCGTAGTTGGTCCAGCCCTGCCACCACTTGGTACCGCTCGGGTCGGCGGCGCCACGGTACGAGGTGCCGGTGACGAAGGTACCGGCCTTGGTGGCGAGGGCACCAGTGAAGGCGGCCAAGCCACCGGTCCGGGCCACCGATGCCGTGCTCAGCGACCAGTCGAGGGTTCCGAGCGTCGGGGCCGCGGGCAAGCCGGTGAACAGGCTGGTGCTGGTAGCGGTGCTCGCCTCGATGGCGTTGGCGTTCACGTCGACCGTGCCCTGAATGGTGGCGCCCGACTGGGGCTGGAAGACGACGCCGTTTTCCGTCAACAGGAGATTGCTGAGAGCCAGTTGGGTCCCGGTGATCCGGTCCAAGGTCGGCTGATCCCGGAGGCTGATGGCCGCCCGGGCCCAGCGGGACACGATCCCGTTGACGTAGTAACCGCCGGTGCCGCGCCGGAGCATCATCCCGATCGTGCCGGAGCCCTGGGTGTTGATGCCGGCCGGCGGACCGATCAACGTGAAGTTGGCAATCAGCGGTACCGTGTAGGGCTGCGAGTTCTGGCCTGACGTGCAGTTGGCGCCGTTGCAGCCGTCGTTTTCGATCCCCTGCGGATCCTGCGAGACGTTCCCGGCCTGAGGACGGGGCACGACCAGGATCTGCTGGAGGCCGATCGCGAACTGGATCCGGCCGACGTAACCCTCGGACATATCGAAGTGGTCGTCGCCGGAGTTGTATGACACCAAGTGCTTGGCGTCGACCGCGCCGCCGAACCACTCGAAGGAGTCGTCGAGGCCGTTGAGCGACTGGACGTAGTCGATTTCAGTACCGCTCCCGACCGCGGCGAAGGTGAACGAGTTGAGCTCGGCGTCCGGCGCGGTGGCGAAGCCGGCGAACTCAACCCGAACGTACCGGAGCTTCCCGCTGTTGTCGGCGTTGTTGGTGCCGCCGGCGTAGTCGATGGCGGGGTTGGTGACCGTGTTGGTGCCGGTGCCTTCGAGGATGACGGGCGCCGAGCGGTTGATGATGCCCCTGCCGACGAGGATCAGCCCGCCCCAGTCACCGGCCCGCCGCTGGCCAACCGGCTGCGAGGAGGTGAAGACGATCGGCGCGGCCGCAGTGCCCTGGGCGTCGATCTTGGCGCCGCGAAGGATGAAGAGCGACGAGCCGACGACGTTGAAGTCGCCTTCGATGATGGTGCCGGATTCGATCGTCAGGGTGGCGCCGTCGGCGACATGAATGAAGCCGGACAGCCGGTACTTCTTGTCGCGCGTCCAGGTCGTATTCGTCGTGATGTCGGCGTTCACCACGGTCAAGGCCCGATCCGGCAGCGTCACACTCGCCTCGGCGCTCGGCGCCGAGGTCCTGCTGCCTGATACGGTGGTCACCCGGTACCGATACGTGGCCGTCGGATTGAGACCGGTGTCGTCGAAGGGCGGCGCCGTGGGAGTCCCCACCTGCGCGAACGTCCCGCCCGTGGCGCCATCCGCCCGCTCGACGAGGTATCCGGTTGCCCCGGCCACCGCGGTGAACGACACCCGGGCCGCCACCGCCGACACCGCCGTCACCGTCACACCGCTCGGCGGATTCGGATTGGTCGGTTCCGTCGGCGTTTCCTCGCCGCAGCCCGCACCGATGAGCGCCGTGATGGCCACCAGGCCAATCTTGGATCGAAACCCTGTCAACATGAAACCGTTCCTTGGTTTAAGAATACCCGCCCCCCTATTTACGTCGCCGTCATCCCCATCCAGCCTCAGTTCCGTCACACCCCGGTCACGTTCCGCCGAGTGCCGAGCGCCG
>JANNQX010000223.1:0-1996 GCA_031400975.1 Gemmatimonadota bacterium
GCCTACGAGACGGCGGCCCGCGCCCGCGGGGATAGCGCGGCGGTGCTCCACGTCCCGGCGGGCGGACACTTCGGGGTGATTGCCCCGGGCACGCCGTTTTGGCCGCCGGTGCGCGAGTTCATTCGGAGGGCGTTCGGACTCCCGAGGTGAATCGGATGAATGTGTCGCGCCGCATTACCGACCAACCGGCCGACCGCCCTTGATCACTTGGACGATATCTCGGAGGTCACGGATGTCTCGCGTGGGATCGCTCCCAAGCACGACCATATCAGCGATCTTCCCGTCTTCGACCGTCCCGATACCGCGGGCATCCGTGCGGTTTCCGGTTCCGGTCGTGTCCTGATGGGGCGCTACGACCTCCACACCCCGTACCCGACCGCGCGCGCCTACTTCGACCGGATCGAGGCCCCCCGCAAGAAGTTCGTGACGTTCGAACGGGCCTCCGACATGATCATGTTTGAGGAACCGGGTCGGTTCCTTCTCACCCTGGTGAACGAGGTCCTGCCGGCCGCGGGAGGTGCGAAGCCGTTCGAGCCGCGGCCGGATCCGATCCCTCGCGGGGGTCGATAGGGGCCAGCCTACCGGACCCCTCCCAGACCAGAGCCGCCCCGCTGACCGCGGGCGTCGGTGGGCGGAATCTCACGTCGCTTCTCACACCCATGTCGGTCACCTTCATAGCATGGCAACGTACCACGCCTCCAGTCGTTGCCGCGCCCACGGCGTCTTCCGCAAAAACGTAAGACTCGACTTCACGGTTGGGTCCTGGAGAAAGCACCGGACCGGAATCCGCCTCCCCATCTCCGCCCACCCTGGCGCTCGTGGATCGTCGTCACGATCGTCTTCAACGTGATCCCGTGGAGCGGATCGCGCGGATGGGGGTCGTGACGCATCATTCGCGGCCCGGCTACTGACGCACGTGATTCATCACGCTGTACTTGAGAAAGAAATCCGCTTCCCGATACCCAGAATACGCCTCGGTCATCCGCCGCATCGCCTCCTCCCGCGATTCGGCCGACCTCACGATCCGAGTGTAATCGTCAATGTACCGCACCGTGCTGTCGAACAACCCCAAGCCCGCCGGTGCCCCATGCCCCGGATACACCGCCGGCCGCCGCCCCGCATACCGCGCTTTGATCCGGAGCAGCTCCGACCGCCACACCGCGACCCGCGCCAGCGTGATGTCGTCCCCCATCCAGAGATGGACCCGGTTATACCGAAAGTCCGCCAGAAACACCGCGTTCAAGTCCCCACTGTACACCGTCGTCATGTGCGGGGCCTCGGCCTCGCGATAATCCGTCGTCAGCTCGAGAGTACCTCCGCCGGGAATCGTCAGCGTCGGCCCCGGGAGCACCTCGATCAACCGCTCGTAATCGAACCCGTCGGGGTGATCCGCCGTTTTCGGCCTGAGGGCCGGATCCAAAGCCGGCTCGGCGCCGGTCGCGCCGCCCTGATCCATGTAGATCGCATACGCCTTGATGTCCCGCTTGATCGCCTCGTTCGCCACCACGATCTTCGCGTCGGGAAAGGCCTCGTGGAACACCGCCATCCCGGTGAAGTGATCGGTGTGCCCATGGCTGATCAGAATGTGAGTCAACGGGAGACCCTTAGCCCGAATCAACTCGACCACCTTCTTGGCCTCCACGGCCTTCCGCTGCACGTCGAGCGCCACCAACGAATGCCCGTTCGAGAAGATGAACGAGTTGACCGACGCAAATCCGCCCTGGTACACGTCCACCGTGAGCTTAGGACCGGCTATGGCGAGCGCCACCAGCCAGGCCGCGATCATCGCTTGGCCGCTGAGGCGTCGTACACCTTTTCGCCGCCGATGAAGGTCATTCGGACCATCGTTCGGTGGACCTCGGTGATCGGCACCTCGAAGGGACTCCGGTCCACCACGATGAAATCCGCCAGCAACCCGGGCTCCAGGCGGCCCAGCTGGTGGGCCCGACGTTCCTGGCGGGCCGCGTTCACGGTAAAGAGATCGATTGCCTCGGCC
>JANNQX010000224.1:0-6791 GCA_031400975.1 Gemmatimonadota bacterium
CGCGGATTATGCCGGCACCTATCACGGCTTCCGGAACCAGGGCAGCGACGCGATGACGATGATGTGGCCGTTCCTCTCCGAGTGGAATGTCAAGCCGAACGGTGCGGACGAAATCCTCTTCACCAGCCCCGAGTTCAATTACCTCGGCGGCCACGTCAGGTACCGGCAGGTCATGAAGGACCTGTTTCGCAAGGTTCCCGGCCAGGTCGTGGGCGCGATCCAGAACGATTATCTCTCGTTCACCCGGGACCCGAGCGGCCGGGTCGCGACGCTGTTCGTCGGTTACGGCAACAATCCAATCGGCCTGATCAAGGTGCCGGCCTGGCGGTCCAGTTCGGCCATCGCCCTCCATCTTGGCATCGTGTTCGGAGGATTCGCCTTGGTGGTGGTGCTGGGCCCACTGGGGGCCGTCGCGGGGCTGATTGGAAAGCGCGCGCCGGCGGAACCGTCGGTCCGGCGGCGGCGGCGGCTCCAGTGGCTGATCGCGGCGCTCGCGGTCGGGGGAGCCGGGTGGCTCGGGCTTGGGATGGCGAACGGGGGCAGCTGGGCGCCGTTGTTCGGGTTCGACGCCCTCGGCGCGCGCCCGGCGTTCTACCTCCTGTTCGCCGCCATGCTGCTTGGGCTGCCCCTCACCTGGTCGAATATTCGATCCGCCCGGGCGTTCGACCTCGTGTTCCTGGCGGTGGTGGCGCTGTACGTGATCGCCATGTTCCGGTTCTACCTGGTGCCGGAAGTGTTCGCCTAACGCATGCCCCCCAGACCTCCGTCGCGTGGCCCCGTGCTGAAGACGACGCTCCGGATCGCCGGGGGCTTGCTCCTTCTGCTGATCACCGGTCTTAGCCTCGGCTACCTCAGGGTCGGGATGCGGGGCGTGCCACTGGTGTCCGCCGACCCGTCGATTCCTTTGGCGGAGGTGGATTGCGGCCAGGGATTGCGAGGGGGCCGTTGCGGCGTGGTCAAGGTGCCGCTGGATTACGACGCGCTCGGTGGCGAGCAGATCGACGTCTTCTTCGCGTACTTTCCGGTCCGGGGGGTCCGTCCCGACCGGCGGCTGTCGCTCCAGCTGATCGGGGGCGGGCCGGGGCAACCGCTGCTTCAGAGCCTTCGCGACGTCCCGATGTGGATCTTCCAGCTCCGGGCCCTCGACCACGGGATGCTGATCATCGAGCCCCGGGGCCTGGCGCCGTCCGCCGACCTCACCTGCCCGGCGGTTCAGGAAACGCCCGGCAAGCGAAACCAGGAGTTCGGCCAGACCCCGAACGCCTCAGTCGAACAATGCGCCGCCGAGATCGGCCCTCGGCGGATCCACTTCAACACCCCGAACACCGCCCGTGATTTCGACCGGGTCCGGCGGGCGCTCGCGATCGGCCGGCTCGACATCGCCGGGTTCTCCTATGGAACTCTGCTCGCGGCCGTGTACGCCGGGATGTTCCCCAAGGCGGTGCGGACCCTCGCCTTCAACGGATCGTTGCCGGTCGCGGGGTGGTCGTTTCTCAACCCGGACCAGCATGCCGCCGCCCGGCGGCGGTTCGATCAGGTCTGTGCCCGGAGCCGGCAGTGCGGCGGCGAGGAGGCCTGGAGGGCGTTAGGCACGGTGGCGGACTCGCTTCGGAGGGCTCCGCGGCGGGTTCGGGCCGCGGACGGAAGCGGCGCCGAAGTGATCGTCACGCCGGCCGTGCTGGCGGGGATGATCGTCCCCGCGCCCCGGCCTCGATCCGACGACGATCCGACCCTGCTCGATCCGATCATCGGCGCGCTGCTGGATGGGGCCCGGGGCAACTGGTCGGCGCTCGACGCACTGGCGGCCCGATATTTCGTCACCGGCACCTTCGAGCAACCGGATAGCGGGGCCTCGGCCGGTCCGGTGTTCAACCAGGCGGTCTGGTTTGCGGTGCAGTGTTCCGAATTCGCCGGGATGCCGTGGTCGCCGTCGGACGACATCGCGACCAGACAGGCCAAGTTCGACGCAGCCCTCCAAACGGTGGCGCCGGGCCGCTTCGCCCCATTCAGTGTCGCGGAGTGGGCCGGCCGGAAGAACGATATGAACTATTACGACCAGTGCATGCACTGGCCGCCTTCGCCCGGCGAACCGGCGCGCCGGCCGCTCACGTCCTATTCCGACTGGGCGCCCGACCTCCCGGTCTTGCTGCTGAATGGCGACTACGACATGCAAACCACCCATGAACTGGCCCGCGGGGCGGCCGAGCAATTCGCCCCGCGGCCAACCTGGTACGCGAGCTTCGAGAATTTCGGGCACGTGATCATGCCGAGAAGCGCCTGCGCGCGGGCGCTGTGGTTCGAGTTGGTGAGGACCCGACGGATCGCCGACCTCGACGTCTGTCGCGACGACGGCGCCCAGGCGATCGCGACCCGGCCATGATGGACTTCGACCCCTTCGGCACGGTCTACCTCCAGGACCCGTATCCCTTCTTCGAGCGATATCAGCGCGAGGCGCCGGTCTTCTACAGCGAAACGATCGACCACTGGGTCGTCTCTCGGTATGACGATGTGAAGGAGGTCCTCCGTGACGCCGAGCGATTCTCGAACCAACACACCCTGACCCCGGTGGCTCCCTGGTCGGCGGAGGTCCACTGGGTACTCGAGGAAGGCGGGTACCGGGCCCGGCCCGCGATGGTGGGTACCGATCCGCCGTACCACACCCGGTCCCGCAAGCTCCTGAACCAGGCCTTCACCCCTCGAAGGATCAGCGCCCTCGAGCCGCAAATCCGGCGGCTCACCGAGGATCGGCTCGACCGGTTGGCCCCGAAGGGCGAGATGGACCTGGTCCGCGACCTCACCTACGAGCTTCCGGCCCAGGTGCTGTTCCTGCTGCTCGGCGTGCCCGAAGAGGATGTCGCCTTGGTCAAGCTCGGAGCGGATCACCGCCTGCTGCTCGTGTGGGGCCGGCCCACGCCGGAACATCAGATCGAGCTGGCCCGGAGCCTGGTGATGTTCTGGCAGCAGAGCGAACGGGTGGTGGAGCGCCGGCTCCGCGACCCGGGGGACGACCTCACCAGCGAGCTGATCCGCCTTCGCGGTGGCGACGATACGGTCCTCTCGCTCACCGAGATCACCAGTCTGGTCTTCGGGCTCCTGTTTGCCGGCCACGAGACGACCACCGCATTCCTCACCAACGCGGTGCGGCAACTACTGGCCCGGAGCAGTTGGCCTGAGCTGGTCCGGAATCCAGCCGCGATTCCGGTGCTGGTGGAGGAACTCCTCCGGCTCGACACCTCGGTGATCGGGTGGCGGCGCCTGGCGATCCGCGAGACCGCGATCGGAGGCGTCCCGCTCCCCGCCGGCGCCCGGGTGCTGGTGCTCCTCGGCGCCGCCAACCATGACCCCGCTCGATTCCACGACCCGGGGGCCCTCGATCCCGGCCGGCCCAACCTCAAGGATCACCTCGCGTTCGGGTTCGGGATTCACTACTGCCTCGGCGCCGCGTTGGCTCGCCTCGAGGCCAAGGTGGTACTCGAGTGCCTGGGGTCGCGGTTGCCGAACCTTCGCCTGGTGCCGGAGCAGCAGCTCGAGTTCCACCCGAACGTCGCGTTTCGGGGGCCTCGCTCGCTCTTGGTAAGGTGGGACTAGAAGTGCTCAGTAGATGCAGGCATCCAGAATGGACAGCACTTCGTCTAACATGCCGGCCGAGGCTTTCCCGATGCGCTTCGCCTTCCGGGTCCGGAAATCGATCGACTTCACCTGCTCCACCATCACGTACCCCGTGACGCCTTCGCCCCCGGGAATCGAAACATGGAACGGGTAATCGCGGTGGGTATTAGTGATCGGACAGGCAATGCAGAGTCCAGTGTGCTTATTGAACAAGTCGTTGCTCACCACCAGCGCTGGACGACGACCCCGCTGCTCGTGGCCTGATTGCGGGTCGAACGTCAGGGTGATCAGGTCGCCTTTACGAGGGACATAGGCGGTCATTCACCAAACCTCGCGGCCCGAAGGGGAACCCCAGTCGAGTTCCTTGGCGTTGGAGGCCTTGGGGATTCGGCGAACGAGATCGCGGATGTCGTGCGCACCGCGCACCCGCCGCACCGGCGTCACAATCAGCGCACCGTCATGGACCGCCACCTCCACCGCGTCTCCGATCTCAATGGCCGCATCTGAAAGCAGGGACTTGCTGAGCCGGAGCCCCTGACTGTTTCCCCACTTCTGCACTTTGGTGATCATGGCGGCACCTCCTGGGCTATCCAAAGTATATCCTGCGGGGCCGCAACGAGCAACCTGGCGGCTCCCTCGGTGACGGGCTATTATCTGCCTGCTTCCAGCGGGACAACCCATGGTCCACAGTGCCATCGACGCGCAGCAGAATCGTTAGGTCAGGGGGAGGGTGGGCGACCATTTGACTGACCGATTGCGGAAGTTCACCGACGCGGTGCCCGACCGGTACCGCGTCGAGCGCGAGCTCGGCGCCGGCGGAATGGCCACCGTCTATCTCGCCCACGACCTGAAGCACGATCGCAAAGTGGCCCTCAAGGTGCTCCGCCCAGAGCTTTCCGCCGTCATCGGCGCCGAACGGTTCCTGGTCGAGATCAAAACCACCGCCAACCTCCAGCACCCCCACATCCTGGCGCTCTACGACTCGGGGCAGGTGGACGGCACCGTCTTCTACGTGATGCCGTTCATCGAGGGCGAGTCGCTCCGAGACCGCCTCAACCGCGAGACCCAACTGCCGGTGGGCGACGCGGTGCGAATCGCCACCGAAGTCGCGGGGGCGCTCGACTACGCCCACCGGCACGGCGTGATCCACCGCGACATCAAGCCGGAGAACATCCTCCTCCACGACGGCCGCGCCCTGGTGGCCGACTTCGGGATCGCACTGGCGGCCAGCCGGACCGAGGGTGGCTCCCGGATGACCGAGACCGGGATGTCGCTCGGCACGCCGCACTACATGAGTCCGGAGCAGGCGCTGGGCGAGCGGAACCTCGATGCCCGCACCGACGTCTACGCGCTCGGCTGCGTGCTCCACGAAATGCTCGCCGGCGAACCACCGTTCAGCGGGCCGACGGCACAGGCGATCATCGCCCGGGTGATGAGCAGTGAACCCGAGCCGGTCACCACCCTTCGGAAGACCGTGCCCGAGCACGTTTCCGACGCGATCCTGACGGCGCTGGCCAAGCTTCCCGCGGACCGATTCGCGGGCGCGGCCGAGTTTGCGGCGGCCCTCGGCGAAGGAGGATCGACGAGGTCGACCCGCGCGGCCCGAGCGTCGCGCACCTCCCGGCTGCTGTGGCCGGCCGGATTCGCCCTCGCGACGATCGCCGCCGTCTGGGGTTGGCTCCGTCCGCGACCGGTGCCGGAGCTGCCGCCGTCCCGCCTCGCCGTCATGGCACGCGGGTTGGGAGGATCCTCCTTCCTCCAGCGGAACCTCGACATCACCCCCGACGGCCGCACCCTCGTGTACGTGGACCAGGCCGACGGGGTCACCCGATTCGCCCGCCGCTCGCTCGAGGATGCCGAGCCCAGCTGGATGCAGGAAGTGCCGCAAACGGTCGGCGGCCCCACGATCTCGCCGGACGGGCGCGAGTTCTTCGCCTCCGACATTCAGAACGTTCAGATGTTCCGGTTCCCTATGGCCGGAGGCGGCGGGAAACCGCTTCCGAAGGACCTGTCCTACGCCCACCGCGCGGCCTGGGGGGGCGACGGCGCCCTCTGGCTCAGCCCCGTGAGTGATCGGACCCGGGGCATCGCCCGGGTGAGCGCGACCGGCGAGGTCACCCATCCTTTTCCCCACCTTTCGGAGCTGGGGCTCCAACAGGTACTACCCGGCGACCAATTTGCTCTCGCGGTGCGGAACCCGATCGGAACCAGTTTCGGCCCCCCCTTCCTGCTGGAACTTGCCACCGGGAAGACGACACCCCTCTTCACGTTCGACGTCGTCGATATCCGGTACACCTCGGGACTGCTGGTCTACGTCCTCAACACCGGCTCGATGGAGGCCGTCCGGTTCGATCTTGGGACCAGGACGGTGACCGGCTCTCCGGTGGAGATCGCCGCGGGGATCTCCCTGACGGGCGCGGCCCAGTCCCAAATGGCCGTTGCTCAAAATGGCACCGTCGTGTACATCCCCGACGAACCCCGGTCCCTGGTGCTGGTGGATCGGGCCGGCAACGCCCGGCCGGCCGTGCCGGAGCAGCGCAATTTTCACATCCCCCGTTTCTCGCCCGACGGCCGGAGCCTCCTGGCCGACTTCACCACCGCCGACGGCCGTGACGTCTGGCAGATCGACCTCAGCGGCGGCGCCATGACCCGGGTCACCTTTGACCGCGATGGCCATGATGGTGCGTGGGAGCCGGACGGCCGGTCCCTGGCCTACATCTCGGCCACTCGGTCGGGCGGTGCGCGGACGATCTACCGGACCCGGCCCGGCAGCACGGGAGAGGTCGATTCGCTGATCTCTTCGCCGTCGGTGGCCTACACCGGCCTCTGGCTCCCCGACCGGAGCGCCATCCTGACCGTGGGCACCAGCCTCCGGCCCGAGAGCGGCAGCGACATCGCGATCGTCCGGAACGGCGGGCGGGGACCCGTCGAGCCGGTGGTGGCGACCCGCTTCAACGAATCGTTTCCCGCGCTCTCGGCGGACGGAAAATGGATCGCTTACACCTCCGACCAGTCGGGATCCTCGGAGGTCTACGTTCGTTCGCTCGCGGGCGATGGCGACGAGGTCAAGGTCTCGCTCTCCGGGGGGACCGAACCCATGTGGTCCCCGACCGGGCGGGAACTGTTCTACCGGGCCCCGACCAAGACCGGCGTCGACCTCACGGCCGCAACGCTCCGACTGG
>JANNQX010000225.1:0-2337 GCA_031400975.1 Gemmatimonadota bacterium
ACCGCAACGGTCGTCGCCGGGGTCGATCGAGAACTCAACTTCGACCTTGAACGACTACCCCAGCGAATCTCGGAACTCACCGTCTTGGCCGAGGGCGGCATGAATCGGCATCGGTATCAGGACTTCGTGGCCCGGTCGCACAGCGCCTTCGGAACCTTCCTGACCCGTGACGAAATCGCGGCTCACTCGGGCGACCTGATCGGACTCGCCCAACTCCATTTGCCCGGACGGTCGCGCTACACCCTGGAACAACGATTCAGCGCCGGCTTCGTCCCCGCGAGGCGGAGTCTGTCGCAGCTGGCCGACGCGAATTGTGCGCCGGCGGTGTCGTTCAATGGCAGCCGCCCAGAACCGGGGCTGTCGCTGGCCGATTTCGACCGAGACCACGTCGAGGCACTGGAGATCTACCGTCGCGGCAACCGGGTTCCGACCGAGTTCGCCACCAGTCAGCGAACCGGTTGCGGGCTGATCGTCGTCTGGGGTAAGTGAGCGCTATCCTAGACGTTCCCGGATCTCCCGAACGGTTTTCGGAGTGGTCCGGCAACAACCACCGATGACTCGGGCGCCGAGGTCGTACCAGCGGTCAATCAGGTGAGGGATCGAGTCGGTCGATTCCTCGCCGCTCCATTGCTTGGTCTTAGCGTCGTAGATCGAGCCGCCGTTCGGGTAGACGACGAACGGCTTCTCGCCGGCCTCGCCACCGGACTGGAGCAGCGGGGCGATCCATTGCGGCGCGGTGCAGTTGAGACCTAACGCCACGACCGGACCGGCCGCCCCGAGACTGGCCACGACCGCGGCGAACGGGGTTCCGTCGGCCACCAGGGTCCCGTCTTTCCCGACCAACGAGATCCAGGCCGGGACGGTTGCCCGCTCGACCAGGAGATCAGCCAGGATTTCGGCTTCCCGGCGCGAGGGAATCGTTTCACAGGCCAGGAGATCGGGGGCCGCCGAGACCAGGACGTCGAGCCGAGCCGCATGAAAGGCTCGCAACTGGCGATCACTGATCCCGCACACGCCGGTGTACTCCGATCCGTCACCGAGGGTGGCGCCGTACGGCCCGACCGAGGCCGCCACCAGCGGTCGCAATCGGAGGGGGTCATCGGATTCGGATTGGAACTGGTCCCGAGCATCTTGGGCAAGCCGAACACTCCGAACAAAGACCGCGTCGGCGGCCTTGGCTGACAGGTTCCGGGCGGCCAAGCGTTCGAACGACAGTTGGTAACTGGCGGTCACGACGACGTCGGCTCCGGCCCGGAAATAGTCGAGGTGCACGGCGTGAAGGGCCGCCGGCTGGTCGATCAGCAGCACAGCCGACCAGAGCGGGTCACTCACGTCGTGGCCCCGGTGCTCCAATTCGGTGCCGAGGCCGCCGTCGAGGACAACAAACCGCTGAGAAGCCAGCATCGGGGCCAGCGGCGACTGGAATTCGGTCATGGCTACAAAATAGCCCCGGCGGGGCTGGTTTCGAGTTACTTTTCTCTGACCCAGGAGGGCATGATGAGCCAAAAGATTGGAACGGCCGTGGCGGCCCTGTGGATCGGGGCGGTTGGCGGACTGATGGGCCAGACTCCGGTCGCGATCCCGAGCGGTAGCGGTTCCTTCTCCTCTCGATTCATTCCGCCGGAAATCTTGAGCCGGATGATGGAACGGCCGAGCGAATTGCCGTCAAGTGTGATGGTGGCGGCGCCCCGCGATTCGGCTTGGAAGGCCCTCTCCGAGGTGCTCAAGAGCCTCGACATTCCGACGTCCTACAGCGACGCTGCTGCCGGGGAAATCGGGACGGTCAAGGCCAAGATCATGCGGCGCCTCGGCAAAGAACCCCTGTCGTCGTATCTCCGTTGCGGCGAGGGCCTGACCGGCCCGAACGCCGATTCGTACGTGGTTTACTTATCACTGGCGGGCTTCGTCAAGCCGGCCGCCGACGGCCAAACGGCCATCGCCACACTCCTGACCGCCCAAGCCATCGACCTCCCGAATGGCCGAAACGACGTCATGGACTGCACCACCACCGGGCGGCTCGAAGCCAAAATCGGCAAGGCCGTCCAAATCAGATTGGCCCTCCAAAAATGATCAATCGACGTGATGCAATCATCCGCCTCGGCGCCGTGGCCGGTGCCGCGGTCTTCCTTCCGAACGTTGGTGGACACCAGGCCAAAGTCGCCGTGGTCGTCTACAAGGACCCAAACTGCGGCTGTTGCTCGAAGTGGGTCGAGCACCTCCAGGCCAATGGCTTCATGGCCTCGGTCAAGGAAACGACGGACATCGAACCGATCAAGACGAAGTACCACGTCGGACCGGAACTGCGGAGTTGCCACACCGCCGTAGTCGGTGGCTATG
>JANNQX010000226.1:0-2086 GCA_031400975.1 Gemmatimonadota bacterium
GAGTGCCGAGTCGCCGAGCCTACCTCGGCCCCGCCTGGGCGACCGTCTCGGGGACCTGGCCGGCGTACGCCTTGAAGTGCTCCTTGAACATCGCCGCGAGTTTCGATGCTTGGGCGTCGTAGGCGGCTCCATCTTGCCAGGTCGCCCTTGGATCGAGTACCTCAGCAGGGACACCGGCCACGACGGTCGGGACGTCGAATCCGAACACCGGTTCGGTTCGGAAGCTCCCCTGGTCGAGGGCGCCTGACAGGGCCGCCGTGACCATCGCGCGAGTTGAGCCGAGCTTCATCCGGGATCCAACGCCGTACGGGCCGCCGGTCCAACCGGTATTGACCAACCAGACCTTGGCGTCATGCTTGGCGATCTTCTCGCCGAGCATCTTGGCGTAGACCCCGGGATGGAGCGGCAGGAATGGGGCGCCGAAACAGGAGGAGAAGGTGGCTGTCGGCTCGGTCACTCCTCGTTCCGTACCGGCCACCTTGGCGGTATATCCGGACAGGAAGTGGTACATCGCCTGCTCGGCAGTGAGCCGGGCAATCGGCGGCATGACCCCGAAGGCATCGGCGGTCAGGAAGACGATGTTCTTTGGATGGCTGCCGACCCCGGTCGGTTCGAAATTGGGGATGTAGTGGATCGGGTAGCTGGCGCGGGTGTTCTCGGTGATCGTATCAGAGTCGAAATCCACGGCTCTGGACTGCTCGTCGAGCGTCACGTTTTCGAGGACCGTGCCGAACATGTGACTCGCGTTCCAGATCTCCGGTTCGCTGGACTTCGACAACCGGATGACCTTCGCGTAGCAGCCGCCCTCGAAGTTGAAGACTCCGCGATCGCTCCACCCGTGCTCGTCGTCCCCAATCAGCTTCCGGGTCGGGTCGGCCGAGAGGGTCGTCTTGCCGGTTCCCGACAACCCGAAAAAGATCGCCGTGTCGCCGCCGGCCCCAATGTTGGCGGAACAGTGCATCGGGAGCACGCCTTGCTGAGGCAGCAGGAAGTTGAGCGCGGTGAAGATCGACTTCTTCATTTCCCCGGCGTAGCGGGTCCCCCCGATCACAATGATCTTTTTGGCGAAATTGAGAACGATGAACGTCCCGGTCCGGGTCCCGTGTAGGGCTGGGTCGGCCTGAAATTCGGGGGCATGATAGACTAAGAAGTCCGGGGCAAACGAAGCCAGCGCCGCCGGATCCGGCCGGATAAACATGTTCCGCACGAACATCGCCTGCCAGGCGTTCGGGGTGATGAATCGGACCGGCAAGCGGTAGCTCGGATCGGCGCCGCCGTAGAGGTCTTGGGTAAAGACCTCAGGTTGGCCGCTGAGATGCTGCTGAACGTCGCTGAGGAGCCGGTCGAACGCCGTGGCCGACACCCGATCATTCTTGTCCCACCAGATCTGTCCGGAACTGGTTGGTTCGTCCACGACAAACTTGTCTTTCGGCGACCGGCCGGTGTGGGGCTTGGTCACGACCGCGAGAGCGCCGTGGTCGGTCAGTCGGCTCTCGCCGCGCCGGGCGGAGTGTTCGTATAGGGCTGGGGTTCCGAGGTTGGTCCAAACGGTCTTGGTCGTGACGCCGTGGGCGGCGAGGCTGATGGAATGGCTCATAGTCCTGGAGTCGGGTTCCGACGGGCTGCCACCGGAACTGTGAAGGGACGGCCCGCGAGATTAGGCGCCCCGGTTGGCTCACGTGAGTCAGGAAAGATCGGCACTCGGGGCGGTTCGGACAAGCCGACCGGAGGGTTCAAGGCGAGGCACGTCGGGGGCAAATCGGTCGGGGTTGTCGGATATTTGACACGACACCCACCCATGAACGGCCCTAGAAGTGACCTGATGTGACATGGGCTAAGTGGTTTTTTTATAACAAGATACGCTGTATGCTCACGATCCTATTGAGATGGTCCGGATCGTGCCAAAGTGTGAGCAGGATGCAGACACGCGTATTGTTAGTTGGCCCACCAACCGCTCGTCCCGACGGCCTGGAACGCAGTCTGATGCGGGCCGGGTACGTCCTGGCCGAGGCGCCGGACCTGGCCGCCCTTCCGGGCGACACCGGTTCCCCGGATGTGGCTGTCGTCTCGGTTGGGCGGGCCGACC